>JAAUZB010000013.1 GCA_014804775.1 Roseburia sp. | reverse complement strand
CGGAAGCTAACTTCTCAGATGATTTTGCCTGTGAATCTGTTGTGATGCCTAACATTCTGTTAGAGTTCATTGCTGTAAGATTGTGCTGTACTACCATAAATTTTTCCTCCTTGAATTTACTGCAGCTTCCTTGCTGCTATTTCTTTTTTTGTTTTTTGTTTTTCTGCAGCCTCCGTCTTTGCAACCGTACGTATCGCTTCAACTTCTGCTGCAAAGCAATTTAAATTATTTTAATTTATCTTGCTTACTTGTAATATATATCGGATGAAGTTTTCGATACTTTATACTAAAAAACAAAAAATTTTAATATTTTCCACGCAAATTTATACATAAAAAAGCGCAAAAAAGAACTGCCTTGCGGCAGTTCTTTTTTCGTACGTTTTTTTATTGCAATTACTGAAGTAATGACAATACGCCCTGAGTTGACTGGTTAGCCTGTGCCAGCATGGACTGTCCTGCCTGAGCAAGGATGTTGTTCTTGCTGTACTCAACCATCTCTTCTGCCATATCTGTATCACGGATACGGGACTCAGCTGACTGAGTATTCTCAGAAATGTTATCCAGGTTAGCGATCGTGTGCTCTAATCTGTTCTGCAATGCACCAAGTGTTGATCTCATATCAGATACAGACTGGATAGCCTTCTGGATTGCGCTCATTGCTGCTCCTGCTGCGGAGAAGCTGGATACTGTCAATCCGCTGATACCAAGTGAACTTGCGTTCATGTTCTTGATAGAGATAGAGATGTTCTGTCCGCAGAGAGAACCAACCTGAAGGTTCTTGTTCTGGAATGTACCATCTAACAGGTTCATTGTGTTGAACTGTGTTGTAGAACGGATTCTATCAACCTCAGATGTCAACTGGTCAATCTCGTTCTGGATCGCTTTTCTATCAATGGTCGTGTTGGTGTCGTTTGCTGCCTGTGTTGCCAGCTCGTTCATACGCTGTAAGATGGAATGAGTCTCATTCAATGCACCCTCAGCTACCTGAATCAATGATACACCGTCCTGAGCATTGCTGGAAGCCTTGTTAAGACCTCTGATCTGGCTTCTCATTTTCTCGGAAATGGAAAGTCCTGCAGCGTCGTCGCCTGCGCGGTTTACTCTGTAACCGGAAGCTAACTTCTCAGATGATTTTGCCTGTGAATCTGTTGTGATGCCTAACATTCTGTTAGAGTTCATTGCTGTAAGATTGTGCTGTACTACCATAATTTTTCCTCCTTGAATTTAATGCAGCTTCCTTGCTGCTAGTGTTTTGTTTCACAGCTTCCGCCTTCCCAGCCGTACGTACCGTTTCAGCTTCTGCTGCCAAGTAACATATCTTGCTTACTTGTAATATATATCGGATGAAACTTCCGATACTTTATAAAAAAAAGAAATTTTTTCTTTTTTCTATCGCCTTTATTTTTTGTCATCCAAAAACTGCGGTGTCATAAATTTGGATTTCATCATGTTCTGGTAATATTGGTTTACCACCTTCTGGCTGGACCGAATCTCGCGCAGCTGCTGCTTCACAGAAGCAAATTTCTGACTCATCAATGCTTTATTGCGCTGTTCGTCCGCTTGAATCGTAGCAGTCTTATCTGTGATCTGGCGGATCGCCTCCTGCATCCGTTTGATCTCTTCCCGATAAGCCTCTTTGTTATCCATCAGTTCCTCCCGCACACGGGCATATATCTGCTCAAACCCTCTATCCAGATGCTCCAGACTTTCTATCAGCTTTCCCTTTTCCTCGACAATCTCATCAAAGTCGTCCGGATCCAGATTCGGCTCCTCCAACGCGTCCTTTTGCACCTGATTGATTTGAATGATCGCATCCAGGATCTGATTTTTTTTCTTAAGATCCTGCTCTAAGATCTGAATATAATTGTTCTTTTCCATTCCGTCTCCTTTAGGCAGATCACAGACTTTTACTGTCTCGCCATACGCATGACTTCCTTCCACGTGTCACGCATCGTACGCAGATGCCTCAAGACCTCTTCCAAAATTGCCTTGTCTTTTCTGAAATTTGCCTCCCGCAAGCGATCCATCAAATACTTATAAACCTTGTCGAAATCCTTTGCAACCGGATATTTATGGTTTAATGTGCTCTGAAATTCCTCAATGATATTTTCTACCTTGACAATGTTTTGGTGAGCCTTCTCAATATCTCTCTCTTCAATTGCAATAACTGCAATATTGCAAAACTTAATTGCTCCTTCATAGAGCATTAATGTCAGTTCTCCCGGTGACGCGGTCATGACCTTGTTATTGTTGTATGCTGCATATCCCTGGTTTGCTAACATAATAACCTCCCTGTTGTATCGGGGCCTAAGGAAATACCTTAAGCCCCGTTGGTATCATAACGCAATAATTTTGTTTAGCCAAATAAGCCCGTCAAGGAAGATGTCTGATTCTGGAGCTTGCCAAGCGCGGTCTCCATCGCAGCAAATTTCTTATAGTAGTAATCTTCCTTATCTTTCAGCTTCTGCTCCCATTTTGAAATGGTCTGTGTGTAATCGCTGTACTCAGACGCCATTTCCTTGTCATTGTATACCTTCCACGGACTGCTCAGAGATGTTGTCTGCATCTTATTTCCGATCGCATCGAACAGTCCTTTCGTCAGCTGCTGCATGAAAGTGGTAACAGCCTCCGGGTCCTCCATGATCGCTGCCATAAGTTTGTCTGCATTACCGGAAGTTGACGTGTCATCCTCATCGCCGTCAATGTGGTATGCATTATACTGATTCGTCGGCGCATTCAGGTATCCGAGCGTCTTTATCCCGAAAGTCGAGAGGTAATAGTTCTTGCCGTTCACCTGATATCCCTTACTCATAGCAGATGTCATTACATTCATAACACTGTACAGAGTGTCGTCCCGGCGAAGCATGGATGATTTAATCTTCTCCTCCCACTTTTCGATTTCTTTTTCAGACATCGCCTCTTTCTCGTCATCGGTAAGCGGCTCATATCCTTTTGACGACTCTGCATTATAAAGAGATGTCATCTCGTTGATNAGTGCGTTNTACTGNGACAGGAAATCCTTTACCTTATCATAGATACCCTGAGTATCTGTCTCTGTGGTAACTGTNATCGCATTTTCNTCTCCGTCGCCGGTTTCTGANAACGCCGTAACGGTAAGTCCGTTGATNGAGAAGGAGTTCTTTNAACTCTCATANATCACACCGTTCAGTCTGATCTGCGCNTCCTGNCCGTCTACTTTCTTCGCGTCTGTATTGTAGCTCACGGTAGATGTGATATCGTTCGCTGCCTGTACCTGTGCNACAAATGCATCNATTGCCTGATCTTTCTCGTCTCCGTCCTCCATCGCTGCGATNTGTGCAAGAGCGCTGTGCTCGTTCATGGTAGCCTCAGCTGCTGTCATCGCCGCCTTGTTATCGGTGATCGCTTCTGCAAACGTGTTGGCCTTTGCTGTCACGCCNGCTGCGCCGCCGTTGTCATATGCTTCCTGAATCGNCGCGGCAATATTTGCCCTNGTGTATTCATCATCCTCGTCAAGAGCANCATCTCCTGCATTTTCGTATGCATTCACTGCAGCGATNTTATTGGTCAAAGNTGNNATATCCGCGTCTTCCAGATCNGANGCTTCTTTTAANGCTGTCAGTCTGTCTGCCGANCGNTCTATNTCTGTCAGNGCCGTTCCNGTNGTCTGATCGTATACGGTCTTGGTNATNGGNNNCNGNNTCGCCANTNTCNANGGNNGTGCNGTCNNCNACATCNTTNCCTTCTTCATCNATTTCNATCAANGATGNCCCGTCATCAGCCAGCCGGTACTGTTTTCCGTCNGCTCCNGNANANGAACCNGTATCGTTCTGCAGATACTCNTTGCCATCCNCATCNGTAANCTTNTNCCACGGNGTNTTCTCTTCCCGNGCNGTCACTTCATAATAAGATGTCTCACTTGAAACNGTAATCTTTGTCTCAGTGCCGTCTTCAGCAGTATGGGAATAAATTGTATTNCCGTCNTCATCCTTTTCATCGGTTGCAGAATAGACATTACCGTCTTCGTCTGTATAAGTAGCATTCGGATTGAAGGTATATGTTTTTCCGTCACTTCCGGTATGTGTGATCACACGCTGGATCAGCTTCTCATTGCCATCCTCATCCGTGTACGAAAAAATCGCATTGCCGTTTTCGTCCGTTGCCGTCTGTCCGTAGACATTTCCGTCCGCATCCATGACAGAGTTCACTCTTCCGGTTGCCGACATGGACAGCAGTGTGCGCAGCTGTTTCTGCTCCTCGTCATTCAGTCCGCTGATCGTCATTGTATCCCGCATTGCACTNTAAGCATTCGCATATCCGTACGCTGCGGTCATATTGGCGTTCTGTGCCGATGCTTTNTTGTAAGCTGCCTGCGCCTGCTGGTATGCATTGAGCGCATCGATCACATTTGATTTGATCTGAGTTCCGTCCGCATTATAATATTTCGTATAAGAAGCATATGATGCCGTTGTATTTTCTGATTCTACATTAAGTCCCAGCTTTGATAATGCCATTGCACCGTCTACATTAGCGCCGGTCAATGTAAAGTCATTATCCTTTCCTGTTTCCTTGGAGCTGACATAAATGCGGTTGTTCTGGCTGTCATAGCTTGCATTGACNCCTGCATCTTTCAGAGAGTTAATGAAGCTGTTAACTGTAGTCCCCTGCGTAACCTCTATGGTCTTCTTAGAGCCGTCACCCATGGTAACGTCAATCTTTCCGTCTCCGCCTGTATAGCCCAGCTCTGCCAGCGTGGTTCCTGTCGTTGTGGATTTATCCAGCTTCCCGCCGGTCAGATAGCCTGCCTGTGCCGTCTTAATGACATTGAGCTTCTGGGTTCCGTTTACCGCACTGCCCGATGCAGACACAGTTGCTTTGGTCGTATCCGAAACAGTTGTCTTTTTTAAGTTGTATGCTTTCGAATACTGCAGATCTCTCACGGTGTTATATAAGCTGTAAATCTTGGAGTTCAGCGTACTCCACGCATCCTGTTTCCATGAAAGCTTCGTCTGCGCTTTTTTATATTTTTCTGTCTTGTAGTTGTAAGACGATACCAGTGCTGATATGATCGTCTCTGTATCAAGACCTGAATTCATTCCTGTAATACGAATCGGCATGATGTTCCCTCCTATCTCTTCTCATCTACTAACAACCCAGCCATCTCCCAGACCTTTGCGATCATGTCAAGTGTCTTTTCCGGCGGAAACTCCTTGATGGTTTCCTTGGTGTCCTTGTCTACGATCTTGATCGTCACACGGTTTGTCTTGTCATGAACACCGAAAACTGCTTCTGAATTGTTTGCTTTTTTGTTAATCTCTTCAACTGCCTTCTTAATTTGCGCATTGGATGTATTCTGCTGTGCGGACGAATCCCCTTTCATCTGCTGATTTGAACCAGCACTTTCCTGTACTCCGATCGCTGCCTGTGCATCCGACTGCTGTACCTCTGCACTGCCTGAAGTATTTTCTACTTTTACCTCTGCCGTTTCTACCGGTCTTTGATAAGAGGCTTGCGCAATGCTTTTTACATTCTCAATTCCCATTTTCTGACCTCCGTTTCTCAAACAAGCACGGTGAACCATTCATCCGTGCCGCACTTCCATGTGCCTAATTGCAATCTTATTGTTATCTAGTAAATATATCGGTTCATTTCCAATAAAATTAATACCAAAAGACAGTTTAAAATAGCTTTTTCAGTTCCTCCAGTGCATCTGTCTGGAGAGCGGCTTTATTTTCCTCCTGAATCTGAAGGTATACCTCTTTACGGTAAATCGGTACATCCTTCGGAGCCGCAATACCTATCTTGATCTGATCACCACGGATCTCCAGTACCGTAATCTCTATATTATTATTGATAATCAGCGATTCCCCTTTTTTTCTCGTCAATGCCAGCATACACTATTCCCCCGCTTCCTTTTTTCTTGCCTGTATCGCCTCATATATCATATACTTTACGGGATAGTCATCCTCTGCGATAATCTGACATCCTTTTCTCGTCTCCGAGTTAACGATAACAGGTGCTTTCAAATTAACCGAGGTCTCCTTCACGTCCGATGCGGCTGTCACCGTGACCAAAATGTAGGTATTCTCGCTCTTAAGCTCTCCCATCGGCTGCAACAGTTCATCATTCACCGTCGGGTGATAATCCGGCATTACTGTCTCGGGATGCATGACCGGGAAAGCGATCTGCGGGTCATCCATGGACTGAAGCCACATGATGGAGGTGTCTTTCTTCCCCTTTTCTTCGTCAAAAATCAATGCAAATTTCTGCAAATCCGGAAATCCGATCATCCCATTTTCCAGTGTGATGATTTTTTCCACCGCAATATCTATTTCTCCAAAAAGTCTGGTGCTTGCTTTCATGTCGATATCCATACCCTTTCTTGCAACTATAAGTAACTCAGCAGCGAATTCTGGTTGATTTTGGACGCCGCCTGTAAAGATGCCTGATATGCCGTGTAGGCCGCTGTGTAATCCACAATAATATCGGACAGATCCCGATCCTCGTTCTTGGACTTTAATGTCTCGATGGTCGTCTGCTGATTTGAGAGTCTGTTTTTGATCATCTCGAGGCTTACGCCTTTACTTCCGACATCCGTGAGTGCAAGATTGACTTTCTCAAGATATTTGTCACAGTTTCCGATGTACGAATTATAAACCTTCTGCATATGATCATTCGCATAAGCAGCCTCCTTTTGGGCCGCCGCGAGCCATTCTTCCAACGCTGCCTGACAGTCATCTGAAGCATACTGCTCCATTTTCTGCATCGCCTCGATATCAGAAACTTTCTTGTTTGCGTCGATCGCCGCCTGTACAATATTGATCAGCTCATCTACGTCACGCCCGATCGATGCGTCAAATACATCAGATGCATTAGTGTTTACCGTCAGTGTCTGATTCGCCGCCACCACGTAGTTGATATCCTGATAGATTTCCTTGCCGTCGGCATCGTATTTCTCGTAATTGATAGGATTGGCCGCATCCGTGATATCCGTACAGTTATAATAATATTCCGGACGCAACTCTCCCTTGGAGAATCCTGTCTTTGTATAGGTGACCGAAAGTTCAGCCTTATCGCTTCGAAGATCAGAAGAGAGGCTCTCACTTAAGATCAACTCACCGGTTGACTGGATAAATACCGCTTCCCCGTCCGCAATCTCATACCCGTCTGCAGAGGCAGCTTCCCAGTCGCCCAACGTAGCATAAGAAGTCACTGTGATCGCGCGCGCCGGCTCTACCGTAATCGTCGGGTCTGCATCCACCCCTCCATAGCTCAAACGGATCCGGTCATATGTGTTCTCCTGCGGGTTAGTAATCGCAGTTGTATCCTCTACCTCATCTTTCGTGGTCGGTATCGTCACATTTCCGCTATAATACCGGTATTCCTGTATATCCGAATATTTGAAATTCTGTGTAATCTCATATGAAGTCTTGACATCATCTTCCATAAAAGTCAGCTTCTGATTCGTGCGGTATCCGGTAAACACGGTACGGTTTGCATAATCAGTGTTGCCCTCTGAGTACACCTGCGCCTGCAGCTTTGTCAACTGTTCCAGAATCGCATTGCGGTCGTCTGCCCCCAGCTGGTCACTGGCGCCGTACTCACACTGCGTCCGTATGTCCTTAAGAATATTCTTCATATTCGTCAGTGCCGTCTCTGTTACGTCCATCCACATCTCCGCATCCGGAATATTATTCTCGAAATACTGATCGATCTCACTCAGTGTGCTCCGCAGTCTCAATGCACGGATGGCGATGATCGGGTCGTCCGAAGGACGCTGTATCTTTTTCTGCGAGGACATCTGATTGTTCAGTGTGTCCACATTGATTTTATTTCCATTGATGTTGACGGATGTATTGTGCAGCATCATGTTATTGGTAATACGCATTTACATTTCCTCCTATACGCCTGTCTCCAATATTAGTCTGTCATAGATTTCTGCCATAACGGATATCATCTTAGATGACAGATTATATGCATTCTGAAATTTGATCAGATCCAGTCCTTCTTCATCCTCATCTACGCCGGATATGGACATCCTCTGATTGCTGATCGCATTTGCTACATTCTGATAATTCTGATAGAATATTTTGGACTCCTGTGTGTCAATGGTGACATCGGAAATCATACATTTCAAAAAGCCTTCTGCGTTTCCGCCCCGGTAGAGTACAACATCACTTTTCAGCTTTCCAAGCTCCACAGCCAGCTCATTGCGGTCCACGCCGTTGTCAGAAGTATTCCATGTAACGCCCAGTTTTTCCGGGCTCTTGATACATATCGAAGACACACCGACATTGAACGCTGTCAGCTTATAGTAATCATCGGTGTCAGATCCTGTCGCACCGGATGCGGAGGTACCGTCAAATACATATTCAATCCCGGTCGTTGTGTCAGTTCCAGTAAAGAATGCGTAGTAGTCTGTACTTTCGGCGTTCAGATCCTGCCCCTGTTTCAAAATATTATTGAATTTCTCTGTAAAGCACCGCAGAAATTCATTCATCTGTGCCTGGTAATATGGAATTCCCATGGAATCAACAGACTCTCCGATTGCCGCCGTGCATCCGTCTACTTTCTGGATCTGCTCATTGCTGAGACCGTTTTTCAGGTTAAATGTATAGGAAATAATCTCCCCATCTGCATTCTTCTCGTATGTAAAACCGTTATATGCATACTCCTTACCGTCAATCTTGAGAACTCCCTGCTCCGGCATCGTCATGGTCGTCTGGGAGGTCTGCGACGGTTCTGTAATTTTTAAGTGCATACTGTCCTGCACAGTCGTCACTCCGGAAAAATTGTCGCCGTTGTTTCCGTCACGGATATCAAACAATGCTTTCAGCGAACCGGACATATAGGATGCGCCGCCGTTAAAAGTATTTCCTGTTGCAGCCCACTTGATATCATATAAGCCGTCAATGTCCGATTGATTCACTCTGTTTTCCCTGACTACGCATTTTAATTCGTAGTAGTCATAGGTATCAACAAGAAGCTGACCGCCGATTCTGACCGTATAGTAATTGGCCCCTGTCAGTTTTTCCGGATCGTTGGTATTTGTAACCGGAACCTCGGAAACCTCAACAGGAACGATTTCAGACAGTTCGTCAATCAGAAGCGCTCTCTGGTCGCGCAGTTCGTTGGCATACCCTCCCTGCAGCTCTATGACATTGATCTCTTTATTCAGCACTGAAATTTTCTGTGCAATCGCATTGATATTCAAAACGGTGGATTTAATCTCCTCATTGACCGTTGACTGAATATCGCCAAGACCTTCCGCCACACCATTGAAATAAGTGGCAAGATTCTGCGCAGAGCCGATGAACTGCTGTCTGACATTCACATCAGATGCCGTATGCTGCAGCGTATCAAGCGCATTGAACATCTTATTTAATATTGTCGAAAAGCCCTTCGCAGAATCATCGTCAATAAAATAATTTTCGATCTGCTCCAGATAATTCAGTCTTGTCTCATACAATCCCACTGANGATTGATTGTACCAGTACCTTGTATCGTAATACTGATTTCGAATCTGCTTTATTGATTCTGTCGTAACACCGGTTCCCATGGAACCGTACTTTGTATAGACACGCATTGCATCAGACGCCACGCGGTTTGCCTGCTGTCTGGTATAGCCTTTTGTCTGAACATTTGATATGTTGTTTGCCGTAGTATTTAGCGCCACCTGAAAAGCATTCAATCCCGATGACGCAATTGTCAGTCCAAAAAATGTTGACGGCATGTAATCACCTCTTTCTCAATCAACCAAGCTGTGTGATCAGATGTTCTATCATTTCATCTACCACATTAATGTAACGGCTTGCCGCATTGTATGCATTCTGATACTTAATCATATAGGTCAGCTCTTCGTCAGACGATACACCGATCACCTGCTGTCTCTGGTTGTCGATCGCCTGAACCGCGCCCGCAAGGTGCGTCGCCGTGGAGCCGTAAATTTCCTGACTCGTAGCAAATTCGCCTGTCATTCCAATGTAATAATCTTTAAACGCGCAGGGTCTGGGGTCATTGGGATTTAAAGACAAAAGATCTTTCTCCCATATTGCCGCCAGCTTCGCCGCCATGTCATAATCCACATTTCCGTTCGCCCTCAGATGCGGAAGCTCTGTTTCCTGCCGTCTTAAGACTTCATTTACGCTTAAGCTTATCATCGTATACTGCTTTGCCTTATCATCCGGATCTTCCTCATTATAGAGGTAGACCGTCTTTGTCTCACCGCCGTCCACGTACGTCGCTGTTGTATAGCGTTCAGAGCCGATCCTGGTAAACAGTTCCTGAGGCGGCAGCTTTCTGCTTGCCCCGGTCGAGCAGTTTTCCGTATCAAGNATCTGCGTACTGCCGTCTATCTCTTTCGTGGTTCCGTCTGCAAGTGTAACCTGCAGAGTCGCGCCCGGCGTGCTGAGTGCAGGAATCGCATTCGACGCATCGGTGTTCGGACAGAACACATTATTCAGCGTCGTTACAATACCGTGAATCAACTGATCCAGCATTGCCTCTGCCTGAAGCATTACCGACATTCCTGTCGTATCATTGTAGGTNTCCCTATCCATTCCCTCCACGTCCGTATAGTTCGCAATATGGTCACCTCTCGCCAATATCAATGCCTTTAGTTTTCCCATATCGTTCTTGTTTTCTGAAGAAATGTCCGTATTGAAATTGAATACATATGCGTATTTCCCTCTGTCCGTGTCCGACAGATGCGACCAATACGGCGTAACGAATCCGGTCACCTTATCTATCTGCTTTCCCATCTCATAGCATCTTGTCTCGTCTATAAACTCGGTCCCCTCTATGCTGACTCTCATAACCCCGTTTGCAGTCTCCGTATAAGAAATGCTGACCAGTTCCGACAACTGATCCAGCGCATAATCCCTCGCGTCGCGCAGGGTCATAGCCGTCTCAATATCCCCGGCTTCCACCTTTTGAATCTGTGTGTTCAGCTCATTAATATATTTTCCCAGATCATTGATCTGCTTAATGTCATCGTTAATTTGTGTATTAATATTATATTGGTAGCTTTGCAGACCGGAATATACAGTATTNGCNCTGCCGAGGAAAAGCTGTGCTTTCTGGATCACAAGATTCTGGTAAATCTCATCATCCGGATACTCGGCAAGTGTCTGAAAAGATTTCCAGAAGTCTGTCAGCGCATCCTGAAATGCCTGCCCCTCCATCTCCTGAAAATACATCTCCACCTCCGAATATGCCTCGTGGGTTGCTGCATAAAATGCCTGCCTGGATGACTCGGTCCGAAACGACCTGTCCAAAAAGATATCCCTTGTGTGTACGACATCACCTATCTTTACTCCGAGTCCCGACTGCTGTTTGCTGATAGCGGTTGTCGTATCCAGGGTTACATAATTGCGATCTGCGAATAATACCGACTGGCGTACATAGCCCTCTGTATCTATATTTGAAAGATTGTTTGCCGTGATATTGAGCGCATTCTGACTGCTCTGCAATCCGGCTACACCGATAAATAAGCTTCCAAAACCATTTGACATGGTAAATGTTCCTCCTTACTATATCTACTGCTTGGCATCAAATCCGCTGCTGCCCAGCAAATCTCCTGTATTATATGCATTTCTGTCATAGTTNGCTGTCTCTGGTGCCTGCCGCATACTTTTCAGTAGAGTAAGGTCAAACTCCACCATCTCCAGTGCCTGCTGCAAAAGGGCTTCATTCTGCTGGTTCAGCAAACGCATCTGCGTTCCGGCTTCTAAAAGTCTGTCGCGNTGTTCNGCCAATCTGGTCTGTTCTTTNGGCTGGCTTTCCAGATATCCGATCATTTTGCTGATCGTAATCTCTCCCGGAGCCTTCCCCAGAACCGTAGCCATATCATTCAACACCTGTGTCCTTTTATTGGAAAGATTCAAAAGCGCGCTTGCCGCATCCTGTTCACGGTTTGTCACCTCGCCGAGNGCTCCGATATCTGCNTTCACNACAGCGTCTCTTTTTACNTCGGCAAGCCCGATCAGATCCCGGTACTGTTTCTCTTCCTCGCCTAAGACCTCTAAAAGTTCTTCCATTAAACTAGCCACAATCCACCCTCATTTCTTACATCATTAATGCATTGTATTTCTCGAGCAGTTTACTTGCAAAGTCATCCGNATCAATTTTGTACTCACCGGAAGTCAGCTTTGCTGCAAGCTGTGCAACCTTGTCTTCCCTGATATCAGAAGCCTCCGCTACTGCCTGCTTTGCAACCTGATAATCACGACCCCACGAAGAAATCTGTACTTCATCGCGTGCTACGCCAACATCTGCGGTCTTTTTCATACCGTTCACTTTGTTGGTCTTATAAATTTGTGCCACTTGATTATAAGCTTCTATACGCATAATGGATTCTCCTTTCTCCCATAAAATTCATTTTCTAGTGTTTATATCGGATTATTTTATTTATTCCTTAGTAGGATTTCAAAAAAAGGTCAGGCTATTCCCATCACTGAAAACAGCCTGACCTCGCTTCCTTCTCTATAATGTCAGCAAAATGTCCATCTCTTTTGTAGTAATCAAAATCCGAGCATCGCCCTTCGAATCCCAACCACAAACGTTACCTTTACAGTTAACTCAGCCCAGGCACCCTTACGGCACACAGAAGGTTCCACTTAGGGCTGCTCCATTCCTGACCTGACCCGGTTCATGGATTCCTGTTGCGTAAGACCCAAACATCAACGCCACTTATAAAGGGCTGCTCTGCAGTCCAAAATCCTCAGTTTGATATCACCCCAGCTATAGCGGATTGCTGGTTCAGGGTACCGCTGACACCCCGGCTGCTCGGATAGTTAAGTATAGCTTATCGCGAGCCGCATTGTCAAGAGGTGGCACCGCTTTTTTTCCGCTCTCTCAATTCCCGAAAAAAACCGGAAAGCATGTCCGCACACTCCGTCTCCATTATGCCCTTCTCTATTTCCACGCGGTGGTTAAATTCTGCCATCTGCAATAGATTAAGAACAGATCCCGCACAGCCCGCCTTGGGATTCATGCTTCCGATGACTACCTTTTTCATGCGGCTCTGTACAATCGCCCCTGCACACATCTGACACGGTTCGAGGGTCACATACATCGTGCAGTCCTCCAGCCGCCAGTCCCCGGTCTTTTTGCTTGCTTTTTTTATTGCCGTAAGCTCTGCATGGGCAAGCGTGTTGCCCTCGGTATTTCTTCTATTATAACCGCGTGCAATGATCTTGTCGTTTTGGACAATGACGCATCCGATCGGCACTTCATCCAGCGCATACGCCTTTGCCGCCTCACGCAGAGCGGCTTTCATATATTTTTCATTTTGTGTCATAGACAGGTTCTCCAAAATATATTACTATATTATTAGATATTATTTTAGATGATTCTTTGGGATTTGTCGACAGCTTTTAAATCCGAAGAACACAGAAAGGGCATGAGAATCTTATGAATATGGAGTACCGGACGCAGCGTCTGATCTTAAAAGTTCTAAATACGGATTATCTCCGCGAAGTCCTGCAGTTTCAAGCAAAAAACAAAGACATTTTTGAAAAATATGAGCCGACGCGGCCGGAGAATTTTTTGACTCTGTCCTATCAGCATTCTGTTGTCAAGCACGAATACAAACTTACCATGAATCTTTCTACCGTACGGTTTTATGTCTTCCGTCAGGAAGATCCCCGCACGATCATCGGAACCGTATGCCTTCACGATATCATACGGGGGGCTTACAACTGCGCCGAACTCGGATACAAGTTCGACGAGGCACACTGGCACCAGGGNTACGCATCGGAAGCATTGCAGGANATGCTGCGCATCGCATTTACCGATNTGNANCTGCATCGGCTTTTTGCCCGGGTCGTNCCCGATAACANACCNTCCATCCGNCTGCTGCAGANGCTTGGATTTCATGANGANGGACTGGANGAAGCCTCCATTCAGATACAGGGAAAATGGGCAGATCATCTGCGCTTTGCTTTGATCTGCCCATCTGCCTGACGGCACAATACTATTCCTCTATAAAGCGGTACCAATAGCCGAACCTGTTGACCGGTTCCTCTGTTGTGTCCGCTTTTTCTTTTGTTGCGACAGGAAGAAATTCCGGAAACCCGAATATGGCAGCCATTGCCCGCTCCTGACGCTGGTATATTCCGGGAATACCTATAAACCAACGGTTTTTTTCTATATTTCCAAGTATCAGATAATGATAATTGAAAAATCCGTGCAGCAAAAAACTGTTATTGCCAAGATACCAGTATCTTTTTGGCAGGTCCCGCAAATCCTTCAGCTCAATCTGCATGCAGCAAACCGTCTCGTCGTCAAACGGGGCAAACAACGGATGGTCTTTTTTCAGCATTTCCCAAACCGCCGACCAGTCGTGGCGCGGAAATACATTGCGCATGGGTATCTCTGTGGCGGAAAGGTTTTCCGGTTCTTCCTGCGCAGCATGCGCTGCATCCCCTGCAGTCTGTACCGGAACGTCCGGTTTCACAGGCTCCTCCGCCTCCTGCGGCTCCTGTTCCGNTTCTTGAATCTGTAGCTGTTCGGATTTGTCAGCGCTTGATTCTTCCGGTTCTTCTGCCTCCTGCTGTCCGGACTTTTCGGCGCTCNACTGCTCCGATTCTTCTGCACTCCAGACACGGAATCTATCACGGTCAATTATTAAGGTTTCTCCATCCTTCCAACGGCTTGCAAAAATTCTTTCATCGTCGCTCAGCAAAAACAGTCCTTCCATATCGTAAATGCCATACGNAGAAGCCCCGATNTTCCCGGCCCGAAAGGCGGTCCCGAAATCTCCTCCTCCATTCACAATCCTCATCTCCCCTATCGTAAATCCTGCAATCCCCCCTTTTTCCTGCCGCATCAGGTAAACTTTGCAGAACCCGTTTCTGCTATATATTCCTCNCAAATGTATTTCAAGTCTGCAATCTTCCCCCCGAATCTCAATTTTGGCAAAACCGACATTATTTCTTTTTTGCTTCTCCTCATANGCATATATATATGTGACGAATCGCTTCATCCCTGCCATCAGTACCCCGGCATCATATTTTCTTANCTTATCTATATTCNNAACATCTGCATTTATGCATCNGGTCATGCTATATCTGTCAAATCNTAAAATATTATGTTGACAAGNNGNGATTATTCTGTATAATTAATAACAGTAATAATTACTGTTATTGAGAGGNANTANNTATGTTAAAATACAGTCGGCAAAGGGAATCCATTCTGCGGTTTCTTATGAGNAGATGCGATCACCCTACTGCNGAGACCGTTTANCTGAANATCCGAAAAGANTTTCCNAANATCAGNCTNGGTACGGTTTACCGCAATCTNACNNTGCTCGCCGATATCGGTGAGATCCAGAAGCTTTCCACCGGGAACGGACCGGACCGTTTTGACGGAAATCCCGCCCCGCACTATCATTTTATCTGTAATTGCTGTCATTGCGTTATGGATCTGCATGTGACCGGACTCGAACATATCAATATTCTNGCCAANCAGAATTTTGACGGTGANATCGAAGGTCACAGCACTTATTTTTACGGAAAATGTCCGGAGTGCAGCGCACAAAATTCACTGGAAAAAAATGCTTGACAAAGTTAGACATGTATTTTAAAATCAGTAACAGTTATTAATATTAATTTACGGAAAAGGAGAAATAGCTATGGCAAAATATGTATGTACTGTATGCGGTTATGTTCACGAGGGAGANGANGCTCCGGANTCCTGNCCGGTATGCAANGCACCTGCTGAGAAATTNAAGAAACAGGAAGGCGAGAANACATGGGCTGCTGAGCATGTAGTAGGCGTTGCTCAGGGANTNTCNGANGATATNATTGCTGATCTGAGAGCAAACTTTGAGGGNGAGTGCTCTGAAGTCGGTATGTACCTTGCAATGGCTCGCGTAGCTTANCGTGAGGGTTATCCTGAAATCGGAATGTACTATGAGAAGGCTGCTTATGAAGAGGCTGAGCATGCTGCAAAATTTGCTGAGCTCCTCGGCGAGGTCGTAACGGACAGCACAAAGAAGAATCTGCAGATGAGAGTAGATGCTGAGAATGGNGCTACCGCAGGTAAGACTGATCTTGCAAAACGTGCTAAGGCTGCTAACCTTGATGCAATCCATGATACTGTTCATGAGATGGCAAGGGATGAGGCNAGACATGGAAAAGCATTTGAGGGTCTGCTGAAGAGATACTTTGGCTAGAATTTACAAGAGATTTTGAAGTCTAAGAGGACAAACTTTATGCTAACACCACATGAGGCTGTAATTTGAAAGCAACAGTTAAATACAACCTTAATGGCGTTGGCAAAGACAAAAGACAGTATAGAAGGTAAAAATATTTTCTGTGCTGTCTTTCTTTATGCTCAAAATAAAGATTGTACATTCGTCGAACGCAAAACGCTTTGCTACAAAGAAGGTCAAAGACGATATGCAAGAGCCAAAATACTAGATAACGATGGATGAGTATGAGCAAAGGATGACCATCGACAGCTTAAACAATTTGAGAAACAAGCTGATCGCAGACGGCAAATCTACCGATACTGTGGATGACATTCTCGTGAAAGTCGCTAAAGCACTAATCAAAAAATTCAAAGCAAAGTACGAGGAAGTTTTGATGATGGAAAAAAGCTTGTTTGAGCAGATGGACAGCAGATACGAAAAACAGAGCGATTATCTTATCCTATGCCTTACCACCCTGTCCAAAAAAGAACAGCCAGTCGGAATTTGAGGAACAGCTTATAGAGCAGACGAAACAGGCACAGGGCATCATAGAACAGTTAAAGTCTGAAAACGCCTTAGAATGGGTTGGAAGAATGAATAACATTGGACTTGTGCAATGGAGATTGTGAATAAGGAAATCATTTACGTATAACGGATTGGTGGCAGAGTGTAAAATCTCTGCCACTTTTCTTTTTCATAAAAATTGCCTCCTCTGCAGTACAAAGACATACCACAAAGGAGACCGCAAACCCGGCAAACTTCTTGAAAAATGAAACTGTTTACGAACAGCCTCGGTCCAAACAAGCGGACTTTTTCCATTCCTCGATAGCGGAAAGAATTTTATCATCCTGCTCGGAAACATAAGTGGGATTGTTCATCAACCCAAATTACCACTCATACTTTTCAAACAAATCATCATCAAGAAGTTCTTTGATGAAAATTGTAATAGAGATCACCTTATTATCATCAATAGAATCTTCTATCCAATATCCTTCATCGGATGACCAATCTTCATTCCAATCATCATATTTCAGCGTAGGATCAATCTTTTGGGCATCTTCAATGTCTGTGCCAACAGCGATTCCGTTCGGAAGAGCTCCTTCAAAACCCTCGCCTACATAAATTTTAAACAGTTTATCGTTGGCGAAGAAAAAACTCATTGAATCTTTTGTTCTAATAACATTCCATGACACTTTAA
Source organism: Roseburia sp. (assembly GCA_014804775.1). GTDB lineage: Bacteria > Bacillota > Clostridia > Lachnospirales > Lachnospiraceae > Roseburia. The sequence goes on along the minus strand of JAAUZB010000013.1, from coordinate 48,565 downwards.
CGGTACATTCATCATTGCCCCATGTTTCTTTGGNGAAAGATATGTTGTTATCTTTTAACAGCCCCACGATTGTTTTTTCAGATGACAGTAAAGTGAAATTGTCAACGCCGATAAATGGTTTAATTGTCTTATTCATTTTTCTTTCCTCCTAAAGAATAGTGTGGCAGTTTCTTTGCCGTCAGACTTATACTCAGATTTGGATGCATCAATCACCTTAAATTTGCCGGCGTTGTTCGTGCTAATTTTTACATACGGAACATTACCATGTCTTTGGCTTCCCGGAGAAACTTGCACTTGTGTTATATTTCGATGCTGATCCGAATTGGCAGTTATTATTATTTTAGCTCTGGAACTATCGTGTTTGGACTTTCTTATGGTGGTTTGATAACCCTGTTCTTTTAAAGCACTATCGATCTGAGTGACAGATTTTCCGTAAAAGAATTCTCTATTTGCAGAAATACTTCTTTTTGAAACATGACCGGTGTTGCTAAATAATGGTGTTGCTGCAGAGGTGGTACTTACCGTTTCAGATTCTGTTGTTACCTTCGGGCTTTCAATTCCACTAAAAAGACCGCTGTCTGACTTACTCATATAACGTCCTCCCTTCAAATGCGGATGCAGCTTGTGAGGGAAAAGCAATAATTCTGATTCCGTTTGCCTTTAATTTATAAAAGCACGGATAATTCGCCGAACCGTACACCACGATCGTTTGCGGCTTTGATCTTTTTACCAACTCAAAAAGACCGTTTTCAAACCGTTTGCGGTCAATCAGCTTTCTGGGACTGCCGCCGCAAGTGCCTATCGCAACAATACTGTATTCCGGAATACCGTCAAAGCAATACCTATACGTTTCTGCGGTTCCCCATCGAACATTGTTTATAACGCTTATTCCGTTCTTGCCTAACCAATAACCATAGGCGCGCATCCGATAGGTATTGTAAAGCTTGATGGGTTCTGGGAAATCCTGATAGGTCGAGAAATCAGGCGTTATAACACCCGCAAAATGACAGAGAACTTTAAGCGCAAAGTTGTAATCATGCCATATACCGCGAAGACCATCAAATTTATAGTCATCAATATACCAACACACGAAAGCATCATATGCGAAATCATAATCTTTTTTAGCACGATGCTTTTTATAGATTGCTTTTGCTTCTTCCCACGTGATTATAGCATGAGGAAATTCCGTTGCTGTGGTTGGACAAAAAGGGATGTCATTTGGGGAGAAAGTCGCCCCCTCTACCATAAAAGCATTCCAAACATCCTTGCAACCTTTTCTGATTTTTACCTCATTCATTATACGATTATTCTCCTTTGAATTCAATTTGTTTGATAATATGTCAGTATTTTTTAACATAATAATCTGCTTTTCGTAATAAAATGCCGCATAAATGTGCACAGAATTATCCCATCGCTCAGATAGAATCGTTCTGCAATATAGCACATCTATGCGGCTTATTTGCAAGTAACAGAATATTGAATTGTCGGGTGTTCTAAGGAGGGTGCTTGCCGCCGATCTCAACCTTAATATCCTCTTTCTTTGCGGCGCATTTCAGCAAAACTTTCAGAGGATGTGTAAGCTGTTCCTCTAACTTTATTACAAAGCAATGCTTGTTTATCGGGCACCGCAAAGGACATTTGTAAATATAACCTTTATCGTTCATTTTTTCCTCCTGGCAGCGGTGTGTTAGTCATTCGCTTTTTTCTAACACTTTGCTCTTTTTAATGGGAACAGGCAGATATACCCGTTCCCATTAAATACGGGAATTAAAATTCCAATCTAAAATGTCAAGCTCCTGCAGCCTGTATGTCATCGGCGAATAATTCACGCCGAAGAGACGACCTACTTCTTTAATCTTAGGTTTTATGTCATAACAGAACACAAGGCGATGTTGTCCATCGTAGTGCAGAACTTCCTCCGCCGCCACCTTTACCGCCTCTCTTGGCATTAGGAATGCGGCCGAAGCATAATTTGCTTGTCGCTCAATGTGAAACAAGGCGGAATTTCTGTCATTTTGATTTCTTTCGTAGCCTAAAAAAGATTTGGACAGATGTCCTGCGTGGCGAAAGGATTTTTGATGCTTATCAAAATGAAAGCACTCGTGCATAACCGTATAATTCTCTGTGAAATGGTCTTGCTCGGCTGTACTTTCGTTCAAATCTCTGTCAATGATAATTGTTCCGCCATGAAAAGGCTTCAGTGTAGGCACCATACCATCAATATAGGGATTTCCTGGCCATACATACAGTATTCCGGGCTGGAACAGCGTAGCACCTAAATAGGTGCGGTCGGGCGAAAGATACTCAAAAGCAATACGAGCGCCGAGCAAATCAACAATATCATAAACATCAACCTGCTTAGGCGTTGTGAGCCGAGCGGCATCATATCGTCTGTTCAAGTCATCTGCAAAAGCCTCCAGCTGTGCGAGAGAATAATCATGGTAAATCAAGTCTTGCAATTCCTCCAGATGTCAGTCCTTGCCCTCTAAAATGCGAATGATTTTTTCCCATTCTTTTTCTCCTGCGCCTGTGTCACGGGCAATGCGAAGAGCAACTCGGGACTTATCCTGTTCCATAATGTAGTCAGCAATATCGGGAGATACTAGGTTCTTTTTATTTCCTGCGGCTAAGTCAAACAGGGTGTTTGTTTCCTCGGCGGTTAAATACAGGGCTTCCGCTATCTTATAGATTTTTCCTTTCTCGGGCGGATAACGATGTCCGTTTTCAATATCGCTCATATACGCAGGAGCGATATCCAGTATCTCAGCAAGCTTTCTAAGATTAATCCCCGCTGACAAACGCTTCTCTCTGACAAATTCGCCAAATGCATTGTTTCCGTCCATGTTCATTCTCCTTAACGGTCGTTCGCAAATTTCTAACACCTTTTAGAAATTTGTTATATTTCTCCCTTTCCCGCTGATTCGAAAGACGGTATATGCTATAATAAAATCAAATATTCAATTTTGAAATCATACATTTCCTTTTGGAAGTATCAAAATGGCTGTTTCCTATAAAAAGCCGTGAAAATCCTGATTGATAAGGATATGACCAAGACCCAGCTTAGAAAAGAGTCCGGCATCAACACCGGTGCCCTTGCCAAAGGAGTATTTATTATGATGATACGGACAGTTACTTTGGATAGAGACCAAAAACCTACAAAAGAGCAAATCAGACAAATAGAAGACGCGGCAAAAAACCGCAACACACAAAAGAAAATGAATATATCTTGATTCTGTTATGAAATCCAAGAGAAACAACAGGCAGCTGCATTTTTATTCCCATAATGCCGCTGCCTGTTCTTCTGCCATGATGAAACTCTTTAGAAATTCTTTTTTTCCCTATTCGCCGCTATAATGTCCGCCTGTCGTTTCAGAAATTCCTCTGCCGTATAAAATTTAACACCTAACGGATTCAGATATTTTGCCCACTGGATCTTTTCCCTATCTATGTACATGGAATCTCCCTTCGTAATGGAATAGTCAGGAATCCCTTTATTCGTTCCTTCCATAAATTTCATGAATCCATCCATGTCAATCTCATCATTCAGGAAATCTGTCCAGAAATTTTCATGTGCGGCAAACCGCAGATTCCAGTCCGACGGAAATTGGCCGATAAATTCCATCACCTTGTCATACTGCTCCTTATTTTCAAAAGAAATGGACCACTCATATCCTTCAGCCTGCCCTGCCTTGCGGCAAAAGATGCCTTCTTCAGTATACCATGTAATATAGCGAATATCGTCTTCTTTCGGATCTGCAGTCGGATATGTGCAGGAGGTGGACTCTGTCGTCAACTCTCGAATATCCTCTTCCGCAGAATCAAATTTTGCAAGAAACTCATCCCACTCTTTTAATGAAAAGGACTGTGCCCCTATCTGATAGGACGGTTCTGTTTCACCGCTCTGTATTTTTTCAGATAGCTCCTGTATCTTTTCCTGCAAAATATTCTGGTATCCAATGGTTTTTTCCTGTTTACCGTCGATTTTAGGCATCCTTTCCCTTGTTTCTTCCATATAGCTGTTCTCTCTCTCAACAGCTATTCTGGGTCGCATAGCTCCTAATTCCATAAATCTCCTTTCTGCAGTCCTTCTGTCAGTCGGGACCGCACCGCTTTCCTGAAAGGACCAAGCGGTATATTTTAATATAAAAATAGCGTTATGATTCGGTTTTGATGCTCATCCGTGAACTCATAACGCTATCTTTAGTGTATTTATCGGATCATATTTACTTTTTATTAATAGTCTGACATTTACTACATTCGCGTCATCTAGTCTACACTTTTCAGAGACTCAGTCATACTGATCCGGTCAATTTTACCCCGCATCGCCCTGCCGATCAGCCACGTAAATATAAGCGTGAGCAAAACACTGTACAAATAGCCGACTGGCGTTACGTGAATATCAAAGGCGATCAGGTCCACATTTATCTGTGACATGACATAACGGTGAAGGAAATATCCCAGTACAAGTCCTACCATTGCGCCGATCAGTGACAACACCTGATTTTCCCGAAATACATAGGCCGCCGATTCATTCTCGTAGAATCCGAGCACCTTGACGGTGGCGATTTCCCGAATACGTTCCGTGATATTAATATTTGTCAGATTATAGAGCACAATGAACGCCAGCCCTGCCGCATTGAGAATGACAACAAAAACAATCAGATCCATGCTCCGCATCATGGTAGAAATGCGCTCCATGGTATCTGCATTGACGGTCACAGCTGCTACATCTTCCAGCTTCATAATCCCAACCGCTGCCAGGCGGGCATCCGCCTCCTCTGCAATATTCACATATGCAGTTTTGTATTCAGGCTCCTTCCCCATCTGTTCCTTATAAGTTTCATCCACAATATAAATGTAGTTGTAGATAAAATTCTGGCAGATACCGCTGACTGTAACCTGTATCTGGTTCATATTTTCGTCTCTGACTGTAACCTGGTCTCCAACCTTGATACCCCGTTCCTCTGCAAACTTATGCGTTATGACAGCCTCTCCCTGCTTCGGATAGGAAATTTCTTCTCCTCCTGACGTGTGCAGATTCAGGTAAGGCGACATATCCGTATCGGAATCCAGTACCACAAGGTTAAGTGACTTCACCCCGTTCTCTGTCTCCAGGTCAACCGTCTTCTCCAATACAAGGGCATATCCCTCCACGCCGTTCTCTGTCAGCGCGGCAAGCTCCTTCTCTGTCGCCGCATCCACCGACCGGGAATAAGAGACGCTGATATCATAAATCTGTATTTCTGTATACTGCTGCACCGCAACATTTGCAATGGAATCCCGCAGACCAAACCCAGTCACCAGCAGTGCCGTACACCCGCTGATCCCGCCGATCATCATAAAAAAGCGCTTTTTGTACCGAAGAACATTTCGAACAGACACTTTCTGTAAAAATTTCAGGCGTTTCCAAAGAAACGGTATGTATTCCAAAATAACCCGTTTTCCCACCTTAGGCGCTTTCGGCCGCATCAGTTCTGCCGCCACCCGCAATAACTCGTAGCGACAGGACAGCAAGGTAGTCCCCACGGAACACACCAGTGCTGCGACCAGAGAAATCACAGCTACCCATCCGTCAAAGTAATATTTCAGAGAGTCAATCCGATACATGATCCCATAGGTAACCCATATCACATTCGGAAACACAACAGTTCCCGCCGCAAATCCGAACACACTCCCAAGTACTGCTGCAAGCCCCGAGTAGAAAATATATTTGAACATGATCGTCCACTCGCTGAAACCAAGCGCCTTCAGCACGCCTATCTGAGTCCTCTGTTCCTCCACCATCCGATTCATCGTGGTAGCGCACACCAATGCGGCAACCAGAAAGAAAAAGACCGGGAACACGTCCGCCATACCGTTCACGATAGCAGAATCATTTTCAAAGCAGACATATCCTACGTTGGTATCTCTTCCCAGAGCATAGAACTCCGGCTCCTTCAGTTCGGCAAGCGCCTTCTCCCCGTCTGCAATCTTCTGCTCTGCCTCGGCAATCTGGGCCCGATACTCCTTTAGACCTTCCTCGTATTCCTGTCTGCCGGCTTCATACTCCTTTCGGGCATCTGCGAGCTCCTCTTCCTTCCCTGCAATTTCCTTTCGTCCTTCGGAAATCCGTTTTTTGGCTTCCGCAAGCTGTGCCCTGCCGCTCGCTATCTGCTCTCTCGCCTGCGCAAGCTGCACCCTGCCGTCGGCAATCTGCTGTTTCGCACTGTCCATCTGCTCTTTTGCACTTCCGAATGCACCGGCGGCATCCGCACCCGCTCCCTGCGTCTGGTCGGATGTACTGCCAAGTATCCCCTGACCTGCCCCGCTCATGGCATCGGATATCTGTCCGATTCCCTGCGCAAATCCAATACCAAGTGCAATCTCACCGGCATTCAGTTCTGCTTCTTTCTCTGCGAGTATCCGCTCTGCCGCGTCAAGCTCTGCCTCCTGTTTTGCCAGCTCCTCCGGCGCTGCATCAAGCTCCTCCTTCGCGTCCGCAAGCTGCTTCTCACCGTCTGCCAACTTTTTTTCTGCCTCTTTTAGCGTCTCTTCCGCCTCTTTCAGTTCTTCCTCTGCCTCACTGCGTTTTTCCTGAAGCTCCGCCTTACCGTCAGCGAGCTGCACACTCGCATCTTCTTTCACCGTTTCATACCGCTGCTCTGCCACGCTTTGACCGATCTCTTCCCAAAATTCCTGTCTTTCGTCCATATAATTTCCGTACTCATCACTGTAAAGCGGAAAATTATGATCAAAGGCAATATAGATTTCCGTATAGTAATCTTCCGCAAACCCGTCCGGCTGCAGATAGATAAATCCATTTACCGTTCCGTTTCCTAAAGAAGTTGATCCTCTCTCGTACTGTATGTAGCAGGGCGACTGTACTGTCGCCGTGACGGTATATTCCCGATAGGAAAAATGCTCTAAATCCTCCTCTTCATTTGTATCCGAAAGCTTTATCTTCTTCCCGATCCATGACTCATCAAACAGGTTCGCATCCACCACGCACTCATTTGCACTCTCCGGAAGCCGCCCTTTTACCACTACAAGCTGATTGACGCTCTCCGTAATACTGTGTGCCTTGAGGACATACGTATTTCCGCCGCTTCCCTCGCACAAAACATCAAATTGTAGTGCGCCCTCTGCCGCTTTCACATCCTCTTGCGCCGCAAAAACATCCACGTCGTCTTTTCCGAATCCGACTGTGGACAGCAGACGGTAATCATAAAAATTTGTTCTTCTAAAATATCCCTCTGTCGTTGTCAGCATTGCCGGCTGTGTCGCCTTCAGCCCTGCCAAAAATCCCACGCCGAGAGAAATTATCGCAAGTATCGCAAGAAAGCGTCCAAGACTCTGTTTTATTTCGCGAAATGTCGATTTCCATATTGTCGATTTCATGTCAGCTTCTACATCCTTCTCTCATTACCATTCAATATCCGCAATATCCACAATGCTGTCATTCTTGACCATCTTGACTACGGTTCCGTTTTTCACTGTGATCACGCGGTCCGCCATGGCTGTTATCGCCTGGTTGTGAGTGATCACGACTACGGTCTTCCCCTTCATACGGCAGGTATCCTGCAGCAACTGCAAAACAGCCTTTCCTGTATTATAATCCAACGCTCCCGTGGGTTCATCACACAGCAGAAGCTTCGGATTCTTCGCCAACGCCCTTGCAATTGCAACCCGTTGCTGTTCGCCGCCGGAAAGCTGTGCCGGGAAATTTGCAAGGCGTTCTGAGAGTCCCACCTCCGCGAGCACAGTTGCCGCATCAAGTGGGTCCCGACAGATCTGTGCTGCAAGTTCTACATTTTCCAAAGCCGTCAGATTCTGTACCAGATTATAAAACTGAAATACAAATCCGATATCATAACGGCGGTAAGAAGTCATTTGTCTCTTATCGTATCCCGATATCTTCTGTCCGTCCAAATATACTTCACCGGATGTTAAAGTGTCCATACCTCCCAAAATATTCAAAATCGTTGTCTTTCCCGCACCGGACGCTCCTACGATCACGCAGAATTCACCCTTTTCAATCTCAAAATTAACATCGCGCAGCGCCGGAATCTCCAACTCCCCCGCCTTATATACTTTATCCACATGTTGAAATGATACGAACGCACTCATATATTTTCCTGTACTCCTCTCCCGTTCCCTAGGTCTTACGGTCGTTTCCTACATAATATAACAAATCCCGGAGAAAATCACAATGTGACTCCCCGGGATTTCACAAATATTTTATACATGAAAAATAAACCTATGCTGCACGAGTCCTATTGCAAGACAAGGGTAACTGTCACGGTTCCGTTGTTTGCAGATGCCTGAATCAGCAATGGCTGAGAAAATGTGTTTGTAAACTTCAAATCAAGATAATTTCCCGCAATTGTGGCATCCAGCCCTGCTGGAAGATAATCTACCTGCCGGGAATGCGCATGACGCTCCGTAGCCGGAAGATTCGCACTGACCATAGCTGCATACAGTGTAGACGACACCTGGCATACACCGCCTCCGATACCGGTGCTGATCTGTCCGCTGACAAAAATCGGGGCATTCACATAGCCGTTCCGTGAGGTTCTCGGCAAAATGGTTTTGCTGAAAGAAAAGCTCTGACCCGGCTGTACGACCGTGCCGTTGATTCTCTGCGCTGCAAGCTCTACATTCTGTGCACGCGGCACACCTGTCTCGTATTGCGTTGTATAACTTCCGATCACGGTCCCTGCAGAAACAGATACCGCTTCCGTGCTGCTCTTGTCTTCTGTTGTACTTCTCGTGTTCGAGGTCGGTAAATTCAGCGGCGCTACCAATTGCCCGTTTGATGATGCATTTCTTCCCTCTGCAATACCACAGCTGAGGTAATGGCGGCAATACGCAGCGAGATCTCCGCCGAAAGCATCCTGAAGATCGGAATATCGTCTCATATAAGCGCCAAGATTGAACTCTGCGCTGGCACTCCTGCCCTCTTTGATACCAAAGTTCAGATAATGTGAAAACAGCGCGTTCTGATTCATCCCGTAGGCGGCAGCGACATCCGGGTACGTATCATAATAATACTCCGCGTCAAATACTGCCTTATATGCGCTGGCATCTGATTTTGTCGCCGCCTTCGTCTGTGACGGGCATACCGCCAAGACCATAATAAATATGATAGATGAAAATACTGCAAGAATCAGATGTCTGCTTTTCATAAATTATCCTCCAAACCCTATCTCTGTCAAACGATCCAAATTTATGTATGACAATATTCTATCAGACACTGCTTGGAAAAACAAGCTCTACCTTAAATAAATCTCCGTCTACACTGAGGCGGAATGCTCCTCCCATTAACTCCATCAGGCTTTTCGCGATCGAGATCCCAAGTCCGCTACCCTCCGTATGTCTGGAACTGTCACCGCGCACAAACCGTTCCATCAGTTCCTCACTGCTGATATTGAGAGGATATTTAGAAGTATTCCGAAATATAATGATCACCTCTCCCTCTTTTTCTTCCATATTAATGTAAACTCTGGTAGAAGGCTGAGCATATTTGCAGATATTATTCATCAGATTGTCGATCACACGCCAAAAATATTTCCCGTCCGCAGTGATATATACTTCTTTTTCCGGTTTTTTCACAATCAGCTCCAGTTGATTCTCACTGATCTTCTCCTCGAACTCTCCTACCGTCTGTACCAGAAACACTCCTGCTTCCAGCTTCTCCAAATTCACCGGAAGGCTTCCGCTTGCAGCCTTTGACGATTCTATTAAATCCTGAATTAATTTTTTGAGGCGCTCAGACTGGCGTTCCAGCACCTCAAGATACTCCGCCGCATTCTCATTATTCAGCTCCTCCTTCTCCAGCAAATCGACATAATTAATAATAGAGGTCAACGGTGTCTTGATGTCATGCGATACATTTGTGATCAACTCTGTCTTAAACCGCTCACTTTTCATCCGCTCTTCCACGGCCAGAGACATCCCTTCCCCGATGCTGTTCAAATTCTTTGCATGCTCTTTAAATATCCAGAACATTCTGCCGGTATCTACCTGATATTTCAGATCTCCCTCCGCCAGCTTTTTGCCACCTTCGACCAGAATATGCAGCTGATAAACCACCCAAAGTACGAAAGCTGTAATCGCTGCTTTTTCCAACAGCCAAAACAATACTCCCCAGGCGCCGCCCTCATAAAGCAATACTGTCAACAGAAGCTCCATGCCAAAGATGACAACAAGGGCAATCAGCACTTGACCGAAAATTGGAAGATTACCAATTAAAAACCCGGTTCCTTTTCCGATCCACCGCAGAATCCGGTATACTACTGTGTTTTTCCACACACGCTCCGTTTTTCCCCGGACCGCCAGAGTCAACACGGAGAGTACCGCCAGCCAGAACATCAATAGGCCAGTTACTCCACATAGCGGATATGTCCGCTCCAAATTATAACATATTTCTGACATAAATATCAGCATAGTCACTTCTGCCATACCGGCAGCACATAAATAGATATCAAGCGGGATCTGATCCAGCCATGTCGTCACAATCTCATCTGTTCCCTTCCGGTGTCCTGCCGCACGGATCAGAAAAGCGAGCAAAAGAATACCCAATCCAAAAGAAAGCAGGAGGATTACATAAATGCTGTAGCGAAGCGTATACATAATAGAGACTACTGTATTTGCCTGAACAAACAGATCACTGCTGTCGAGACTTGTCCCCATATTTTCAGGAAGAATAGAAACCACCCAGTAAGATTCGGGCAAAACTTCCGGATTGCTGTTGACACAAACAGACCGGGTCGTCCCATCATAGTAATAATCCGACACGTCTGTAATGTTCATCTCCCCCGCAATAATCTCCTGTATCTCCTCTGGCTCTATGAATTCGCCGTCCAGACATATCCTATCCCACGAGCCATAACTGTAATTCGTGCTATCAAGCATATCAAACGTCACGTATGGCTGCAACATCAGCCAGTCTGCCAGCCCGCCATCCTTTTCTTTCGTGGCAATCATCTCCCGCCACTGTACTTTCCACCGATCCGCATCCGCTACATCAGGAAGTTTTCCCAACGCCTCCCGTGCCTGATTTCGGTACATGTTCCATTCGTAATCATATTCAAGATGCAGCTCTCTGCCGTCTCCATCTTCTTCAGAAAAAAAGACAATCACATTATGCACTGGATAATATTCCTGATCGCATATGTAGTAAAAAATCCCTGTCGCGATATTGTATCCCACCGCATTGACCGGTACTCCAACATATTCCGATGCAGGTTCTTCTTCGTAAATCCCATAGTGATCAAATATTGTTCTGGCACACCGAAACGTTGTATTGGCAGAGATTGGCATCTGCACCGTATACAGATCTGCCAACGCCACCTCCTGTGTAAAATTCCTCTCGATGTACACCTCAGGATCGTTCAGATCTATGTCATCTATGTTATCCGCTCTGATTATTCCATAGCGGAATTTCGTATCAGAAAATGCATCTATTCTCTTATCTTTATCGATATTTTGTGTCATCTGCGCCAAAGCCTGAATACTGTATCTGTCACTTGCAGCTTCAAACAAATCCTGCCGCATTTCCTTCTCAGTCTGCTCATACACTCCCATATCAATAAAGCATAAAATCGCCACAACACTTCCCGCACAAATAATTCCGCACAGCGTAAGGGCAACCCATGCCGCAAATTTGACGCTGATGTATCCCTTTAGCTTCTCTATTCCTTTCATTCTAACCCTCCATCTTATATCCGCGCCCCCAGACTACCTTCAGATGACGCGGCTCTGCCGGATCGTATTCCACCTTTTCACGCAAATGACGTATATGTACGGCAACTGTATTCTCTGTTCCATAAGGATTGTCCTTCCAAACACTTTCATAAATCTGATTCGGTGAAAAGACCTGCCCCGGATGTGTCATTAAAAGTTTTAAGATATCGTATTCCGTTCTTGTAAGCGCAACCTTTTCTCCGTCCAGAGTCACTTCCTTAGTTCGGTCGTCAAGTTCAATTCCCCCGATACAGAGCACATCACTATGCACATTGCCGCCTCCAAGCTGCATGTAACGCCGCAGCTGTGACCTAACCCTCGCCTGCAGTTCCACAGGATTAAAAGGTTTTGTCACATAGTCATCTGCACCGACGGTAAGCCCCAGTACCTTATCCGTATCCTCTCCTTTCGCAGTTAGAAGAATGACAGGAACATTGCTGATCTCGCGTATTTTGACCATCGCAGATATCCCATCCATTACCGGCATCATAATATCCATGAGCACAAGATGGATCTCCTCCTGATTCATCACTCTCACCGCTTCTTGTCCGTTATAGGCCTCAAAAACCTGATACCCGTCGGCCTTCAGGTAAATTTTCAGCGCAGATACAATATCCCTTTCATCGTCACATACCAGTATGTTGTACATTTTCTGCTCCTTTGCATTTCTATGATCATATTCCATTGCATGATTTCATTGTACTGGAATGTTTATGAAGTTAAAAGATAGCAAAAGCTTAAGATTTGATGAAGAAAAAGCCGATGGCTTCCTGTGAATCATTATGTAACCCAAAACCTGATAGTGTCAGGTCTGGGCATTTACCTATTACAAAGCAATCGACTATGAAAGTACCTCACTCATATTTTACTGTGATTTCTACCGCTCCTTTGTGAAAATGTGAATTTTCGATTGCGGTTTTTCCTGTCACAGTATATATTATGAAGCTTCAAAAAAATGTTTCCTCTTATCGCTGTTTTTTACGATTCAAAATAATCTACCGGGTCTACCGGCGTTCCGTCTTTTAGCAGCTCAAAATACAGGTTGCTTCCCTCGACGGAAAAATATTTGGTAGGCTCGCTTACATACGCCAGAACATGTCCCGCCTCCACGTAATCTCCAACCTCGAAGTTCAGCTCCTTGAGCTGTCCGTAGACCGCCTCATAGCCATCGCCAAGTTCAACTGTCATTGTGCATCCAGTCACCGGGTCGTTTTCAATCTTTGTAACTTTTCCCCGTGCCACTGAGTACACCTTGCTGTTCACATCGCCGGAAATGATGATCGCAGGATTATATTTGTACTGGTCAAGCGTCGGAAAGTATGTGGTTGCATCCATACTGTAATTTAGAATAACATTCCCTTCCATTGGCCAGTTCATACCGTCTTCCGGAGCAAAATGCAGTACTTCGGCCTCGGCGGAGGTATCTGTGGAGGTGTCCTGTTCTGTCTCTGTCTCCGTCTCCGATTCTGCCTCCGTCACGGTCTTTTCTGTCACTTTTCTGGTCTTGGACTGGCTCTCCTTCTCAACCTCTGCCGTCTCCGTTGACTCCGTTGCCTTCGGCGGTATAAATGCCGATGCCTCGGCAGCCTCCTCTGTGCCCTCCTCTACTGCCAGCCCCTGCCACTCTGGCGACTGCTGATTCATTTCCTGTGCCAGCTCTGCTTCCATCTGCTGTCGCTCTTTTTCCTGTGTATTACTGTAATATACCGTAGTGCCAATCGCAGCTACTACAACCAGTGCACCTGCAATGACATATTGTTTCCGCCGAAGTGCAGCGGTCCATCCGTTCTTTTTCATCTTCATTCACCATCCATATCGTTTATTTTTATCTATAGTGTTGCCTGATTTGGATGGTTTATACTATTATGTGTAAAAAATCCTTTATTTGACCTTTTCTGCCGCCTGTATCTCTGAACCCGGGTAAAAGAACTCAAGTATTTTTTGATAATCCCAGCCCTCAGATGCCATACACTCTGCCGAATACTGGCTCAAACCAAATCCATGCCCCAGTCCCTTTGTCACAATGCGTATCTGATCCTCAAGCTTTGTTACCGTAAAACAGGCAGAGTTCAGACCGAACCTGTCGCGAAACTCCTCTCCGCTGCAGGTACTGTTTCCCAACTTTATTTCCAGAACATATCCGGCATGATCCCGTGTTGTTACTTCGATCTCCTCCGAGACCTCTTCCGAAAATGCTTCCGGAAAGTACTCTCTGCACCGCTGCGCAAATTCACTCTCTTCATAATAATAAACTGCCAGATACCCTTCTGCTGCCGTATCGTCCACACAGATCTGCCCTGTGAGATACGGCATATCCGAATCAGCGTATAACTCCGACATATCCCGCGTCTGTCCGGCACTGATGGCATGATACGCCGCATAAATGTAATCGCCTTTCCAGACAAGAACCTGTCCCGCAGTACGCTCCACGCATTCCTCCATTCTGCGGTATACGCTCTGAAAGCTGTCTCCCCATAGCGCTTCCATCTCCTCAATCTCCAAAGCTTCCGGCTCTGCCGTCCCTGTCTTTTGTGCGGCATAAAGATTTGTGCGCGCGATCACGCACTGTGCCATGATCGCCTCTTTGCTGCTGCCTGCGCTGATCTCCTTTGCGACAATACCGATCAGGCGCGCCTCCGTTTCCGCATCATTTTCATTCTCCTGGCCAATCTGTGCCGTGACCTCCTCTGTCCCCTGCGGCATTCCGGAAATCAGATTGGAAAGTTCCATCCGCTGCATAAAAATGGTAAGCAAAAGCGGCAACAGGATCAAAACAATTACTGCGGACAGAAAAAGATTGATTCTTTTTTCCAGCTTTTTTTTCATAAAAAAATCTCCTTGTCCATTTAATATATGAAACAAGGAAATTTTTCATTCAACTTTTACATTCACTGTTAATACATTCCCATCATACGCCATGTCATTTCGAAGGCAGAGTAAAATGAATAAACCCAGTAAGACACCATTAATAGCGTATAGGCAACCGTATAGATAATCGCTGCGGTCTTGTTTTTTCCCAGAATATGTGTCCTCCAGAGAAAATATCCCGGATTTAAAAAGATCGCAAATAAAATCAGACCCGTAATTTTATAATTCTGCCTGTACACCATTACAATGTCAATAATGATAAATACCAAAAAAGCAATAGAAAGCAGGGAAGAGACCAGCGACATCATCATATATCCTCCACTCATCATATCGCTCATATATCTTCCGGTCTTAATGCTGGAGGGAGTTATTGAAGAATACATCTCTCTCAGATTGATCATTGCCAGTGTAATGCGCAGCGGCATGATCACAAGAAGAATGTAGCAAAATACATTCGTTACCGGACCGTGCTGAGGTTCAGGTGCATTGTAGTATCCTCCTGCATTCGGCTGTCCGTAATATGGAGGCTGGGTATAGTTCGGCTGCCCGTAATTCGGCTGCTGGGTATAGTTCGGCTGTCCGTAATTCTGTTGTTGGGTATAGTTTGGCCGCCCGTAATTCGGCTGCTGGGTATAATTCTGCTGTCCGTAATTTGGCGGCTGATTATAGTTCGGCTGTCCGTAGTTTGACTGCTGTCCGTAATTCGCCTGATTTTGGTACATCCGGGACTCCTCCCCATATGTACGCGGCTGTTCCTTCGACTCCTGATTCTGTTCCCATCTGTTCTGATTACTGTCCATTCTCATCCTCCATATTGGCTCTCTGCTTTCCTATTTTCTTCCCAATGATATTGGAAAGTTCGGCAAACTGCTCTAAACTGAGCGCTTCACCCCTTATAGTTGCCGGAACGCCAAGTTCCTCCAAGCTCTTTTGTAATTGTTCTTTCTCAAGCGAAATGCCCGGTGCATTATTTAGTGCATTGACCAATGTCTTTCTTCGCTGATTAAAGGAAGCCCGTATCACACGAAACATCAGACTTTCGTCTTCCACATGGACCGGCGCCTCGCTATGCCCGGTCAGTCGAATCACTGCGCTCCCCACACTGGGTCTCGGAATAAAACAGTTCGGGGGAACTCTGGTAATGATCTCCGGTTTCGCATAATACTGCACTGCCAGCGACAGCGCACCATAATCCTTGGTTCCCGGTCCGACCTGCATGCGGTCTGCCACTTCCTTTTGCACCATGACCGTAATGCTGTCAATGGGAACACGGTTCTCAAACAATCCCATGATAATCGGTGTCGTAATATAATAAGGAAGATTTGCGACCACCTTGATCGGCTTCCCCTTTGTATGCTCCCATGCCAAAGCGTTGATATCTACTTTTAGGATATCTTCGTTCAGCACTGTCACATTATCATATTCCGCCAACGTTTCAGAGAGGATTGGGATCAGGTTTCTGTCAATCTCGACCGCCACAACTTCTCCTGCACGCTCGCAGAGATACTGTGTCATCGTTCCGATCCCCGGTCCAATCTCAAGCACAAAATCTTCCTTCGTGATTCCGGAAGCCTCTATGATCCTGTCGATCACACCCGTATCGATCAAAAAATTCTGCCCATATTTTTTTTGAAAATTAAATTTGTATTTCTGCAATACCGCAATGGTATTCTGTGGTATTCCTAGCGTTGCCATTAAGCCAGCACCTCATCAAAAAGTCTGTCCAAAAACTCTGCATATAACGCGCGAAAGGTCTCATGAAAAATCTGCGCTGCCGAAGCATCACNCTCTCCGGACATCTGTGCTTCCTCATAGATCGCAAAGGCAGTCTCGTAGAGCTCGGGGTTTTTGTCATAAAATACCTCCGTCAGCNCATCTTCAAATGTAAACTGTGCCTCCTGTGTCAGATTCTCCTTAAAATCCTGCTTTGTTATACATCCCTTTTCCTCGTAATCGGAAATAAAAATATGTCCGCCCGCCGACTTCACAAAATCTTCGAATATCTCCTTCACATCCTCATAGGTCACGGGAACATAATTCTCATTCCAAAATCTGTCAAAAGATTCCCTGTCTGGAAATTGTGCCAAAATATCTTCCTCCATGCGTTGCTCCTTTCGCTTTCAGCATCCCACTCGCTTAGCCACTACCACAAACCGCCCATCGTCTACATGATAAGCACAGGTGGAAAGTGTCAGAAATACATCTCCAAACTCTGCTGTGACTCCTGTATCATACAAGGAAAGCTCTTTGATATTCTTGTAAAAATAGTCAAATTCTTCCTCCGTATCTGCTTCATAAAACTGATAATATTTAAATACCTCATCATCTGAATTATAGATTTGGGATAAAAACACCGCTATGATCTCATAGGTATACTCATCATATAGCGTGTCAAACGAAATCAGAGGATGTTCCAAATAATAACTCTCCTGCTTATATAAATCCAAATCTCCAAACATTGAGCCATCTCTCATATTATGTCCGTATATGACGAAGTTAGTTCCAGTGTTGATATCAGCTTTACCTCTTACATACAGGCAGCCGTACTTATCCTCGTTCCCGTAAAAATCATGATGCAGATAATATTCATCATCCTCGCACTGCATGACAGGATAATCAATGACCGTACCGTCTATGGATAGCCATGCCACCAGATCACTGTTTTCTTCATAAAGTATTTTAAAGCGTTCCTGCATAACCGGCTCTGCTGTCATATCAGAAGCAGAATCCGGCAAAATGTCTGTTTCCGTCCCGTTTGGAGGCAAATTTTCTTCCGCTCTAAAGATCGCCTTTAGGTTCTTCTGCTCATTTCTGTGCTCCATTGACAAAAAATATTCTCGGGCAATAAGAATCAGACATATCGCCATTATGCTAAGATGTACAGCCTTTAATAGTCTCCGTCGCAAACCGGTGTCCACTCCTCCGTTACCTGTTTACCAATGCTGTGGTAATATGCAAGAAGCACAAAAATCCCTGCGAATGCAAGTATCCTGCACAGCACTCCTCCCTCCTTCGCCCCTTCGATCAAGAGTGATATCAGTTCTTTCTTCTTCTTCTCTGTCATTCCGCGCTCGCTGGTGAACATAAGCATCAGGTATGAAAGTCCCGTGATCAAAGCAATCGTTGCGTACAGTTCAATATGGGAAGTATGGCTGGTCCTCGGTTCCGGATCCCGCTGTCCTTCGGGAAGATCACGCGCGCTGACAGTTTCCACATGATTAACATCATCTTTGATCTGGTCATCTTTTTTATTTACAGTACTAACAGGAATCACTGCGGCATTCTTCTCCTCCTCTTTATCTGCATACACAAGCACATAGGTTGAGAAGCGGTCTGTATCTATCGTAACCGTACTGTCCTCCGAATCCAGATCTTCCAGAATGACAGCATCGCCGTCATGTACTCTGATGACCGCAAAATTTCTGGATGCATTCTCATCCATATTTTCAAATCTGTCAGGAATCGTCATGACAATCCTTATCTCACTGTCGGTCTCGGTAACCTGAACACTCCCGCCATTCATCTCCTTATACAGATTCACATCAAAATACTGCCCTAATTTGTATGAGTCCATCTGTGATGCGACAGCAGCTTTATCTTCCTCACTGACAGTGTCGTCCGCATCGTCTACTGTAAGCACAATTGTTATGTCCGACCCGTTTCCTAATACATTCCTCTCTTCGCCTTGCAGCACCGCTGCAGCCAGATCCGGCAACTGCGTAGCGATCACTGTCGGCGGTACGTTTTCGCCACAGTCCTCCCGCTTGGTCAGATTTCCAAACTGTATTGACTCGCGCTCAGTATATCCGCAAGCACTGCATGTTTGATGCTTTTCTCCGTCCTCATCTTCTGATGCCAACCGATCCGTTATCCACTCTTCAAAACTGTGTGATTCCACGTCAGCCTTCTCGTCGCATCTGCACTCACGCCAGTGGCTCGTTTCGTTGTAAAACCCTTCTTTGAAATCATGTTCATGAGAAACCGTCGGAATCGTCCCATACTCTTCATATCCACATGTATCGCAAGTCCTATGTCTTGCTCCTGTCTCATCTTCCGTTGCATCTTTATCTGTTACCCATTCTTCAAAGTTATGGGCAGCTACATCAAATCTCTCTCCACAATTGCTGCAGATACGCCAGTGATCTGTTTCATTGTGTTCCCACTCCTCTTTCATGCTGTGATCGGATGCCGGAATTTTCTCTTCTTGTCTCTCTTCGCAAGTTTTGCACTCTCTGTACTTATGGCCCTCTTCGGTACAAGTTGGTTTGCTGTCTGTNATCCACTCCCCAAATTCATGGGATTCTGTATCAAGCTTCTCTCCGCAGACCTCGCAAGCATGCCAGTGGTCTGTTTCATTGCTNCTCCATTTCTCTTCGGGACTGTGTCCGAGCGCCGGAACTTTCGTCTCCTGTTTTTCTCCACAAGTTTTACACTCTCTGTACTCATGACCGTCTTCCGTACAGGTTGGTTCCACATCCACCGTATATTCACCCCATGTGTGGGTATGTCCCTGCTCGACACTGTCATTTCTCTTCACGGTAAAATATGCATATCCATGTACAGTTGCTTCACCGATGGAGCTGCTTATCGTCTGCCGAACCGTATACTGTCCCGTCGGCCATTCGTCCGAATTGTTTCCTACAACAAAGCTTGCAGCAGATAATGTTTCGTAACCGGAACTCCCCGGCTTTAAGATTTCATAAGACGCCGTAGCACCGCTCTTGTCTCCATAATAATATGAAATATCGTCTATTATCTGGATTGCATATCCGTCATCTGTAAGCGAATCCCCCCATATTGTCCGAATTTGCTGGTTATCTGTTACAGCCTTGAGCCAACAGTTTCCCACAGACTGTTTAGGGCTTGCATTTATAAGTCCTTCACCGCCCTCATCCGGCTGCAGCTTATTNTGTATATATGTAGTAGTCTGTTGATCTACATATTCTTTAATACGTGCTACCAGCTCATCAATGGACAAGCCTCTGTCTACCTCGCAAAGGTTTGACCCAGCATTTCCGCTTTCCCCGAGGTATTCCTCAAAAGGCGTATCTCTGTCCGTGATCAACGCGACACCTTCCACCTGCATCAGTTTCAGGTATTCCTGATACAGACCTGCTTCAACGCTTGCGTTATTGTAATCCAGACCTGAACTGCCAAAAAGATTTACAAAATATTTTTGTGTTCCTTCCTGTGTAAAATCCGCCAGCTCTAACGATTGGAGCATATTCTGCCCCTCTTGTGTCGGGTTGGTATAGTACATCGCTATATTAGAGTAGGTAAAACTGCTAGCCCACTCGCAATTATGATATGCATAAGCCACCAACGGCCCAAAACCACTATAACCTGCGTCATCTATCTCNTTTGACAACACCGGTTCAATCTGACCAATACTGGTCGGTGCGTTTTTCGGCTGCTGCCTGACTTCAATCTTATTAGGCGTTATATTAATCTGAACGCTCATCTCTTTGTTCCAATTGGAAGAAGAAATACTGTATGTCGCTATTGCCGAATCCAAAATATCTTTTGAACTCTTCAAATCATAGAATCCGTTATGAAAACTGTCTACATCAATTCCATCTAATTTATAAATAGACAAATTAGTCGGGTAAGCCCCTGCGCTAGAGTAACTAAAGCTATCATAATATACCAGATAGCCATACAGCTTATTGTCTTTTATGCCGGTATTAACTAAAAATCCTGCCCCCGCCAGNGTATGAGTATTTACCANAGAAGAATNTATGTCAAAATCCACCACTTTTTCACCGTTAGACTCCGGATCATAGAACATAAAATCCACATTTGACGACATCCCATATCCTGCAAAAGTCATCATAGGATGCCCNTTNTGCATNCCCTGATANATATGCTCNTTAAANTGTGCTAAACACANNGTTCTNCTATATTTACTATAATATTCATNGCTNNCCAGCCAATCAGCAANCGTATANNCAGGATTTTNTGGTACTACCNGACCACNNANANGATTGCCTTNGGCATCCNTCACANGNTTGCCTTCATCATCGTATATATAGTCATAAGNNNNANNATTNNNTTCNNTATAAGGATAATANTTNCTNCTTGGATTACCTCCATAACGTNCATTCCACTCATCCGGCACACCGTCTNCGTCGNNATCNNGTCCCCAGCANTTTNCNTNCGTATCATAATGGTCNAACACATACCANTCCCGAAAATCCGTNACATCAATATTTGTNCTCTNAGANATCACCGAATATCCCAGNGCCNCAAGCTTATTTTCAATCTCTGTCANCTGTGCGGGNCTGTATCCGCTCCCTTCCGCAACNCTTACATANACTTCAACNTTCNCGTCNTTCCTGANCTCTTCATCCGNNANTTCNGTTTCGGCATATTCTTCGACNGCTGCCTGCAGACAGATGAGNTNTGNNCCTTCNCAGATGTANAANNCCTCTTTNTCCATGTCNANNGNNGAGTCATAAAAAACAGTACTTCCGCTTGCNGCGTANAGATCCGCTCCANACCCTNTACCTTCCGCCACANGNTTTGCCANNAATAACATCCGCNNAGANGATAAAGCNGTGCGCCATNTTCCAGATAAACGCCNCCTCCAAACNCATCCGCNAANTTTCCGGNGATCAGAGCGCGCTCCGTCACCTGCAGATCACCGTACACCTGTATACCNCCGCCATAANCNCGGATCNGCGCGTCTATTTTTGCATCAGGNTGATACGAACCGTAATTTGTATTATTCTGNATGACNNCTCCCTCATCCAGAATCAGACTTCCAAAATTGATGATTGCCGAAGAATCAGCACGGTCNTCNGGNNTAGTTCCG
Source organism: Roseburia sp. (assembly GCA_014804775.1). Taxonomy (GTDB): domain Bacteria; phylum Bacillota; class Clostridia; order Lachnospirales; family Lachnospiraceae; genus Roseburia. The sequence continues at coordinate 27,159 of JAAUZB010000013.1, read as the reverse complement.
TCTATGCAGATATCAGTAAGCGNCAGTTTTCCGTAATCTTTTTCCGCGTAATCCTCACCGCCGAGGTAAATCATNGNTCCTGTGAAGACGCCANTTTCGTCCGTCCCCCGCTTCAGNGAAAATCCGTTTCCGTCCAGTACCGTNTCCGCAGATGCCGGCACCGTCAATGTATCGGTCAAGGCAATATCCTCAGTTAATGTAATCTCAGGCATTCCCACAGCAAGAGCAGCCTGCAGCTCCTCCTGTGTAGCCACCTCACCNTCATTCGTTCCTTCGGCGATGCTCACCACGATAACCGGANTACCNNATTCATAATAATAAGCNGTATTATCCCACTCTGGCAGGAAAACATAGCTTTCCAGNTCTGTGNNNTCATAATCTTCCCTGCACTCCCAGCTTACAGGAACTTCTAACTCCTGCAGATCAGTTTCGGTTTCTCCCATATAGACAAGCGCATAGGCTTTTAGCGCTGATGGCATCATCAAAAGAACTTCTTCCAATGTTCCTTTTTCCTCAAGTACCATATGGGATTCCGTCTCTGACANCGGTTCAAAAGAGGAAAGAACAACAGCTCCCTCAGNTGTNTTTACAAACTGAATCTCATCCGGAACTTCTTCCGGAATTTGCGTCGATTCTATTTCCTCTGTCGATTCTATTTCTTCTAATTCTTCTGTNTCCCCGTTTCCGACAGCTTCTTCCGGGATTTCAGTATTGTCTGCATCANCTATTGCTTCTGTGCTTTCCTCAATCTCAGTGCTCATTGCAGCTTCTCCGGCATCTACTTCCTGTGCCTGTATCTGCATATAATCAACAGAAGTGAGCAGCATAAGCACGCTCATAAACATTGANAGATATGACTTGGCATTCCTTTTTTTTACTTTTTTGTCACTCGAACTAGCAATCCTTTGCTCTTTGTTCATCCTGTTATCCCCCAAATGCTTCCAACTATTGTCTTATAAGTATAAACTTTTTTTNATTGTTTGTCCATTCAAACAAATGTTCGATTTTTCTGTTGCATTTTTTCCTTTTCTGTGNTATTCTTAGTTCGAACATCCGTTCTGTGTATGANTATTAGAAAGGAAGGTGCATGACACTTGAAGATTCAGCAGAATATGTCCTTGATGCAAAAGCTCTCCATCCTCGCTGATGCAGCTAAATATGACGTGGCGTGCACCTCCAGCGGCGTGGACCGCAAAGGCGACGGCAAGAATATGGGCAATTGCCTTTCTTCCGGTCTCTGTCACGCTTTTGCCGCAGACGGGCGGTGCGTCTCCCTCTTAAAAATATTATTTACAAATGAATGTATTTTCAACTGTGCCTATTGCCAGAACAACTGTAATTCGGATGTGGAGCGGGCGTCCTTCACCCCCGATGAAGTCTGCGATCTCACCATGGAGTTCTATCGCAGAAATTATATCGAAGGGCTTTTCTTGAGTTCCGGAATCCTCATCAGTCCAAATTATACTATGGATCTGATCTATCAGACACTTTATAAGCTGCGCAATGTCCACCATTTCAACGGATATATTCATGTAAAAGCCATTCCGGGCGCTGATCCCGCATTGATTGAGAAGGCCGGATACCTCGCTGACCGTATGAGCGTCAACCTCGAACTGCCTACCGCAGACGGCCTGAAAAAACTCGCTCCATACAAGTCAAGAAATACGATCTTAAAACCTATGCGGCAGATTCAGAACGGCATTGTGGAAAACAGGAATGAACTTACTGTTTACCGGCAGTCTCCCAGATTCGTGCCTGCCGGACAGAGTACACAGATGATCATCGGTGCCACACCGGAAAGCGACTACCAGATCATGAGTGTTGCAGATGCGCTTTACCGTAATTTTGGATTGAAAAGAGTATTTTACTCTGCTTTCACCAATGTGAACCACAATTCCAATCTTCCGGTTCTTCCCGGCGGACCGCCGCTTTTACGGGAGCACAGGCTTTATCAGGCGGACTGGCTTTTGCGTTATTATCAGTTTCAGGTGGATGAGCTGCTGTCCGAGGACCGTCCTGACTTCAACATTTATCTTGATCCGAAATGTGACTGGGCGCTGCGCCATCTGGAGCGCTTTCCGGTTGAAATAAACCGTGCCGACTATCATACCTTGCTTCGGGTCCCCGGCATCGGTTATAAATCCGCGAAACGCATCGTAGATGCCAGACGCCAGAACCGGCTGGACTTTCCCGATCTCAAAAAAATCGGCGTCGTCTTAAAGCGTGCGCTTTACTTTATCACCTGCTCCGGAAAAATGATGTACAACACCCGGCTGGAAGAAGATTATATCTGCTCGGCACTCATGTCGGACCGCACGCAGATACCCCGGGAAATCCGTGAGAGCAGCTACCGCCAGATCTCCCTTTTTGACACGGGAATGCCTTTTTCATCCGTGTCCGAACAGCGAGAGATTATTTTATCATGAATGGAGTTTACCTATGTATATTTTTGTATGTGAAGACAGTCTCGAAGGAATCCTCACCGGGGTCTACGACGCGTGCTCGAGCAAGCTGGGGCACCGCAATATTCGTCTTATGACGGGTGAACCGGAAAATTACACGCTTTTTTCCGAATATATTTCCGTGTCCCCTTCCGCAGAAAAAGCCCAAAAGGTAATTCAGACTCTGACGACACGTTTTGGCAGACAGTTTTACGAAACCATATATCAGGCGGCCATGTCCGGAGAGATCCATTCCGACCAAAAAATGGACAAGGCAGATGCCATCTATGAAACCGTTTTGCTAGCGCTTGCCACCGGAAACGGACGCAAAGTTCTGCTCTCACTGGGAGAACCCTGTGTCTACCGCGTCTTTGAGCTGTGCCGTGCCACCAACCGTGAAGCCTGTCACCATCTGGAATTTTTGCGTTTCAGCGAGCTGGAGAACGGCGTGCTCTTTGCATCCATTCACCCAAAGGATCACGTGCTCCCATATATATCCGAGCATTTTGTCGACCGACTTCCCCAGGAAAATTTCATGATATACGACCACACTCACCGCATGGTATCCGTTCACAAAGCTTCCATGAATTATGTTCTGGTGGACGCCAGCGATCTCGACGAGGACAAATTAAAACGGTACTCCAGCGACGAACTGAAATACCGTAAATTATGGCTTGCCTTTTTTGACCATATTGCGATTGAAGCCCGCAAGAACCCGGGTTTACAAATGCAGCTGATTCCAAAACGCTATTGGGCGGACACGCCGGAGCTTTCGAGATTTCTGTAAAACAGCGGTCATTTTATCCGGGTAAACAGCCGCATCGCATTTTCCCATGTCACCTGCTCTACCTCCTCGGCGGTGATGCCCCGAAGCTCTGCTATTTTGTCTGCGACATAATTCAGATATGCCGAATTGTTCCGCTTTCCCCGAAAGGGTTCCGGTGCCATATAAGGGCAGTCCGTCTCAAGCAGAATCCTTTCCAGAGGGATCTGCTGTACGGTCTCTTTCAGCTTCTTGGAATTTTTAAAAGTGACAACTCCGCCAACTCCAATATAGTAACCCAGCCTGACAAATTCCTTCGCCAGCTCCGGCGAATAGGAATAGCAGTGGATCACACCGCACACGTCCCGTCCGTCATCCTTTATCAGTTCCATCGTATCCTCTGCCGCATCTCTGGAATGTATGATGACCGGAAGCCTGCTCTCTTTCGCCAGCTCTAACTGTCGTCTGAACCAGTACCGCTGCCGTTCCTGAACTTCCGGCTCCTTATCCCAGTAATAGTCAAGACCGATCTCTCCTATCGCCACCGTTCTCTCATGCGCTGTCTGTTCTCTCAGCCAGACGAAGCTATCCTCATTTAAATCAGCAGTCTCACTTGGGTGGACACCGATAGCCGCATATACAAAATCATATGTCTCTGACAGGCTCAGGGAACTGCGTGTTGACTCTATGGATGCTCCCACGTTGATCACTCTTCCGATTCCCTGAGAAGGCAGCGAGGAAATCAGCGCATCCCTGTCCTCTGAAAACTGTTCATCGTCATAATGTGCATGCGTCTCAAAAATCATTTCCTTCCCCTCCTTAAACTCCGACATACAATTCCGGAAGCATTGTTGTTCCAAAAACGATCGCAAAGAGCGCCAGCCACACAACGGATGCCGCAGCCGGCAGCCATCCCCGCTTCTGTTCCGGGCACTTGTCCGCAAAACCGTATCCACGCGATACAAAAAATGCCAGAGCAGGTAATCCTGACATCAGATAACGCCCCTGTGCCTGATAATCAATTGCATAGGAATAGCGAATACTCAGTGCCAGCGGAATCAACAGACAAAGTCCGCAGCACACGTACAGCAGGAAGTCCGGCCGCCTTTCCTTTTTCCCAATGACTCCGTAAAAGAAAAGCAAAATACCCGCTATGATAAAAATATAATACAGGATATATATGATGTGATATGTGTATATACTCGTATACCCGAAAACTGCAAAAAAACTTTCCGACGTGTCTTTTATCCACTCCGTGTCGAGCAGCATAGACCATACCGGCAACCCCGCCTTCGCATAAAGAAGGCGCTGTGACGGCTTATATCCCTCCGCTGCATGCAGCTCACTCTCCGCATACATCGTCCGCATACCAAGGATATCCCCGTCATACAAAACTGCATTGCGGACAAAGAACCAACCCGCGATCAGCATTACCAGAAGTGCGATCACACAACCGCGCGAAATCGCATGTTTCCACTTACCTTCAATCGCCTTGTCCTGCCATACAGAACCAAAGAAAAAAATAACGCTGCAAAGGATCCATCCGTATGCATTATAATAAGTCAGTGCACACAACCCGATCGCCGCTGACAGCAAAAGGCAGCTCCTATAACTCCAATGTGTTTCCCTCCCATATATCCACGCATAAAAAATCAGCATCGCGGTAAACGCAGCAAACGCATCATTATTTAAGTAAGATGCCAGAAATGCAAACTGCGGCAGAAAAGCGATACACACTGCAAATAAGATCCGGCTCCTATTTTCCTCGAATAACTTCCGTCCGATCCGAAACGCAAGCCAGACAGTCCCTGTGGCCGCCGCGACACTTACAAAGCGGCATGCCACCAAAAGGACCTTAGGACTTTCACTAAAAAAAGCTGCTATATACATCAGACCTGCCCCCACAATAGACGGCAGATACGGCGTGAATGCATAGGAAAAACCCCATGCACCGTCTCTGACTGCCAGCTCCGTTCCGACCGGAAGACGGTGATATCTGAATATATACTCAGGAACCATATACCGCATATATTCATCCGGTGCCTGTTTCATCGGAAGCACACAGGAAAGGCTAAAATAGACCAGAAAAGCTGCAAATACAATGACCGCTTCGATCAGATACTTTCTGACCTTTAGCATATTTCTGCTCCTGCAGGCATTGCCTTTTCCGGGGTCATAAGCGCAAGATTACCCTCTGCGTCCTCCGCACAAAGCAGCATTCCCTCCGAAAGGACTCCTGCCAGTTTAGCAGGCTTTAAGTTGACGAGCACCATCACTTTTTTGCCGACCATTTCCTCCGGCGTATAATATTTGCGGATNCCNGATACNATCTGTTTTACCTCGCTNCCGACTTTGACCTGAGAGCAGAGCAGCTTTTTGGACTTTGNAACTGCCTCGCAGGAGATGATCTCACCNACCTGAAACTGCATCTTCATAAAATCGTCATATTCGATCTCTTCCTTCGGNTCTATGTCAATGACAGNTTCCTTTGCGGAAGATGCTGTGTCCACATCTGCCTCCGGCACTTCACCTAACGCTCTCTGTTCTTCTTCGAATTCCTTTCTCTGCGCTTCCTGTATTGCCTCTACCTTCGGCATCACATCCTTCGGATCCAGGCGTGCAAATAAGATTTCCGGCTTTTCCACCACATTTTTTCCGCTTTCATACAGTCCGAAGCGGTCAAGATCATCAAAGCCGCGGAGGTCGGTATTTAACTGTCCCGCAATCTTCTCCGCCGTCTCCGGGAGGAAGCTGTGCAGCAGAGACGCTCCGATCGTAATTGACTCCACCAGATTGTAGAGCACCTCGGCAAGGCGGTCTTTTTTTGCCTCGTCCCGGGCAAGTACCCACGGCGCCGTCTCATCAATATATTTATTGCAGCGTTTGAAGACCGCAAACACCTCTGAAATCGCATCTGCAACACGAAGGCCCTCCATCTTCCCGGTGACACGGTCTCTGGCACCGGTAACGACTGCCTTCAGATCGGCATCTACGTCTTCCTCTGCGCCGGTGCTTCNTACAACTCCGTCAAAATATTTATTGCTCATGGAAACCGTCCGGTTGACCAGATTTCCGAGCACATTTGCAAGATCCGAGTTAAAACGCTCGATGACAAGCTCCCATGTGATAATTCCGTCATTGTCAAACGGCATCTCATGCAGCACAAAGTANCGTGTGGCATCTACGCCGAATAAGTTCACCATATCGTCGGCATAGATCACATTTCCCTTGGACTTGCTCATCTTATCTCCACCCTGCAGAAGCCACGGGTGTCCAAATACCTGCTTCGGCAGCTCCAAACCAAGCGCCATCAGAAAAATAGGCCAGTAAATCGTGTGGAACCGGATAATATCTTTCCCGATCAAATGCAGTTCCGCCGGCCAGTTCTTGCGGAATAGCTCTGTCGCATTACCGTCTGCATTGTAGCCGACTTTTGTGATGTAATTTGTCAGTGCGTCCAGCCATACATATACGACATGCTTCACATCAAAATCTACCGGAATTCCCCATGAAAAAGATGTTCTCGAAACGCACAGATCCTGCAGACCCGGCAGCAGGAAATTGTTCATCATCTCATTCTTCCTTGACTCAGGCTGGATGAATTCGGGATGAGTATTGATGTGCTCGATCAGGCGGTCCGCATACTTGCTCATTTTAAAGAAATATGCCTCCTCTTTTGCCGGCTTTACCTCACGCCCACAGTCCGGGCACTTGCCGTCCACCAACTGCGACTCCGTCCAGAAAGATTCACAGGGCGTACAGTAGAGCCCCTCATAAGCTCCCTTATAGATGTCGCCCTTATCATACAGTTTCTTGAATATTTTCTGCACCTGTTTCTCATGATCATTGTCTGTCGTCCGGACAAAGCTGTCGTATGAGGTATTCATCATATCCCAAATCTTTTTCACCTGTCCTGCCACATTGTCCACATACTCTTTCGGTGTAATCCCAAACTTCTCTGCACGCTCCTGAATTTTTTGTCCGTGCTCGTCCGTTCCGGTCTGAAAGTATACGTCATAGCCTTCCAGTCTCCTGTATCTCGCNATCGCATCCGCCAATACGATTTCATACGTATTTCCNATATGGGGCTTTCCCGATGTGTAGGCAATCGCCGTTGTCATATAAAACTTTCCTTTTTTGCTCATCATTNCTCTCCTTTCANNCTNAAAGATGTGGGACAAAAGCCTTGCTTTAAAGTGATTGAGGGCAAATTGCCGACCAACATTTTTCTGCAAGGCTTTTGACCCCAACATCATATAAAAAAGTATAAGATAAAAAAATCCCGTCTTCCGNACGACTGTGCTATGTCCTATGACAGCTATCGTCTCCAGAAGACGGGAATCCTATCCCGTGGTACCACTTCTTTTCACCTGAACCTTGCAGCTCAAGCCTCCGCAGATATCCCTCATTGTGTGCTTTAGGCAAATATCAACATCTCCAAAGCATCCACAATACAATATCCTCCGCTATAACAGGCGGTCCCGTCAGAACTTATCTGCCGTTTTGTGCAGTTCAGTCCTGCCACTCCAAAGCCATGTTCCATCTATCTTTGCCCATTTCCTCTCAGCAAATCATTTTCCATCCGGTCAAATGNTTGGAAATCTCTCTGTAAGGTTCCGGTAGATGTACTCTCTTTTTCTACGTGTTCTCTTTATTTTCTTNACTTTCCTTAGATTAGCACGGAAAAACAGGAAAGTCAAGAATTACGGATCAAAGCTAAAGGAGATTTCTTGACCATTCCGCTAATGCATACATATATGGCAATGGAAAAAAATATAATCAAAACGATCGCAGCCAATATTGCCGTGTGGGGTAGTATNACCAGCATCCCTTCAAGCGACGCATGACCCGATGCAGATCCACTGCTGAAATCCGTTCCGATNACTTCTGCCGAGGACAGAAAAACCCGATGCAGTGTGGTGTTCATAAGCAGTGTTCCAATCACTGTTCCGATTNCAGCTGAANCAGCAACCGGAAGCACTGTCATTACTCCAACAAAAGCTTTGGCAGATTTCTTACCGGAGCCGAGTGAGAGCATAAGACCGACGATGCCGCGCTGNCGTCGGACAAACAGTGNCAGATAGACCAGAAGCGCTGCGAAACAGGTCGCGCAGGCCGCAANAAAGAGCTGCACAGCGCTGACATAAAAGCCGTGTAGTGTATCCGCAATTTCNGAATANCCATTGTCAAAGCAAAACANAATGTCGGTTGGATACCCCTGCTCAGANAGTGCATCCNTAAGTGCCTGAATTTTTCCGTTCTGGAGAACGAAAGTAAAGAAAACACCGTCCCNGCTNGTATAACAGTCTTCTGTCAGCGACGCATTCGGCACAAATACGGTATTGGGTTTAAACCGGTAACTGCCAGTGTCCCACAGCTTAGACTGACGGTAGATGCCGACGATCTGATAGGTTTGCGGACTGCCTGACAGCCCCACCTTTTGTGAATATCGCTGCGGCTGCAATGACCATTGGGAATCAGATATGTCCATTAGCGGATTTGCGCCCCAGTAAAAAGAGAGATCGATCTCATCCCCAACATTCAGTCCACTTGACANCGCTGTAGCTTCCGAGATCAGGCACACATTTGCGCCGCTCTGATATTCGCTCTCTGTAAAACTCCTGCCCTGNGNCACAAAAGATTCATTCTCATGAAAACTGTACATGCTCTCCAAAAGNTCCGTGCCGATCACNCTGAATGTATGGTACTGAACTTCCAGTTCTTCCACCGCATCCCGCCATACAGTGCCGGACTCAGACTGNAGGAATGTCTCCACGTCCGTATCCAGAGGAACCATATAAGCGTCAATATATCGGTCNCATNATCTCCCNANATCAGTTCCGTCTANCGCAATAGCGNGNANATCGGNANAATAANTCCCNGCNTCGTGTCTNACACTTAACCNACAAGTATCAATCTGTTTCGCCGGATCCCAATACATAATAGTTGCTCTGTCACCGTTTTCGTACTTGGCTACAGGTTGATCTGTCCCGCTAAATTCTTCAGNCGGGAAATCATCGGGCGTTAAATCATAGGAAATGTCGGACAGATCAATCTCCTCTACAGAACAGCGAAAGGNTTCCGCCANNNNTGTCCGCAGCTCTAAGTCNCTGTCGCTGTANNCTGTCCCATAAACTAAAAAACGTTTCCCGGGTGCGACGCCCAATGCATCAAATTCCTCCTTGGAGCNGCATTNTACTGTAAANTCCANTGTTTGACGTGTAACNTAATCCGGNTGCAGCATGACAGTCTCATCTATCGCTGCGCTGATANCCGCAAAAAAACTTCCGCCTGCGTCTGCGACAGCGTANATTTTATCATTGTNNGTATCATCTANTTGTATGANCCGNACAGCAAAAATCGCNCCGTTATACGGTATNTCTAAGNCCCATCGATANGCNCCGTCCTCCTTACTGCTTGTGACCGTACAGACCGACGGACTGTACGCACTGATNAATTTTTGCTGATATGCCCCCTTTATGATNGNCCCCTTTTCTGCAAGNNCGTCTAAATATTCCCACATTTCGGCAGTTATAATGCTTTCNTCGTAGGAAANGGTAAGTCCGTCATNATCCANCGTNACCNGTCTGGTTTCCGTTGTGGGAACCCCGATCGTCACATANCNTTGTTCAATCTCATCCAGCGTNGCCTTNGCGGAGACTAANACCCCTGCACCCAGACTGAAAAANGCCGCNGTCATGCTTAGNAAAAGTATAACCGCNNTCAGCCGCACCGGCTGACGCAAAAGCTGTGTAAAAGGCGTCATACNGTATCCTCCTTTATTCTGCCGCTGTCCATGCGAAATGCGGCATCAGCCGTTTTNGCGATCTCCNGGTCGTGNGTAACTACCAGAACGCAGCAGCCTTCTTCATGGGCAAGTTTATAGAGCAGTTCAATGATCTGCGAACTGTTTTCAGAATCCAGATTGCCTGTNGGCTCATCTGCAAGGATAATCTCTGAATGGATTGCCAATGCGCGGGCAATTGCCACNCGCTGCTGCTCGCCGCCGGAGAGCATGGCAGGAAGACGTTTCCANTAGCNGCTTCCCAAACCGACCTTTGCAAGCGTCTCCTGCGCACATTTCCGTGCCTCGGCATCTGACTTCTTCATTAGCTTCAAGGGNTACATCACGTTTTCACATACGGTCATCAGCGGAAACAGATTATAATTTTGNTAAATCACCGATGCNTGGCTGCGCCGGTAAAGATCGACATCCATTTCACTCAGGTCCCTGCCGTGTACAAGAATNCGCCCGCTCTGCGGCCGCTCTAACCCTGCCAGAAGAGAAAGTAATGTTGTTTTTCCGCTTCCGCTTTTTCCTACCAGNGCNTGAAGCANCCCTGCNTCCAGATNACAGGAAACNTCNTTGACGGCTTGCACCGTCTGATATTTTGTGCGGTAAAAATACGATATATTTTGTGCAGACAGTACACACATTGCGTTATTCATCCTCCCTTAATATGCGCGTTCCGTTCCTTCCGGTTNCCGTCAGGCAGGCGGAGGCCGCGCTTATTTCTGCGGCTGCCANAACNGTTCCAATGATCCAAGGCTGNATGGCAGCACTGTGCAGCAAGGTANCTCCTGAAATGCCAAGANCCGTCCCTGCAGCACANAAAAGAGTTGTTTCCAAAAGAACGATCCCCANGGTNTCCGATCTTCTCGTNCCAAGCGAACGGGCAATTGCAAGTTCCCGCCGTCTGGCATGGATATAAAAGAAGCCGGCGGCGAGACTGATCACAACTTCAATAACGGCAAAAACCGGTCTCAGCCGGTATAGTGTTTGAAGGTTTTGATTCAGTGAATTCANCGTATCGCGCAGCGTTTCGTCATGCACTGTGATCGCAAACGGATAGTAATGNAGCACCGGAGAATCAAGCATTTCCTTNTGATGACCNGAAGGATCTACCTCAGCAAAATGCCGGGACAAAAGCTGNCGGAACTCGTCCAGCTCATGNTTGTTGCGCACAGTTGCCGACAGNCTGTCTCCTGTGAGCATACCGNCCAATTTCATTTGNATGGCGGCAATGCAGTCCCATGGACANTAGATNGTCTCAGNGTCTGACGAATATACGGCGACAACCNTAAANTNCTCCTCCACCGCGGCTTCTGATGTGNCTGCCGGGGACATCTGAAACGACAGAGAAAGCCGGTAGCTTCCGTCCGCATCCGGCGTCAGTTCATCCANCATCGTTTGCGGCACCATGCAGACCTGTTCTGAAGACGAAAACATCTCCTTATCATAACCGGAAAAATAGGTGACCGTAGTGGAAAGTTCGGACAGTTCCTCGGCAGCATCAACGGACGTAAGACCGGAAAACCGCTGCTGTTCTGTAAATCCGCTCTCACTGCCGTAGTAGACCGTCGCCTTCAGATTCACATCCTTGACATACGAAGAAAAAGCTCTGTCCTGAGCTTCTCCCCCATATGCATAATGCTCTGAAAGGAAATATCCGATTACGTAATCCGCAATTTCCAGATGATCTGTCTGCGTACCGGTCAGGTTGGACACCTCCACCGTGACGGGAATCCTGTCATATGCTGTGTCCATATCAGATTCTTTTTGTCGGATAAATCCCTCAAAAAAACCGGAAAATGCGCAGAGCAGCGCGATCAAAAGCACCATGCTAAGCGACTGCCATATACTGCGCTTTAACCGTGTTTTTTCATAAAACCAGATTGCCATAGCTGATACCTATCCTCAAATTTTCCGGTTACTTCTCAGCCGGGACGGGGGTAACGGATTGCGGCAGAATGCAGTTGCCGTTTCCGGGGCACTGATAGTCTATCCACTTATAATTGACATGTCCGCACTGAATGCAGCTACTCTTATATCTAGCGTGGTGAAAACTGCCAGAATGATAGTTTTCGCCGGTGTAAGAAGATGCACCCATATAATGAACCTGTTTCTCAGTTGTCCCATCTGTAGTTTTAACCTCTCCGCAAACAGAACACTGATACCCTTTGGAGGTTCTTCTTATATGTGTTGCATCATCATTAGATATATAGGTACAAACAGTGCCCTGATAAACATAATTGTGCGTGTGTGCAGCCGTTTCAGCCTCCTGACGCTCTGCGGCAAAAGCCCCCGCAGGAATCACAGCGAGAATCAATACGGCGAGTGTGACAGTGGCAAGTTTCTTAATTTTGTTCATAGTTTTCTTCCTTTCTTATCTGCTTTAAAATCTTATACTACAACTACATTATAAGTGTATCCGCCACAAATGTCAACATAGAAAATGCGCTTCGCCTACTCAGCTCCCCTGCCCCTCAATCGGTATGCATCTATCGGGTGACTTTTGGAAAATAAAATAGTATAATGGAAAAGACTAAATGATTCCAAAGATTAGGACGGAAAAAATATGAAGTATGATGCGTTTATCAGCTACCGCCATTCAGAACTTGATCTTTATATAGCAAAGAAACTGCATAAAGGGCTTGAAACATTTAAAGTGCCCCGTGCGATTGCAAAAAAGTCAGGCAAAAAAAATATTAAGAGAGTATTCCGCGATCAGGAAGAACTGCCAATCGGAAGTGATCTGGGGGATAATATAGAATCTGCTTTAAAAGAATCAGAATTTTTGCTGGTCGTCTGTTCACCACGGACACCGGAATCTTATTGGGTACAAAAAGAGATATCTACTTTTATCCAAATGCACGACAGGGAACATGTATTGGCGATTCTGGTGGAGGGTGAACCACACGAGGCTTTTCCGAAACAATTGCTGGAGGATGAAAAGGGCAATCCGGTGGAGCCGCTTGCAGCAGATGTAAGAGGGAAAGATAAAGCAGAGATACATAGAAAATTAAAGACGGAAATCATGCGTTTGGCGGCGCCGCTCTTACATTGCAGCTATGACGATCTTCGACAGCGTCATAGGGAACGCCGTATAAAAAAGGCAGCGGTATTGTCTGCTGTAATAGCAATACTGGCGGTAGCGTTCGGTGCATACAGTACTTACAATGCAAAATTGATCAGGCACAATTTAGAAGGAAAGCAGCGCAACCAGTCTAAATTCCTTGCAGATATGTCTTTATCTCTTTATGAAGAAGGGGATCGTAAAGCAGCTGTACTTGTGGCATTAGAAGCACTCCCCTCAAAAGAGAATGACAGACCATATGTGGCAGAAGCGCAATATGCATTGAGTGAAGCATTGCGTTGCTATGATACCGGAAATGTAATCGGTATGGACAGAAACCTCCATCATGATCTGCCAGTGAGCGATTTTCATTTTAATGACGACGGTACAAAACTTTTGTCAATTGACCAAGGGGACAATATTTATGTATGGGATGTGGAAAACGGAGAAACGCTTGCAAAAATAGCGCCACAAATAGATGAAAACGGATATGTTGTTTCCCCGGTTGACGCCGCAGTTTATGAAGACCATATTCTTATCTGTGATTATTACGGAGTACATTCAGTTACTTTTGACGGGAAAGAAGACTGGAGAACAGAGGAAGACAGCGGTTTTATTTATTGCTTGTTTGATAAAGATGCAAAGCTGGCAGCATGTGTATCAAACAAGGAAGTTATATTTTTTGATATTACGGATGGTCATAAGTGTTATACAATGCCTGATAACATAGAGGATTCTTATAGTGCGGCCATGGCTTTCAATGAAGATCGGACAAAGTTTGCCATATCTCATTTAAGATTGGGCAATGAGGAGGCTGTTACGGGGTGTATCAGCGTTTTTGATCTCAAAACGCAGACAGTTGTAGATATCGATACGGTATCGACTTACATAGCGGATGTGGTATTTACAGCGGATGACTGTCTGGTAGTGGCTGGTTTGAATGAAAGCGAACTTAAGGATATGGATCAGACTGCCAAAAGCGGATATGCAGAAAAAATTGATATAGAAAACGGAGATTTATTATGGTACAAAGAGTTTGCATATCAGGCAATTGGATTTAACTCTGCGGGTATACAGCTCAAAAGCAGAAGTTATCCGGACGACCAAACGGGCGAGATGCATGATGAGATACTTATGTCCGTGGATAACACAGCATATACATGGGACAATGTTTCGGGGGAGCAGATAGCGAGAATAGAAGTAGGTAACGGTATTCTGAGTTTCTTGGTATCGGCAGGCGGGAGCCTTGGCTACCTTGGAGAAAGCAACGGAACAATTGATATTGTGGATATGACGACCGGAACAAATTATTCCCATGCAGCGATCGATACCGGAAAGGTGTTAAGAGATATGGCAATCCGAAATGGAGTTCTTGTGATACGCGCTTATGAATCACCGTCCCTTACCGTTATGAAATATCATGAAGGTACAGATATGGTTGAAGTAAAAAGCTATGAGAACTCCATTCAAGGTGTTGATCACTCAACAAATGAGACTTATTATGCAGTTAGAGTATATGGGGATGACCTCCAATATGAAATATATTTCTTTCAGAGCAATGATAATACCTGTGTAGGCCAATGGTTAGAAGATGAAGCCAGTTATATTGTGACTTCCGAGTTTATCAGCGACGAGGAATATGTAATAGTAGATTCTGACGGAAAGGTCATATTTTATAATGTATCGTCGGGAAAAACAGAGGAGCTGGAGACAGGGGATGACTTTAAATTCGGCAACTGCGCTAATAGTAAAGAAAATCCGCTTATTCTGTTATACAGCGGCAGAAAATATTGCGTGATAGATCTGCAAAAAAAAGAAATCCTGTCAGAGGGAGAAATTGAAAATAATATCTATGGTGCAATTTTATCTGAGGACGGGCAAAAGATTTATTGCAGTCTCGGAAAAAACGGGGTGTATATCATAGAAGCAAGTACCGGGAAACTGCAACAGATCGAAACAGAAGGATATCAAATATTAAATGGAGAAGAAATACAGGAAGCGCTTGCATTAAGCAAAGACGAAACTTTACTCGCAGTAAGCTGTCAGGACGGAATGCTTCGTGTCCTTGATTTAAAGAGGATGGAAACAGTTACTGAGATTCCATTTGCGGGAAGAAATCGGAGATTTATTGAATTTTCCAAAGATAATACAGAATTGCTATTACAAGGAGATGATTATTATTTCCGCGTATTTGATTTAAATACGGAAGATTTTTCTTATATTTCCACGAATCAATATTATAAGATAGAAGATTTTGTTGTGGATGAATTTTCCGGCACGATCAGTCTTGTAACAACATCGGATCTGGTCATATTGAATATGGAGGATTATGAGCGAATAGCACAGATAGACGGAGGGAGAGCGTATCTGCCCCTGAGTGGAAAAATTTTATGTAGCAACAACCGGACATTATATCAATTTCCATATATGACTTTGGAAATGTTAATAGAGGAAGCCCAAAGGCAGTTTGCGGATGCGAGGCTGTCAGAAGCAGAGCGGATTCAGTATCATGTAGACTAAGCTTTATGCTATCAACGGTTGCCTTTAGCGTCTGCGTGGACAGACAGATAGGAGTAAAAATGCGATTAAGGGAATTATTAAATTATGAAGATATTGTGATCCAGTGTCATGACAATCCGGATGCTGATGCGATTGCAAGCGGTTTTGGAATCTATACTTATTTGAAAGAACAGGGAAAGAAGGTTCGTTTCGTTTACGGCGGAAAATATTTGATCCAAAAAAGTAATCTGGTCTTAATGGTTTCCGAATTAAAGATTCCAATAGAACACGTGGAAAGATTGGACTGCCCGGACATATTGGTTACGGTAGACTGTCAATACGGTGAGGGAAACGTAACACATTTTGATGCAAAAGAAGTTGCCGTTATCGATCATCATCAGGTGTCGGGAGATCTGCCTGAGAAAAATGAAGTGCGGAGTAATCTCGGCGCCTGCGCAACTGTAATATGCGAGCTGTTAAAAGCAGAAGGAATCGATATTAGTCAGAATCGGAGACTTTCAACGGCACTTTACTACGGGCTCATGACAGATACCAGCAATTTTACAGAAATCTCCCATCCTTTGGACAAAGATCTGAGAGATGACGCCGTTTATGAACGGAGTATGATCACACGCTTTAAAAACGCCAATCTTTCTTTAGCGGAACTGAAAATAGCCGGAATGGCACTGATCGGATATTATTATAATGAAACACATAGATATGCGCTGGCAGAAGCCAAACCGTGTGATCCGAATATACTCGGAATTATCAGTGACCTGATGCTGGAGGTCGATGCGGTGGACTGCTGTCTGGTATACAGCGTTCTTCCTTTCGGTATAAAGCTGTCAGTGAGAAGTTGTATCAAAGAAGTGCAGGCAAGTGAGCTGGCAATATTTATCACTGAAGGGATCGGCTCGGGAGGCGGGCATTTGGAAAAGGCAGGAGGATTTATCCAAAAAGAGTTGATGGATAGACAAGAATCTTCTGTAGACGGGTTGGACAACGAGGGGATCAAAGAATTCTTTAAGGCAAGAATGGATCGTTACTTTGACGGGACTAAAATAATCTATGCGGATGAATATAAAATCGACCTGACCGGAATGTCAGAATATAAAAAACGCAGACTGCCGGTAGGCTATGTAAAAGCGACAGATGTGCTGAAACCGGGAGTAACGGTATGCGTACGTACTTTGGAAGGCGATATGGACATCCAGGTTCAAGAGGATATTTATATCATGATCGGCATCAAAGGCGAGGTCTATCCCATCAAGAAAGAAAAGTTTGAACGCAGTTACCGGATCGTGGAGGAAGAGTATCGCTTTGAAGGGGAATACGAACCTTCCATTAAAGATGTGGAAGACGGCAGGAATATTTCGCTTGTACCCTATGCCAAAGCATGCATTCCTACAGGGGAGAGTTACATTTTTGCGCGAAAATTGAAGCACAGAATAAAAGTGTTTACCGAATGGGACAGAGAAAAATATATGCTGGGTCATGCGGAGGACTTTTTGGCTGTCCGAAAAGACGATTTTCATGATATTTATGTGATTGAGCAAAATATATTTCAAAAAACATATGAAAAAGTATAGGATCGCTATCTCATCTGCCTTTTAAAAAGGCAGATGAAATAATCGTACTGCATTGCGATACATAATATTTTGATAGCTTTCCGTTCCGATCCTTCCCTCCAGCTCATGAAAGTAAGCCTGATAAACTGAGGTCTCGCCCTTAGGATTACAGTAATAGGTGTCCAGTCCGTCTATCGGATTGTCACTTCCAAACAGCATTTTCTCGCTGCCTGCAGTCTCTACTGCCAGAACCGTACTTTCCAAGGGAACCCACGTAGTGTCTCCGTATAGATTTGGCAAAGTACCTAAAAAACGGATTGCCTCCCAGTTGTCTGATCCCAGTCCCATATGCACCATGACAAAATCTATATCCGGATATTTTTCCGCCGCATTGCGTACATGAACCGGCTCTGCCTCTTCACAGCCTCCGGTATGCGCTGCCACCGGAAAATGAAACCTTCTGGCAAGCTCCAGATACGGCGCTACTTTCGGATCATCCATTGCCGTTTTGGAATGATAGGGATGAAATTTTAACCCATAGATAATATCCCTGTTCTTTTCCAGCAGATCCACAAGCTCCTGCGTCACAGTTTCCCCATAAGGCTTCATCCATGCAAGGACACCTATTCGATCGGGATATGCTCTTGCAAACTGAATACTTCTCTCTAAAGAATCTACCTGATTGATCTGCAGCTCCCTTGGGATTTCCTTCTGGTCAAAATCCAATTCTGTGGAATCTATGTTGGAAATAAGCGCATAATCTATGCCATACTTATTCATAGACTCTATCACCATCTCCTCCGGCATTTGAAATGTCAACATTTTTCCGATATGTACATGAGTATCAATGATCATGATTTGTCTCCCCCTTTCAGCGCTCTACGCAGCCGCTTCTTCTTTCCCTTGATTCTTCCTTATATATAAAAATACAATACCTACGGCAAGCACAACCGTCACCCAGATACTTCCCTCCATTCCGAATGCACCGCCATTCAATAGATCCTTTCCTTCCTGCGATACCGTTTCAAACAGCGAATTTCCCATAGGCATTCCGCTGACGCGGATACCGTAAAAATTACCCTGAACCAGATTCCAGATGGAATGAAACGCTCCGATTCCCCAAATATTTCCCCGACGGATAAAATACATGGAAGCAAAAATCCCGAACAGTGCGAGATTGATAAATGCCAGCACCGTAATTCCATCATTCATAAGATGCAGTGCCGCAAAAAACAGCGCATTTGTGAGGACTGCCGCATACATCGGGTATCTCCTGCCAATAGACACCATCAGATAGCCTCTGCAGAGCACTTCCTCCGCCATTCCCTGAATCATATAGCCAAGCAGGTACAGAATGAATATCCCGATAGAAAACTGTGATGAAATCCCTGTAATCTTTAACCCGCCGGTCAGCACTCCGAGCAAAACCGCAGCCGAGAAAAACAGGAATCCTGCCAGTGCACCGATTAGATATTCCCTCCCTGCATGCTCCCTGCGAAATCCCATCGTGCGCAGACCTCTCTTCTGAATGAGCTTACAGAACAGGCATACGACCACGATCATCGCAATATCGGCAAACAAGCTCAGTATCATATAGGCGTCCGTCTGGGCAATCTGATTCGATGCCGCCACGATCTCACTTGCATTCCCTGATGCAACTGCTTCCTGATATACCTGATTTGTGCTAAACATAACAAGCTCCCCCGGCAGCACGACAATAACCAGTGCAAAAAAACTCACGACAAACACCAGTACAAAAACCAAAATTTCCAAAAACCAGTTTAAACCCTTTTGCTTCTCTGCCGCCTCTGCTACCGGAAGCGGCTTATCAATAAAATCTTTCACCGTTACGTTACTCCTTTTATGTAATCTTAACTGTCAGATCTCTACCGTCTCATACCGCATATTGACAGGCTCTTTATATAGAAAGAAAAATAAATCCCACATTTACGAGACAGACAAGCGCAAGCACCGTAACCAGCAGCTTTCCACCTGTTTCGCCCACCTTCTGCCGCACCGTCTTTTGCATTTTTCCTATGAGAGACAAAGTGACAAACAGCAGTGCGCAGTACAGTACGGCGTACACCCGCTCGCCGGAGACATAGATCGTGGCCATAAACCCAAGCGCAGCACCCGCGCCAAAGCCGCAGCCAAGCATCAACAGCGCATACACATATTCCGCGATATTCTCTCCGATCAGCACATACAGCGCATACAGCATGGAAAACAATGTGATTGCCAGGTAGACCATCGGCAGCCAGGTAGACAGGCTGCCCCAGCTCCAGCTTACAATTTGCTCCGGCATCACAAAAAGTCCCGAGAGTCCCGGGTATGCAGTCCGAACTACCGTCTGTCCGAACAGGATCAAAAGCGGCAGTCCCGAGATCAGCGTTTTCCTGTAACTGTCAGTCTTAAAATACACAAGCGCAGTCCATACCACCAACACAGCAAAAAATACCGCGTCTGCATTTGCAATAAACACCCGCTCTATGCTAAGCAGCCCAAGATAGAGCTTGTCAGCAAAGCCAAACTCCGCAAAAACCGGCAGGTCACGGATGCTGACCTGATTTCTCCCCGCATTTCCGGGACAGAGAAGGATGACCGTCAGTGAAACCAGGCTGATCAATGCAAACAATATCAATATCCACAACTGCTTTGGCTTTCTCTTACTCTTCCACAGATTAAACCCGCAGAGCACGATCACTACAAATAAAACGACCGCCCACTGTTCATGGCTGCCGGTCACGATTCCTGCCAAAATGCCGGCGGCCAGTTCCGGCAGTGAAATACGCTCCGAAAACAACACTTTTTTGAGCAGCAGTGCCGTAAAAAAGAAGCACCAGAGCGGCCAGAAATGAGTGACTGTTGTCGTGATCCATCCCGCCGTTCCCATATCGTGAAACGGGTAGAGCAGAACCGCCCCAGCTGCACACCAGCTCATTACCAAGCTTTTGTCAAAAAACTTTGACAAAACTACCGGCAGCGAAGCGAGCATCAAAAAATCGATCAGCCGCCAGAGCAACGGCGCCTGTATGACCGTAACCAATACGAATTCCAATACCACTCTGGAAGTCCATGCCTGATAGCGCTCTGCCAGATACGTCCACAGCGATTGACTTGCCGTCGCCTGACTGAAAAAAACATCGTCTCCGCCCATTGGCTGCATACGCAGATGATAGACCAGCGCAACAAAGGCTGCCACGAAAAAAGGGACATAGCGATTGAATGTCCCTCTCCGATTTTCATCTTTCCAGTCAGTGCGAAGCATTTTTTCCTTAGTCTTCATACATATCATCCATCTTTGTACCGCAGCTGCTGCAGAAAGCCGCGCCCTCCGGCATCTTATTTCCGCATTTTGGACACTCAGCTGCTCCCTGAATACGCAATACCTCAGCCTTCATCCTCTCGATTTCGTCCAATGCCTCCTGAATCAGGAAGAGCTGCTCTCTGTCGTCACAGTCCTCGTCATTCTTATGCTTTTCAAAATAAGCCGCTCCAAGATCGGCGTACTTTTTCTGCACATAGTCTTCCTTTGACTTAATATCAATCTTTAGTTTTGCTATCTCTGATACATCCTTCGCTCTCTGCCCTACATCTTTTCCGGCACTTACCAATGATTCCCCTAATTTGTCGAAAAATTCCATGCTCTCTTCCTCCTGTTTTCGTTTCCGGTTACTGCTATATTATTTCTATTATAACTCTCTTCTTCCTTTTCAGCAACGAAAAACGATATATGCCAGATATATAACATATAAAAAGAGTATGAAAATGCCTTCCTTCCTCTCCAGCTTTTGCCTTGTCCAGCAGAGAACCCATACTATTACGCTGAATACTACCAATATGGCGATATCAATGACATTCTCCATGACAAAGGCAATAGGGCTGATCGCAGCTGCAATCCCCAACACAAATAAAACATTAAAAACATTGGAGCCAATGACATTTCCTACTGCCATATCGACCTCATTTTTCCGCGCCGCCACGACAGAAGTCACAAGCTCCGGCAGACTTGTTCCGCATGCAACGATCGTAAGTCCGATCAGATTCTGGCTCAATCCCATTTTTGCGGCGATCACAGACGCACCGTCCACAACAAAGTCGCCTCCATACTTAATAGCGACTGCGCCTCCTACAATATATATGATGCATCTCCAGACAGGGAGTGTGGCGCCTTCGCTTTCCGCCTCCTGTGCAAGCGCACTCGCACGTGCCTTTTGCGCAGAGTATACCATCCAGATCAAAAATCCTGCAAACAGTGCCATAATGATCAGCCCGTCCCCCCTGCCCAGCGACATGCCTGCATATCCCAGCACTAACAGCAGTACAACGCAGAATACGGAAAAGGGGAACTCCCTTTTCAATGTGGATTTCTCCACCAAAAGGGGGGTAAACAGTGCACTGGCTCCACAAACTACCATTAAATTAAAAATATTTGATCCCACCGCATTGCTGACTGCCAGCGCATTGTTTCCTGTCACGGAGGCAGTGATGCTGACCGCGCATTCGGGCAGACTGGTTCCCAATGCTACAATCGTAAGTCCTATGATAATTGACGGAATCTTCAGCATTTTTGCCACGGAAGAACTTCCGTCTACAAAAAAGTCCGCCCCTTTGACCAGCAGTACCAATCCTGCTACTAAGAAAAAAACCGCCTCCAATATCTCTCTTATCATAACTTTCCCCCTCTAACTAAGCAGTTCTATCAGTTCTTCCTTCGTAAATGCAGCCGAATCCATACCTTCGCCCTCCAGCACATGCTCTGCCAGCCGGCGTTTTCTCTCCTGTATGCCGATGATCTTCTCCTCAATTGTGCCCTCGGACACCAGTTTATATACAGTGACCACGTGTTTCTGTCCTATGCGGTGTGCACGGTCGGTGGCCTGGTTCTGAACCGCCACATTCCACCACGGATCATAGTGTATGACAATATCTGCCGCCGTCAGATTCAAACCTGTGCCTCCCGCTTTTAAGGAAATACAGAATACCGGCACGTCATCCTTGTGAAAGCTTTCCACCATCTGCATCCGTTTCTCCTTATTGACCGCGCCTGTCAGCATGTGATAGGGAATCTTTTCCTCCTTCAGCCGGTCTGCGAGACGCTCGAGCATCGTGACAAATTGCGAAAACAACAGTACTTTATGACCGCTGTTCACCGCGTTTACGATCAGCTCCATACACATATCTGACTTGGCAGACTGTCCACCGTATCCCTCATACAGCAGTGCCGGATCACAGCAGATCTGCCGCAGCTTTGTCAACTCTGCCAGAATCTGGATCTTCTCAGCACGGAATTCCTGCTCCGATTTCCCGTCGAGCATATCTTTCATCCGCTGTACGTGGGCATCGTAAAGCGCCGCCTGCTCACCCTCCAAATGTGCAAAAACATTTTCCTCCAGCTTCTCCGGCAAGTCTGTCAGCACATCTTCCTTTAATCTTCGCAGAACGAAAGGCCGTATCATGCGCTGAAGACGCTGCAGCTTATCCTGATCCTGATTGGTCACGACCGGAATCTCGATTTCCTCTCGAAACCGCTGATAGTTATACAGAAAACCGGGCATCAGATAATCAAAAATGCTCCACAGCTCACTGAGGCGGTTTTCAATGGGCGTTCCTGTCAGCGCCAGCTTAAATGCAGCCGTGATCTTCTTTGCCGCCTTTGCCGCCTGAGTGCCCGGGTTCTTAATATACTGTGCCTCATCGATCACCTGAATGGCAAATACCGTATCCTTATAGAGATCAGCGTCGCGCCTGAGCAGATCATAGGAGGTGATCAGAATCTCCCCCTCTCTGGTCTTCTCTATGATGCGGGCACGCTCTTCCGCAAGTCCTGCGACGACAACCGTGGCAAGCTCCGGTGCAAACCGTTTGATCTCTTTCTGCCAATTGTATACCAGCGATGCCGGGCATACGATCAGTGAGCCGCGCGGCTCTTTTTCTTTCAAACGGCAATCCTGCTGCTCAGAGAGGAGAAGACTGATGACCTGCAGCGTTTTTCCCAGTCCCATATCGTCTGCTAAAATGCCGCCAAATCCGTTTTCGCGCAGAGTCTTTAGCCAGAGAAAGCCGCTCTTTTGGTAGCTCCGAAGAACATCCTTTAACGATTCGGGAACTTCATAATCGCTGTCCTCAATCGTCTTCATATTGCGGACCATTCCCTTGAACTCCCTGTTTTTCTCTATTTTAAGTGATTTATTATCTTTTAATGCCGCGTCTAAATACATTGCGCGGTACTTTGGAACGTTTACAGAACCCGTTTTCAGGTCTGTCTCTGCTAAGTGCGTGATCTGACTGACCTCTGCTAATACCCCGATCCCATCGTCCTGAATATCCATAAAATCACCATTTTTCAGCCGCACATATTTTTTACGCCTGTCATATTTGTTCAATAGATACGCCAATTCCTCCGACGACATCTCTGCGGAGTGGATTTCCAGTTCCAACAGATCACTTTTTAGCGAAATGCCTACTGAGACCACCGGCGCAGAGACCACCTTCATATTGCGGAACGCATCCGAAGTGTAAATGGTCATATATTCGCTCAGTCTTTGCAGCCCGCCTGACAGAAGATGATACAGCATTTCCTCATCGTGAGAGAGAATGAAGACCGTCTGCCCCATCCCGTATTCGTTAAAATAAGGTTCTACCAGACTGCGGATCCTCGCCTCTTCCGCCGCATCCCGCACTTCACCCGGCTCTATCTTCTCAAGAACATTGTATTTCTCATCACCGTATACGGCTAGAAGCTTCGCACCCGTCACATTGATATCCTGCTTGTCCAGATAAAGTTCAAACTCCGGCTTTTTCGGGACATAGAGACTCTCATCAAATCCCTCGGAAACAATATGGAAGCACTTTTTCAGCAGGGGAAGCAGATCTCTGCAGAACATCGGAAGCTCCTCCGCCGCAATATAGCTCTGTCCGCCGACCTGACGCTCCAGATAAGCATAAAATTCCCCACACTGCTCACGCAGTTCCGGAGTGCTCCTGTAAAATGTGTCCCCTTCCCAAAAGTAATAGTAACGCTCTCCCTGTATCGTGTTCAGTTCCTCCAACAGCAGAAATACGCCGGCGCTTCCCGCCTTGAGCGTGAGCTTAGGCCGCTTCTCTTCCTCCGACACATAGTACCGCATCTTTGGTCCAAACTTCAGCTCTCCCCAAAACGGGTCGCTCCCCACCGCCGCGAAAAAACGGTCAACCCCGATCTCGTCCAACTCCATCACGCGCTCGTAACCGCCGGTGTAGGCATAATATGTGTGGAATTTGCTCTGACGTTTCTTATCCGTATCCTGCTTCTGCAGAAAGTCGATCATCCGGTTGGCGCCTTCGGTGAACGCCTCCCTGCTGTGATAAAAATCGAGTTTTTTTCCGTAGCGCACTTTTTCGTTCATTTTCAGGGAATATAAAAATGCAGAAATGTTCTTCAGCACATATTTCTGCTCTGTTCCAATCTTAAATTCCACTGTGGCGTAGCTGTAATCTATCTTAAAATAAGGTTCTAACTCTACCTTTCCGTAAACGGTTTCCGGTATCAGGTATGCAGCGCCCGCCTTGAGAGAATACTGGTTCAGCAGATTTTTAAACGCCGCTGCCGTCTTTATCACAGGGATCTGATCTTTCCCCTTATCGTCATTCCCATCCTGCAATGCTCTGTCTGCCCGTTTTGCCTGAAGAATATCCTTCGCCTGCCTTCTGCTCACATAGTTCAGCAGCAATGCTACACAGTGCTTGCACATGCCCTCGTAGTTGTAAAATGCTTCGCATTCACAACTCATACTGGATACTTCCGCAAATTCCTCATCTACAATCGCCGCGACATAGTAAAAATCCTGCTGCGCTCCCCGCACCTTCCCCGTTACATCTGCCTTGGGCAGACCGTTTTCAATATAAATATCATATGTAAAGTCTTGTATGGCTCCCATTTCATACAGCTCCCTGCCCCGTCGGTAAGTTGTAGAAAACACTTCTGATTTGATGTCTGATGCGGAAAACATAATGGTTCCTCCTGTTTTTAGGCGTACCTTATATTTTAGTTCAGGGACAGTTGTCTGTCAAGACACGGGCGGTCCGTTTTCTCCGCGAACAAACAATTTTTGATTGCTTTCTACAATTCAGTTGACTTTTACGGGTTCAGAATATATTATAAAAATATGATTATTTTTATATTTATTGTGATCGTGATTGCGTTAATTTGTGCTCTGGCATATTATATAAGCCAGTTAGATCTGTACAAGTCTTATGACAGCTACCGTGCAGGTGAGATGGAAAAGCTGAGAGCCGAACTCGATGTAGAGCACACGATCAACACAGAAACCTTACAAAAACTGAATAAAATTGCCTACACAAATCCCATTACGAAAATCGGCAACATGGACTATTTTTTAGATGCTGCCACCAAACAGTTTTCCGAGAATCCGAACGAAGTTTTTACACTGATCGCTTTTAACATTCAGAATCTTGACAAGTTCAGCCACTTGTTCGGACCAACGGAAGGCGACAATGTAGTCTTGCATGCGGCACATACGCTTCGCGATATCGGTCAGAAAACACGACAGGTATTTGCGCATGTGTATTCCAATCTGTTCTGCATGATCGTAAAAGGGCAGGACAAGGAGCTTGTTTTGGAGCAGGTTGAAGTACTGACGCAGCAGCTTCAGAGCTATAGCGAAAACTTTACGCTTCTTCCAACGTTCGGTATTTATTATATTAAGGATAGGCATCAGCCGCTCTTGGACATGATCAATTCCTGTATGCTGGCACAGAGATTTGTAAAAAATCCGCAGGCATGTAACTATGTGATCTATTCCGAAGAGTTAGAATCTAACTTCCGGCAGAATAAACGCATGAGTCAGGAGATGGAAGATGCTCTGGAACAGCACAAGTTTCTCATGTATCTTCAGCCGATTGTTGATCTGCGTACTTTCCGTATCACAAGTGCAGAGGCACTGGTTCGATGGGATTATCCGGGAAAAGGGATTCTATCTCCGTATGCATTTATTCCGCTTTTTGAAAACACGAACCTGGTTCAAAAGCTGGACTATTATATGTGGGAAGAGTGTCTGAAAGCACTTCGTCGTTGGATTGACAATAAGATAGAGCCTACACCGATTGCGATGAATATTTCGCCGATCCATTTTCAAAATACGAAGTTTATCGATCATCTCGATTATCTCTGTGATCATTACCTGATTGACAAGAAGATGTTGATCCTCGAACTTCCGGAACGCGGCATCAGTGACGGCGATGAGCAGACCAAAAAGATCATACAGCAGCTAAAGAAGCATGGTTATATCCTATGTATCGACAATTACGGAAGCATGAACAGTCCGCTGAATCTTCTTCACGATTATCCGATCGACCGGATCAAAATTGACCGCTCTTTCTTCAATAAGAACAGCGACAGCGAGGAGGGCATGTCCATTCTCCGTTATCTGGTTGCAATGGCAAAGGAAGTAGGACTGACTGTCATCACCGAAGGTGTTGAAACCTTAAAACAGACCAATCTGCTTGGCGAGATCGGCAGCGATATGGCACAGGGTTATTTCTTCAGCAAGCCGGTTGATGTCCGTGAATTTGATTCTCTGAATCATTCAATGGTTAAGCGTGTTTACCAGAGCAATGAATATTATCCCACCTTTGAGGATTTGGAAAAGGATTTGGATCTTATCGCGTTTATGCTTGATCAGGCTTGATATTATTATTTTGTATTCTTATCAAAAAAATGACTATGTGTTTCCACATAGTCATTTTTTGATATTCTATTTAACCTAACTTCCGTTTCTTACCAACAACTCCTGCCATGGCAAGAACTCCTGCCATCAAAAGCATAATTGCTGCTGCCAGCGGGGCATTGTCGTTTGTCTTCGGAGCATTCACTTCACTCTGCGAGGCACTGTCTGCAAACTCCTGACTTGCATTAGCCGAACCAGCCGTATTTCCCTGATTCGTTGTATTTCCAACCGATCCTCCCGACGGAGCATCGGGTTTACCATCATTTGTTGGCAAATCCTCTGTTCCATCCTCGGTTGGGTTCT
>JAAUZB010000012.1 GCA_014804775.1 Roseburia sp. | reverse complement strand
CGCTTTCTGATCAGGCTTGAGACAAAAAAAGGTGATGCGGCACAGGTGATCCTTCATGCGCAGGATAAGTATCTGCCGATCGAATATATGGATACAAGGCGTGAATATCCGATGAAGATCGCATATTCGGATAATTACATAGACTATTATGAGGTGACGATCGACATCGACGTGGTCTGTCTCAGATATTTCTTTGANATCAAAGATGNATCCGGGGAGNTGACTTTTTACGGAAATCACAATTTTTATGATGCATGCATTACGGATATAGGCAAGATGTTTGACTGCCCGCAGAATCTGCGGGAGGAGGAAATATTCGAACTGCCTGCATGGGCGAAAAATAAAGTGGTTTATCAGATTTTTCCGTCCCGTTTTGCATCGGATAAGGATGTTCCGGAAAAAATCTGGTATCAGGCTCCAATCGGTCATAAAGCAGACCTGAAGGGATCTCTCCGGGGAATTATCGATCATTTGGACTATATAAAGGAGCTGGGTGCGGATATCATTTATATGACNCCNATTTTTAGCTCCAANACCAGTCATAAATATAATATTGACGATTATTATAAAATTGACCCGTCTTTTGGNACCAAGGAAGACTTAAAGGANCTTGTGAGCAAGGCGCACGGNTTGGGAATGTATGTTATTTTGGACGGNGTATTTAACCATACGGCCATAGACTTCTTTGCATTTAAAGACATAAGAGAAAAGGAAGAGAAATCNAAATATNTAAACTGGTATTATATCAAGGATTTCCCGCTTGTGATGGAGTGGGGGAAAAAGCCCAATTATAAGACGTTCAGCTATGCCGGTTTTATGCCGAAGCTCAATCTGCAGAATAAAGAGGTNGCGGATTANGTCATAGATGTGGCTTCNTATTGGATNANGGAATGNGATATCGACGGCTGGCGTNTGGATGTNTCGGATGAGATNACTCACGCTTTCTGGAANCGATTTAGAAGAGAGATAAAAGCNGTNAAGAAGGATNNCATGNTGATNGGTGAAATCTGGCATTTTGCCGGNGACTTNTTAGAAGGNGANGANTGGGACAGCATTATGAATTACCAGTTCTATTTNGCGGTAATGGATTTGNTNGNTGAAGAANANTTGAGCGCGAGTTCNTTTTGGGGAATGNTCAATTTNATGAAAGGAAATCTNAATACGGCGTTGGACGGATATCTCTGGAACTTTATAGACAGNCATGACACGGCAAGATTTTCACACAGTGTGGGAAATAACATCAAAAAGCAGAAACTGGCAGCGGCNCTGCAGCTTTTGCTTCCCGGCATGCCAATGATATATTANGNTGANGAGGTGGATTTAAACGGCGGACCTGACCCNGATTGCAGACGGGGNATGCTNTGGGATGAAAGNAGACAAAATAAAGAAATNCTNAGTTATTATCAGACNCTGATCCGAATCAGNCNTGAGTANGCGGTATTGACAGAGGGAGATATCGTGGAACAGTATGCGGAGGATANGACGGGACTCATTTATACGGAAAGGCAGCTTGGAGAGCAGCGCATGACAGTCATTTTCCACACACAGGAAGGCANGGTTGANNTGCCNAANCTGNAAGGNAGAAAAAACCTTGTGAACGGACAAAGCTTTTCGGGAAGCTTAGGGGACTATGAAGCAGCGGTATTTTTGGAATAAATGAATCTCTTACATTTTCAATGCTATTCTATGATGAGGAGGAAATAGCGATGCAGGAAAGCAGACTGTTTAAAATGGTGTACCACCTGCTTGATAAAGGACAGGCTACTGCTTCGGAATTAGCTGAAAAATTTGAAGTGTCGGTGAGGACAATTTATAGGGATATTGATGTTCTAAGCGGTGCAGGTATCCCCGTTTATACAGAGACAGGGCGGAACGGCGGCATATATCTGATGAAGGATTTTGTTTTGGATAAAGCTGTACTGTCCGAAGAAGAAAAGCGGGAAATTCTTGCCGCATTGCAGAGCGTAAATGCTGCACAGGATATCAGCAGCAGTGAAACACTGCAGAAGCTTTCCGCGGTCTTCAATCTCAACTCGGAAAACTGGCTGGAAGTGGATTTTTCCAGATGGGGAAATGAAGGGCATGATAACGAGAAATTTAAACTGCTGAAATCGGCGGTGATCCACCGCAAAAATGTGAAAATCCGTTATGCAAACTCCTATGAAGATGTTCGGGAAAGAGTAGTGCAGCCATTAAAGCTTTGGTTCAAAGCAAAGGCGTGGTACCTGAAAGCGTTTTGCACAGAAAAGCAGGATTACCGTGTGTTCAAGTTGAACCGCATTTTGGATTTAGAGGTTTTAGACGAGAGCTTTCCTGATCGCATTTTTCCGGAACAAACAGATATTCAGGAGCAGATATACAACCCAATTATGCTTCGGTTTCCGAAAGAAATGGCATATCGNGTTTATGACGAGTTTGATGAAACACAAGTGAAGCGGCAGGAAAATGGTGACTTGACNGTTTCNGCAAGAATGCCGGAAGATACATGGCTGATAAACTTTCTGCTGTCGTTTGGAACNCAGGTGGAGGTACTTTCNCCTGCTTANCTGAAAGANATTTTGGCGGAACAGGCAAAATTAATATATGAAAAAAATAAANCCTGACATGAGNTGTCAGGNTTGCTNCGGTAAACTGATAGACAGTAGTTTAAAANTTTNGNTTACAGAAAGGAAACGGATATGAGCAGACCGACNACAAAAACAGANTTNTTAACCGCGGCAGCCGCAAATTATGAGGAGATGAATGAGCTTATNTCATCACTGACAGAAAAGGAATTATCGACGCCTTTTGAATTTGATGACAAAAAGAAAGAGGCTCATTGGAAAAGAGANAAAAATCTNCGGGATGTATTNGTTCACCTTTATGAATGGCATCANCTTTTGTTGNACTGGGTTTCATCAAATCAAANGGGAGTCAGCAAACCGTTTCTCCCTGCGCCNTATAATTGGAAAACTTATGGGGNAATGAATGAAGGGTTTTGGGAGAAACACCAGAATACAGCATTGGAGGANGCAAAAGTGATGCTGGAAAAATCCCANAGGGAAGTAATGGANTTNGCNGAAACATTTACCAANGAAGAGTTGTTCTCAAAAGGGATCTACCCGTGGGCNGGCAGCAATGCGCTTGGCTCNTATTTCGTTTCCGTCACGGCAAGNCATTATAACTGGGCGNTAAAGAAATTNAAGGCACATNGAAAAAACTGCAAAAATATGTAGACAATTATTTGGCGGCGNAAATNAGCGGNCNNAAAGACNGAGGAAACAGGTATGCACTATGTAAAAGCAAAAGGAATANTGTCANCTAAAAATGGAATGAATTTATACAGGGGCTGTTCTCACGGCTGTATTTATTGCGANTCCAGAAGTAAATGTTACCGNATGGAACATGCTTTTGAGGATATTGAANTTAAGGAAAANGCGATTGANCTGTTAGAATATGCCCTCAGGCGCAAGCGNAAAAAATGNATGATTGGNACNGGCGCTATGACGGACCCGTATATTCCGTTGGAAATGGAAATCGGGAATGNCAGAAAAGCGTTATCTCTGATCTGCGAGTANGGATTCGGAGTTACGGTTCATACAAAATCGGACCGTGTTTTACGGGATTTNGACATTTTGCNGAAAATAAATGAAAANACAAAATGTGTTGTGCAGATGACTTTGACTACNTATGATGAGGANTTGTGCAGAAAAATCGANCCGAANGTGAGCACAACGAAAGAACGCTTTGAAGCTTTAANGCAGATGCGTGACGCNGGAATACCTACCGTNGTATGGCTNTCTCCNGTCCTGCCTTTNATCAATGATACGGAGGATAATATTTCCGGCATTTTGGATATGTGCATTGAAGCAAAGGTTTACGGTGTGATCTGTTTTGGCATGGGATTGACGCTCCGTGAGGGNAATAGAGAATANTTCTATGAGCAGCTAGACCGTTTATTTCCCCNGTTAAAGGAANAATATATACAGACATACGGAAATCAGTATATGATTGACAGTCAAAACAGCGGCTGTCTGTTGNAGCTTTTTCATCGAAAATGCGANGAAAANGGAATCANACACAGTAACGAACAGATATTTGAGTATTTGTACCGCTTTGAGGAAAAAGGCTTATCGCAGCAGTTAAGCCTTTGGGATTGAGCGAGGCCTTATTCAGAGAGTTTCACCTTAGACTGAAAAATTGAAAAAAACATTTGACGGAATTTGCATATATGATAATATATATATCGTTAAGTCAAATGAAACCACGCAATGCGTGGTTGGTGATAGACGGTAATTGGAGGAGCGAAGAATATGAATAAGGTAGTAAAATTTGGAGGCAGTTCTCTTGCGAGTGCAGAACAGTTCTCAAAGGTCGGGAAGATCATTCACGCAGACAAAGAGAGAAGATATGTAGTGCCGAGTGCCCCGGGAAAAAGAAATGCTAAGGACACCAAGGTCACGGATATGCTGTATGCGTGCTATGAACTTGTGGAAGCGGAGGAAGACTTCAGAGTTCCTCTGATGAAAATCAAGGATCGCTATGATACCATCATCAACGGCTTGAACCTGAAGCTTTCTTTAGAGGAGGAGTTCAGGAAAATTTCGGAGAACTTTAAAAATAAAGCGGGAATGGATTATGCCGCGTCCAGAGGGGAATATCTGAACGGCATGGTTATGGCTGACTATCTGGGTTATGAGTTTGTAGATGCTGCGGAAGTGATTTTTTTCGATGAGGAGGGCGAATTTGATGCGGAAAAGACCAACGCAGTGCTTTCCGAGCGGCTTTTAAAGGCAGAGCGTGCAGTCATTCCCGGATTCTATGGGGCAATGCCGGACGGAACGATAAAGACGTTTTCAAGAGGCGGTTCGGATGTTACCGGTTCTATTGTTTCGCGTGCAGTACATGCATCCTGCTATGAGAACTGGACGGATGTCTCCGGCTTTTTGATCGCAGACCCGCGCATCATAAAGAACCCGAAGCCGATCAAGACGATTACATACCGCGAACTGCGCGAGCTCTCCTACATGGGAGCCAGCGTCCTGCATGAGGATGCAGTATTCCCGGTGAGAAAAGCAGGAATTCCGATCAACATCCGAAATACCAATGAGCCGGATGACGAGGGAACCTGGATTGTTGAGAGTACCTGCCATCAGTCGAAATATACGATCACCGGTATTGCAGGAAAAAAAGGATTTGTTTCTGTCAATATTGATAAGGACATGATGAACTCAGAGGTGGGATTTGGAAGAAAAGTGCTGAGTGCTTTTGAGGAGAACGGAATTTCCTTTGAACATATGCCGTCGGGAATCGATACGATGACCGTATTTGTCCATCAGCCTGAATTCGAGGGAAAGGAACAGGCCGTGATCTCTGCGATTCACCGTCTTGCGAAGCCCGACAGCATTGAGTTGGAAGGAGATCTCGCACTGATCGCTGTTGTTGGGCGTGGTATGAAATCGACCAGAGGTACGGCAGGGAGAATCTTCTCGGCGCTGGCACATGCCAATATCAACGTCAAAATGATCGATCAGGGTTCTTCCGAGCTGAATATCATCATCGGTGTCAGCAATGCAGACTTTGAGAGCGCCATCAGGGCAATTTATGACATTTTTGTAGAGACACAGTTGTAGAATATAAGCTGCCGCAGATACGGCAGCTTTTTCTGCGGAAGGATCAGATCCCTATATGTGCTCGGAATGGAGAGTTTATGAAAAAAGATATCTTACTGATTGCAGGGATACTGGCAGCGGCAGTATGTTCCGGTCTTCTTCTTGAGGGATACCGCAGGAGCACTACAAGAGAACCGGTGGCAGTGGTAACGGTAAACGGCGGAGAATACGGAAGGTATCCGCTGGACCAGAACAGAGAAGAGCGGATTGAACTGCCGGACGGTTCCTATAATATCATGGTCATTGAGGATGGAACGGTGGATGTATCGGATGCATCCTGTCCTGACCGGATCTGTGTCAATCACAAAAAGATCAGCAAAAGAAACGAGTCCATTATCTGTCTGCCGAACCGGGTTGTGGTGCAGATTGAAAACGGTGAGGATGCAGGACTGGACGCAGTGGTGAACTAGAAAGGTTTCAATATGACAAAAAAGGTTGCATGGCTTGGTATGCTGATAGCGTTAGCCTTTGTTTTTTCTTATATAGAGTCGT
Organism: Roseburia sp.; assembly: GCA_014804775.1. Lineage (GTDB taxonomy): Bacteria > Bacillota > Clostridia > Lachnospirales > Lachnospiraceae > Roseburia. The sequence goes on along the minus strand of JAAUZB010000012.1, from coordinate 113,946 downwards.
TGANCCCGATACAGTTGGGGGTTCCGGGGGCAAAGCTTGGACTGTCAAATCTGGTGGTCATGGTTGCGCTCTATACGTTGGATGACAAATATGCCTTTGCTCTTGCGGTAGTGAGGATCATTTTGAACGGGTTTGCCTTCGGCGGAATGGCAGCGATGATCTATAGCCTCGCCGGCGGAATGATGAGCTTTCTTGTTATGATGATCGTCAAGCGGATCGGAAGTTCTTCCGCGTCCGAAACGGGCGTGCCCAAAGTGAGTGTGCTGGGCGTGAGTGTGCTGGGAGGAGTGTTTCACAATGTGGGACAGATCATTGCAGCGATGTTCGTGTTGGAAACGCCCGGTTTGATCTACTATCTTCCGGTGCTGGCTGTCTGCGGCACTGCATCCGGAACGGCGATCGGTGTACTGGCGGCGATGGTCATTCGGCGTGTCGGGAAGGTGGTGAAGCTGTGAGGCTGATGAAACATAAGGCGGTCTGTGCCGTCACGGCGGCTTTCACGGTGTGTATCTGTCTGTTGACCGGTCTGGAGCTGATATCGCTGCGCATGGAGTGGAACATTCCGATCCTTGCAGCCATCAACGGAGGGGCTGACAGTCTGGTCTTTCAGGAGTACCGACAGGAAGAGATGGCTTTGGATGAGAGTACGGAAAATGAACTGTTAGGTGAACTGCAGGGTGAGAGCACAGAGATGCAGGCGGAAGAGCGGACGGATATGGCCAACATACCGCAGAGGCAGGAGAATAATGCGGAAGCGGGAGAGAGTGAAAATCCGGAGAATGGTGTGGAGCAGGGAGAAAACGAAAATCCGGAGAGCGATCTACCCGAATTTCCCTACTATATCAAAGTGAACCGACAGGCAAACTGTATTACTGTCTATACATTGGACGAGAATGGGGAATATACGGTACCGTATAAAGCGATGGTATGTTCCACAGGACTTTATAATGCCACACCAAAAGGTGTCTACCAGATATCCACAAAATATCGCTGGCGTGAGCTCTATGGCGGGGTTTATGGGCAATATGCCACAAGGATCTATGGAGGAGTCCTTTTTCATTCGGTGCCGTATTACCGGAAATCTGAGAACATGCTCTGCACAGACAAATATAACAAGCTGGGGCAGCAGGCATCTATGGGCTGTGTCCGCCTGACGGTGGAAGATGCCAAATGGATTGCGGATCACTGCCCGTCGGGGACAACGGTGGAAATTTATGAAGCAGAAGACCCGGGACCTCTGGGGAAACCGGAACCGATTAAAATTGACACTGACAATCCGAATAAAGGCTGGGACCCTACGGACCCGAATGTGGAAAATCCGTGGAACGAGCTGTCAGAGGACAATTAAAAGGCGACATCCGATGCTTCGATCTGATGTCGCCTTTTATACTATTTCATCCATGGGACTTTACCTCACTTCTTTTTCTACCCCTCTTTGCGGCTAAAGGCTACTTCCGTTCGTCTGGACTTCTTCGCTCCTAAATCCAACTCCTTGTCGTTTGTTCTTCCTATGACACTTGGAATTGTATCATATCTGATTATTTCATCTGATATCTAATTCCGTTTTCCACTCCGGGGAATGTCACGTTTTCTTTACCGGTTGAACCTAAAAACGAATGCAATTACTTGTTCGGTGGTCCGTACCTCCTTTTCTTATTTTCCTTTCGATTTGTTGATTTTATTGTATCTGATAAAAACAAAAATGTCAAGCATTATTTTGAAAAAATATTAAAAAAATAAAAATAAACTATAAATTGGACGAATTTGATGAATAATTCAGAAAAATCAGACGATACATATCGCTCAAAGGAACCAAGAAATGTATGATTCATATAATAAATGGAAGGGAGCGTAATTGATATGAACAGACAGACGATACTTCTTATCAGCGATATGCGTCAGGTATATCTGGCTGAGATACTGACGAAAAAAGGACTTAATGTGCGCTGCCTGGATATCAGAAACAGTGAGACAGCCCCAGAACAACTGGAAAAGTTAAAGAGCTTTCTGGTGGAGGCAGATATGTTGATTCTTCCGATCCCAGTATCCAAGGTTCCGGATCAGAAACAGCTGAATGACATTTTAAATAAAAATTTGATAAACGGTACGCTGGTGTTGGGCGGATGTTTTTCAAAGGAGCAGAGAGAGCTTCTGAACGGAAGGGATATTCATTTTTTGGATTTTATGGAGGATGCAATTGTGACAGAGGAAAACGCGGTGGCTACAGCCGAAGGAGCAATTGCGCAGTTGGTGAATTACAGTCCTTACAATATAGATGAGGCAAAAATTATTGTGACAGGATATGGCTGCTGCGGTAAAGCGATCGCGGCACGGTTGAAGGCACTGGGAGCAAGAGTGACGGTGCTTGCCAGACGCCGGGAAGCGCGCAAGGAGGCAAAAAAGGACGGCTTTTATGCTGTCGACTTTGCGTTTGGACCGGAAGAAGCGATGGGAGCGGCGATGTTGGTCAACACGGTGCCGGCGCCGGTTGTGACCAGAACGATCATAAGGGAACTGCCGAGGGATGCCTATATTCTTGATATCGCGTCGGCACCGGGCGGCTGTGACTTTGCCTGTGCGAAGGAATACGGAATCCGTGCGGATCTGGCGCTGGGGCTTCCGGGAAAATATGCACCTAAGGAGAGTGCCTATATCCTGAACCGAGCTATTGAAAGATTTGCGCTCCGGGAGGAAAAAACGTAATGGATTTATCAAAATATAACATTGGACTTGGGATTACCGGTTCTTTCTGTATGTTTTCGAGAGCCAGGAAAGAGATACAAAGGCTGACGGATCTGGGTGCAAATGTCATCCCGATTTTTTCATTTAATGCGCAGACCTGCGACACCCGGTTCGGAAGCGCAAGGGAATATGTGGACGGTATCTGTGAAATCACAGGAAATGAGGGGATACGTACGATCTGTGCCGCGGAGCCGATCGGGCCGAACAATTTCCTCGATATCATGGTCATTGCCCCGTGCACCGGAAATACTGCTGCAAAGCTTTGCAACGGAATTACGGATACTCCGGTACTGATGGCTACCAAGGCGCATATGAGAAACGGAAAACCGCTCGTCATTTCTATTTCCACCAATGACGCGTTAGGGGCCAATTTTAAAAATATCGGAATGCTGATGAATACAAAAAATATTTATTTTGTGCCCTTTGGTCAGGATAACTGTAAAAGTAAACCTCAGTCATTGATTGCCAAAATGGAATTGCTGCCGGAGACCATAGAGTGCGCGATGAACGGAAAACAGCTGCAGCCGCTGCTGCAGGACCCAAACTGAAGATCAGTGAAATATGGAAATAGAAAAAGAAGGAACCGCTGCATGGATATGTGGCGGTTCCTTCTGATATAGCGCTTTCTACATGCTTTTGGATGCCTCGTAAGCCTCCTGGCACGCTCTTGCAAGCTGATCGCCGCATGAAGTCGGTTTTCCGTTGCAGGAAATGCCTCCGATCCGTTTCACAACCTCATCGACAGTGAGTCCCTCTACCAATTTGGGGATCGCCTGCAGATTGCCGTTGCAGCCGCCGGTAAACCTGACATTATGTACGATGTTTCCGTCCAGTTCCAGTTCGATTTTGGTGGAACAGGTGCCTTTTGTCTGATATGTATACGTCATATGAAACCCTCCTTATACTCAAAAACAGTCCCTGCATTTAAGAGTATAAACAGTGAGACAACAGGATGCAAGCGTTTTTTGCTTCTACAGTTAATAAAAAATTCACAAAACATTTACCGCTATTTTTGTTGTGATAAAACAGGAAAGGTGATACAATACTAATATTGTGCAAGGTCTGGCTGAACAGAAGTATAAGCAGCAGAAGATATGATGCTGCAGATCAGTGAGACGGAATAGGAGTTTATATGAGTGCATTTACAAAAATCTTCGGAACGCACAGTGAGCGGGAATTAAAGAGAATTGCTCCGCTGGTGGACAAGGTGGAATCCCTTCGCGATTCCATGATGGGTTGTTCCGATGAAGAACTGAGAAACAAGACGAAGGAATATAAAGAGCGGCTGGCGCGGGGCGAGACTCTGGATGATCTTTTGCCGGAGGCATACGCCACCGTGCGTGAGGCGGCAAGACGTGTCCTTGGAATGGAGCATTATCAGGTGCAGGTCATCGGAGGAATCATTCTTCATCAGGGACGTATTGCGGAGATGAAGACCGGTGAAGGAAAGACGCTTGTGTCTACATTGCCTGCATATCTGAATGCGTTAGAGGGCAAGGGTGTATGTATTGTCACGGTCAATGACTATCTGGCAAAGCGTGATGCGGAGTGGATGGGACAGGTACATGAATTCCTCGGTCTTAAGGTTGGCGTTGTCTTAAACTCCATGAATAATGACGAGAGACGGGAAGCATATAACTGTGATATTACCTATGTGACCAATAATGAGCTTGGTTTTGACTATCTGAGAGACAACATGGTGATCTATAAGGAGCAGCTGGTACAGCGCGGTCTTCACTATGCGATCATCGATGAGGTTGACTCCGTGCTGATCGACGAGGCGAGAACGCCGCTGATCATTTCAGGTCAGAGCGGTAAATCCACCAAGCTTTATGAGGCATGTGATATTCTGGCGCGTCAGATGAAGCGTGGAGAGGATATGCCTGAATATTCCAAGATGGACGCCATTATGGGTGTGGAGCAGGAAGAGACAGGGGACTTTGTCGTGAATGAGAAGGACAAGGTCGTGAATCTGACTCAGGACGGTGTGAGAAAAGTAGAACAGTTTTTCAAGATCGAGAACCTGGCCGATGCGGATAATCTTGAAATTCAGCATAATATCATATTGGCTCTTCGGGCGCATAATCTGATGTTCCGCGATCAGGACTATGTGGTCAAAGACGATCAGGTCATGATCGTTGACGAGTTCACCGGACGTATTATGCCGGGACGGCGCTACTCGGACGGACTGCATCAGGCAATTGAGGCAAAAGAGCACGTGAAAGTGAAAAGAGAGAGTAAAACGCTCGCGACGATCACGTTTCAGAATTTCTTCAATAAATTTGAAAAGAAAGCCGGCATGACCGGTACGGCGCTGACGGAGGAGAAGGAGTTTCGGGATATTTACGGAATGGATGTTGTAGAGATCCCGACGAACCGCCCGGTTGTCCGTATGGACAGGCAGGATGCCGTATATAAGACTAAGAAAGAGAAGTTCCATGCAGTGGTGGAAGAAGTAAAGGCAGCTCATGCAAAGGGGCAGCCGGTATTGGTGGGTACGATCACGATCGAGACTTCCGAGATTGTCAGCGGGCTGTTGAAGAGAGAGGGGATCCCCCATACAGTCCTGAATGCAAAATTCCATGAGATGGAAGCGGAGATCGTCGCAGGCGCCGGTCAGCACGGAGCAGTGACCATTGCGACCAACATGGCAGGACGTGGTACGGATATCAAGCTGGATGATGATGCAAAGGCAGCAGGGGGATTGAAGATCATCGGTACGGAGCGTCATGAGTCCAGACGTATTGACAATCAGCTGCGCGGACGTTCCGGACGTCAGGGAGATCCGGGTGAATCGCAGTTTTTCATCTCACTTGAGGACGATTTGATGCGTCTGTTCGGCTCTGAGAAGCTGATGGATGTATTTACAGCCCTCGGTGTTCCGGAAAATGAGCAGATTCAGCACAAGATGCTGACATCCGCTATTGAGAAGGCACAGACGAAGATTGAAGGAAATAACTTTGGTATCCGTAAGAATCTGTTGGAATATGATCAGGTTATGAACGATCAAAGAGAGATCATTTACAAGGAGCGTCGCCGTGTGTTAGACGGAGAAAGCATGCGTGATGCGATCTTTAAGATGATTACAGATCGAGTGGAGAGCTGTGCAGATACCTGCATTTCTTCTGATATCCCGAAAGAGGAATGGGATCTGAACGAGCTGAACCAGTTGCTGCTTCCGATCATTCCGCTGTCTCCGGTGACGGAAAAAGATGTTGACGAAGTGAAGAATAATAAGGAACTAAAGCATCTTTTAAAGGAACGTGCAGTGAAGCTTTATGAGGCGAAAGAGACAGAGTTTCCTGAGCCTGAGCAGTTCCGTGAATTGGAGCGCGTCGTGCTCTTAAAGGTCATTGACCGTAAGTGGATGGATCACATCGACGATATGGATCAGCTGCGTCAGGGAATTGGACTGCAGTCTTACGGACAGCGCGATCCGCTTGTAGAATACAAGATGGCGGGATTTGACATGTTTGACGACATGACGGCAGGAATTCAGGAAGACACCATACGTCTGCTGTATCATGTGCGTATTGAACAGAAGGTAGAGCGTGAGCAGGTGGCGAAGGTGACAGGAACAAACAAGGACGATTCGGCAACAAATGCGCCGAAAAAGCGTGCATCTGCCAAAATATATCCGAATGATCCGTGTCCCTGCGGATCGGGCAAGAAATATAAACAGTGCTGCGGAAGAAATGCATAGCGGAAAGCAGTAATAGAGAAAAGCCAGAGGCGATTGCCGACGGCTTTTTTCTTTCTAAAATTTGTTTTGAAAAATCGAACATTTGTACTTTTTTCTTGCCCTAAACTATATACTTTTGATTTTTTTTTTGCTATAATGTTCGGGACAATGGGAGAGGAAAAGGTATATTATCATGGATCATTTCAAATTGCACTCCCCATACCAGCCTACCGGAGATCAGCCGCAGGCAATCGAGGCGCTGGTAAAGGGCTTTAGGGAAGGCAATCAATTTCAGACATTGCTGGGAGTCACGGGTTCAGGAAAGACCTTTACCATGGCAAATATCATAGAACAGCTGAATAAGCCGACGCTGATCATATCGCACAATAAAACGCTGGCTGCACAGCTGTACGGCGAATTCAAGGAATTTTTCCCTGAGAATGCGGTAGAATATTTCGTGTCCTATTATGATTACTATCAGCCGGAGGCATATGTGCCGCAGACGGATACCTATATTGCCAAGGACTCTGCGATCAATGAGGAAATTGATAAACTGAGGCTGTCTGCTACCGCTGCGCTGGTAGAACGGAAAGACGTGATTGTCGTCGCATCGGTGTCCTGTATTTACGGATTGGGCAGCCCGGACGACTATTTTAACATGATGGTATCGCTGCGTCCGGGCATGACGAAAGAGCGGGATGACGTGATACGTGCGTTGATCGATATTCAGTATACGAGGAACGACATGGATTTTCACCGGGGAACATTTCGTGTGCATGGAGATACACTGGATATTTTTCCGGCTAACTTCGGAGATACGGCAGTCCGGGTAGAGTTTTTTGGGGATGAGATTGACCGGATTACCGAAATTGATGTGCTGACAGGTGAGATCAAGTGCCGGCTGGAACATTTTGCCGTATTTCCTGCATCCCATTATGTCGTGCCGCAGGAGAAGATACTGAGAGCCTGTGACGACATTGAGCAGGAGATGGAAGAGCGTGTGCGCTACTTTAAAGGAGAAGATAAATTGCTGGAGGCGCAGCGTATCGCGGAGCGGACCAATTTTGATATTGAGATGCTCAAAGAAACAGGGTTCTGCAGCGGTATTGAAAACTATTCCAGACATCTGGCGGGAATGCCGGCAGGAAGTACACCTCATACGCTGATGGATTATTTTAAGGATGATTATCTGATCATTGTGGACGAGTCTCACATTACGATCCCACAGGTCAGGGGAATGTATGCAGGAGACCAGTCGAGAAAGACGACGCTGGTAGATTATGGATTCCGCCTGCCTTCGGCGAAAGACAACCGTCCGCTGAATTTTGAAGAGTTTGAGAGTAAGATAGACCAGATGCTGTTTGTCTCTGCAACGCCCAATGTCTATGAGCAGGAGCATGAGCTGTTTCGAACGGAACAGATTATCCGTCCGACCGGTCTGCTAGACCCGGAGGTGATCGTGCGGCCGGTGGAGGGGCAGATTGACGATCTTATTGGTGAGGTCAATAAAGAGACGGCAGAGCATCATAAGGTGTTGATCACGACATTGACAAAGAAAATGGCGGAGGATTTGACCGATTACATGCGTGAGATAGGCATTCGGGTCAAATATCTTCACTCTGACATTGATACATTGGAACGGGCAGAGATCATAAGAGATCTGAGATTGGACGTATTTGATGTTCTGGTCGGAATCAATTTGCTGCGCGAGGGATTGGATATTCCGGAAATTACACTGGTGGCAATCCTGGATGCGGACAAAGAAGGTTTTTTGCGTTCTGAGACATCGCTGATCCAGACGATCGGACGTGCTGCCCGCAACAACGAAGGACACGTTATTATGTATGCGGATACTGTGACGGACTCCATGCGTGTGGCAATGGAGGAGACAGAGCGTCGCCGCAAGATACAGCAGGCATACAACGAACAGCACGGTATCACACCTACGACGATTCAGAAGTCGGTGCGGGAGCTGATCAGTGTGTCCAAGAAGGTTGCCAAGGAAGAGATGAACTTCAAGAAAGATCCGGAATCAATGAACCGGGATGAACTTAAGAAGCTGATCGCAGACATCCAGAAAAAGATGCAGAAAGCGGCGACGGATCTTAATTTCGAGGCGGCTGCCGAGTACAGAGACAAAATGATCGAGCTGAAAAATATGCTGCGCATCAATGGGGACAAGGAATAAGGATGGAGATATGAAAGAGAGAAAATATATTAAAATCAGAGGCGCTAATGAACACAATCTTAAGAACATTGACATAGATATTCCAAGAGACGAATTTGTCGTGCTCACCGGACTGTCCGGCTCCGGTAAGTCATCTCTCGCATTTGATACAATTTATGCCGAAGGGCAGAGGAGATACATGGAGTCGCTCTCCTCCTATGCAAGGCAGTTTTTGGGACAGATGGAAAAACCGAATGTGGAGAAGATAGAAGGGTTGTCTCCGGCGATCTCTATTGATCAGAAATCTACCAACCGAAATCCACGGTCGACAGTCGGAACAGTGACGGAAATCTATGATTATTTTCGATTGCTTTATGCCAGAATCGGTATTCCGCACTGCCCGAAGTGTGGAAAGGAGATTAAGAAGCAGAGCGTTGATCAGATGGTCGATCAGATCATGGAATTGCCGGAACGCACAAAGATCCAGCTTTTAGCCCCGGTCGTGCGAGGGAGAAAGGGCGAGCATCAGAAACTGTTTGAGCAGGCAAAGCGCAGCGGCTATGTCCGCGTGATTGCCGATGGCAGCATGTATGAGCTGACCGAAGAGATCAAACTGGATAAGAACAAAAAGCACAATATTGACATAGTGGTGGACCGTCTGATGGTGAAAGAAGGAATTGAAAAGCGTCTGACAGATTCCATCGAAAATGTACTGGAACTGGCAGGCGGATTGATGACGGTGGATGTCATAGACGGAAGTCCGATTCAGTTTTCGGAGAGTTTTTCCTGTCCGGACTGCGGGATCAGTGTGGACGAGATTGAGCCGAGAAGTTTTTCCTTTAACAATCCGTTTGGAGCATGTCCGACTTGCTTCGGGTTGGGGTATAAGATGGAATTTGACGCAGATCTTATGATACCGGACAAGAAACTTTCTATTATGGAGGGGGCCATTCAGGTGATTGGATGGCAGTCGTGTACAGATCCGTCCAGCTTTACCTATGCGACCTTAAAAGCGCTGACGGAGGAGTATCATTTTTCTCTGGATACACCGTTTATGGATTACCCGGAAGAGATTTCGCGTGTCATCCTGCATGGGACAGACGGAAAAGAGGTCAAGGTTCATTATAAAGGAATGCGGGGTGAGGGCGTTTACGACGTGGCATTTGAAGGACTGATCAAAAACGTTCAGCGCAAATACCGTGAGACTTCTTCGGATGTGATGAAACAGGAATACGAGCAGTTTATGCGGATCACGCCCTGCGAGACCTGCAAAGGCCAGCGTCTGAAAAAGGAATCTTTGGCAGTCACGGTGGCGGACAGGAATATATATGAGATCACCTCTATGTCCGTAAAAAATCTGGTGGAATTTTTGAAACATCTGGAATTGAGCCGTCAGCAGCATTTGATCGGGGATCAGATTTTGAAGGAGATCCGCGCGCGCGTGGGATTTTTGAACGAAGTGGGATTGGAGTATCTGGCTCTCTCGAGAGGAACAAGCACTCTTTCGGGAGGAGAGGCGCAGCGGATCCGTCTGGCAACACAAATCGGGTCCGGACTGGTGGGAGTAGCGTATATTTTGGACGAGCCTTCAATCGGACTGCATCAGCGTGATAATGATAAGCTGCTGCGTGCGCTGAAAAATTTGAAAGATTTGGGAAATACGCTGATTGTGGTGGAGCATGATGAGGACACCATGCTGGCGGCGGACTATATTGTGGATATCGGACCGAAGGCCGGCGCCCATGGAGGAGAAGTGGTGGCATACGGTACGGCACAGGACATTATGAACTGTCCGGAATCCATTACAGGTGCATATTTGAGCGGACGCGTCAGAATTCCGGTTCCGAAGGAGCGCAGGAAACCTACCGGATACCTCACTGTGAAAGGTGCGCGAGAAAATAATCTCCAAAATATTGATGTCCGGTTTCCGCTCGGCGTGATGACCTGTATTACCGGCGTGTCCGGATCGGGAAAAAGCTCTTTGACAAACGAGATTCTTTATAAGCGTTTGGCAAAAGAACTGAACCGTGCGAGGTGTATACCGGGAAAACACAAGGATATTTTGGGCATGGAGCAGTTGGACAAGGTAATCGACATTGACCAGTCTCCGATCGGAAGAACACCGAGATCTAATCCTGCGACTTATACTGGCGTTTTTGATATGATTCGAGATCTTTTTGCTGCGACACCGGATGCCAAGGCAAAGGGGTACAAAAAAGGACGGTTCAGCTTTAATGTCAAGGGAGGACGCTGCGAAGCATGCTCCGGAGACGGTATTATCAAAATCGAGATGCATTTTCTGCCTGATGTGTACGTTCCCTGCGAGGTTTGTGAGGGAAAACGCTACAACAGAGAAACACTGGAAGTGAAATATAAAGGAAAAAGCATTTATGATGTATTGGACATGACGGTGGAGGAGGCATTGGAATTTTTCAAAAATGTTCCTTCGATTGAGCGAAAGATACAGACGCTCTACGATGTCGGACTGTCCTATGTCAAGCTTGGGCAGCCGTCTACGGAGCTTTCCGGCGGTGAGGCGCAGCGTATTAAGCTGGCGACAGAGCTCAGCAGGCGCAGTACGGGGAAAACTATCTATATTCTGGATGAGCCTACGACCGGTCTGCACTTTGCGGATGTGCACAAGCTGATTGAAATTTTACGCAGACTCTCGGAAGGGGGAAATACTGTCGTTGTCATTGAACACAATCTGGATGTTATCAAGACGGCAGATTATATCATTGATATGGGCCCCGAGGGTGGAGACGGAGGAGGTACCGTCATTGCGAGCGGTACACCCGAAGAGATCGCACAGATTCCGGAATCCTATACCGGACAGTATATAAAGAGATATCTTTGATATCTCTTCGAAATATCTTTGATAATATATGTTATGAAAAAGATGGCTGCCGCCGGCGTTCTGTCACTGGCGACAGTCATTTTTGTACAATAACGAGAATGAATCTGATCTAAAAATGAAGAAATTCTTATTTTTTTACAAAAACAGGTTCTAAAAGAAAAAAGCCTTTGAAAAATCCCATTTTTTGTATATAATAAAGCTGTATATGTTAAAATATGATTAAATGAATTTCTCTGCCTTTCTGGCACGGAANGNTTTGAGAGAAATTCTTTCCGAGTAAATTTCCATATATGTGTTAAANAGNAATTATTTNGTACAGCTACGTTAAATAATAGATTGCAGGAAAGGGGCATGTCAAAAATGATGAGTACAGATATCGGTATTGATCTGGGTACCGCAAGCATTTTAGTATATATTAAGGGAAAAGGAGTNGTATTNAAGGAGCCGTCTGTTGTGGCTTTTGACCGTGATACGAATAAGATAAAAGCGATCGGNGAGGAGGCCAGACTGATGCTCGGAAGNACGCCGGGCAATATCGTAGCGGTCAGACCGCTNCGTCAGGGTGTCATNTCGGATTATCAGGTNACAGAGAAGATGATCAAATATTTTATNCAGAAGGCGNTGGGAAANAAGACNTTCCGCAAACCGCGCATCAGCGTGTGNGTNCCGAGCGGTGTCACNGAGGTAGAGAAGAAGGCGGTGGAAGATGCGACTTATCAGGCGGGAGCCAGAGAAGTNGCAATTATTGAAGAACCGATCGCGGCNGCGATCGGAGCAGGGATTGATATTTCCAGACCCTGNGGCAANATGATCGTGGATATTGGAGGNGGAACGGCCGATATTGCAGTGATATCGCTTGGAGGGTCGGTNGTGAGTACTTCNATTAAGATTGCCGGCGACGACTTTGATGANGCGATTGTGCGGTATATGAGAAAGAAACACAATCTTTTGATCGGAGAGAGGACTGCGGAGGATATCAAGATTAAGATTGGAAGCTGTTTCCCATTGGCACAGAATGAGACAATGGATGTCAGAGGGCGTAATCTGGTAACCGGATTGCCNAAGACNGTTGCTGTTTCTTCAGAGGAGACAGAGGAGGCTTTGCGGGAGCCGACACTTCAGATNGTAGAGGCGGTTCACTCTGTNNTGGAGAAGACACCGCCGGAGTTGGCTGCCGATGTGGCAGACCGCGGGATTGTTCTGACCGGAGGAGGAGCTCTTCTCCGCGGTTTGGAGGANNTGATCGAGGATAAGACAGGCATTAACACCATGACGGCAGATGAACCTATGACGTGNGTAGCGATNGGTACCGGGAAATTTGTTGAATTTTTGGCGGGAAAACGTGATGATGATTAAGNTTTCAGCCANTGATGCCGATATATACAAAAGACATGGTTTGATGTGAAACGGCAGGATAAAGATCCGGTCGGGAGAAAAGGAGCTTTTATATGGTAAAAGGTTTGTATACGGCGTATACAGGGATGGTCAATGAACAGAAAAGAATGGATGTGCTTGCCAACAATCTTGCGAATGCNGCTACCAACGGTTACAAGAAAGAGGGGNCAACTTCACAGACATTTGCGGATGANCTGGCGATCAGGATAAAAGATACGACTGTGTATGGGNTGCCGAGAGGAATNGGAGATGTAAGNCTCGGAGTGCATATCGGTGAGACATACACGGATTATACACAAGGCAGCTTTAANGTGACGGANAACAAGACAGACTTTGCGCTGGCTGGAGANGGATTTTTTGCTATTGCATTTACNGACAAAGCAGGAAACACATCCGTGAAGTATACAAGGGACGGCGCATTTATCGTGAANACACAGGGATATCTGGTGACAAAGGACGGCGATTATGTGNTGACNAGAGACGGCGCGATGAACGGCAATCCCAANGCCCGCATTCAGGTTGATCCGAATGCGGTGCTGACAGTGGATGAGTTCGGNAATATTTTCCAGAATGATGTGCTGGTGTCAAATATCGGTACGGTTGATTTTGAAGATTATAATTATCTTGCCAAATACGGTGAGAATCTCTANGATATGGTGGACGGCGGAACGAGGATTGCTTCCGAGGCCAAGGTGCAGCANGGNATTTTAGAGGCATCCAATGTNAATGTTGTCTCAGAGATGGTAAATCTGATCACGATTTCAAGAGCGTATCAGGCTGGACAGAAGATGATCAATACGATCGATGAGACACTGGATCAGGCGGCCAATCAGGTAGGTAAGGTGTAAAAGGGAGGACATAGCATTATGATGAGAGCNCTTTATACTGCTGCAACCGGAATGCTTGCGCAGCAGACAAANTTGGANAACATTTCCAACAACCTTGCGAATGTAGACACGGTNGGATATAANCAGGANCAGACAGAATTCAAATCATTGNTGTATCAGAATATTCAAACCAGAACGACCAGCGCGAACGGCGAGCAGAAACCGATTTCTGCGCAGGTGGGATTGGGAACAAGAGTTGCATCCAATACATCGGTTTTTACNCAGGGACCTATGCTTGCGAGCGAAAAAAATACGGANTTTGCNATCGTGGGAGATGGATTCTTTGCAGTGCGGGGCGCTGACGGAGAGACTTATTACACCAGNGCNGGAAACTTTACATGGAGTATAGGGGTAAACGGTATCACGCTTGCGAATCCGGACGGATATCCTGTGCTTGACACGGCGGGTAATCCNATCATACTTCCGGCGGGCGTCACTGCGGAGTCNGTGGAGGTTTCNGGAAGAGGTGAATTTGGATATCGCACGGAAGACGGACAGTATGTGGCTATGAATCAGACGTTTGGACTGTTCCAGTTTAATAATCCGGCGGGACTTGAGAAAATCGGTGATAACCTTTTAGAAGTGACAGAGGCATCAGGAAATGCACTCAATGAGAANACAACGCAGGGGCTGATCCGNAGCGAAGTGAGGCAGAAGTATCTGGAAGGGTCAAATGTCCAGGTTGCGGATGAGATGGTGAANATGATNATTGCACAGCGTGCATACCAGCTGAACTCCAAGGCGATTACCACATCGGATGAGATGCTTGAGCAGGCGAACAATCTGAAACGGTAATGATATGCTTTGGGNGAGGAAGTGAGGGATAAGATGAGTATTTCAATAGGCGGCATCCCATCGATGCTTAATACAGCAACAGCCGATTCTGTGAGCGATAACAAAGCGTCTTCCCTGCAGAATAATTTGAAGGGGATATCTTCTGAGACTTCAGAGGAAGAGCTGATGCAGATCTGCAAAGACTTTGAATCCTATTTTGTGGAAGAAATCCTCAAAGAAGTAAGAGAGAATATGAAGACAGATGAGGATGAAGACGAGGATGCTTCNCTGTCTACGATGACTGATTTCTATATGGATACGACGATAGANACNATCGCAGATCAGCTTGTAGATGAGTTAGGGGGAAGTTATACNCAGCAGTTATATGAACAGATGAAGCGGAACTATGGCATAGAATAGATGCCAGATTGCATCATACATAGTGCATGAAAAGGGTTGTTGCAAAAAGAGCCGGAAAGTGCTTTTTGTGATAGCCTTTTTTGTATAGCGTAAAGNACCGAAAGNGTGCGGTGAAAGCAGGGACGCATTTGCGCGGATGAAGCGACGGAGGACTGGCTTGGAAAAGATAGCGGGATATGTGGAACATATTATATANAGGAATGTGGAAAACGGATATACGGTGCTGAATCTGGCCGGCAGGGAGGAGATNACCTGCGTGGGGNTTTTCTCGGCAATTGCCGANGGAGAAAANATTGAAGCCTTTGGGGAATACACGGAGCATCCGACATANGGAAAACAGTTTAAGGTAGANCGCTTTGAAGAAAAAGCTCCTGAGGATGAGGAGGCGATCGAGCGTTACTTGGGATCGGGTGCCATCAAGGGGGTTGGTCTGGCNNTGGCGGCCAGGATNGTCCGTCGCTTTAAGGAGGATACATTTCGNATNATAGAGGATGAGCCGGANCGCCTNTCGGAGGTCAAGGGAATCAGTGAGCGGAAAGCGATGGAGATTGCCGCGCAGGTCAATGAGAAAAGGGACTTGCGGCAGGCGATGATTTTTCTTCAGCAGTATGGAATCACGATGAACCTTGCGGTGAAGGTCTATCAAACATATGGGCAGGAGGTGTACGGCATTATCAGGGAGAATCCGTACCGGCTTGCGGATGATGTNGAAGGAGTGGGATTTCGAACTGCCGATGAGATCGCAACGCGCGTCGGAATCCGCATGGACTCGGATTTTCGGATCCGGAGCGGCATCTTGTATGTACTGCTGCAGGCTTCAGGGGAGGGACATACCTATCTCCCGAAAGATGAGCTGACGGAACGCGCACGGCAGCTTTTGGAGGTCGATGCATCACAGATCGAGAAACAGTATATGGATCTGTCCATGGAACGAAAAATTATCATAAAGACAGCGGAGGACGGAGCAATCCAGATTTATTCCGCATCGTTTTACTACATGGAAGCGAATACCGCGACAATGCTAAAACATCTTAACATCAGTTATGATGTGCCGGATATAGAGATAGAACAGCGCGTCCGGAGGATTGAAAAACAGACGGGCACAGTGCTGGATGAGCATCAGATGACAGCGGTCAAAGAAGCGGTGCGCAATGGACTTCTGGTGATCACGGGAGGCCCGGGAACCGGAAAAACGACAACGATCAATACCATTATCAAATATTTTGAACTGGAAGGAATGGACATTTTTCTGGCAGCACCTACGGGACGTGCGGCAAAAAGGATGAGTGAAACGACGGGATTTGAAGCAAAAACCGTGCACCGCATGCTTGAACTGAACGGAGGCGTGGAGGGAAAAGCTGGATTTGAACGGAATGAGAATAACCCTCTTGAGACGGATCTTATCATTGTAGACGAGATGTCAATGGTTGACATCACATTGATGCACTCACTGCTGAAAGCGGTTGCAGTCGGAACGAGGCTGATCCTGGTAGGTGATGCCAATCAGCTGCCGAGTGTCGGACCGGGAAGCGTGCTTCGGGATATCATAGAATCGCACAGCTGCAACGTTGTTATGCTGACGAAAATCTTCAGACAGGCATCCACGAGTGATATCATTGTCAATGCCCATAAAATTAATCATGGGGAAGAAGTTGTGCTGGACAATAAGAGTATGGACTTCTTTTTCCTGAAACGCTATGATGCGGACGTTATTATTAATGTTGTGTTACAGTTGGTCAAACAGAAACTGCCTAAATTCGTAGATGCAGAGCCGTATGACATTCAGGTGCTGACGCCGATGCGCAAGGGACTTCTCGGCGTGGAGCGGCTGAACGGAATTCTGCAGCAGTATCTAAATCCGCCGATGAAACATAAACTGGAGAAGGAGCATGGAGATGTTCTGTTCCGCGAAGGCGACAAGGTGATGCAGACCCGCAATAATTATCAGTTGGAGTGGGAAATCCGTACGAAGCTTGGGCTGACGGTGGATAAGGGCACTGGAATATTTAACGGCGATATGGGAACGATTCGGGAAATCAATGACTTTGCTGAAACCATGACGGTGGAATTCGACGAGGGAAAAACGGTAGAGTATTCNTATAAGCTGTTAGATGAGTTGGAACTNGCCTATGCTATTACAATACACAAGTCTCANGGAAGCGAATATCCGGCAGTGGTCATACCGCTGCTCTCCGGACCGTCCATGCTGATGAATCGTAATCTGCTCTANACTGCGGTGACACGCGCCAGAAAATGTGTGACNTTGGTNGGGAACGATGCCACATTTGCCCGGATGGTGGAGAATGCGTCNCANCAGCGGCGNTACAGCGGTTTNAGGAGCAGNCTGAAGGAGGTATAGATGAAAGCGGCTTTTTATTGGGCGCATGTACTAAGAAATATCATTAGAAAAAATTAATAAAATGTTTATAGAATNCCAGGGGGAAAAGTGATAACATAATCTATATGTGATGCGTACTTTTTGAAACGGNGAGAGGTTTTNGAAAGGNACGGATGAATATCGACAGGGTAGAGATAGACAGGAAACTTCACGCTGCAGCGGCAGAATTTTGGGGACTGNTGTATCCGCCCAGATGCCCCGTGTGNGATGAGCTGCTTTGGNCGGGNACANCGATCTGCGGCGGTTGCGAGAAGGAGATCCACCGCATCGCAGAACCGGTCTGCAAGCGCTGCGGCAAACCGTTGCGGGATGNAAGGNCAGAATANTGNGGNGACTGCAGGAGAAAGAANCACAAATTTTGCCAAGGGAAGGCGGTATTTGTATACGAAGGAAAAATCAGACAGTCTATGTACCGATTCAAATACAGCAATAAAAGGGANTANGCCGATTTCTATGGGANNGANGCCGATTTCTATGGGAAAGAGGCAGCACGGCTGTATACGGACTGGATTCGAAAAAGAAAAATAGAGGTTATCGTCCCTATCCCGATGTACCATGGGAAAAAGCGGCAGCGCGGATACAATCAGGCCGAGGTATTTGCGAGAGCGCTTGGGCGGGAATTGGGGATACCGGTAGACACGAGACTGGTAAAGCGGGTGCGCAATACGGTTCCCCAGAAGGAACTCAATGACAGAGAGCGCAGTAATAACTTAAAAAATGCTTTTCAATTATTGCCGAATATAGTAAAATATAATCAGATATTGTTGGTGGATGATATCTATACGACAGGAAGTACGATGGATGCAGTGACAGAGACCCTGCTTTTTGCCGGTGTGAAGAACATCTATTTTATCTGCATCAGTATAGGGGCAGGAGATTGATGGAACTGTGGGGGGCGTGAATTATGGATGTAAGAAATTGTAAGAACTGCGGACGTTTGTTTAACTATATGGGAGGACAGGCGATTTGTCAGCAGTGTAAACAGAAGCTGGAGGAAAAATTCCAAGAGGTCAAAGATTATCTGGATGAGAATCCGCATGCGACCATCAGCCGGGTGTCAGAGGAGATGGATGTTTCGACAAAACAGATTAAGCAGTGGATTAAGGAGGAGCGATTATCTCTTTCGGAGGCGACTGCGGATGGAGTGGTATGCGAGCATTGCGGAAAGCCGATCCGAAGCGGCCGCTATTGCGACAAATGCAAGATGCAATTGCAGGATACACTGTCCAGCGCGATCACGAAGCCGAAACAGTATGAGCCGCAAAAGACAGCGAAAACCGGTAACCGGATGCGTTTCCTACAAAAAGAATAAGTGAAAAGCAGGGCCTGCATGAATGCCCTGCTTTTTTTCTTTAAAAAGTCGCAGCAATATGCTATAATGATTAATGAGAATGCGGAATTTTGAGCAAATTTAGAAAATAGAAAGGAAAAATTCTTTTGTATGGTAAATGAGGAACGTTTACGGCATTTGATCAAAATATCTAAATTTGACACGAACGACGGCAAAAAGTGCAAGCCTATGATACAGTATGCCAGAAAAGATTATGTCTCTATGCAGATGCTTCAAAGCTTTGTGACGGGGACGATCTCATATGGGCTGATTCTGGTGATATGGGCGCTTTATTCTATGGAGAGCCTGATGAAAGGGATCAATACACAGGAACTTTCGAGATTTTTGATCACGTTGATCGTGTTGTACCTGATATTTATGCTGGTTTATTTTGTTGCGACGTATATTGTTTTCCAAATAAAGTATACGCACGGACGCAGAAAGGTGAAAAAATATTATTCCAGCCTGAAAAAAGTGAATCAGATGTATGAGCGCGAAGAGCATCTGAAATCGCAGGGGAGTAAAGA
Source organism: Roseburia sp. (assembly GCA_014804775.1). GTDB lineage: Bacteria > Bacillota > Clostridia > Lachnospirales > Lachnospiraceae > Roseburia. Next base: position 94,767 of record JAAUZB010000012.1, on the reverse strand, counting down.
CTGAGGATAACCACAGGAGGCAAAAATGACGACTCTATTGGAACTAAAAGAGAAATTGATTCGATTCTACGGCAAAAATGAAGTGTTTCTTATACCGCTGATAAGATTTGCCGTAGCACTGATCGTATTTTTGATGATTAATCACAATATTGGTTATATGACCAGTATCAGCAAAACGCCGGTTGCGCTGCTTCTTGCAGTGCTGTGCTCGGTGATTCCGATCACCGGACTGATTTTTCTGGCATCGCTGGTCATTCTGGCAAATATGTATGCGCTGTCACTGGAGGTATGTCTGGTGACGCTGCTTTTGCTTATCATTGTTTATTTTCTTTATTTTCGGTTTGCACCGAAGAACGGGTATGACGTGCTGCTGGCGCCAATCTGCTTTAAACTGGGAATTCCCTGTGTTGTGCCGGTAGGAATGGGACTGCTTCGTGAGTTTTACTCTGTGTTCGCATTTATCTGCGGTACGGTGATATATTTTTTCCTGCACGGAATCCGTGAAAATGCGGCTGTGTTTGGAAACGCGGCCGATGAGGAAAATGCGATGACTTCTAAGATTGTGGTCGCGCTGAACCAGTTGATCGGCAACAAGGAAATGTACCTTGTTCTGGCGATCATGGTAGTCACGATGCTCATTGTAGGTATTATTCGGAGGATGTCCATCGAAAATGCATGGGCGGTAGCGATCATCTCCGGTATCCTGTTTGAGACGGTCGGTTTAATTGCAGGATATCTTCTTCTGGGAATCCAGGGAAAGACCATAGGCGTGCTGATCGGCAGTGTGATATCCTGTATTATTGCGTTTATCATGCAATTTCTGTTTTTTAATCTGGATTATTCCAGAACGGAGCGTCTGCAATTTGAAGACGATGAATACTATTACTACGTAAAGGCAGTTCCGAAGGCAATCGTATCGGGAACCGACAAGCAGATCAAGCGCTTTAACGGGAAGGATGAGCGGGAAGAGCGGATCAACAAAAAACGCTTTGCGGAAGAAATGGATATTGACGAAGAATTGCTGGATTAGATTGTGGGAAGCAGATAGCCAAGACAGAATCACTGTCTGGCGGGAAGGGAAGTGAAACCTGTGGAAAGTGTGTTTGCATCCTTGGAGGTGCTTTGGGAGAAAGCATCTGGATATATGGATTTGCCGACAATAACATCAATCAATATTGCGGAAATTGTGATCATAGCAATTTTAATGTACTATATGCTGGTGTGGATTAAGAATACAAGGGCGTGGATGCTTCTGAAGGGGCTTATTGTTATCCTTGTGTTTGTAGGCATGGCGGTCATATTTCAGATGGACACCATCATATGGATTGCGAAGAATATCATGGGTGTTGCGATCACGGCGATTGTGGTCATTTTCCAGCCGGAAATGCGTAAGGCATTGGAAAATCTAGGCAGAAAGAACTTTTTGGCTTCCATTTTTGGCTTTGATTTTGTGAAAGGGGATGCGGGGAAATTTTCAGATAAGACGATCAATGAGATGGTAAAGGCATGCTACGAGATGGGAAAGGTAAAAACCGGAGCGCTTATTGTGGTAGAAGATGAGATTGTACTCGCGGAATATGAGCGAACCGGTATTGCGGTAGACGGCATTTTGACAAGCCAGCTTTTGATAAATATATTTGAAAAAAATACACCGCTTCATGACGGTGCTGTCATTGTGCGGGGTGACCGTGTTGTAGCTGCTACCTGCTATCTGCCGCTTTCGGATTCCCTCAGTATCAGTAAGGATCTTGGAACAAGACACCGCGCTGCACTTGGAATCAGTGAGGTGAGTGATTCACTCACTATTGTAGTGTCTGAAGAGACGGGGCGTGTTTCGATTGCGATCGGCGGAGAACTTTACCGCAATGTAGATGCAGAGTTCCTGAAGAATAAGCTTGCCTATATCCAGAAGCGGGAGCAGGAAGTTACCAAAATTGAATTGCTGAAAAGGAGGCTGAAAGATGTTGCGAAAAATAGGAAAAAAGCTGGTCAATAATCTTGGCCTTAAGCTTCTCGCCGCGTTTTCGGCAATTGTACTGTGGGTTGTTGTGGTAAATATCGACGATCCGCTTAAAAACATGAGATATACCACAAGCGTGAATTTTGAAAACAGGGATTATGTTGAGAATCAGATGGGGAAGTATTTTGAGGTGTCAGGCGGCAGTAATACAATTTCTTTCTATGTTTCTGCACAGCGCTCGATCCACGAAAAACTGTCAAATTCGGACTTTGTCGCGAGTGCGGACATGGAGAAGCTTGAGTATGATGAGCAGACGAAGACATGGAGGGTTCCCGTTATTGTGACGCAGACCAAATACAACAGTGACAAAGTCATGATAGCTTCCAAACAGCTGTATATGGAGGTGGTGCTGGAGGATCTGGGAACAAGTCAGAAAATGATCGCGGCGGAGGCAAGAGGGACTGTTGCAGACGGCTGTGCATTGGGAGAAGTAAGCATTGTCGGATCTAATCTGCTGAAGATATCAGGACCATCATCTGTCGTGAGCCAGATTAATAGGGCAGAGGCTGTGATCAATGTGGACGGGATGTCCAAGGATGTGACTGATAATGTGATACCTGTGCTTTACGATGCGGACGGCAACGTGATTGATACGACAAAGCTTGAACTGAGCATTTCCAGTGTGACGATCACTGCACAGATCCTCAGCACCAAGGAAGTATCACTGGAGTTTTTGACCAGAGGAACGGCTGCAGAAGGCTATATGGTAACCGGTATAGAGTATGATCTGGCTACGGTACGCATTAAAGGAGAACCCGCTGTGATCAACCCGATCAACAAAATTACGATACCGGAGGAAGTGTTGGAATTAACAGGTGCGGAGGAGGATATCGTAACGACTGTAGATATCACGCCTTATCTTCCGGAAGGTACGTCGCTGGTGAGCGATTCAGATGCCAAGATTGAGGTCACAGTACGTGTAGAGCCAATCGTCACAAGGACATTTCATATTCCTGTGACAAATCTGACAGTAACAGATCTGCGTATGGGCTACAGTGCGGAATTTGAGGAGAGAGTTATTACTGTGGATGTCTCGGGACCGAAAAGCATGGTGGAGAAACTGACAACGGATCAGATCAGAGGAACGGTAAGCGCTTCCGGCAGGGGACGCGGCAGCCATCAACTGAAAGTTGATTTTGCGTTGGAAGAGGAATATTACAGTGTGGTGGAACAGGTTACTGTGCCGGTGACTATCAGCGGAGAGGACAGAAGACCTGATACAGACGGAAATGGCGTTACGACCGGGAATCCGAATGAGAGCGGAACGGGAGAGGGATCAACGTCAGGCGAGACCGGAGGCTCTGGCGGAACGTCTGGCACCGAAGGCGATGAAGATGTCGGGGAAACAGAAAATGGGGAGGAGATTTAAAATGGCTAGAATGTTTGGCACTGATGGGGTAAGGGGGATTGCAGGCTCTGAGCTTTCCATTGAATTTGCAACTAAATTAGGGCAGGCGGGAGCATATGTTCTTACCAGAAAGCAGGAACATCAGGCGACGATCATTGTAGGGTGCGATACAAGAATTTCAGGAGGAATGCTTGCAAGCGCTTTGATGGCAGGTATCTGTTCAGTAGGTGCAAATGCGATATTTGTCGGGGTGATGCCCACACCGGCGATCGCTTATCTGACCAGAAGGCATAAAGTGGATGCGGGAGTTGTTATTTCGGCTTCTCACAATCCGATGGAATTTAACGGAATTAAATTTTTCAATGGGGATGGATATAAGTTATCAGATGCATTGGAAGATGAAATTGAGGAAATGATCCACAACAATATGAAGGATGTGGTTCTTCCGATTGGCTCCGGTGTAGGAAAGATTGATTATAGATTTGATCTTAGGGACGAGTACATCGGATTTATGAAGAGATGCATGCCGTTAGACTTGAGTGGAATGAAGATCGTTGTTGATTGTGCGGAGGGAGCAGCCCATTATACTTCTGTGAAGACATTGCAGGATTTGGGAGCGGACCTGATCGCTATTCACACAAATCCTGATGGGACAAATATCAATTCAAACTGTGGGTCAACTCATATGGATGAGTTGATGGCGCGGGTGGTATATGAAAAAGCAGATATAGGAATTGCATTTGACGGAGACGCTGACCGTATGCTTGCAGTGGATGAGCACGGACAGATGGTGGACGGCGATCAAGTGATGGCAATTTGCGGAACTTACATGAAGAAAAAGGGGAAACTGAAGAAGGATACCGTGGTCGTTACCGTGATGAGTAATCTGGGATTCACTCTTATGGGCGAAAAAGAGGGAATCCATGTGGAAAAGACGAAAGTCGGCGACCGTTATGTGATGGAAAATATGCTGGAGAACGGATACAATTTGGGCGGAGAGCAGTCGGGGCATGTGATTTTTCTGGACGAAAACACGACAGGAGACGGACTTTTGAGTGCACTGCATCTGCTTCAGGTGATGGTAGATACAGGAAAGCCGTTGTCAGAGCTGGCAGAGGTTATGGAAGTACTGCCGCAGGCGTTGTTGAATGCTAAGGTGCCGAATCATAAAAAAGAGAATTTTATGGACTATCAGGAAATTGCGGACGCCGTTACGGAGTTGGAACAGAAGTTCAAAGGAGAAGGAAGGGTGTTGATCCGACCGTCGGGAACGGAACCGCTGGTGCGCGTTATGATCGAAGGGAAAGATCAGGATGTGATCGACGCTGAGGCAAAAAAACTGGCTGAGCTGATCACGCGTATTATGCTGTAACAGCAAAAAGATTTGTAGACAGAAAATAATGCATAAGATATCATTTTGGAGGGAGTTTAACATGGTAAACAAAAAAGTCACAATCAAAAATCCTACTGGATTGCATTTGAGACCGGCGGGCATCCTATGTAAGGAGGCAATGCAGTTTAAGTCGCATGTGACATTTAAATACAGGGAAAATATAGCAAACGCGAAGAGTGTACTCAGTGTACTTGGAGCCTGCATTAAGTCCGGGGATGAAATTGAGTTGGTATGTGAGGGAGAGGACGAGGAGGAGGCTCTTGCTTCACTTGTGACTGCCATTGAGAATGGTCTTGGTGAGTAGAGGAAACGAATATGAAGAAAATATTGGTGACGGGCTGCAACGGACAGCTGGGGCGTGCGATCCACGGAGAATATGCGCAGGAAGAAGTGGAATTTATCAATACAGATGTGACGGAGGGAGACGGTGTTTATGCGCTTGATATCACAGATATCGATGCAGTATTAAAATTGGTACGTAAAACATGTCCCGAGGTGATCATCAACTGTGCGGCGCATACCAATGTCGATGCCTGCGAGAAGCAATGGGATGCGGCCTATCGGATCAACGCGATCGGTCCGAGAAATTTAAGCATAGCAGCGAATGAAGTGAATGCAAAGCTGATTCATGTATCCACAGACTATGTATTTGAAGGGAATGCCACTACACCGTATACCGAGTTTGATACGCCGAATCCGGTCAGCGCCTATGGAAAGACAAAGCTGGAGGGAGAGAAATTTGTCAGAGAGTTTGCGAGAAAGCACTTTATTTTCCGGACTGCATGGCTGTACGGAGAGGGAAAGAATTTTGTGCGGACAATGCTTGCGCTGTCGGAAAAGCACGATGAGGTAAATGTTGTCTGCGATCAGCAAGGATCTCCGACCAGTGCAGTAGAGCTTGCACGAGCCATCCGCTATTTTGAACCGACGGAGAGCTACGGGACCTATCATGCAACCTGCGAGGGAGATACAAATTGGGCAGAGTTTGCCGAAATGATTTTTGCAAAAGCGGGCAAAAATACTAAAGTAAATCATGTGACAAGCCAGGAGTATGCCAGAATGAATCCTGATGCTGCCGGAAGACCGGCGTATTCGATCCTGGATAATTATATGATGCGCCTGACCGGAAACTACCGTATGGCGGACTGGAAGGACGCGCTGGATGAGTATATGAAAACGCTGTGAGTAATGGCAGGGAACAGAAAAGAAGAAAGGAAACCCAAAGCAAATGAGGAGCGCAGTGATCGATGACATACAGGAGTATTGCAGGAAGCATGGCAGACTGGTTCTGCTGTCTGTCATCGTATCTGTTGTTTGCTTTGGGTTTCTTACGTTTAGCGATAATATCAGGATAGATACGGAGGAGCTGATCAACCGTCCCGGCTCGAACCTGGGATGGCTTACCATTGGAAGGTACAGTCTAGTTCTCTTTAAGCGTCTGCTCGGGCTTGGCACGCATACGGTATGGAAGAGCGGATTGCTTTTCCTGCTTTTTTTTACAGCGGGGGCCAATCTGCTGACGTTCGCCTTTTATCATTTTTCGGGAAAGGAAGAGAAATACGGTTATTGGTCATTTCTGCTGCTTTACGTTACGTCCAATATTTGGAGTTACCAGATTTATTTTTCTCTGCAGCAGGCGGAGGTCGCGCTTGCCATGCTCCTGACACTTGTCGCGGCATTTCTCACGATGCGTGCATGCTTTTTGACGAATGGAAAGGGAAACGCCGTGCGAATGGCGTTGGCGCTTATCTTTTTGGTATTGGGACTTGGGGCATATCAGGCACTGGCATCATACTATATCGCAATTTGCGCCGCATTATTTCTGGTATGTCTGGACAGGGGCACCGCAAAACGGACGCTGGGAGGTGCGGCGGTGTTGATGGTTCACTTCGGCATTTCCTATATTGTTTACAATCTCATAGCAAACCGATGGTTCATGGCGGCATCGGAATATATGCAGGATCAGAAGGGCTGGGGCAGAATGACGGCTGCGGACTGTGTTAAGTGTGTGCTCCGTACTGTAAAAAATGTGCTGATCGGATACGGTCCGAGGAATTTTTCGTTTTATACGTTGGGGCTGATCATGGTGTTGGTCACAGTGGGAATCCTTTGGAAACGTAAGTACTTCAGGGAATTTGGAATGACAATGCGTCTTCTGGCATTGGCGGTGTTGCTTTTTTCACCGTTTCTTATGACGCTGTATATGGGGGAGATGCTGGTCACACGGTCGCAGTTTGCGCTTCCGGTCGCAGCAGCTTTTCTGGCTATGTATGGAATGCGGTGGCTGCGGGAATTATGTAGTGAGGGTGGTCGGGATTTGACAGCAGGCAGACACTGGGATTGGAGATGGACGGGAAAGGCTGCGGTGTTTTTTGTCTGCCTGACGGCGGCGATACAGGTCGGGTATTGTTTTCGTCTTGCATATACGGACAATGAGCGGTATCGGCAGGATGTGGAATTCACAGAACAGATTTTGGCGGAACTGACGGCGGCATGCCAGGGGACAATGCCGGGACAACCTGTGATTTTTGTGGGATATCACATGCCGGAAAAAGATCGATGGTATGCAAGAACAGAGATGTATGGCTGGTCGTTTTATGAATGGGACTATTCCGTTCAAAATCCGACCGGAGCGACGCATCGCATTTACGGATTTATACAGGCGTATACGGGAATTGCAATGAATGAAGGAATTTCTGATGAAATGCGGGTGTCCGCGGTGGCTATCGCAGAGGATATGCCGGATTTCCCCGCAGAGGGGTCGGTCAAAGTGACGGAGNATTTTGTGGTCGTGCGGCTTTCGGAAGCGGANGAAAGAACAGATTTGAACTGGTGGTAGGGAAAAGCAAAAGCGAAAGGAAACAAATGNATCGGATTACGGTAATNTTTACTTGCTNTAANCGGAGAGAGAAGACACTCCGATGTATAAAAAGTCTTCAGACAGCAAATGAACAGTCGGAATTNCAATTTGTGGCAGTGGATGACAACAGCAGNGACGGAACGAGGGAACAGTTGGAAGNGATGAGAAAGANCGGCTGCCNNATCAAACTTTTGTCGGGAGACGGNACGCTTTTCTGGGCAGGCGGAATGCGAAAAGGCATTGCNTANGCAAAAGAGNGGACTGACACGGAATACTATCTGCTGGTCAATGATGATGTGGAATTTATGCCGGGNGCCATCGANAAAATGGTGCAGGACTGCAGGAGNCTTTCNGCGGAGAACGGGAGAGATACNGTGCTGGTAGGACCGATGAGNGATGAAAACGGACGGTTTTCNTATGGAGGGATNCGGTACCGAAAAGGAATCCGCTATGANGAGGTTCANCCNGAGGATACGGACAGACGCTGTGACAGCTTTAATATGAACTGNCTGCTGCTNACAAGAGGGGTTCTNTCGGANCTNCCNAATTTTGACNGGCANTATATTCACTCGCTGGCNGATTTTGACTATGGACTGGAGATGAAGCGCAGGGGGATTCCTNTTTTTGTGACNGATTACTATGTTGGAATATGTCCNGACAACGATCCGAANGGGGGATGGACGGATCGNAGNCTGTCGNGGAGGGAACGCCTGCGTCAGAAGGAAAGTATNAAGGGNGCNCCNTTTGCNCCGTGGTTCTATTTNCTGAAAAAAAATTTCGGCATGGGACAGGCATTNNTTCACGCATTTACCCCATATGTGAGGATNCTGCTTGGNAAATAGNGAAAAAAANCGCCAAAACTTGTACTTGATGGCNGGATATGGTAAAATATGGAAATAGTTGCAGATTAAGTTGAAAGGGAGATTGTGATAATGAGAACNTATCTGGTCACNGGAGGAGCCGGNTTTATCGGTTCTAATTATATTCATTATATGTTNCGCAAATATGACANCGAAATNCGCATCATTAATGTGGACATGCTGACTTATGCNGGAAACTTGGAAAATTTAAAGGATNTGGAAGATAGAGAGAACTATACTTTTGTGAAGGCTGATATTACNGACAANGAGGNGATCACAAAGATTTTTGAGGANAACGATATTCACCGTGTCGTNCATTTTGCGGCGGAGAGNCANGTGGACCGAAGCATCAAAAATCCGGAGGTGTTTGTGAAGACGAATGTGCTTGGNACAGCNGTGATGCTGAATTGTGCAAAGGCNGCATGGGAGAAACCNGACGGCACATTTTTGGAGGATAGAAAGTTTCTTCATGTGTCCACGGATGAGGTATANGGCTCTTTAGAGGAAGATGGCGGATACTTCTATGAGACTACGCCGTACGCGCCCCACAGTCCTTATTCTGCAAGCAAGGCGGCGAGCGATATGCTGGTGAAGTCATATATTGACACATATCACTTTCCTGCCAATATCACAAACTGTTCCAACAATTACGGACCGTATCAGTTCCCGGAAAAATTGATNCCTCTGATGATNAACAACGCACTGCAAGGCAAGAAGCTTCCNGTTTACGGTGACGGCAAAAATGTCAGAGACTGGCTGTATGTGGACGATCACGCCAAAGCTATTGATATGGTGCAGGAAAAGGGACGGCTGGGAGAGACATATAACATAGGCGGACACAANGAGAAACAGAATATCGAAATANTCNATATCATCATCGAAACNNTGTTGGANTTCNTGCTGTCCNACGATGNGAGGAGAGCGCANGTAAGTAANGANCTGATCACGTATGTGGAGGANCGCAAGGGACATGACAGNCGGTATGCGATCGCACCGGACAAGATCAAAGAGGANATCGGCTGGGANCCNGAGACCATGTTCAANGAGGGGATCAAAAAGACGATTGCCTGGTATCTGGGGAACGAGGAATGGATGAAACATGTGACCAGCGGTGACTATCAGAAATACTACGAAGACATGTATCAGGGCAAGTAGTTTATAGGGAGACAGACGGCAGTACCGATCCGCAAAGGGCGATACTGCTTGTTTGCGTTTTATAAGTAGCAAAAAATTAATTGATAATTAAGAGATAGTACCATGAAAATAAAGAAAAATCTGGTATTTTAAGAAAATTGGAGGAATGAAGCATGAAAGGTATTATTCTGGCCGGAGGTTCCGGCACAAGGCTGTACCCGTTGACGAAGGCTGTTTCAAAGCAGATCATGCCTGTTTACGATAAGCCGATGATCTATTATCCGCTGTCCACGCTGATGCTTGCGGGAATACGGGAGGTATTGATCATCTCTACCCCGCGTGATCTTCCGGTATTTGAAGAGCTGTTCGGAGACGGAAGCAAGCTGGGTATGAGCTTTTCCTATGCCGTTCAGGAGCAGCCGAGAGGTCTTGCAGATGCGTTTCTTGTGGGAGAGCAGTTTATCGGGAAAGATGCAGTTGCTCTTGTACTGGGGGACAATATTTTTTACGGGCAGAGCTTTTCGAGAGTGTTAAAAAATGTGACGGAACGTATCGAGACACAGGGCGGGGCAACCATTTTTGGCTACTATGTCAGGGACCCAAGGGAATATGGCGTGGTGGAATTCGATGAGAACGGCATGGCGCTGTCTATTGAGGAAAAGCCGGAGCACCCGAAATCCAATTATGCGGTGCCGGGACTGTATTTTTATGACAATAATGTCGTTGAGATCGCGAAAAGTGTCAAGCCGTCAGCGCGTGGGGAGATTGAAATCACAAGCGTGAACAATGAATACCTGCAGAGAGGGACACTGAGCGTTGAGACGCTCGGACGCGGGTTTGCGTGGCTCGATACCGGAAATTATGATATGCTTCTGGCAGCAGCCGATTTTGTATCTGCTTTTCAGAAGCGCCAGGGGCTGTATATTTCCTGCATAGAGGAAATCGCATATAAGAGAGGCTTCATCGGAAAAGAAGAGCTCATGCAGCTTGCACAGCCGCTGAAAAAGACGGATTATGGGAAATATCTGATGGAGGTCGCGGAAGGTCTTTAGACAAAGGAGTATGAAAACATGGGAAAAATAAAAGTGACAGATAACTGCAATGGGATTGAAGGATTGAAGATCGTGGAGCCGACGGTGTTTGGAGATGAGCGCGGCTATTTTATGGAAACCTATAATTATAACGATTTTAAGGAGGCAGGCATCGACTGCACGTTTGTGCAGGACAATCAGTCGTCATCCAGAAAAGGGGTTCTGCGGGGACTGCATTTTCAGATCAATTATCCGCAGGATAAGCTGGTGCGTGTGGTAAAAGGTGAAGTGTTTGACGTGGCGGTAGATCTGCGGGAAGGTTCTGAAACGTTTGGTAAATGGTTTGGTGTGATGCTGTCTGCAGAGAACAAGAAACAGTTTTTTATTCCGAAGGGGTTTGCGCACGGTTTTCTTGTGCTGTCCGATGAGGCGGAATTCTGCTATAAGGTGACAGATTTTTACCACCCGAACGATGAGGGGGGACTGCTGTGGAACGATCCCAAAATTGGTGTGGAATGGCCGATGCCGGAAGGAATGTCGGAGGAGGAGCTGACGCTTGCAGACAGAGATAAGTCATGGAGCGGTATTGAGGAGTATGTGAAGGAACACAGATCATAACAAAATACCGGCTGTAAAAGAAAGGAACACAATGAGGAATCAAAGCTTGCTCGTGACATTGATCCAAAATAAAAAGTTAATACTCAATCTGGCAAAGGATGATTTCAAAAAGAAGTTTGCGGGCTCTAATCTGGGGATCCTGTGGGCATTTATACAGCCAGTGATCACGGTNCTGCTGTACTGGTTTGTATTTNAAAAAGGACTAAATGCAAAAGCNTCGAACTTAAGGACCGGNATCGAAGTTCCNTTTGTGCTTTGGCTTATGGCNGGACTGATTCCGTGGTTTTACTTTCAGGATGCGTGGAANAACGGAACCGGTGTGCTGAACGANTATAATTATCTGGTNAANAAAGTNGTTTTTAAAATTGAGATCCTGCCTGTNGTCAAGATGGTGTCGGCGCTGTTNGTNCATTTNTTTTTTGTGGCNTTTATGATCCTGCTNTTCTGGGTNATGGGATACAGACCGGATCTGTATGTGCTNCANGTGNTNTATTACTCGGCTGCGATGATNCTTTTNTTGGTNGGACTGGTATATGCNACCAGTGCNGTCGTNGTATTTTTTAAAGATTTNTCGCAGATTGTCGCACTGATCATCCAGATCGGGACATGGGCGACCCCGATCATGTGGAATATTGAATCCATGACNAATATACCGGGGTGGATCATTACAGTCCTCAAACTGAATCCGATGTACTATGTGGTNTCCGGNTATCGGGANGCGATGATCAATAAGGTCGGNTTTTGGGAGCATCCNNTGCTGACNGTCTGGTTCTGGGNATGCACNGNTGCGACCTACTGNNTTGGAACACATATTTTTCGNAAGCTCAGAATGTTATTTGCAGATGTATTGTGAGAAAGGCAGCAGGAATGGACGAATACGCAATTCAAGTCAGAGACGTATCAAAAATATACAAATTGTATCANAGACCTTCAGACCGTCTGATCGACACATTCGGANTGCCGGGACGTAAGAAATTTAAGGAGCACAGNGCNNTNAACCATGTATCNTTTGAGGTNAAAAAGGGTGAGACGCTGGGAATNATNGGAACGAACGGNTCAGGAAANTCTACNGTGCTAAAGATCATCACCGGTGTGTTGGGNCCNACGGAAGGCGATGTGGTCATTGACGGNAGAATATCAGCGCTGTTAGAGNTGGGAGCCGGATTTAACATGGAATACACAGGCAGACAGAATGTGTANTTAAACGGCATGATGATGGGATTTAGCNATGAGGANATTGACGCAAAGCTGCAGGATATTNTGGATTTTGCGGATATTGGNGAGTTCGCCGATCAGCCGGTAAAAACTTACTCCAGCGGAATGTTTGTNCGTCTGGCATTTGCNGTGGCGATCAANATTGACCCGGANATCCTGATCGTGGATGAAGCGCTGTCTGTCGGAGATGTTTTTTTTCAGGCGAAGTGNTACAAAAAATTTGATGAATTTAAGAAGCAGGGNAAAACGATTCTTTTTGTAAGTCACGATCTGGGAAGCGTGGTCAAATACTGTGACCGNGTTGTGCTCCTAAACAAAGGAGACAAGCTCGATGAGGGACTNCCAAAGGATATGGTGGGACTTTACAAGAGNGTTCTTCTCGGTCAGACAAANGAAGCGCAGGAAAAAATGCTGGCGNGGGTTAATGNGTCGGNGANGGANGCCGGTCTTTGGAAAAGCCANTATGTGATNAACAAAGATGTGGATGAGTACGGAACGGGAAAAGCGGCGATCNTTGACTTTGCCATTGTCGATGAAAAAGGGGAATATACCAATTGCATTGAAAAAGGTACCCGGTTTCTGATCAAATCAAAGGTGCATTTTTATGAAGAGATAGCGGAACCTATTTTTACGTACTCCTTTAAAAATATCAAGGGAACGACGATNACCGGAACCAACACCATGTATGAACAAAAAAGCGTCGGGANAGTACAGGCGGGAGAGGAATACGTTGCCACCTTTGAGCAGTCAATGTTTTTGCAGGGAGGAGAATATCTGCTGTCGATCAGCTGTACCGGCTATGATGCGAGCGGTTTTACAGTGTATCACCGCCTGTATGATGTGTGTTATGTGACGGTCATTTCCGGCAAGGACACAGTCGGGTTCTATGATATGGACTCGAAGGTCACGCTTGAGAAATGTACGGAGGATTAGATGGAAAGGCATGGTTACCCATATGACGTATTCCGATCTCTATGAGCATTCAAAGATGCGGGCAAATATCATCCGGTGGTATCCGATCGAGCAGGGAGCGAAGATGCTTCTGGTATCCGATCCCTGCAAAGCATTGGAGGAAAGCCTCAAAGAAAACAGGATAGACGTTACGGCGGTTTTGCCGGAGCAGGTTTGCGGTGCAGATGCCCCATACGATGTCATTTTTCAGGTGGGAGTGTTTGACGTGGGTGAGGATTGCGCAGCCGGGGCATGGAAAGCGCGGCTGAGGCAGTACGCCTCTCTGTTGAAAGACGGTGGATGCCTGCTTTTAGCAGTGCCGAACCGATTGGGGTTGAAATANTTTGCGGGATGTCAGGATGANGGCAGCGANCTCTATTTTGCGGGACCGCAGGGGGATGTCTTAACTATGAGACGACCGGTATTTGGCAAAAAGGAATATGAAAATATCCTGACGGAGGCGGGCTTTACNGTGACGGAATGCTATTATCCGTATCCGGATTACCGGTTTCCGAGTGTGATCTACTCCTCGGAGTATCTGCCCGGACAGGATGANCTGAATGAGAATATCCAGAATTTTGACAAAGACAGGTATGTGCTNTTTGACGAGACAAAGGTCTACAACAGCCTGCTGAAAGAGGGACTGTTTGAAGAATTTTCGAATTCCTTTTTCTTCGTCTGCCGTNTAGGANCAGNNTGTGAGAAGAAAAAGGAAAAGATTTTGTATTCGAAGTTTTCTGTGGAACGNGACGAAAGATTTCAGATTCGNACGGATATCATACAGACNGAGAGNGGANAACGAATTGTGCGNAAGTATCCGATGACGGANNNGGCACAGCAGCATGTGAAGCGAATGGAAGAAAATNACGCCAAACTGCAAAAGATGGCAGAGGGGACATGTATNTCCTTTTGNCCTGTAGTCTGCAGAGACAATGTGGCGGAATTCCCNTGGNTCAAGGGGNTGACACTGCAGCAGAGNATGCAGGNTTTTCTGGAACAGGGAGANTTAGAAGCGGCAGAGAAATTGCTGCTGCGATATATNGAAGTGTTAGGACAGCTGAGGCAAAAACAGATTGCNGATGTNGATNTGATCTTTTCCAACATTCTCACCGAGGGAGATGCATGGAATGTCATTGATTACGANTGGAGCTTTGANGCNGATATACCGGAGCGNTGGATCTGCTACCGGGCAATGTTTTTTTTGAGCNTACAGCTGCCGGGATATGCATTTACGAGGCTGGAGCATCTGNTNAAGCTGGCGGGAATTNGCGAGGACGAGGCAAAGCGGNTCGCNGACTGGGAAGTGGANTTTCAATCCTATCTNAGGGGCGATACCGTTCCAATNCGGAATATGGTAGATCTTCTGGGCAANGAGGTGATTCCTTTTCCGGGGAACCGTGATGAGAACGAAAAAAGGGCGGAGCGCTGCATGAACCTTATGGAGCAGGACGCCAGAAAGNTGTANTTTCATTTGGACNGCGCAGAGCGAAAGGACGGTCAGATTGTCCTGGCAGGCTGGGCATGCGCGAGAACAAAGACGGGAANATATATACCGGTACACATCAAAGTGTTTGACCGGGAGGGCAATTCTGTGGGACGAGCCGTGCAGCGGTGTAAAAGACCGGATGTGGCACAGACATTAAAAGCCGATACGGATTTTCCCTATTGGGGATTTTCACTCTCGTTCCACCAAAAAAGCGGAAGTGAATTNACANTGNGGCTNTCGGCAGGCAGATGTCTGCAGGAAATATCTCTGGAGGAAAGGAATGGAAACCTATGCACCAATCAAAGGANAAGATACAGAATCTAATGCTTCTGGCAGTAGATACGGCATGTATTCTGNTNAGCTACTTCCTTGCGGGCTGCTTCTGGTANATGCTGTACCGCGGTGTCGGCTTCCAGCGTATGCTGGCAGAACTCTCCGGAGATGCTGAAACGGTAGTGATCGCTTATGCACTGATCGTGGTACTGTTTAANTATAATGAGAAATATATGCAGCGGGGCAAATTCGAAGAGCTCAAGGCNGTGATAAAAATGAACATCCTGCTGGCGGCCATCATTTCNATGGTCGTGTTTGCACGGCATGAAATGTCACCGATGTCGCGAGGCATTTCCTACGCGACNGTCATCATCAACGTACTGCTGATGTATGCGGTGCATTTGCTGTTGAAACGTTACCTGCTGGTGGTTTACAAGAACAGATCTTCGGTGAATCAAATGCTGCTTCTGACGACGGCGGAGCGTGCAGAAAATATTCTTCGGTCGGTTGCGAGGGAACGTGAGTGGACAAAGCGTATTACGGGTATTATCATCATAGACGATGACCTGATAGGGCAGAAGCTCTGCGGCGTACCTGTGGTAGCGGGCTATCAGGATATGCTTGAGTATGCGAGAAGGCAGATTGTGGACGAGGTTTTCATCAGTGTACCCTATGACACCGGAGAGTCCCTCTACAATGTTGTGATGGAATTTGAAAATATGGGTGCAAGAGTGCATTTGACAGTAGAGATATTGAACCGTTTTACCGAATTCAATGTGGCGCTTGAGAGTATGGGGGACATTCCCGTTATAACATTTTTTAATAATTATTATGATTATCGAAAACTGGCGGTTAAGCGGCTGATAGACATTGTGGGTGCGTTGATCGGAATTGTCATCACGGCGGTGATTACGGTATTTTTAGCGCCGGCATTGCTGGCAGAGTCTCGGGGACCGCTGATCTTCAAGCAAAAGCGCGTGGGGAGAAATGGAAGGTACTTTTATATGTACAAATTCCGATCCATGTATGCGGATGCGGAGGAGCGGAAAGCGGAGCTGATGCAGGAAAATGAGATGGAAGGGCTCATGTTTAAAATGGAAAATGACCCGCGTGTGACGAAGGTGGGAAAATTTATCCGAAAGACCAGCATTGATGAGTTTCCACAGTTTTTTAATGTNTTAAANGGAGATATGAGNCTNGTGGGAACCAGACCNCCGACATTGGATGAATTTGTNCAGTATGAGTCTTANCATAAGAGNAGNCTCAGCGCGAGACCNGGCATCACNGGGCTATGGCAGGTCAGCGGNCGNAATGANATTGANGACTTTGAGGAAGTGGTAAAGCTTGATCTGGAATATATTGATAACTGGTCTCTCAGCCTGGATTTCAAGATTCTGCTGAAGACCGTNGGNGCGGTATTTGCCCACACCGGAAAATAGGAGGTAACCATGAACAAAAACTATGAAGAGGAATACAGCTTACTGGAGATCGCAAAATATAATTTAAAGCATTGGCCAATCCTGCTGGTCTGCGTGCTGATCGCGGGAACTTTNGCAGGAGCGTACGGGTATAAGAANACGGAACCGAGCGTGGTCTATTATGAACAGCTTTCACAGGTNAACGGNGCNTTTTTTATAGANCAGTACAGNGAAACGAGCATCAATGAGCGGATGTATGACGCACAGCAGGTGGCGNTAAGCCATGGGGCTTACGAAAAATTTACTGACAATACCGGATATGANCTGACCTANGAGGAATATCAGAATATGTTCGGCTACAGCAATTATATTGTGACGAGCGTGTTAAATCTCTATGTTGCATATCCGGAGACTTATGGAGCGATCACTGTCGAGACGGAAGAGGAAGCGATTGGGCTGATGCAGCAGCTGATGGATGCGCAGATGGATATGTACGAGGAACATATGGGCAGGGATGCGATCAAAATTCTGAGCGCACCGTGGGTGTCCTCCTATACACAGGCTTCGGCGGATACANCCACAACACCGAAAGATCTGCTGACAGCCACTTTGAAAGGAGCGCTTGCAGGAATTTTTCTGGGACTTCTTCTGGGGGTTATGGCTGTCTCTGCGGTTTATCTCGTGGGAACGGTCGCAAAGCAGGCAAAGGAGATTGAGCAGAAGCTGAAAGCGCCTGCCCTGGCTTTTGTACACAAAAAGGACAGAGCAGAGGAATTTAAGAAGGTGAATATATATCTGGAGCGGAGTATGGGAGAACATGAGAGTATCTGCTACATTCCGTTTCANGAGAAGAATGCAGACGGCGGATATGATCTGGCACGGACATTTGCGAGTATGAACAAAAAAACANTNTATCTGAATCTGTCAGCAGNGACCGGNGAAGACGGCATGTCTGTCAGCGATTACCTGTTCGGAAAGTGCAAGAAGGAAGACGTAAAGGTGACGGCAACTGCAGACGGAGTGGATGTGATAAACCGAAATATGCACGNGGAAGAACAGAAGGAACTGTTGTCAGCACGAGGACTGAAGGAGTATATCGCACAGNTGACGGAAGAATATGAGCGCGTGGTAGTCAATGCGCCGGAGTTGATCGCATATTCGGATGCATACGGAATTGCGGCATACTGTGATAAGATTGTTTTTGGATGCAAGCGCAGGGAAGTGACAGGAACAGATCTGTATGAGATCAATCATGCGCTGGACAACAATTCACTTGCATTGAATGGAGTTGTTGTTTATGGAAATTAAAAATTGGCTGACGGTATGCTGCCTGACCGTACTCATTCCGATGTGGATCGGAAGCATCTGGTCCTACTTTGCGGGAATGACAGGGCGGGTCAAAAACGTGCTGTTTAGCTGGGTATCCGGATTTCTGACAGTTATGGCGGTATCACAACTGATCCTTGTACCGCTGATCTTGCGCCGATTTCGTTTCCAGCATTATTTTTGGCTGGCGGTCGCAGCTTATGCAGTGTTGATCTTGCTTGCGTTATTTTTAAATTTGAAGAGATGGAAAGAGAAAAAAGAAGTGCCTCACCGTGAAGCATGGACGGTGTGGCAGGGAATGTTTCTCTTTGGAGCAGTTGTGTTGATTTTCCTTCAGGCATATATCGCCGGCGTCTATCAGCATATTGACGATGATGATTCACGGTTTGTGGTGGAGCAGGTACTGGCAGTGGAGAACGGTGCGATGTACACCGAGAATCCGGTGACAGGCAACGTTTCTTACTGGGATATGGGTGAAGTAAGGAAAGATATGGTATCGCCGTGGACCATGCTGGTGGCATTCTGGTGCAAGCTCAGTGGAATTGCGCCTGCTGTCATGAGTCACAAATATCTGCCGTTTTTTCTGATTCCGCTGTGTTATGCGGTCTATGCCCTGATCGCCATGAATCTGTTTGGCGATGACAGGGAAAAGACAGGGATTTTTCTGATTTTGTCAAGCGCACTGCATATTTTCGGATATTTTTCTACGCACACGGTTTCTGCGGTGTTGCTTTTACGCATCTGGCAGGGAAAAGCGCTCGTCGGGGCAATGCTGCTCCCGGCAGTCTGCTATCTCATGTTTGAGATCATGAGCCACAGCAGTAAAAAAATGTGGTATCTGCTTGCAGCAGTCTGTGCGACGGCGGCAGCGCTCGCCTCCGGCAGCGGGATCACCACGACTCCTGTGCTGATCGGAGCATTTGGCATAGCAGAGCTGATCCATGGAAAAANTTGGAAGACAATGTTACTGATGTGGTGCACTGCCATTCCAAGTATAGTCTACCTATTGTGCTATCTGTTTTTCTGGCAGCTGTTAAAAATTTATTTTTGAGGATTGATCATGAGAGAAGCATGGACAAGTGTGATCGCGAATTTCAAATCGTTTATCGGAAGCGGATGGCTGATGTGGGGAGTTTTTATTTTAGCGCTCATTTTCTGCTTTTTTCTGGGAAAGGATATGAGAAAGAAGCTTTTTACAGTCAGTGCGCTTTTGTGCGTCCTGATCATGAATCCGGTGGTATACCGGTTGATCGGAGACCGTTTTATGAGCGGAGTGTATTGGAGACTGTTCTGGACGGTTCCCATTGTGGTGACTGTGGCAGCAGTGTTGACAGAGTTGACAGGGAAACTCAAAAGGGAATGGCTGCGTGTACTGACGGTAGGGATTCTCTGTCTGGCAATTGCTTTTGCGGGAAAGAGCGTGATCAATCGGGGAACCTATACGGAGGCGGAAAATGATTACCAGATACCGCAGGAAGCGGTCGATGTATGCGATATTATACTGGATGCAAGCGGAGGCGCGGCGACTGTCATTGTGCCGGATGATCTGACATGTTATATCAGACAGTATACCTGTGCCGTTCGTCTGGCATACGGAAGAAATATCTGGGGATTTATCAATAATCCGACAGACTGGCAGTTCCTTTTGCATGAGCTGATGAATGCGGAGGAAATTGATTATGTGACTCTTCGTACAACTGCAAAAGAGTATGACTGTGGCTATATTGTGTTTAATACCGATCAGCGCAAACTGCCGCAGGATATGGAAAGCTACGGATATACATGGGTTGATTCTGCGGGAAGCTACGCAGTGTATGCGCTGGATGAAGATTAGCCTGGACGACGGAGGAATTCGGAAATGGGCATGGAGAGGATAAAAAGAAAAATAACTGATATCAGACAGAGTAAAGAGCAGCTTGCCGGAATCGGAGAGATTGCATTTATTGGCTATTACGGGATCATGGTGATCACGAAAACGTTTGGATATGTGAGTTATGAGATGTTTTTTAAGCTGTCTTTTTTGCTTGCATTATGCTGTCTTGGACTCAAAATTATTCTGACGCACTATACCATGCGGGAGTTTCTGATCCTGTATCTGATGCTGGCGGTCAGCGCGGTCTGCTGGCTTCGCGTGGGAGAGAAGAATATTATGTTCATTACCCTGACTTTGTGGGGAATGAAAAACGTGAAATTTACCACTCTGATGAAAGCCACTGTCTGGATCCGTGCGTTCGGAACAGCGCTGATGATCGCGCTTGCATGTGCAGGAATGATGGATCTGCAGCCTTCCATGGACATGGCGACGGATTATTCGGAGTTCGTGGTATATGCTTTCGGGTATATCAAGTCAAATGCCGCATTCTACATTGTATTTGCGACAGTGGCAATTTTGCTGTACCTCTACTATGACGTGCTGAATTTCTGGCATTTTCTCGGAAGTCTGGTAATTTGTCTGGCAGTGTTTGAGGCGACCTACTGCAGGACCGGAATGATCGTTTTTGGAGGGATGTGGGCGTTGATCCTGTTAGATAAGNTGTGCAGAAATAAAAAATATTATTATCTGCTCAGTTATCATGTTGTAGCATTATTNGGCATCAGCATGGCTGCCATGGTCATTTACCGCAAAGCGAGTCCNGTTCTGTTTCAGATCAACCGTATTTTTAACGGACGCATTGANATCGCGAACAATTATTATAAAGCATACGGTACAACACTGTTCCCGAAAACGGNGAACATTTTCTGGGATATGAATTACACGACGATTGACAATTTTTATATGTATCTGTTTATCAGCTGCGGTCTGATCGTGACATTGTTTTATGTGGCGGCGGCGACAGGAGCGCAGCTGAGATTATACCGGAGGGGCTGTTACCCGGAGATCATTTTCTTTGTGGTTTTTGCGGTATACGCCATGTTGGAGCAGTCGCCGTTCAATCCGATTTTAAACCCGTTTATTCTGCTGATCGGGAACCTGATCTATAAGGAGGGAAATTTTGGAGTCAGAAAAGAAATTACGGATTTTACAAGTGCATAACGGATATCAGATTCCGGGAGGCGAGGATGTCGTGGTGGCAAACGAAAAGCGTCTGCTGGAGATGAACGGGCATGTGGTATTTTCTTATTCCAGAAACAATACCGAGCTGAATGAGATGAGGCTGCTGCAAAAGCTGCTGCTTCCGTTTACGGCGGTATACTCTTTCCGCACTTACCGTGAGGTAAAGCACATCATCAAGCGGGAGAAAATTGACGTGGTGCACGTTCACAACACGCTGATGATGGTGAGCCCGTCTGTATTTTATGCGGCATTTCACAGCCACGTGCCGGTGATCCAGACACTGCACAATTTCCGGATGCTCTGTCCCGCCGGATCTTTTTTCAGGGGAGACAGAATCTGTGAGGAATGCTCAGGGGCCGGATTGCAGTGTTCGTTGAGATATGGCTGTTACAGGGGAAGCAGGCTTCAGACTTTTGTGAGCGCGGCGATACTGAAAACCCACCGTATTTTAGGGACCTATCACAAGGTGAATTTCATCTGTCTGACAGAGTTCAACAAGGAAAAGTTAAGCCAGTTGAACAAAAAAGGCAAGGAAATCATTGACATGAAAAAGGTATATATCAAGCCTAATTTCACGTTTCAGGACGACGTCAATTTTGAGAGTTCCAGCCATCTGGATTACTTTTTGTTCGTCGGCAGGGTAGAGGCGTTAAAGGGGATCGACGTAGTCATCCGCGCTTTTGAGAAGATGCCTGACCAGCGTCTGGTCATTGCGGGAGACGGACCGCTGATGGGGGAGATGCAGGAATATATCCGCAGCCATAACATGAAAAACGTGGAATTTGCCGGATATTTGAGCAAGCAGCAGCTGCAGGAAAAATACCGCAGGGCCAGAGCGGTTATCATGTCTTCCCAGTGCTATGAAGCGTTCGCAATGACGATTGCGGAAGCGTATTCCTACGGAGTTCCCGTTATTGCAGGTGATATTGGAAATCTTAGGAACATGGTGGAAGAGAATGTGACCGGAATCCGGTTCTGCTATGATTCACCGGAGGATCTGGCAGATAAGGTGAGGAAATATAATGTGATGGATATCGAGGAGATGAAGAAGAATGCGAAAGAATTCTATGAACACAGGCTTCGTCCCGAGGATAATTATCAGATTTTAAAGAAGATTTATTACGATGTATTGGAGCGATAGAGATTGAAGATACAGATCATTGCGCTGGGAATGACGGACCAGAGTCACCGAAAATTTTATAATACGCAGGACATGGGACTTGGACGTGCCCTCGCTTCCATGGGGCATACTGTGGAAATGTACAGTTTTATCAAGGGGGATACCGACGAGACAGAGGTGTTTTCAGAGCGGCTTTCCATGCATTATCTGCATTCGCGTTCATTTGGGTTCCACTCCCTGCACCCCTGTGATTTTATCACCGCGGACGTAGACGGAGTGATCTGCTTTTCCGACAATCAGCTCAACTTTAAGCGGGTGGTCAGACAGTGCAGAAAGCAGGGCGTGGTATGTCTGCCCTATGTCGGGGCGCTTGACAGCCACAATGCCAGCGCGCTAAAAAAGGCAGTGCTGAATTTGTTTGCATCCAATATGAAATTATATCGGGGGATGACGACGCTTGCCAAGACGCCGAATGTGAAGAGCCAGATGCAGGCAGAGAATGTCGGGGATGTCGTGGTTGCGCCATGCTGCCTGGACCTTAGCGCGGTAAATCAAAGCTATGCGGACAGTGATATCACGGCATTGCGTGCGGAAATCGGATTTTTGCCGGAACACAAGATTATTCTTTACCTTGCACGTCTGACCGATGAGAAACATCCAATGGAAATGCTGGATATTTTTAAACAGCTGTATCAAAGAGACCATGCGTATCGCATGATCTCGATCGGAAAGGGAGAACTGCAGGAGGCGTTCGAGCAGAAAATTGCAGAGCTGGGATTTGGAGATCTGATTTTCCGGTTGGAAAGCATTGAAAACAGCGAGGTGTGGAGATTCTACCGCATGTCAGATGTTATGGTGAATTTAAACCGTGTGGAAATTTTTGGCATGGCGATCCTTGAGGCGATGTATTATGAATGTCCGGTGGCGGCAAGGCGCGCGCCGGGACCGGAATATATCCTGACAGACAAAAAAGACGGATTTCTCTGCGATAATTCGGAGGAGATCATTGCCCGTACGGAGCAGATGTGCAGCGACAGAGAAAGCAGAGACAAAATAACCCGGGCGGCGAAGGAGCGTATCATGCATGATTTTATCTGGCAGTCGACGGCAAAGCAGATGCTCGATATGATCGCAGAGAAGCAGAAGATAAAGATTCTTCACATCTTGCATGAGCTGCACCCATCCGGCGCAGAAATGATGCTCTACAATGCAAAGCCCTACTGGGAGAATGAATGTACGTGCACGGTCATGGCAACCGGAAAACAGGAGGGGCCATTTGCCGAACAGATGAGAGTGCGGGGGTATGAGACTGCCTATGTGCCAACCGTAGGAGACGGGGCAGGGGCAAAGCTTGCACATTTAAAGAGATTCTGGCATTATATGAGAAAACATTCTTTCGATGTGGTACATATCCACAGAGAGTCCCTGTCCTTTGAATATGCACTGATTGCTGCAATCTGTGGAAGTCGGAAAATCTGCCGGACCGTACACAGTACATTTGCCCATAAGGGACTGCAGAGAAAGATCAAAGCGGCGACGCGGCACATCATGCGAAAGCTGCTCGGTGTGTATTTTATTGCTATCAGCGACGGGGTGGCTTCCAATGAGAAGAAGGTATTCGGCAATATCTGCGGAGAAACGATTTATAACTGGTGTGACAACAGTCGTTTCGTATACGTAGACGGGGAAGAAAAAAAGCGGCGGAAGGCAGAGCGGGGATTATCTGACCGGTTGACACTGATCACAGTGGGAAACTGTGGGCATGTTAAAAATCATCAGCTGCTTTTTCATGCGATCGCAGAGATGAAGCAGAAGGATAGGATCCACTATTATCATGTCGGATATGCCAAAGGCGAAACCGAGCAGGAGGAAGCGCTTTGCGACGAACTTGGGATTCGGAATGCGGTAGAATTTTTGGGAAGCACGCAGCCGATGCCTTATCTGAAAACGGCCGACCTGTTTTTGATGACATCCATATATGAAGGCTTAAGCATCGCCGCGCTGGAAGCTATTTTTACCGGAATGCCGGTACTGCTGGCAGATGTGCCGGGACTGACGGAGTTCCGGGATAAGGGTCTTTGTAATGTGTCATATTTTACCTCAACGCCGAAAAAATTGGCGGAAGCGTTGGATGCGTGTGTCGAAAAGTATGACAGGGGAGAGCTGATGCCGGACAGGGGGCAGCGCATGCGCGCAGAGGAATGGTACGACTGCGGGACGCAGGTGCGGAAATATGTGCGTGTATATCGGAGATTAACTGGAAAGAGAGAAAAAGAATGAAAGTAATTGCGGAGATGACAGGAGGATTCGGAAATCAGCTTTTTGCCTATGCCTGTGCATATGCATTGGCAAAAAGAAAAGATGCGGATTTATATATCAATACTTATATGGCTGATAACGGAATGTCAAGGGAGCTTGGAATTGATAAGTTAAATATTTCCTATGTGAAACGCATCAGCTATAAATATAAAAAAGACATTCTCAACCGGGCTGTATTTAACAAAATCCGAAGACAGAAGGCGATTGGATGGGGAACGAAGATATTCAAAGAAAAGGGAAATTTTGTCTATCACCCGGAGGTGTTCGATCAGAGCAGGGACGTCATGCTGAGTGGATACTGGCAGACGGACAAATACTTCAGTGAATATGTGGAAGATCTGCGGAAACTGTTCCGTCCGAAGCAGCTGAGCGGAAAAGCAGAAGAGATCATCAGGCAGATCCATGCCATGGAACATACCGTGGCGGTTCATATCCGCAGAGGAGATTACCTGACAGAAGGGACTCCGCTGACGATGGAATATTTCATGGATGCCATGAAAATAGTGGAAGAAAAAATCGGAACAGCAAATTACTGTTTCTTTTCCGACGATATTGAATGGGTGAAGGAGAACTTTGGTTCAAAAGATAATTATCACTTTTTTTCCGGTATTGAGGGAATGGGATATATTGATGAATTTTTCTGTATGGTGGAGTGCGAGCATGATATCACGGCAAACAGTTCGTTTAGTTGGTGGGGGGCTTATCTGAACAGTAATCCTGATAAAATTGTGACAGCACCTGTAGTTGCCTTTTGGCGTGGAGATTTTTATCCGGAAAGCTGGATCAAGATCGAATGTCATATGATAAAAGATACGGTAGAAGAGTATGGAAGATAGTAAAAAAAGAGTGATCAACAATATGGGATGGCTGCTGGGCGGCAAGATTGTCAACATGATACTGTCGTTCTTTGTATCACTGGCGACTGCGAGATATCTGGGACCGGACAATTTCGGATCGATCAACTATGTGGCAGCCTACGTATCCTTTTTTTCCTCAATTACGTCACTGGGACTCAGTGTGATCGTAATCAAGGAAGTGTCTATGGGAAATGAGGACGACAATGAGGTGATATGGACCGGAATCCTGATGCGTTTTTTGACGGCAGTGCTTTCCACGGTTTCCGTGATCGCGCTGGTGTCTGTGACAGACGCGAAAGATCCGCTGATCGTCCGGATTGCCGTGCTGGAATCCATAGGCATTCTTGCAAGCGCCTTTGACACGTTTATGTATTGGTTTCAGGGAAAGCTGCTTGGCAAATATACCAGCATTGCAGGAGTGCTTGCTTACCTTGGGATGTCTCTGTACCGCATTTACCTGCTTGCCAACGGAGCGGATATCCTCTGGTTTGCTTTTGCGACTTCCGTGGACACACTGATTTTGTCATTCGTGCTGATGATATTTTATATCAGACAGAACGGATTTCATCTGAAGGTGTCTCTAGCGCTCGGAAAACGTTTGATGAGGCAGTCTTACCATTACATGATATCGGGCTTGATTGCGATCTTATACTCTAAAGTAGATCAGATCATGCTCAAGCATATGCTGGACTCTTATTCTGTCGGACTGTATTCTGTGGCGCTAGCGATCGCCGGGCTGTGGGGGATGATCCCGTCAGCCTTTATTCAATCGGTAAGTCCGATCCTCTATAAGGATGCGGAGGAAAACCGGCAGATGTTTTANAAGAGGCTGAAGCAGTCCTATGCGGGGATATGGCTACTCAATGTCTGNTGGTCGGTGTTCATTTCNGTTTTCTCCTATTGGGTTCTTTATCTACTGTACGGAGAAAAATATCTGGGGGCACAGGGGGCATTGATCATTGTGGTATGGTATACAGGCATTTCTTCCATCGGAAGTCTGACACAGGTATACCTTGCGACAGAGGATAAGAATAAGTATGTCAACTACTTTGCCCTCGCGGGGCTTGCGACGGATGTGATTTTGAACTTCCTTTTAATTCCTAAATTTGGTATTATGGGAGCAGCAACAGCGACATTGGCAACCTACACAGTGATCCATATTGTCATGCCTCTTGTCTTGAGGGAGACAAGAACAGCGGGGAAGCTGATCATTCAGGGAATGCTGTTTCGGGAAGTAATAGATGACGATATGAAGATGTTTGTGCGTTTGTTTTTGGGAAAAGTGACGGGAAGATTCAGAAGAAAGAAGTAGCATGGGGGATTGGAAACTGCCATGAAAGAGAAAAAGAGAAATTCCAGTATTGAATTGCTGCGCATTATTTGCATATTTGGGATCATAGTAATGCATACGATCGCTTACGGCGGAGATGAATTGTCAGAGATGAACCGCTATCTGCAGATTTTCGTGAATTGTTTTACGAATCTGGGGGTTACGTGCTTTATGCTGATCTCCGGNTATTTTGGCGTGCGGTTTCAACTGGAAAAGCTGATNAAACTGGATCTGATGATCATATTTTATTCGTTTGCGCACATCGGAATCCGGATTCTGCTGGGTGTGCCGACCGGAAAGATGGATGTGCTCTGNGCTGTGTTCCCGATTTTATCCAATCAATACTGGTACATGACGGCATATTTTATCATTGTGATTTTGTCAAAATATATCAATCAGATNCCCGAAAGACTTTCCATGGCGGCCTTTCGCAGATTGTTGTTAATACNGCTTTTCTTATTTTCTGTCGTACCGACATTTCTGCACTTCGACATTTTNGGCTCGGAGGGAAAGAATGTGGTGCATATGACGNTGATCTATCTCATTGGGCGGTATATTCGCATTTACGATGAGAGACAATATGATAATCGGAAGCTTGCGCTGGTATTGTTTGGAAACATATTTGTAACAGCAGTTTTAGAGATGGCGTTGTATGCGGTGACAGGACACTACAGCATGTTTTACCGGGACTGTTCTATTTTTACGATATGNTCTGCNATCCTGCTGTTTACGCTGTTCCGAAATATAAGGTTTGAAAATAGGTTTATCAATCGCATTGCAGGCAGTGTGCTTGCTGTCTATGTGTTTTCTTTCGGATTTCAGCGCCTTGTGTATCAGNTCCTNCCGNTGGANGACTATGCATTTTCTACAATGCTGTTTCCNAGGATTTTTCTGTTTGCCCCCTGTGTGGTNGTGGGATGTATTGCCGTTGATCAACTGCGCCAGCTGATCTTTGGAAAAGNGGAGACNAAGCTNTCGGAATNCCTTGCGGGNNTGCTGNAAAANGGATTGGATGNGGGNGTAAAAGGNGGAACGGAACTGACGGAAAAAGTGCTGAAATTTGTGATGAAAAGTTAAATATGGAGGATGAAAATGAAGNTATATGCGCTGAGCCAGTGGTCCAGAGCGACTTACGATGCTGCCGGGAAAGCAATGCAGGACGTATTTTCCGTATTGCGGACGAAGCATGCAAAAACAATCTGGAGCATGCCAAAAAGTTCAAAAAAATATCTGAAAATTTTAGATCTGCCATATTTGATCGCTTTTTTGCTGTTTCGGGCAGGAAAGAAAGATTATATTTTTTATTCCATTCCTGAAAATCATATTAAGATCAGGATACTGGAGGTTCTGCACGGATTAAAGCACTATAAACTGATTTGTTTTATCAATGATTTAAATGCAATTCGGCATGGAGACCCTGCGACAGAGGAAGGGAAGAAGCAGATTGCAAAAGAGATGGCGGAGGTTGGAGTGGCAGATTATGTTCTGGCTCCCAACCAAAATTCGGCAAAGATGCTGCGCGAGTATGGAGTACAGTCACAGATCATACCGATAGGAGTGTGGGATTATCTGATGACGCCGGAGATGACTGCCGAAATAGAAGAAAAGCAGAGAAAAAAAGAGCAGGAGCAAAGTGAAAAAGCGGAGGTTAAAATCGCATATGCGGGGAATCTGAATAAGGCAGAGTTTTTATCCGTAATGTCGGTTGAGTCGGAAGATCAGATAGATCTGCAGCTTTGGGGAATTATCAGCGAAGAGCGAAAAAAGCAGCTCCCGGCATTTTGTCATTACAACGGAAAGCTTCCTGCCGACGAGATTCCGGCAGAGGTTTGTGTCATGGATTACGGACTGGTTTGGGACGGCAGCGGTGTTGATGAAATAGAAGGTAATTTTGGGCTATATACGAGGTACAATAATTCACATAAATGCGGTCTCTACCTTGCGTCAGGAATTCCTGTCATTGTATGGGATAAAGGAGGGGTGGCAGCCTTCGTGAAGGAGCATCACTGCGGTATCTGCATCGAACGGCTGAGTGAGCTTTCGGTGAAACTGCAAAGTGCAGATTATGAGAGGCTGTTGAAGAACGCTAAGGCGGTTGCAAAAGATCTGCGTGAGGGAAGATACCTTTCCGAAGCATTTGACAGAGTATTAGGAGATCAATCATGAAAAGACCGGTCACGTATCTGTATTATCTGTTACAAGGAAAAAGAAGACTGCGGATCATAGACAGAATCGACGCCATTCCGTTGATGGAAAAAATGAATCATCGGTTTGCAGGAAGAGAGATCGAAGGAATCCATAAGGTACAGCGGGAGATGGCAGAAGATATCCGCACCGGAAGACCGTTTATGGCGGGAAGACTCGGAGCGGTGGAGCTGGCAAATATGCGCGCCTATGAGTTTGACGATAAACGGATCATTGAAAAGGATGTAAAACAGCTCTGCGACTGTGCGGGTTTTTTCCCAAATGATGTGTCGCTGATGCCAAGGTTTTACGATGAAATGATACAGGGCTGCAGGGAGACAGATTATCTGGCAGCATGGTTTCAGCCGTTTGAGGACTACTATCTGAATACGGTGTTCCCAAAGGACATGCATCTGACTTATCTGCATTATATTGATCCGTTCCGCTGCCCCGAGGAGCCGTGGACAGCCGCGTTAAAAGGGAAAAAGGTTTTGGTGATCCACCCGCAGGCAAGGATCATCGAGCAGCAGTACCGCAAACGGGAGCTTTTGTTTCCGGGAACTGAAATTCTGCCGGAGTTTGAATTGCAGGTATTAAAAGCGGTACAGACAAATGCCGGAGAAACGGACGAGCGTTATCATAACTGGTTTGAAGCGCTTGAGGATATGTATGAACAGGCAATGAAAAAAGAGTTTGATCTGGCAATTTTAGGATGCGGCGCATACGGATTCCCCCTGGCAGCCAAAATGAAGCAGGCGGGAAAGCAGGCGGTCCATATGGGAGGAATTTCTCAGGTTTTGTTCGGAATTCACGGAAAGCGTTGGGATGAAGATAAGAACCACCGGTTTTTACAGCAATATGATTCGGATGCATGGGTCAGACTGTCGGATAAGGACAAGCCGAAGAATGCTGACGCGGTGGAGGATGGCTGTTACTGGTAGTGTGAAAGGAAAGGGATAAAAAATGAATGATATCAGGATTGGAAAGAAAGTAATCAGAATTTTGCCGGAATGGAAAACAGGCTTTCTCGCAACATGGATCATAGGGCTTTTGGCACATGCGTACCGTTTTTTTAACTTTCTGCCTACTTGGGACAGCATGTTTAATTTTACGGGAACCGGTGCGACCTTCTGGTCCGGGAGATGCTTTCTAGGTTATTTCAGCGGTATATCTTCCAAATATGACATGCCGTGGGTGAACGGCGCGCTGTCTTTGTTTTATATCAGCATAGCAGTGGTAATGCTGATCGATCTGTTTGAAATAAGACAACGGCTTTACTGTGTTCTGTTGGCAGGGCTTGTGGTCTCATTTCCGACTGTGACTTCAACTTTTGCCTACATGTTCACCGCGGACGGATATATGATGGCGTTTCTGCTTTCCGTTATGGGGATATGGCTGACTTGTAAATTTAAGCATGGTGTCTGGTTCGGGGCTGTCTGCATCGGTCTTAGNATGGGAACNTATCAGGCATATATCAGCGTTACGCTGATGGTCGTTCTTCTTGTAGCATTGAAGGCATTGCTGATAGATAAAAANANATTCAAAACAGCATTTTTNGAATACTGGAAATGCCTTGCCGCAGTCGTCGGCGGTGCAGTGTTCTATAAAGTCGTGGATTCCCTGTTCAATATATATTACGGGATTACCCTCACAGGATATCAGGGGATTGACAGTGTGGGAATCCTTACTCTCGCACAGTATAAGGAAGCGCTGCGCAAGACGTTCAGCGCCCTTGCGCATCTGTGGTGTCTCCATAACGGATTGCTCCACACCAACAAATACGGACTTGTCAATGCGGCAGTAGTCGGGGGGATTCTGCTTGGAACGGTTATCTTGATCGTGAAGAATAAGACATATAAGGATATTGCGGGAGTTATTGTAACGGCGATCGCCATTATCGTGATGCCGCTGGCTGCATTTTCCGTTAATTTTGTTTCTCCCGGCACCAGCTATCATACACTCATGGAGATGGGCGTCTGCTTTATATATCTTTTGCTTCTTCTTTATATTGCCAAAGGAGGGTGGGAGAAAAAGGCAGGAAAGGCGNTGCAGGTATTGGGAGTACTTGTGCTTGCATTCCTGTGTTACTTTAATACGATAAATGCCAANATTGCGTATAACAGNATGAACNTAAGCTANGAAAAAAGCTATGCAGTCTGCAGCAATATTCTTGACCGGATCGAGCAGCTNGANGAGTANCCGGANATATCAAAGGTTGTTCTGATNGGAGANTATCATGCNGTNTCNAGCGGCATTGACGAGCTGACACCGCAGATCATGGGGGTCAGCCAGGATATTTATCTGAAGGGAGACTATCACTATATTTCTATGTGGAATTATTGCTTTGGACGCAGTTTCGCGATGGCGACCGGAGAGGAAAAAGAAGCGATCCGACAGACGGAGGAATACCAGAGTCTGGATGCTTATCCGGCAAAAAACTGTGTGGCGGTTATCAATGACACGATAGTGGTAAAACTTTCGGAGTAGATCAGAGGTGTGACAAATGAAAAAAATAAAAGAATTCATCATAAAATGCTGGAAAAATGATGTGCTGCGCTATATTTTTTTTGGAGGATGTACGACACTGGTGAATCTGGCATGCTTTTACATTTTGAGGCGGACAACGCGGATCCCCAGAGATATTGTCAATACGATCTCAGTGGTAGCAGCGATCTTATTTGCCTATTTTGTCAATTCCAGGTTTGTATTTGAGTCGAGAGCAGATAATTTTAAGGACAGATTCAAAGAATTTGTGAAGTTTATCAGTGCGAGACTTTCTACACTGATCATTGAGGTCGGCGGTGTATGGCTGCTTGTGGGGGTATTAAAGCTGAATGAGTTTCTCATCAAGACGATCATCATTCAGATCATTGTTCTGGTACTGAACTATATTTTCAGCAAATTTCTGGTATTTACAAAGAAAGAGAAGAAAGCAGGTGAGGACGCATGAAACTTTCATTGGTGGCGCCCTGCTATAACGAAGAGGGAAATGTCCGCCTGTTCTGTGAAGAGGCGAGGAGAATCCTGCATGGATATGAGTATGAGATCGTATTCATCAACGACGGAAGCAGGGACGGAACGCTAAAGGTGTTAAAGGAGCTTTATGCAGAGAAGAAGGACAATATAACGATCATTAATTTTTCGAGAAATTTTGGAAAGGAAGCCGGACTTTTTGCGGGTCTGCAGCATGCAAAGGGAGATTATGTCGTGGTGATCGATACGGATCTTCAGCAGCCGATCGAGGTTGCAAAGGAGATGGTGGATTTTCTGGAGGATCATGAGGAGTATGATGCGGTTGCGGCATATCAGGAGCAGCGCAAGGAGGGACGTCTCATGACCGGATTTAAGAGTGCGTTTTATAGCCTGATCAACAAACTCTGCGATGTGGAGCTGTACAAAAATGCGAGTGATTTCCGGTGCCTGCGCCGCTGTGTCGTGGATGCGATACTCAGCATGACAGAGTACCACAGGTTTTCCAAGGGGATTTTTGCATGGATNGGATTTGAGACCTATTACCGTCCCTATGAGGTGAGGGAGAGAAATGCGGGAGAAACTTCATGGTCTTTCTGGAAGCTGGTAAATTATGCGTTAGAGGGTGTGGTGTCATTTTCTACCAAACCGCTTAAAATGGCGACGAAGCTTGGGGTTGTGACTTCTGTGCTCGCTATTTTATATATGATCGTAGTGATCATCCAAAAGCTTGTCTTTGGGAACGATGTGCCCGGATATCCTACCATTATTGTTTTGATCCTTCTGATCGGAGGCATTCAGCTAACAGTGCTTGGGATCATTGGCGAATATCTGGCAAAGATGCATATTGAGGTAAAAGACCGTCCAATTTATGTTGCAAAGGAGGTTCTGACCTACAGCTCCAAAGGAGACAACAGTGATGATGCAGACAGGGAATAGGAGCCGATAGATATGAAAAAGTGGTTAAAGGAGTTAAGGATAACGCATTATCTGAAAAATTGTCTGCTGTTTGTTCCGGCATTTTTTGGCGGTGTGCTCATGCAGGGAGACTTATGGATGACGCTGCTGGCTGCCTTTGCCTGTTTTTGTATGGGAGCGTCTGCGGTATATCTGATGAACGATATCAAGGATGTGGAAAAAGACAGGATGCATCCGCGAAAAAAAGACAGACCGATCGCGGCAGGCGAAATTGGAATCGGAAACGCGGCAGCTGTCGCAGTAGTTTTGCTGATCNTNTCCTACGTGGGACTGATCGTTTTGGTAGANGCGCCGGAAAAGAATGCTGCGCTCCTCGTGTTTTCCGGATATTTAGCAGTCAATATTCTTTACAGCATAGCGGGATGCAAGAAGATACCGCTGATGGATGTGGCGATACTGGTGTTTGGGTTTTACTTAAGAGTTNTGATGGGGTCTGTGCTGACCGGCGTGAAGATATCATCGTGGCTGTATCTTGTTGTGGTTTCGGGAGCATTTTATCTCGCATTCGGAAAGCGCAGAAATGAACTGAAATTTGCAGGCAGTGAGAGCAGGGATGTACTGTCCGGTTATGCGGAAGGATTTCTGGATAAAGCTATGTATGCCTGCATGACAATGACAAATGTATTCTTTGCGCTCTGGTGTACTCAGATAGGAGAGGATCAGAGCTGTATGATACTGGTTCCCATTCTGATGCTGATCTGCTTTAAATATAGCATGGATTTGGAAAAGGAAAATAATGATGGGGATCCAATGAATGTGATCCTTCAGGATAAGGTCCTGCTTCTGCTGGGAGTGTTGTTTGTGGCGCTGCTGGTTGTCTTACTATACGGACAGGGGGGATCGTGATGTGCGCGCAGCAGAGATACAAGACAACAGTGAGGATTCTGTTTATTTTGTCAGTGCCGTTTATGACACTTTTGCAGATGCATTCGGCGCTTGGTGATGCAGGCTATTTGATCGATATTGTTCTGGCAGTGATGATCGGGATTGCGATCAGCAGAAAGGTGACAGAACATCTGTGGGACACTTTTCAATGGAGCACCTTTCTGATTGCGGCAGCAATTGCGGTCTATCTCGCATATGACTATGCATGGCAGGGAAACGCTGTCTTTATTTTAAACCGGTATCAGAAACTGTTCGAGCTGATTCCTTTTGCGGTATCGTCAAGGCGTCTGGCGGCAGGCATCATGCTGGCATGCTATCCGGCGATCGGACTTCTGATCTATTTTGTTCTGACAAAATGTCTTCCGTATGTTGTTGATTTTGTCCGTTCGCTGGATGGTTTTGAGAGAAATTATCTGATCGTCATGGCTACGGCTGCAGCGGTGGTGATCCCTTTTCTCTATCTTCATACAACGGTCTGGTATCACGCGGTGTGGGAGGATATGCCGCAGCTCTACGATGTCATTTATACTACGGACAGTACTGAGATTTATATGACGGACAGCTTTACAAAAATTCTGACAGGACCGAATGATATCAGACAGCCTCTGTTTGGATTGTTTGCACTTCCTGCAGGGCTTTGTGGCAAGCTGGTGGCAGCAGTATTTTTTTTCGTGCCGGATTCCTATGCGATTGCAATGGGGATGATCCAGCAGTTTCTTCTGTCAGTTTCCATGGTTATGCTGATGCGGATATTAAAGCTTGAGGGAACAGAACGGATCTGGTTTCTGCTGCCGGCTGGCTGCAGCTACGCATATCTTTTGCACGGACTCTTGTTGGAGCAGTATGTGATAGCATATTTTTATGTAATTCTTGTGCTGTACGTGTACAAGAAAAGTGACAGACTGAACTTTGCATATTATGGCGCGGTCAGCACACTGCTCACTTCGGGTGTTCTGTTCCCGCTGATTTCAAAGGGGAGAGAGTGGAAGAAATGGCTGTGTGACAGAGTGAAGTGTCTGATAATCTATGCTCAGATTGTTATTCTCTGCGGTCAGCTTCCGCAATTTCTGAATATGAAGGAAGAAATTGCGGGGCTGATGAATTTTTCAGGTGAGAAGGTTACGTGGACGGACAAGTGGATTCAGTTCACACACTTTTTATCAGGGATGTTCTGGGCGCCGGACGGAGTGATAACGGTTCAATACGGACCGTGTTATCGGATCGCAGAGCAGGCGGCAGTATCTTATGTGGGGATTGCAATACTTGTGTGCGCACTGTGTGGCTTTGCACTCAGTTACAGGGAATGGATATCAAAGGCGGCGGTACTGTGGCTGGCATTTTCCGTGATCGTTCTTTTTGCCGTGGGCTGGGGAACAGCAGAAAACGGTCTGATACTGTATGCACTTTATTTTGCGTGGGCATATTTGATCCTGCTGTACCAGTTCCTGAAAAATGTTCTTCGAAAACCTGCATTGCTGCGGGCGGCTCTCTGCATTGTGGCACTGATGATGGCAATGCGGAATGTTTATGAGCTGATACAGATTTACCGGTTTGGGATTGGAAACTATCCTGCTTTTTGACGGGGAGGAATACTAACTTTATGGATAAAGAACGGAAAACTGTCTGCTGGTGGCATATTGCATTGCTGATTATGACGCTTCTTGCGGCGGCAGTTAAAATTTTTATCGGGTTTGACCGCGATGAAGCTTATATTGTGGTTATGGGAGTGCGTCTGCTTGAGGGAGACAGGCTGTTTGATGCGATGTGGGAGCTGCATATGACTTCGGCATGGCCGGCNTTTCTGGGNTTNTANCTTTTTCAAGCNGTGACCGGATCACTTGAGGGAGCAGTGATNTTTNTGCGCATCGTATCGACAGTGATACAGTTTGCCGCAGCGTGGCTTGCCTACCGGATACTGCGCAGATATGAGAGCCGGAATACTGCCGTGTTAGCAGGAGTTTTTGTGGCAAATTTTCTGCCGAGAGCGACTCAGAATCTGGAATACGGATTGTTGGAAATGCTGTTCGTACTGACCGCAATGCTGCTCATTTACGATGAGTGGATGAAAATGGGACAAGGGGAAAAAGTGTGCCTTTGGAAGATTGTGGGTGCGGGGATCAGCTATTCGCTGGGAGTGCTGGCGTATCCGACAATTTTGATCTCTTTTCCGGTTATTTTGATCNCNATGTTTCTGCTTCAGAAAAAAGAAACCCGCAGACTGNGCCTGCCGTTGCTNTTTTGTGCCGTATGTGCNGNGTGTGCAGTGATTTTCCTNGGNTATTTGCTGTCGTATCTGACGGTACCTGAACTTTTGANTAATCTNCAGGGAATNCTTGCTGACGGNACGCATACCGATACGGTGAAGACCGCAACCTATTTNGTGCANCTGCTGGAGCTGTGTAAGCGGACNGCTTTGATCACATTGGGCGCACTTTTGTGTACTCTGTGTTTTTATAAATGGGAAAAACGGAGAGAACTTTTCTGGTATTGTCTGCTCTTGTCGGGGGCGGTGATCTTTATCGGATTTAACGTGACAGGAATCCGACCTAGCGGCGCGATCGGTTTGCAGGTAAGATACCTGATCGCAGCGATCCTGGCGGCTGTCTTTGCAATTAAGATGCGGGAGAAAATGATCACAGGTTTATTTTTGATTCCCGGAATATTTCTGTATGCAGGGGCGATGATCGGCTCTAATATGGGATTTGAGGAAAATGCATCATTTCTGTACCTGACTGTTTTGGCGGCGATTCTGCTTATGGGNAGATATGCATACAACGCAAGCGATGCATGCAACGCAAGCGATGCGCGCAACGCTTGCGTGTCAGAGATATTCCGCCGTATCGGGACTTTTTGNATTGCNGCNTTTTTGTGCAGTATCATATTTGGNAAGGGNTATCTGGTGCGGATCACCGGAACNGCACCGGCGAATATTGCACAGGAGCGTACCCGAATGCAGGGTGGGATTTTGAAAGGCGTGTATGTGTACCCGGAGGAGGCAGACAGATATGCCGAAAAGGAGAGAGAGATCAAAGCATATTCTGATGCGGAGGATGTTGTGCTTTATCTGGGAGCAGATGCCATCTGCAATACGTATGCGGAGGGTGCCTTTACCTCGGCAACCTGTATCAGTACGCCGGCTTACAACGAGGAGTGGGTGCTCTATTATGAGAATGAAAGCCATCCCGAACCGACAGTTGTTTTTTTGGACAGAGATCTGATGGAAAGCTTTGCAGATTTTCAGGGAACGGAATTTGGCAGATATTTTGCGGAACGCTACGGCATCACGGAAGAGGATGTCATAGAAGAAGATGCGTTTTTNGTTTTCAGACTGTAAGGCCGCATACTGATGCAAATGTATTGAATTAGTATTGAAGAGGCATTATAATGNAAGAAAAATGGAGGGGTATTTATGTCTAGGACAATTCAAGTAAAAGTAGAAGACGATTTAAAGGTAAAATCAGATTCCCTATTTAGGGATTTGGGGACTGATACGACGACTGCTATAAGAATGTTTTTGACACAGGCAGTTGCAGTAAATGGATTTCCATTTGAAATTAAAAGGCAGACAGCAGAAGCTAATCCGTATGCACCGATGACAGAAGAAGAGATGCTTGCAAAACTGAAGAAATCCAGAGAACAGGGAAAGTATCGGGATGCAGATGATGTGATTTCTGATATGAGGTCAAAGTATGGTTTATAAGGTTGTTATAACGGAAGGAGCAGAGGAAGATCTTGACGTATTTGTCACGTATCTTTTGTTTGAAAAGAAAAGTGAGCAGGCGGCAAGAAATCTGCTAAATGATTTTGAGGCAACAAAGATAAGTTTATCAAATGTTGCCGGAAGTCTGAAACTATGTGAAAATCCTAAGTTGAAAGAATTAGGATATAGACGTATAAACTTTTTGTCGCATCGATATTTTATGCTTTATCGTATCGAAAAAAATATTGTTTTTGTGGATAATATTTTTCATGAGCTGCAAGATTATGAGAAAATGATGAGCTGACGCACTAATAATTTAGTACGCAGCTCCTTTTTTCAGTGTATCCTGACCGAATCGTCATCGTTGGATTCTGCGACGATAAAATGAGGTCTTTTTTTGGTTTCCATGTAAGTCTTGGAAAGATATTGNCCCATGATTCCCATGCAGAAGAGCTGAACACCGCCGATAAAGGTGATGATGCAGACCAGAGAAGCCCAGCCGTCNACNGGATCGCCAAATACCAGCCGTCTNACAATAACAAAGATAATCGCGACAAAGGAAACAAAGGTGAGNAAAACACCGCCNTAGGAGGCGAGAGAAAGCGGCACTTGAGAAAAATTGATGATGCCGTCAATAGCGTACTTAAATAATTTCCAAAAATTCCACTTGGTTTCACCTGCAACCCGTTCCACGTTCTCATAGGACAGCCAATATGTGCGAAAGCCGATCCAGCCAAAAATTCCTTTGGAAAAACGGTTGTATTCGTTCAGTTCGACAATGGCGTCAATCATGCTGCGCTTCATCAGTCTGAAATCTCTTGCGCCGTCAACGATGTCAGCATCGGAAATTTTATTAATGATTTTGTAGAACTGTCTTGCAAAAAAAGAGCGGATCGGGGGTTCCCCCGCACGGCTGACCCGCCTTGTCGCAACGCTGTCATATTCTCCGGTTTCGAGAATCTGAAGCATTTGGGGCAGAAGTGACGGAGGATCCTGCATATCGGCGTCCATGACGGCAACGTAATCACCGTCGGCGTTGCAGAAACCGGCATACATAGCGGCTTCTTTGCCGAAATTACGTGAGAAAGAATAATATTTTACCCGCTTGTCCGATGCAGCAAGATCTTTTAAGATGGCAAGCGTACGGTCGGTCGAGCCGTCATTGATAAATAAATATTCGATTTGGTAGTCCTGCAATTGTCCGGAAACTGCCGTCAGCTCTTTATAGATAAAAGGGAGTGCGGCTTCCTCATTGTAGCAGGGAATGATGAGAGACAGCTTCATGGGAACCTCCTGATTGATATTACACCTATTATATCGGCATTTGGAATGGAAAACAAGTGTGAAGTCTTACCCCGCCAGAAATTACCATAAAATCTTAAGAATTGAAGTGTTTACATAAAAAGACAAATGCGTTATAATACCAACGAGCATGAAAAAAGTCAGGTGTCGATAAAAACTGGCGGAGCATATAAGTGCAGTGACACAGGAGGTAACTATTACNTATGAAAGGCAAAGGGATTTTAGAATTTGCGAAGGGACTGCTTGCCGGTCTGCAGGGGATGACAAGGACGCAGGCGATCGGAGCATCGATTGCAGCAGTATTGGCAGTTGGCGGCATCGGGACCGGTGGATATCTGGTATACCAGCATAATCAGGAGCAGCCGCAGCAACAGCAGGTAACGGCGGATATTGTACTGGATACGGAGCCGGTATACGACTTGTTTGAGGATCTTACAGAGACAACGGAGCTTTGGGCACTGGAGCCGACAGAACTCGCTACCGAGACGGAAACCGCGGAGGTGGAGGCGAATGAGCTCACTCTGGTCGGGACATCGATCGAGAGGGATCTGAAGATTAAGGTTCAAAATCAGAAATCAAGGCTGGTGACCGGAGAGAGCTTTCTGGTCAACGTAAAACAGGATAAAAAGGGCGCAAAGGCGAAGCAGTATAAGGATGACGATAAGGATGGAATCATTTATATCAGCGAACTTGAGGCGGGGAGCTATACGGTCGAACTTGAGGCGATAGAAGGATACGATATTAAGAAAGGCATGATCACGGTCAAGGTAAAGGACAAGATCGCCTATGAAAAGGTCGATGTCACTGCGGAGATTAAGGCAGAGAGTCAGGTCAATGTTGCCGTGGAGGATACCGCGATCAACAATGTGCCGGTGGAGGCAACGCAGACCGATACGGTTTCTCTGATCGCAAGCACGATGACACCGGTGCCGGTGGACAAGGCAGAGGTTGATACAACGGCGTTTACCAAGGCATCTGCAAGCACGGACAATAATACCGTGGAGTGTAAAAAAACTGTAAAAGTACCGGNATCNACAGAGGGAACAGAAGAAACAGAGAAACCGACGGAGACCCAGAAGCCGACAGAGACAGAGAAAACGACGGAGACAGAGAAGCCGACAGAGACAGAAAATGCAACTCAGAGTACTGATGCTCAGACAGCAGATGACATTGCGAGTGTTGACCGCAACCGGGTTGCAAGGGTAGGAACGGGAACGGCGGCAGCTGATTCGGCGGTTGTAGCTAAAATATCGGTTCCNAAACAGATTACACTGTATGATTGCAGCAATGCGGCATCCAACAGCTACACGGCGGCACTTGCGATCTCAGGAGAGGAATCAATTATTCAGAGCATTGCATGGGCGAGCAAGGATACCTCTGTTGTCACGGTCACNGCGACAAATAATGGAAAATCGGTGACGGTCAAAGGTGTTAAAAAAGGAACTGCCAACATAGAGGCGACAATTACCTACATAGCAGATGAGAAGGGAACCACTGCTTCCGTAGTGCTGCAGAGCACAGTCAAGGTATCTGATCTTTCCGACAGTACAGTACAGCTGAAAGATAAATCGGGAAATCTGCTGTATCTGGATAAGGAAGCTACGAAGCCCGCAACGGCAAAGGACTACAGTACGACGACTACATTCTATGCCAAACCGCTCTATACCGGATGGCAGACGATTGACGGTAAAGTATATTACTACGATGCAAACCATAAGGCACTGACCGGAGANCAGATCATTGGCGGTGTGAAATATACATTTGCATCTGACGGAAGCCTTTCCCAGAGTTCCGGGTCCAGAGGGATCGATGTTTCAAAATATCAGGGAAATATTGACTGGGGTGCTGTGGCATCCTCCGGTATCAGCTTTGCGATCATCCGTGCGGGATACCGCGGATCATCTACAGGCGCATTGATTGAGGACCCGTATTTCAAGAGAAATATTTCCGGGGCCACGAAGGCTGGCATAAAGGTTGGTGTGTATTTCTTTACGCAGGCAATCTCAGAGGCTGAGGCTGTGGAGGAGGCCAGTATGGCACTCTCTCTGGTGTCGGGATATAAAGTGACGTATCCGATTTTCATTGACACAGAGAGCGCTACCAACGGACGTGCCAACGGACTGGACGTGAATACGAGAACGGCGGTTGTCAGAGCATTCTGCCAGACGATCCAGAATGGCGGATATAAGGCGGGTATTTACGCGAGCAAGAACTGGTATAATACCAAGCTCAACACATCCACGCTGAACGGATATTGCATCTGGGTGGCACAGTACAATACGAGCTGTACCTATTCCGGAAAATACGATATGTGGCAGTATTCCTCGAAGGGCAGCGTAGCAGGCATCAGTGGAAATGTAGACATGAATATCAGCTACCTTGGATATTAATATTTAAAGTAAAAGTGAATCGTGCGGTTTCGTCAGAAACTCGGGGACACTATGCGGTGTATTCGGGAGATTCTGACGGGCCGCACGTTTTTTCATATTGGATCAAGCTCAAAACAATGAATACCTATGGGAAACGGTGGACCGGCATTGCAAAAAAAAGGCAGGAAAGATATAATAGAAAAGAAATTGCAGACGGAGAGGACGGATTCCATGAAAAAAGTCGTGATCATCACAAATGCACCGGCGCCTTACCGGGTCGCTTTTTTTAAATATATTCAGGAACAAGAGTCGGAGTATTCCTTTCATATCATTTATATCTCAGACAACAGGGAGATTGGAAGGCAGTGGAATGTGGAGGAACATGAGCTGTTAAGCCATACCTTTCTTGACTGCAAAGTAATTACGATCCGGCGAAAATACGATGACAGGCGGATCGTTTTTTCCACCGGGATACAAAAGCAGCTGAGAAAACAGCAGCCTGATATTGTGATCTGCATGGAATACAATGTGACGGTTCTGCAGGCAGTGCATTGGTGCCGTGCGCATCGTGTGCCGTTTTTATCATGGAGTGATGGGACAGCAAATTCGGAGCGAAGTATCAACCGCTTGCAAAGATATTTTCGCAAATATGTTATCAGACGGGCGGCAGGATATATCAGCAGCAGTACGGCAACGATGGAGCATCAGATCAGCTTTGGGGCGAAGAGAGAGCTTTGCCATAAAAGCCTGCTAACCGTAGATATCGAAAAATACCTTAGGAAAAAACCGAAAGATTACATACCGCATAAGACACTGCTTTATGTGGGAAGCCTGATAGGACGGAAAGGGCTTGATCTGTTGCTGTCGGCGTTTGCGCTGACTGATGCCAAAATCCGTCTGGTCATTGTGGGAGAGGGTTCAGAAGAGCAGGAACTGCGTGGGCAGGCAGAAGAACTTGGAATATCGGAACGCATTACATGGAAAGGTTTTCTTGAGGGTGATGCCCTGACTGCGTGCTATGAGGACTGTGATGCTTTTGTGCTTCCGACCAGAGAGGACTGTTACGGATTGGTGATTCTTGAGGCGATGTGTGCGTCGCTTCCAGTTATTGTATCGAAATATGCAGACGGAGCTTTTGATATTATGGAGGACGGAAAACATGGATTTCTCTATGGGCGGATCGTGGATCCATATCAGAAAACAGAACTTGCGGCAGCCATTGAAGAAATATTTGCGGATAAAGAAAGACTGACAGCGATGCAGCAGGCATGTTATGCGAGGGCACAGCAGTTCCGGTTTTCAGAGGTGTCAAAGGGATTTTACGAAGCGCTGAGAGCGACGATATAGCGGTGTGGGGAAAGGGCATGATTTTATATGGGAATGAGGGAGTTGGCAAAAAAGACTTTGAGGCGGCTTGAGCTGCAAAGAATCGGAGAGGAACAGTTTGTCTCCGATATTAACCGGGATTATACCGGAGAGCAGAAAAAAATATTACTCTGCTATCTGGACTATCAGTGCACGGTCCGGGAATTGCGTCAAAATTTTGGACATACGAACCGTCAGGAAATGATGCAGATCATAAAAGTGTGCATTGAAAAGGACTGGTGCATCGATATCTGCGGATGCAATGACAGGAATGCCATAGAATATATACGGGCGGATTACTATGATTTTATTCTCGGATTCGGAGATGTGTTTCGATATGCAAGAGAACACAATCCGAAAGCGTTGTCTATTCTTTATATGACAGAAAATCCTTATGATATCTCATATGCAAGGGAAACAGAGCGGATTGCCTATTTTAAGGAGCGGACCGGGAGAAACTTTACGTTAGAGCGCACAGGTGTCTATTATCAAAAGGATGATGAAAAAAAAGCAGATGCGGTGCTCTGTCTGGGAGATGAGCGTTATTTTCCGGCGGGGAAGAGGGTATTCCGCATCTGGCCTTCGGCATTGAAAAACCCTGTATTTTCACTCGACTTTTCACAGAAAAAGAGGACAAACTTTCTGATCTACGGTACGGACGGGTTTGTGCATAAGGGGAATGATATTCTTGTTGAAATTTTCGGACGGCATCCGGAGTGGACTCTGTACCTTTGCGGCGCAAGAGGTGAGGAAAAGGCGAAAGAAGCCGGATACCGGCTGCCGTCGAATGTACATGCGGTGGGATTTGTGGATACAATGTCCGAACAGTTCAACGAAATAGTCAAAAAATGCTATTACCTTTTGCTCCCGTCCTGTTCGGAGGCGCCTTCTACGGCGGTTCTGACCGGTATGCGGCACGGCATGCTGCCTGTGGTATCGAGAGGGATCGGACTGGACGGGCTGGCAGAATACTGTGTGTATTTTGAGGATTATCATGTTGAGCGCGTAGAAGATCTGCTGCGACAGCTTGCGGAGGAGGGAACGGAAGAAAAGATACTCCAACAGCGAAGCCGCAATGTGATGGAGTATGCGGACGCACATTACAGACTAAAGGATTATACCGAATCGTTCCGACGCGCGATAAATGCCTTTGTTGACATGTAATTTCGCGCATTTTATAATACAGATCATACGAAAAAGGAGAACCGAGATGCTTCCAGTTTTATATATTGTAATCCCATGTTATAACGAAGAAAAAGTACTTCCGATCACCTGCAACATGTTTTTGGACAAGGTCAAAGGACTGGTGTCTGCAGGAAAGATCAGTGATGAGAGCCGTATCCTGTTTGTGAATGACGGAAGCAGGGATTCTACATGGGATATTATTTGCAAGCTGGCAGCGGAGGATGAGCATTATCTGGGAATTTCCCAGAGCCGGAACCGGGGACACCAGAATGCCGTGCTGGCGGGGCTGATGGAAGCGAAAGAAAAGTGTGATATCACGATTTCAATCGACTGCGACGGTCAGGATGACATCAACGCCATGGATGAGATGGTGGATGCCTATCTGGACGGATGTGAGATTGTCTACGGTGTGCGAAGCAAGAGGGACACGGATACCCTGTTTAAACGAGCGACGGCACAGGGATTTTATAAATTTTTAAACTGGATGGGGGCGGAGGTAGTCTATAACCACGCGGATTACCGTTTAGTGTCTTCTCGTGTCCTGCAGGCATTTTCTGATTTTCAGGAGGTCAACCTGTTTTTGCGGGGCATGTTCCCTCTTGTAGGATTTAAGAGCACTTCTGTCTATTATGAACGGCATGAGCGTCTTGCGGGAGAGAGCCACTATCCGCTCGGAAAGATGTTTGCCTTGGCATTTGACGGGATCACGAGCCTGTCTGTCAAGCCGCTCCACA
This sequence comes from Roseburia sp., assembly GCA_014804775.1. Lineage (GTDB taxonomy): Bacteria > Bacillota > Clostridia > Lachnospirales > Lachnospiraceae > Roseburia. The sequence continues at coordinate 50,481 of JAAUZB010000012.1, read as the reverse complement.
TGATTACCGCACTTGGATGCGGCATTGCAGCCTTAAGCTTTATCGGCGTTATCTGGTCTGTCGTGGTTGCACTGCTGGGACAGTCTGTGGAAGGTTGGGCAAGTATGACGAGTATCATATGCTTTATCGGCGGCGTACAGCTGATCTGTCTCGGTGTGCTGGGAGAGTATATCGGTAAAATATATATGGAAGTAAAGCGCAGACCGCGCTACATCATCAGTGAGCGGACAGATGACAGGAAAGTGGAAGACGCTTGAAATGTGAAAGCGCATTTGCTATACTACTTGCATATATTTTTCGGAATGTGCCAAAAATGCTATTAGGAGCCGTATGATAAAGAAAATAGAAATTTTGGGAATACAATTGGATAATTATACTGTCCGCGAAGAAGTTATGCTTGTGGAAAACTATCTGACCGATGACATGCTGAATGCGGTTGAACACATATCAATGCAGATGCTGGTGGATGCCGAGACGGATCCGACGCTTAAAAATGTGATATCAGCATTGAGTCTTGCAGTGATCGCTGACAAGGAGATCCTGCAGGCAGCAGGTGCAGGGACGATGCAGCAGATCAGGGAGATAGAGGAGAATGACTTTTTTACAGAATTTTTCGGGCGGATCGAACGGAACGGAAAGAGCATTTTTTTGCTGGGGGAGACATCAGAAAGAATTTATGCGATCAGAGAAAAGCTTTCACAGGACTTCCCTGAACTGACGATTGCGGGTGAATATGCAACAGAACAGTGCGTCGGCGCTCTTGATGCGGTCATCAACGATATGAACGCGACGACACCGGACGTGATCGTGTCCGTGCTGCCGTCTCCGATGCAGGAATATTTTTTCTGGGAACACAGAGATAAAATGAATGCAAAAATATGGTACGGGATCGGTGACATGGAGTTTCAGAAGAGGAACGTGATCCGGCAGTGCTTTAGAAGCTTTGTCAAACGGGGAAGGCTAAAGAACCGTATCAAGAAGTATAGGGAGAGAAGACGGAAAGAAGAGGCAGCAGAGAATGACGGAAACGGGGAAAAATAATGCAGAAATTATCATATAGAAGGTCCTGGATATGGGACTGGATTTTTCTCCTCGCAGGTACAGGCGGGGTGGCGTTCAGCATACAGTGCATCTATGACCCCATCAGTCTGGTGACGGGTGGTTTTACAGGACTTGCCATTATCGTAAAGGAGTTCACATCAGAAATTATCGAGGGAGGAATCCCGCTTTGGCTGANGAACGTGGCACTGAATATTCCGGTATTTCTGATCGCATGGAAAATGAAAGGAAAGAATTTCATCGGAAGGACTCTGGCAGGTACATTTTTGCTTTCAGCATGGCTTTATGTGATCCCGAGTGTCGATCTGACTCAGGGAGATTATATTTTATCGGCGCTCTTTGGCGGCTGTATCGGCGGCGCCGGCATGGGTTTGATCCTTTCTGCAAAGGCGACGACAGGTGGAACCGATATGGTAGCGACGCTGATACAGCAGCGCCTGCGGCACTATTCGATTGTGCAGATCATGCAGATTTTAGACGGACTTATTGTCCTGCTGGGACTTTTTGTATTTGGAATNCGTGCAGCGCTCTATGCGATCGTGGCGATTTTTATCACAAGCAAGGTTTCTGACGCGTTGATGGAAGGATTCAAATTTTCCAAGGCTGCGTTTATTATCACCGACCGGTATGAGACGGTGGCAAAGAAAATCCTGGAGGAGCTTGATCGCGGCGTCACAGGACTGAAAGCTACCGGAATGTATTCGGGTGCGGACAAATGCATGCTTTACTGTGTGGTCTCGCAGAAAGAGATTGTGCGTGTGAAAGAAATTGTCGCGGAAGTAGATCCGACGGCATTCGTAATCGTGTCTGATGCGAGAGAGGTTTTGGGAGAAGGATTTCAGGAATATTCCAAATATTAGTACTTTTTTCGTGCTTTTTGCAGGAAATGCATAAAAAAATGTGCATTTCCTCTTTCTTTTTTTGTTGTTTTGCATTAAAATATTGACTAGGTATTTTTAAACGGCATTGACCGACGTGTTTCATCATAGAAACAAAAGGAGAGGGAGCAAAGCTTATGATTTCAAATCAGATACTTCAGAATACGATTGACGGATTAAAGGGAATCACCAGAATTGACCTTTGCATTATTGATGTGGAGGGCAAGGTTCTTGCCGCCACTTTTCCGGAGGCAGACAGGTATACGGAGCAGGCACAGGCTTTTGTCGATTCTCCCGCAGACAGTCAGGTGATGAATGGCTATCAATTTTTTAAAGTATTTGACGAGCATCAGCTGGAATATATCCTGTTGGCCGGTGGAGACAGTGAAGATGTCTATATGGTGGGAAAAATTGCCAGTTTTCAGATTCAGAATCTTCTGGTAGCATATAAAGAGAGATTCGACAAAGACAACTTCATCAAGAATCTTTTGTTGGATAATCTGCTTCTGGTGGATATCTATAACCGTGCCAAAAAGCTTCATATTGATACCGAAGTGAGGCGAGTTGTATTCCTTGTTGAGACCAACAGGGACAAGGATGGCAATGAGCTTGAGAGGATCCGCGGATTGTTTGGAGGAAAAGCAAGAGACTTTGTCACGGCAGTGGATGAAAAGAACATTATTGTCGTAAAGGAAGTAGCGGATCATGAGAGTTATGAAGAGTTAAACAAAACCGCAGAGGTGATCGCCAATCTGTTTCGGTCCGATGCAGATGGCGATGTACATGTAGCATACGGTACCATTGTCAATGAGATTAAAGAGGTATCCAGATCCTACAAGGAAGCCCGTATGGCGTTGGATGTGGGCAAGATTTTCTTTGAGGAGAAGGATGTCATTGCATATTCCACACTTGGAATCGGACGATTGATCTATCAGCTGCCGATCCCGCTGTGTAAAATGTTTATCCGTGAAATCTTCGACGGTAAATCGCCGGATGATTTTGATGAGGAGACACTTACCACGATCAATAAGTTTTTCGAGAACAGCCTGAATGTTTCTGANACCTCCAGACAGCTTTATATCCACCGCAACACGCTGGTATACCGTCTGGACAAGTTACAGAAAAGCACAGGGCTGGATCTCCGCGTTTTTGAGGATGCGATCACTTTCAAGATCGCGCTTATGGTGGTAAAATACATGAAATATATGGAATCTCTGGATTATTAATCTTCATTGCAACAAAAGTACCCATTTTTCGCACTATTTAATAAATAAGAAATGAGGTAAGCAAATGATTAAGCTAGAGCATGTCAGCAAGTCGTATTCTGCGGGGATTCCCGCACTTAATGACGTGAATCTTAACATTGAGGAAGGAGAATTCGTATTTGTGGTCGGTGACAGCGGATCAGGGAAGTCTACCCTGATCAAGCTTTTGCTAAAGGAGTTGGAGCCGACAGGGGGTACGATCACAATAAACGGGAGAAAACTGAATAAGATCAGAAGAAGGCAAATCCCGAAATTTCGCCGCAATATAGGCGTGGTATTTCAGGATTTCCGATTGTTAAAAGACAGAAATATTTATGATAATGTAGCTTTTGCCCAGAAGGTCATCGGAGAATCAACACGTTCTGTCCGTAAAAATGTTCCGTCAATGCTGTCTATGGTGGGACTGGCGGCGAAGTACCGTTCATATCCGAGACAGCTTTCGGGTGGAGAGCAGCAGAGAGTGGCGATTGCAAGAGCATTGATCAATAAACCGAAGATTTTGCTGGCGGATGAGCCGACGGGGAATCTGGATGCCAACAATGCATGGGAAATTATGAAATTGATGGAGGAAATCAATAATCAGGGCACCACGGTTGTGGTGGTCACTCACAATCTGGAGATCGTAAAAGCGATGAATAAGCGTGTGATCACCATGCGCAAGGGTGTGATCGTAAGCGACAGCAATGCGCCGGATGCCGGATTGGATTATGACTGGGATAAGGATCACGACACGGATTCCGACGATGGAGGTGATTACGGCTATGAGGATTAGTACTTTTTTTTACACGATCAAGCAGGGAATCGTCAACATCTGGAGGAATAAACTGTTCTCGCTGGCATCGATCGCTACGATGACGGCATGTATTTTTCTGTTCGGACTTTTTTACATGATTGTAGTAAACTTTCAGTCCATGGTGAAGGATGCAGAGTCTGGAGTGGCGGTCACAGTACTGTTTGATGAAGGGATTTCAGAGCAGCGGATCGAAGAGATTGGAGAGTTGATCACCGAGAGAGTTGAGGTGTCGCATTACGATTTCACTTCTGCAGAAGCCGCATGGGAAGGTTTTAGAGATATTTATTTTGGAGGAAATGAAGAGGCAGCAGCAAGCTTTGGAACTGACAATCCGTTGGTAAATTCGGCAAGCTTTGCGGTTTACATGAATGATATTTCAATGCAGCCTACGCTTGTGACTTATCTGGAGGGGATTGACGGCGTGCGTGAAGTGAAGCAGTCTGCGGCAGTAGCCAATACATTGACGGACTTTAACAAGCTGATCGCATATATTTCTGCGGGCATCATCCTGATCCTTCTGGGAGTCGCCGTATTTTTGATCAGCAACACCATTACCGTCGGTATTTCCGTGAGGCGGGAGGAGATTGGGATCATGAAGCTGATTGGCGCGACGGATTTCTTTGTCAGAGCTCCTTTTGTCGTAGAAGGAATTGTGATCGGACTGATCGGAGCTGCGATACCGTTGGGAATCCTGTATATGCTCTACGGAAAAGTGATTGTATACATATCCGGCAGATTTAATTTTATCAGCAATATGCTCAACTTTTTGAGCGTGGAGGATGTGTTCCATACGCTGATGCCGGTTGCCATGGTGTTGGGCGTCGGAATTGGATTCCTCGGAAGCTGTATCACGATTCGTAAGCATTTAAAGGTTTGATCCGGAAAGAAATGTGTATGAGAAGAAAAATATTACAAAGAATGACGGCAATAGGTCTGATATTTTGCCTGGCGACGGGGATGTCACTTCAGGCAGCTGCAACATCCTCAAAGGATTCCAAAAAGACAGGAAGTACAGAGTCGTCAGAGGACGACAAGGCGCTTAGCACTTCACTGAAAGACGCGCAGAAGGAAAAAGAAGCGCTTGAAGAAGCACTTAAAAAAGTGAAAAACACCATTAAAGAACTGAAAGAATCCAAAGGTGACGTGGAGGCAAGGGTGGCGGAACTGAACCGCCAGCTGATCGATATTTCGGCACGGATCACGGAGCTGGAGAACGCGCTGACTCAAAAGGGAGAGGAAATCGTTGATGCACAGGAACAGCTGGAATTGGCAAGGCAGCAGGAGAGCAGACAGTATGAGGATATGAAGGTTCGGATACAGTTCATGTATGAGAAGGGAACGGACTCCTACTTGGAAGCATTGCTTTCAGCCAGAAATATTTCAGACTTTATGAATATGGCAGAGTATATTGCGCAAATTCAGAAATATGACAGACAAAAGCTGGACGAATATGAGGCGACTGTTGAGGCGATCGCAAATATGGAAGCCCAGCTGGAGCAGGATTATGCAGATCTGGAAATTTTAAAAGCTACTGTGGAGGAAGAGAAGGCTTCCGTTGCGGCTATGATGAAACAGAAGGAGACGGAACTGGCAAGCATTTCTGAGGATATTTCAGACGCTCAGGATGATGCGGATTATTATGCGGCGGAGATACAGGCCCAGAATGAGCTGATCGCGCAGATCAAGCGTATCGAGGCGGAAAAGAGAGCGGCCGGTATCGTAGATAACCCATATACAGGCGGTGCATTTACATGGCCCTGTCCGAGCAGCACGAGAGTCACCAGCGACTATGGAAACCGTGTCTCGCCGATGGCGGGGGCATCCTCAAATCACAAAGGGATTGATATCGGTGCGGCGCAAGGCGCGGATATCGTTGCGGCGGCGGACGGGACAGTAAAGGCGGCGACCTACAGCAGTTCGGCAGGCAACTATGTTATGATAGATCACGGCGGAGGACTCTACACGGTGTATATGCATGCATCTTCTCTAAATGTGTCGGTTGGTCAAACCGTCAGCGCAGGGCAGGTGATCGCAAAGGTGGGATGCACCGGTATTTCTACTGCAAGTCATTTGCATTTTGGTGTATCTCTCAACGGAAGCTATGTGAGTCCGTGGAGTTATCTTACCGGTTAAACATCGGGTGAGAGCAAAAATGAGATGCTAAAAAAATCCCTGTCTTTGGACAGGGACTTTTTACATATATATGAGGTTAGCAGGATTTATCATTACAGCCTGACAGAAAGAAAGGAAAGCTATGGATTACGAAAATACGGAACAGAAGATGTCAAAAGAGAAAAAAGCGGGAATCAAAGGTATCTGTGCCGGTGTGCTGGGCACACTGCTCGTGGGGTTTGCTGCTGTGAGTATCGTGTGCTATGCGACGGGAAGACAGATCGTGATCACACGGCGCGGAGGCGGTCAGACGGCAGAGAATATTTTGAACTCGGATACCGTATCAAAGATCAATGAGCTGAACGCATATATTCATGCCTATTATTATGAGGATGCTGAACTGGAAGAGCTGCGGGACGGTTTGTATGGCGGTCTGGTCAGCGGGCTTGGAGACAAATATTCGGTGTATTATAATGCAGAGGAATACCAGCANACACAGGTGAGCATGAGCGGTCAGTATTACGGAATCGGAGCAGGACTGCAGCAGGATGAGGATACGATGATCGTTTCCGTAAAAAAAATATATGAAGGTACGCCGTCTGAAACTGCGGGACTGATTGAAGATGATATTATTTTGACCGTAGATGGCACGGATGCTGCATCTATGGAAGTGACAGAGGTGGTAAAGCTGATCCGGGGTGAGGAGGGAACAACCGTGCATCTCGAGGTTTACCGTGCGTCAACAGACGAGTATCTTTCTTTTGATGTGGAGCGTGCGAACGTGACGCTTCCGAGCGTAGCAAGTGAGATGCTAGAGAACGGAATCGGTTATATACAGATAGAGTCCTTTGAGAAAGACACGGCGGCACAGTTTGAGACGGCGGTGGCAGAGCTTGGGGCACAGGGTATGAAATCAATGATCGTTGATTTGCGCTATAATGGAGGCGGATTGGTGGATTCTGTGGTACAGATTCTGGATGACATCCTGCCGGAAGGGCTGCTGGTCTATACGGAGGATAAAAACGGCGGCCGCTATGAGTACAGGTCCGACGGCAAAACATATCTGGATTATCCGTTGGTGGTTCTGGTTAATGAGAGCAGTGCGAGTGCCTCGGAAATTTTTGCGGGAGCTATCAAGGATTATCAGTATGGAACGCTGATCGGGACAAAAACATACGGAAAGGGAATTGTGCAGACAGTCTTTAAATTGTCGGACAATGATGCTGTGAAGCTGACAACGGCAAAATATTTCACACCGAACGGAAATTATATTCACGGTGTGGGCATTGAGCCGGATATCGAATTAAAATATGAATATCTGGACCCGGACGGCGAGACATACGAGATACAGTATGACAATCAGGTACAAAAAGCGATAGAGGTACTGAGTGGAGATATGAGATGAAAAGAATTTGGAATCGGCTGCTGACGGGAGCTCTTTTGATCACATGGATGACTGTGATCTTTTGCTTCTCGTCTCAGCCCGCAGACGAATCCAGCGAGATCAGCGGCACAGTCACTTACCGGCTGGTGAGCACGACGGATAAAGTGCTGCGTATGGAACTGAGCGAACTCCAGATTCTGGAATATACGGTGAGGCTGGAGCATCCCGTACGAAAAGCGGCACATATGACCGAATATGCGATCTTAGGTCTGTTTGCGTTGCTGTTCTGCGGGACATTTACAAAGCGGATGAGGCGGATTTATCCGGCGTCATTGATGATCGCTTTCTGTTATGCCTGTACGGACGAGCTTCATCAGGTCTTTGTGCCAGGGAGGGCGGGGCAGTTTAGAGACGTCTGTATTGACACGGCAGGTGCGCTGATCATACTCACATTGCTTTGTTTTGTGCAGAAAAAAATCAGAAAACATTGCGAAAAGCGAAGGCTTCCATTACAATAAGAAGAGCGATAACTGAAAAAGTACCGAACAGTTACTGCAATGAAAAAAATGAAAGAGGTGATACTGTGGTAGAACTTGATCAATTTAAAGTGACTCTGAACTCATACAGAGAACCGCTGCAGGAAGTGAGGGATTCACTTTGACCTGGCTGGCAAAGAACAGCGGATTCAGGAATTAGAGCGGGAAATGGAGGCGCCGGACTTCTGGAACGAGCCGGAGCTTTCCCAAAAGAAAATGAAAGAATTAAAGAGCATGAAGGATGATGTGGAGACGTACACATCACTTCAGACGCAGTTTGACGATATCGAGACGCTCATTGAGATGGGATATGAAGAGAACGATGCGTCGCTGATTCCGGAAATCGGACAGATGCTTCAGGAATTTGCAGAGGTCTATGACGGAATCCGGATTAAGACACTTTTGTCAGAGGAATATGACGGTGACAATGCCATCGTATCTCTGCACGCAGGAGCAGGCGGTACCGAGTCCTGTGACTGGGCAGCGATGCTTTACCGTATGTACACCAGGTGGGCGGCAGATATGAACTTCACGGTGGAGGTGTTGGATTCTCTCGACGGTGAGGAAGCAGGCATCAAGTCGGTGACATTTCAGGTTAACGGGGAAAATGCCTACGGCTATCTGAAATCGGAAAAAGGGGTGCACCGTCTGGTGCGCATCTCGCCCTTCAACGCTGCGGGTAAGCGTCAGACATCCTTTGTGTCCTGTGATGTCATGCCGGATATTGAGGAGGATCTGGACGTGGAGATCAACGAGGACGATCTGCGGATCGACACTTACCGCTCCAGCGGTGCCGGCGGACAGCACATCAACAAGACGTCATCGGCAATCCGNATCACGCATATTCCCACCGGAATTGTGGTGCAGTGNCAGAATGAACGCTCCCAATTTCAGAATAANGATAAGGCAATGCAGATGCTAAAAGCAAAGCTGTATCTGCTCAAACAGCAGGAGAACGCACAGAAGGCGGCGGGAATCCGCGGAGAGGTGACGGAAATCGGATGGGGAAATCAGATCCGTTCTTATGTGATGCAGCCATATACCATGGTAAAAGATCACAGAACCGGTGTGGAGACAGGCAATGTTGACAGTGTGATGGACGGTAAGATTACGCTCTTTATGAACGGGTACCTAAAATGGCTTTCTTTGGGATGCCCGAAGGAACTCAAAAGTGAAATACTGCTGTGAGAAGGAAACAGAGATGAACATGAATGAGAAAGGTCAATATTTCGTTTTGAAGGAGAGGGCGGTGCCGGAAGTACTTTTAAAGGTGGTTGAGGCAAAACGCCTGCTCGATTCCGGAAGGATCACATCCATACAGGAGGCAGTGGATCATGTGGGGATCAGCAGGAGCTCTTTTTATAAATATAAGGATGATATCTTTCCCTTTCACGAGACTGCAAAGGGTAAGACGATCACTATGGTGGTTCAGCTGGATGATGAACCGGGGCTCTTGTCAGTAGTGCTAAAGACGGTGGCGGAATTCAACGCGAACATTCTTACGATATATCAGAGTATACCGATCAACGGGATCGCATCTCTGACTTTAAGCGTGGATATCCTGCCTCAGACCGGTGATGTCGCGGAAATGGTGACGCATATTGAAGAACTTTCGGGAATTCACTACGTTAAAATATTGGGAAGAGAATAAGTAATGACGCATGGAGGAAATTANGATGAAAGCAGCAGTAATGGGATATGGAACCATCGGTTCCGGCGTAGTAGAGGTATTAGACATCAACCGCAGCAGCATCGCCAAACGTGCCGGGGATGTAATCGAAGTAAAGTATATTCTGGATTTGAGAGATTTTCCGGGTGATCCGATACAGGATAAGGTCGTACACGACTACAAGGTGATCGTCGAAGACCCGGAAGTAAAAATTGTTGTGGAAACCATGGGAGGAGTTGAGCCGGCGTATACTTTTGTAAAGAGCATGATAGAAGCCGGAAAGCATGTTGCAACTTCCAATAAGGCATTGGTTGCCGCAAAGGGAGCGGAGTTGATCGCTCTTGCAAGAGAAAAAAATGTAAATTTTATGTTTGAGGCAAGCGTGGGCGGCGGGATACCGATCATCCGTCCCTTAAATTCCTGCCTGACGGCAGACGAGATCGAGGAGATTACCGGCATCGTAAACGGAACCACCAATTATATGATGACAAAGATGTCTGAGGAGGGAAAGGAATTTGACGATGTGCTGAAAGATGCGCAGAACAAAGGATATGCTGAGAAGGACCCGACAGCTGACATTGAAGGCTATGACTCCTGCCGCAAGATTGCGATCCTCACATCTCTGGTATGCGGACAGCAGGTGGATTTTGAAGATATCCACACGGAGGGGATCACTCATATCACATCCACAGACATTAAATATGCAAAGGCGATGGGAAGATCTATTAAGCTGCTCGCTACCAGCAGGAAAGTGGAAAACGGTTATGTTGCGATGGTTGCACCGTTTCTGCTGTCTGCATCACATCCGCTGTACAGTGTGAACGATGTGTTCAATGCGATTTTCGTACACGGCAATGTGCTTGGTGACGCCATGTTTTACGGCAGCGGTGCAGGAAAGCTCCCGACAGCGAGTGCGGTGGTCGCAGATATCGTAGAGATCGCGAGACATATAGATTTAAATATTGCCGTGGAGTGGAGTTCTAAGAAATTGGAACTTATCGACTATCATGTGCTTGCCAACCGTTATTTTGTGCGCACGAAGGCGGACCGGAAAGCGGTAGAGCAGATATTCGGAGCCGTGGAGTATGTGAGCCCTGACGGTGTGACGGGAGAGATCGGATTTCTTACGGAATGTATCAGTGAGGCAGAATTTGAAGCGAAAATGGCACAGCTCGGTGAAGTGCTGCAGACGATTCGCGTAGCGTGATCTGCATTGGATCGAAGAACAGGATGCAGCACGCACAAGATGTACGCAGAAATGAGGGAAACATGAAATATTTAGTGATTTTAGGAGACGGTATGGCAGACCGTCCGATTGAAAGCCTTGGAAATAAAACGCCATTGGAATATGCCAGTACACCCAAAATGGATGAACTGGCGCGAAAGGGAGAAATCGGAATGGTACACACGATACCGGACGGCATGAAGCCAGGCAGTGACACGGCGAACCTTTCGGTGCTCGGCTATAATCCGAGAAAATATTATTCCGGGCGTTCTCCGCTTGAGGCGTTATCGATCGGTGTACCTATGAAGGNTACGGATATTGCNCTCCGCTGCAATATTGTCACTTTATCCGAGGATGANGACAACTATGAAGACCGTACGATCATCGACCACAGCTCCGGTGAGATCAGTACAGAGGAATGTGCCGTTTTGCTGGAAGCAGTGAAAAAGGAGATGGAGAGCGATATCTTTCACTTTTATGTGGGAACCAGTTACCGTCACTGCCTGATCTGGGAGAATGGCGAGGTAGTCGATCTGGTACAGCCCCACGATGTTCTGGGGCAGAAGATCGGAGATAAGCTCCCGGAAAACGAGGCGCTCCGTGAGATGATGAAAAAAAGCTATGATATACTTGTCAATCACCCGATCAATATTGAGCGGAAAAAAAAGGGANTGAATCCGGCAAATTCCTGCTGGTTCTGGGGGGCAGGCACCAAGCCGGCACTATATCCGTTCGAGGAGCGGGCGCATGTAAAGGGAGCGATGATTTCTGCGGTAGACCTGCTGAAGGGGATCGCGGTGGGCAGCTCCATGAAGGTCATTACTGTGGAAGGCGCCAACGGCGGACTGGATACAAACTATGAAGGAAAAGCCAGAGCGGCTGTGGATGTGCTGACCAAAGACGGCTATGATTTTGTCTATGTGCATTTAGAGGCACCGGACGAGATGGGACATCAGGGAAGTGTAGAAAAGAAAATAAAGGCGATCGAAAATCTGGACGATCGGNTCATCCGTCCTATTGCGGAAGGTCTCAAGGAGGCAGGGGAGGATTTCCGTATGGTCATTCTGCCGGATCATCCGACGCCAATCTGCATCCGCACGCACTCGTCGGATGATGTGCCATATCTGCTGTATGACAGCACAAANGTGCGCAGTGAATCATGGCATTATAACGAGCGGGAGGCAGCGGCGGCAGGAAACCGGATCGCAGAGGGGCATCAGCTCATTGATTACCTGCTTGAGTGAGGGAACGACGACTGACACCACATCGGCTGAGCATGAATATGATAAGACAGAAAGATTGTGATAGGGGTTAGAAATGTGCAGACTATTCTGTTAATCATTGCACTCAGCATCGATCTGTTTCTTGCCTGTGTGGCATGCGGAACAGAAAAGATTAAAATAGAGAAAAAGGCGGCGCTCTGCATCAGCGGAATCTGCAGCGGAGTGTTGCTCCTGTCACTGGCGGCAGGAGCCTTTTTTCAGGGAATCATTGCCGAACAGTATACGGATTGGATATGTTTTGCGGGACTGTTTCTGGTTGGCGCTTTTAAGCTGGGAGAATATCTGATCCGTGCATATATTCGGAAAAATACTTTTTTGTGTAAACGAATAAAAATATCTTTTTCTCAATTGAACTTTATCTTAAGTATCTACAACAATCCCGTAGTGGCAGACCGGGATCACTCGGAATCCATGTCCGTATCGGAATCCGTGTTTTTTGCGCTTGCAATGTCCATGGATGGACTGTTCGGCGGACTCGGAGCAGGCTTTCTGGACATGAATATCGGGGTGACAACGGCGCTCAATTTTGCGGTGGGATTTTTGGCGGTGCAGGCAGGNAGCTATGCGGGAAGATGTGCAGCGCTGCGAAGCGATATGGATCTGTCATGGATTGGCGGTGTTCTGTTTCTGATATTGGCATTTGGGAAAATACTGTAACCGCAGACTTGGGATAAGCGTGTGAACTCAATAGCTGAAAATCAACGGCTGAATGTCAGCCGTTGATTAAATAAGTAAAAATATCTGCTTGCCTTTTGGCTATGGTATGATATAATAAAGACAAATCTGAATACGGAAGAGGTCAGAGAGTGGAGATGATTTTAATTCTTGTAGCTGAGAACAGTCTATGAGTGTTATTTTGAAATCTCCTTTTTTTTGTCCGTGCACACGGGTGTCCGGATACTGCTGACGGTGTATAGAACGTATATATTTAAGGATAAGAAGGAGGAAGTACGGTATGGGGAAGTATGTAATGGCTTTGGATGCGGGGACGACAAGCAATCGGTGTATTTTGTTTGATGAGACAGGGGAGATCTGTTCTATGGCACAAAAGGAATTCAGACAGTTCTTTCCGAATCCCGGCTGGGTGGAGCATGATGCCAACGAGATATGGTCTTCAATGCTGGGTGTGTCTGTGGAGGCAATGAATATGATCGGAGCATCGGCGTCTGATATTGCGGCTATCGGTATCACAAATCAGCGTGAGACTGCCATTGTGTGGAATAAGGAGACGGGGGAGCCGGTATACAATGCCATTGTCTGGCAGTGCCGGAGAACATCGAATATTGCGGACGGACTGAAGAAAAAGGGGTTGGAGGAGACCTATCGCAGGAAGACAGGACTGACCATTGATGCATATTTTTCTGCAACCAAGATTAAGTGGATTCTGGACAATGTGAAAGGNGCGAGAGCGCTTGCAGAGGAGGGGAAACTTCTGTTTGGAACTGTGGAGACATGGCTGATCTGGAAGTTTACCAAGGGTGCTGTCCATGTGACAGACTATTCGAACGCTTCCCGTACGATGCTTTTCAATATCAACGATCTGTGTTGGGATAAAGAGATTCTGGAGGAGCTGGACATTCCGGAGAACATGCTTCCGATGCCGGTTCCCTCAAGTCAGGTTTACGGATATACAGATTCTTCTTTTCTGGGAGATGAGATACCGATCGCCGGAGCGGCGGGNGATCAGCAGGCAGCGTTGTTCGGACAGACCTGCTTTCAGCAGGGAGAGGCGAAAAATACATACGGAACAGGCTGCTTTTTGCTCATGAACACGGGAGAGAAACCTGTATTTTCGGCAAACGGACTGATCACTACGATNGCATGGGGACTGGANGGAAAGGTCACTTATGCGCTGGAAGGTTCNATTTTTGTGGCAGGCGCTGCAATCCAGTGGCTCCGTGACAATATGAAGATGATCGATTCTGCCGTAGATTCTGAGTATATGGCGAACAAAGTGCATGGNACGCATGGCTGCTATGTTGTTCCTGCGTTTACCGGTCTCGGTGCGCCGCACTGGGATCAGTATGCGAGGGGGACNATCGTGGGAATCACACGAGGCACAAATAAAAACCACATCATCCGTGCAACGTTGGAATCTATTGCATTGCAGGTCTGCGACGTTATNGATGCCATGCAGACAGATGCCGGAGTGGAACTGAAGTCGTTGAAAGTGGACGGCGGCGCAAGTGCCAATAATTTNCTGATGCAGTTCCAGTCTGATATGATCGGCGCACCGGTGAAGCGNCCGAAATGTGTGGAGACAACGGCGATCGGAGCAGCATATCTGGCAGGTCTGGCAGTGGGCTACTGGAAGAATAAAGAAGACCTGACACAGAATCAGAAGATTGAACATGTTTTTGCACCGCAGATGTCCCAGAAGGAGCGCGAGGCAAAGCGTAAGGGCTGGAACAAAGCTGTGAAATATGCATACGGCTGGGCAAAGGATGAGCCGGAGGAGGAAGAATAAAAATTTCAGTACCACTGTGGAGAAAAAAATGATATGATAGAGCCAGTGATAAATGCCGCGGGCAGGAAAGGAATGTCTGAAAAGATATGGAGATAAAATTACTGAGCGTAAATGAGATACAGTGGGCAGTACAAACCGCAAATGAAGTGTTTGAATACGGTGCGGGCGGCTACGCACCGACGGAGGAAGAGCGTCGGCAGTTTCGTGGATATGTGAACCAGGAGAATTTGAGCAGAGAAGCTGCAGGCGGCAGNCTTTTTGTGTGGGGAGCTTTTGAAAACGGACAGATGTGTGCAGTCAGCGCCATGCAGAACGTAGGACATATCACGATGCTTTATGTGAGGCAGGTCTGTCAGCGTCGTGGACTGGGAGCGAGGATGCTAAATGAGATGCGCGGTTTTGCCGCGGCCGTGCTGCATCTGTATCGAGTCACGGTGAACGTTATGCCGGTTTACTATGCTCCTTTTTTTTACAAGAGAGGCTTTGCAAGAATTCCGGGAATGCAGCCTGCGCTTGCATATGTATCGCTGGAATGTCCGCTGACCGGCGAGTGGGCAAGAAAGCAGGATCGTGCGAAAAGACCGGAGATTACGTATCCGACAAAGAAGATTAAAGTAAAGACGGTATTGATCGTGGCTGCTGTGGTGCTGTTGATATCTGCCGGGATCGGGACTGCGGAGACGGTCCGCCACATTGTAACAGGCGAGGCATACACAGAGGAGAGTGACGGTGCAGATTTAGACGGAAGACAACAGGAATTATAAATCTGTCCATGAAAAGTGTTTTGAAGATTTCTGCAAGAAAGAGCCGGGAAACCGCGGATAGCGGTTTCCCGGCTCAAATAATAGCTGGACTTTAGGTAATGGACACGTCTCCGGATATCATGAAATTTTCTTTCCGATACGCGTCATTTGCAGGTCTGGCATTCCCGCCATTCGGAACGACAACATTGATATTCTTCATTCTGTCTTCCTGTTCCTTTTGGATTTTCTGGACCTTATCTTTTCTTTCTTCCTCATCTTTGAGATTGTCAGCTATGGTGTCAGATATTTTTCTGATCTTTTCACCCATATTTTGGGATACGCTGTTGATTCGCTTCTGAAGATCGGATTTCTCCTCATCGGTCTCGGCGGTGCGCATTCTGCCTTCCAGATCTTTGCGTATTTTGTGCATACCGGCAAGCTGGTCTTTCGTGTTGGAAATCGAAAGGATCACACCTGATCTGGCATTGTCATAGTCCGAGCTCTTTTCGTCAGTCTCGTCAGTTTTGGGCTTGCCATCATCATCGCTGTTGGAGACAGAACCGGAATTTGGCGAAACATCCTCTGCCGTTTTTCTGCTCGCTTCCTGTCGTTTGGCATCCTCCTTCTGCTGCTTCTGGATCTGATACTGCTTTAATTCACTGTTCAGGCTCTGCATCTTTTCCTGAAGCTTTTTTTTCTCGTCAGACTTTTCTTCGGCGGACATCTCTTTGTCATAAGTGATGCTTTTGACCTTTTCCTGAAGATTGGCAATCTGCTTCTGAAGAGTTTTTTCGCGGTTATCCTGATATGACTGATTTGCAGGCGTAACGCCTGATGGTTGGTTTATACGTGCTACATTCATTATTTTTCCCCCCGTCTGTGCTGTCCGCTGTTTACTCACGCACTCCGGCAATACCCGAAATAAAGTAAAAGATTATTTTACGCCGTTTCTTATCTTATGTATCGGATAAAACAGACACCTTATTAATAGCTATTTTCCTTTTTTCTCATTTTATTTGTCAAAAAGGTTGAAAAATATACTTCAATATGATAAACTTTTTACAATTTAGCAGGCAGTGGATAAGACTGCCCCAAGGAAGGTAAATATAGAGCGTCGGGAAATTCGGGCGTATATTGGAGAAGAAAACGGAAACGTTTTTTTTTTTGCGCGGGTAATAAATACGGAGGAAATTACGGAGAAAGGACAGGAAGACGAATGAAAGCTTTTTTGATACTCGAGGATGGGAATGTGTTTACCGGAACAAGTATCGGTTCGACAAAGGAAGTTATCAGTGAGATTGTGTTCAATACCTCAATGACGGGATATCTGGAGGTGCTGACAGATCCGTCTTATGCCGGACAGGCAGTTGTGATGACTTATCCGCTGATCGGAAATTACGGGATTACACCGGATATGGAGTCGAAAAGACCGTGGCCGGACGCATACATTGTAAGAGAACTGTCGAGAATGCCAAGCAATTTCCGTTCGGAGGGAACGATTCAGGATTTTCTTGTGAAATATGACATTCCGGGAGTTGCCGGGATCGATACGAGAGCCCTTACCAAAATCCTCCGTGAAAAGGGAACTATGAACGGTATGATCACCACAGACGAAAACTATAATATTGAGGAACTGATACCCAGATTAAAGGCATATACCACAGGAAATGTTGTGGACAAGGTAACCTGCAGCGAAAAGCAGGTGCTAAAGGGAAACGGACGCAGAGTGGCGCTGCTTGACCTCGGTGCTAAGAACAACATTGCCCAGTCTTTGAACAAACGCGGATGCGAGGTGACGATTTATCCGGCGCATACTACGGCGGAGGAGATTCTGGCGGCAGAACCGGACGGAATTATGTTGAGCAACGGCCCGGGAGACCCGAAGGAATGTGGGGCGATCATTGAGGAAATCAGGAAGCTTTATCATTCTGACACGCCGATTTTTGCCATCTGTCTCGGACATCAGCTTATGGCGCTGGCAGCCGGCGCAGACACACATAAAATGAAGTATGGGCATCGTGGAGGCAACCATCCGGTGAAAGATCTGAAAACGGGGCGTGTCTATATTTCATCACAAAATCACGGATATGTAGTGGATACCGACAACCTGGACCCTGCCGTTGCGAAACCGGCATTTATCAATGTCAACGACGGAACGAATGAGGGACTGGAGTATGTTGGAAAGAACATCTTTACCGTTCAGTTCCATCCGGAGGCATGTCCCGGACCGCAGGATTCCGCATACCTGTTTGACAGATTTATTGATATGATGGGAGGTACGAAGTAATGCCAAGAAATCACGAAATTAAAAAAGTGTTAGTGATCGGCTCCGGTCCTATCGTGATCGGACAGGCGGCAGAGTTCGATTACGCTGGTACGCAGGCGTGCCGTTCCCTAAAGGAAGAAGGAGTAGAGGTCGTTCTGGTGAACTCCAATCCGGCGACGATCATGACAGATAAGGACATTGCAGATCAGGTCTATATTGAACCGCTTACCGTTTCTGTGCTTGAGCAGATCATTGCGAAGGAGAGACCGGACAGCGTGCTTCCGACCCTGGGCGGGCAGGCAGGCTTAAATCTGGGCATGGAGCTGGAAGAAAAGGGAATCCTCGCAAAATATAATGTCAGATTGATCGGGACGACGGCACAAACCATTTTTAAGGCGGAGGACCGTCAGGCGTTTAAGGATACCATGGAAAAGATAGGGGAGCCGTGTGCGGCATCCCAGGTCGTGCACAACGTGCAGGACGGAATCCGGTTTACGAATACGATCGGTTATCCCGTTGTGCTGCGTCCGGCATACACGCTTGGAGGAAGCGGCGGTGGAATTGCCCACAATGAGACGGAATTGATCGAGATCTTAACGAACGGTCTGCGGCTTTCCCGTGTCGGAGAGGTTTTAGTAGAGCGCTGCATTGCGGGCTGGAAAGAAATTGAATATGAGGTAATGCGTGATGCAGCCGGAAACTGCATTACCGTTTGTAATATGGAAAATATCGACCCGGTAGGCGTTCACACGGGCGACTCGATCGTCGTGGCTCCGTCACAGACACTGGGCGATAAAGAGTATCAGATGCTGCGAACTTCTGCGTTGAATATTATTTCCGAGCTTGAGATCACCGGAGGATGTAATGTACAGTACGCACTGAATCCGGAGAGTTTTGAGTACTGCGTGATCGAGGTAAATCCCCGTGTTTCGCGTTCCTCCGCGCTGGCGTCCAAGGCGACCGGATATCCGATCGCAAAGGTGGCGGCGAAGATCGCGCTGGGGTACACTCTGGATGAGATCAAGAATGCCATCACAGGAAAGACCTATGCAAGCTTTGAGCCGATGCTGGATTACTGTGTTGTAAAGATTCCGAGACTGCCGTTTGATAAGTTTATCACGGCGAAGCGGACGCTGACGACACAGATGAAAGCTACCGGTGAGGTTATGAGCATCTGTGACAACTTTGAGGGAGCGCTGATGAAAGCGATCCGTTCCTTAGAGCAGCACGTTGACAGTCTGATGTCATATGACTTTACTGCATGCTCCGATGAGGAACTGCGTGAGCAGCTTCAGGTTGTAGACGACAGAAGGATCTGGGTGATAGCGGAAGCGCTTCGGCGCGGCGTGAGCTATAAGGAAATTCAGGAGATCACAAGGATTGACATATGGTTTATCGATAAGCTTGCCATCCTCGTGGAGATGGAAGAGCGGCTGAGAAAAGAGGCGCTGACGGTTGATCTCTTAAAGGAGGCAAAACGGATCGAATTCCCGGATAATGTGATCGCGCAGCTGACCGGCAAGACGGAGCAGGAAATCCATGATATGCGCTATGACAACGGCATCGTTGCAGCGTACAAGATGGTTGACACCTGTGCTGCGGAGTTCGAGGCAAGCACGCCGTATTACTATTCTGTGTACGGAAGCGAGAATGAGGCGGCAAAGACTACGCCAAAGAAAAAAGTGCTGGTACTTGGCTCCGGACCGATCCGCATTGGGCAGGGAATTGAGTTTGACTACTGTTCTGTGCACTGCACATGGGCATTTGCCAAAGAGGGTTGGGAGACGGTCATCGTCAACAACAATCCGGAGACCGTGTCCACCGATTTTGACATTGCGGATAAGCTCTATTTTGAGCCGTTGACACCGGAGGATGTGGAGAGCATCGTGAAACTGGAGAATCCTGACGGGGCTGTGGTGCAGTTCGGCGGACAGACGGCGATCAAACTGACCGAGAGCCTGATGAAGATGGGAGTTAAGATTCTTGGAACAAAGGCGGAGGATGTCGATGCGGCGGAAGACCGTGAGCTGTTTGACGAGATTCTGGAAAAGACACAGATCCCGCGTGCGGCCGGAGGAACTGTATTTACCGCGGAGGAGGCAAAGGAGGTAGCGAACCGTCTCGGATATCCGGTTCTGGTAAGACCTTCTTACGTGCTTGGCGGACAGGGTCATGAAAATTGCATTCAGCGATGAGGAGATTGAAGAATTTATCGGGATCATCAACAGGATCGCGCAGGACCACCCGATTCTGGTAGATAAATATCTGCAGGGAAAAGAGATCGAAGTAGATGCGGTCTGTGACGGAACAGATATTCTGATTCCGGGGATTATGGAGCATATCGAGCGTACCGGCGTGCATTCGGGAGACAGTATTTCCGTATATCCGGCACCGACGATCAGCGACCGTGTCAAAGAGACGATCGTGGAATATACGAAGCGGCTCGCACAGGCATTGCATGTAGTGGGTCTTATCAATATTCAGTTCATTGCGATGAATGAGGAGGTCTACGTCATCGAGGTAAATCCGCGGTCCTCAAGAACGGTGCCTTATATCAGCAAGGTGACGGGAATCCAGATCGTAGACCTTGCGACCAAGGTCATCATCGGGGAAACCATACGGGGCATGGGATATGAGCCGGGACTGGCGCCGACGGCAGATTATGTGGCGATCAAGATGCCGGTGTTCTCCTTTGAGAAGCTGCGCGGTGCGGAGATATCGCTGGGACCTGAGATGAAATCGACAGGAGAATGCCTCGGCATTGCACCGACCTTTAATGAGGCGCTTTACAAAGCCTTCCTCGGTGCCGGAGTGACACTGCCGAAATATAAGCAGATGATCATGACGGTAAAAGATGCGGACAAGCCGGAAGCGGTGGATGTCGCAAAACGTTTTGAGGCGCTCGGGTATAAAATCTATGCGACGAGAAGCACGGCAAAATATTTAAAGGAGCATGGAGTCAATGCCCTGCGTGTCAATAAAATTTCGCAGGAATCGCCGAATGTCATGGACTTGATCCTCGGACATAAAATAGATTTGGTGATCGATACGCCGACGCAGGGAAACGGAGATAAGACGCGCGACGGATTCCTGATCCGCAGAAATGCGATTGAGACAGGGGTATACTGTATTACTGCGATGGATACGGCAAATGCGCTGGCAAGAAGTCTGGAAACTGCGATGGACAGGCTGACACCGGTGGACATTGCAAAAGTAAAAAATCTATAGAAAAAAGAGAGTGTGGATTTGCGGGAGAATGCAAAAACCATGCTCTCTTTTTGTATAATAAGGGTTGACAAGACCGTATATTTACTGTATATATTGATATATACAGTAAATATACGGAGATGAGAGAATAAGAAAGGTGGATGCGGTCATGATTCTTCAAGTGCAGGATATATCGAAAAGGCTTGGAAATTTTCGGTTGGAACATATATCTTTCGAATTGCCGGAAGGCTACATTATGGGATTGATCGGACCGAACGGTGCGGGAAAGACGACGCTCATCCATATCATTCTCGGCTTGTATCAGCCAGATGCCGGAACGGTGTTGATCGGGGGAAAAGATTACAGCAATGCGGAGCAGGAGATCAAAGAGCAGATCGGCTGTGTCCTCTTGGATGAATTATTTGAGGGAGTGCTTACACTAAAACAGAATGCGGATGTTTACGGAGCATACTATACAAGATATGACCCGAATACGGTAGACCGTTATATGGAACGGTTTGCGCTCAGACAGACGGCGAGGTATGCAGAGCTGTCCAGAGGCGAAAAGCTGAAATTTCAGCTTGCATTTGCACTTTCTCACGATGCAAAGCTGCTGGTTTTGGATGAACCGGCAGGAAATTTTGATCCGGAGTTTCGCGGACAGTTTTTGGAAATTCTCAAAGGATTTATTGCGGACGGAAAAAGGAGTGTCATTCTTTCGACGCATCTGACGGATGATCTCGACCGGATGGCAGATTACATCACTTATCTGGAGCAGGGAAAGATGATCCTGTCAGACGACATTGAGTCGGTTCGGGAGTCGTACCGCCTTGTCGCAGGGGAGGCATATAAGATCAGGCTTTTGCCGAAAGAAGATGTCATCTGTACGGAACAGGGAGAGTACGGTGCGAGGGCGCTTGTGCGCCATCACAGACGCAGGATATATGATAAGGAGTTGACGGTGTTGGTGCCGAGTATTGAGGAACTGATGTATTTTATGACAAAGAGGGGGAAGCAGGAATGACAGGACGTGTGGTTCGGGATTATTTCACGGCATTTCGCTGGAGCAATGTGAGGGCGTGTATGAAAGCGTCTCACTGGTTTATTTTCGTTTACTTATTCATCTGTATTCCGCTTTTTGAATGCATCGTCAGCTACGGGTGGAAGATTGATCTGGTGAGGATTCTTGTACCGGCAGGAATGGCAATGTTTGTGGTATTTGCGGCGCCGCTGCACCCTGTCACAATGCCTAAGATCATGTTTTTATGCCCGCTGAGCAGAGAGCAGCGAAGAGAATATGTCCGGAAGGCATGGCTGTTTAAGATTGCAGTTCCGATCATAATGACGGTGTTTTTGATGACTGCACTGGGAACCTGCGGTAAAATGGAATTTTTCCGGGGAATCCAGATCACTGTGACAATGAGCGTGCTTGCCATATCGACCAGTATGGCGGAGCGGGGAGCAGAAAAAAGCCTGCCGTCGGACAAAGCACGCAGGAATGTATGGGAAATGACAGGAGACGGCTGGATCATGGCTGCAGTGATCATGTTCACAGTGATTATGTCAATCATGATAGCAATTTATGGCGGAGATGTGAGTATAAGCGAAACGGACATGATCGTGATTGGAGTGGGAAGCGCGGTTATAGAATTGCCGCTCACGATCCAGGTTTTGCGGCGCATCATACGGAAGCTGGCAGTATTTACTGATTATGAGTATATGCTGCGGATAAGCGGGGGTAAATTATGAAAATCGTGATACAGTCTCAGGGTACGCTTGCCATTTATGAGCAGATCGTCAATCAGCTAAAAAATGCCGTTGTGTCCGGTGAACTGGCGGCAGGGGAAGCGTTGCCCTCAATCCGGGGATTGGCAGGGGAACTGCAGGTCAGTGTCATTACGACAAAGCGTGCTTATGAGGAATTGGAAAAAGAGGGGCTGATCCGGTCTGCGCCCGGAAAAGGTTTTTATGTCTGCGAATACAACACGGACTATCTCAGGGAGAAGCAGCTTATGATGTTGGAAGAGCGCTTAAGTGAGGTGATTGCGGATGCAAAGCAGGCGGGATTGACATGTCAGGAACTTAAGGAGATGATAGAGACATTGTATACAGAACAGCGTGAGGGAAATGGAGGGATAGTGTGAAACAGAATATTCTCGAATGGGAGCATGTGTCGGGCAATACCGGGAAATTTGATCTCTCCGATATCAGCTTTTCTCTTCCGGCAGGCTATATTATGGGGATTGCAGGGAAAAACGGAGCAGGAAAAACGACGCTGATCGATTATATGGTAAATCCGAAACGACGCTATACGGGTGTGATACGGCTTGGCGGTATTGATATCAGAAACGATCATCCTGCCATGCTCCGTGAGATTGGATTGGTCTCGGAAGAAAACCGTTTTTTATTGGAACGTTCCGCCAGACAGAACGCGGAGATACTGGGCATTCTGTATGAGAACTGGGATATGGAATGTTTTCTTGCGGCGATGGAGAGCATGGAGCTCGCCCCGACAAAGGTGGTCGGGAAAATGTCGCGCGGCGAGAATATGAAATTTCAGATGGCATTTGCCATGGCACACAAAAGCCGGCTTTACCTGCTTGACGAGGTGACGGCAGGAATGGACCCGGTGTTCCGTATAGATTTTTTTAAAATCCTTCAAAAAGTGATCGAGGGGGAAGAGGCTTCGGTTCTCATGACAAGCCATCTGCAGGAGGAGATTGAAAGAAAAATGGACTATGTGGGCATCATGGAAAATGGGAAGATGACAGCTTTTGGGGAAGCGGATACAGTTGCGGAAGGGTATGGTGATCAGGATGAAACAAAAAGAGAAAGAAGTGTTAAGGGCAGAGCGTGAGAGAATCCGTGCGTTTGACGAAGAGGTGCTTTCCTATCAGAGCAGTGGACTCCCACCTGCTTCGGCACGTATATTCTGGGGAGGATTGATGGTGTTTTTTACGACAATAGGTGCCTGTGTGATCTGGAATGAATCGCTTGGCAGTCTGATATGGCTGGCGGGAACGTGGGCATTTCTTGCGCCATACTTTTATATTTCCATGTATCTGAGGATACGCGAGAACGGGAGTACAGTGCACTTGTACGGGAAGATCAGATACCTTCCTGTTGATATCAGACAGGTGAAAATTGTCCGCATTGGATATCTGGTCCGGATGATAAGAGGACCGATTGTCATATCACTTGTGATCCAGATTTTTTTTGCACTGGTCGTAGATTCAAGGTATCTGATCCTGCGCCTTTTGTTTGTGCTGATCGCAGGAGGGCTGATTCCTTTTTTGGCAAATGTTGCTGCAATCTGGTCGGAACCGCGGTAATTCAGATGATTTTATGAGAGCGTGGCGTTGGTCATGCTCTTTTGCTATAAAAATGTTGTTTTAGGTAGATCATATGAAAAAATGGTAAGGTGTGATACAAAATACAAAGGTGGTGGAAAACACAACGATATAGTGATATAATATGAAATATATTTGGACAAAACTGACAAACGAAGGTGAGTAATCATTTGCGGAAATTATCATTTACCATAAAAAGAAAGGGATTGACAAAATGAATAATAATGTATTTACAATTAAGGTTATTGAAAATTTAGTGAAACCAATTGCTGAAAAATATAAAGTGAAAGAAATATATTTGTTTGGTTCTTACGCAAGAGGAGAGGCAAATGAGAGTAGCGATTTGGATTTTCTGGTATATGGTGGAGAAGATTTTAAGCTTACGATGATTTTTTCGCTTGCTGAAGAGTTGCGAGAAGTTTTGAAAAAAAATGTAGATGTGTTTGAAATAAATGAAATCAACAAGGACAGTGATTTTTATAATACAATTATGAAAGAAAGGTTGCAGGTGGCATGAAATATTCAGACGAGCAGCGAATTAAAAAGATATACGAAAATGCTGTAAAACTATATGAGCATATTGCAAGCAATAATATCAAAAAGGATGATTTGCTGACAGATGTTCCTTTGCAATGGCTTGTTACAACACCATTATATAATATTGGTGAACACGTCTATAATTTGTCCAACGAATATAAACAGGCACATAGTGAAATTCAGTGGACTATGATATCAGGGCTTAGACATCGGTTGGTTCACGATTATGATGGAACAAATTGGAATATTATTGCCGACGTCGTTTTTGAGGAAATCCCTATATTTATTAAAGAACTGGAAAAGTTTTTGTAATTAAAATGAAAGCGCTGCATGACTATAAGGTGGAAAAAACTGAACAAAACAAGGAAGATTCGGAGAAAAATATGGTAGATTCTTTTCTTTCAGACAATATTCATAGAGCAGCTTCAACAATTTTTGGGGGATAGGAGAATAGATATAACCTTGCAGTATGAGTTTGAATATCCAGATGACAAGATGATAGAAATAGTGGTTGGGAAATAGGAGCTATTCGTAAAAAAGAAAGGTGTAACAGAATCCATGAAAAAATTTGACGATGAATTAGAGACGGAACCTGCGAGCCGGGAGAAGACGGAAAGCGCCGGGAGAAAGCAGCTGATATTTTTGATCGGCGCAGCGGTAGTGCTCTTTGCAGCGCTGATATTTCTGGTAATGCTGTTTGCTCCGAAAAAAGAGAGAAATGATGATCCGACAGACGGTGCAGTCGAAGAAGAAACGGAGAATCAGACCGCCGGTATGGCGGACGATATGACAGAGGACCAGGAAGATCCGCAGAATGCTACCGCGGGCAGCATGTCAACGGAGATGGGGACAAGCGTTGATGTGGCGGAGATCTTATCGGCAGGAACTGTTGCTGAGACAGAAGGGGTGACGTACGGCATTGATGTGGCAAAATATCAGGGAACGATCGACTGGCAGCAGGTAGCTGCTTCAGGTATTGATTTTGTCATGGTGAGGGTCGGCTACCGCACGCAGAAGACAGGAGAGATCTGCGCTGATTCCAATGCCAGATACAATATGCAGGAAGCACAGGCAAATGGAATCAAGGTTGGGGCATATTTCTTTTCGACAGCAGTCACGAGGGAGGAAGCCATAGAAGAGGCGGACTGGGTGGCGGATTATATTTCCCAGTACCAGATCACATATCCGGTCGCTTATAACTGCGAGGGATTTGAAAATGAGGAAAGCCGCCAGTACGGTTTGAGCCAGACGGAGCGGACAGACCTGGCGATCATTTTTCTGAATGAAATATACGGACACGGCTATACGCCGATGTTTTATGCATCTAAAAATGAACTGCAGGGAGATGCAAAATGGGACACATCACGATTGGAGCAGATTTACAGGATATGGGTTTCCCAGTATCCGGCGGTGCCTTATCCGGACACGCCTTCATCGGATTATCAGGGAACACATGCCATGTGGCAATACACCAATCAGGCATCGATTCCCGGGATCCCCAGACCGGCGGATGTGGATATCGCCTATTTCGGATATGCAGGGACGGCGGATGCGCAAAACAGTGAGAAACCGGATGCTGCTGTGGCAGACGCAGAGGCGCTGATGAATTTTACAGAGGTAAACGAAACGGTTACGGCAAAGGAGAAGACAAATCTGCGCGATATTCCGAGCCAGGGAGATGACAGTACGGTCGTAACGGTTTTGTCCAACGGAGAGACAGCAGTCAGAACAGGTGTCAGTGACAGTGGATGGTCAAGAGTGGAGTATAACGGTTCTGTCTATTATGCCGTGTCAAATTACCTGACAACCGATCTGAACTATAAAGTGCCGGCCGCGGAAGGGTCCGGCGACGGCATTAAGACGAAATTTACGGAGACCAATGATCTTATGACCGCTAAAATCGAAGTTAATCTCCGCACACTGCCCAGTGTGACCAACCCGGATGCGGTGGTTGTGGCGGTCCTGCACAATGGCGAGACGGTGACAAGAACCGGCATCAACACGGAATACGGCTGGTCAAGAGTGGAATATAACGGGCAGACGCTGTACTGTATCAGCAGCTACCTGACGGCGGCGGAGTAGCGCGAGGAAAATTCCTGATTGCCCTGTTGGCATATGTAGGCTACTTTAATTTCATCTTTTTTCGAGGAACTTTTTCCACCATGGCTTTTGCCGCGCGGGTCTGCATATCTCTCTGCTGACGGTGTGCCATCTCAAGCTTCCGCTTGCGGAAACGGTCGGTGGTTTCCCGGATATATTCATCGGAACGGAAATGCTTTAGCGTTTCCTCGTCAATGGCAATGCGGTTGTCCATGGTCTTCATGATATCAATGACGCGCAGATTTTTCCCGATGACAGGGTCGCTCAGATCATAAATGAGATTGTTTGAGAATTTCAGCACCATCGGATGGGAAAAATCGGCGGGATTTTCCACGAGCACCAGGGCTTTTTCGCCGTCGGACAGATCCACGCATGCCCCGGTGGGCAGGATATGGATACAGTCAGAAAGCGCGGTGAGAACATGGGTGTTGTAGGACGGACGGGACTTCTGCAGAAAGCTCATGGCGGAAATCTCCGACATGGGAGGCTTATTGATATTCATGGCAGTCATACGGTCAAACTGGTCCGCTACCTTTAGAATATCGGTCAGAAGCCGCACATCGTCCGAGGGCGCTTTGATCTTTAAGGTGCGGCTCTTCTGGTATATGATCTGCTGAATGACATCCAGCGTGTATTGCGGCAGATGGGCGTCATCGGAGATCGCCCGAATTGCTTCATATCCCCGCTCAAGATTCATCTGAATAAAATCCTTGTCGTTATCCGCAAGCTGTTCTCCTTTGTCGAGCACTGCCTGCGGGACGTAAAGATATCCGAAATCGTAGAGCAGTGAAGCAGAAATCAGGGCAAGCTGTTTTGGGGGATCAATGCGCATTTCATTACAGATCAGCGCTGTCAGAATTCCGACACTGATGGAATGCTTATATACAAAATCAGCAGAGCTGCGGAGTGTCTGGGTAAAATTAAGCTTGTGGTCGAGAACACCGTAGCGTGACTGGATACTTTTGGCAAGCGTCACAAGAGATGCAGGATTCTGGTGGTCGGAGATGAGATCCATATTTTCTTTTAACTTAAACATATAAATAGTCTGAAACTGTTCAAATTCCAAATCTTCGCGGGAAAGTGGGGGCAGAGGTTCTGCCGGCTCAAGAATGAATATGCCGATCAATCCAAAGTTTTCGATGCTGTTGATGCCCTGCGCCGTGAGCTTGGTATTTCTATCGTACAAAAGGACTCCGTTTTTGTTGTAGATTGGTTTTGCCAGACGCATGTTGGGCTTTAAATCCGCGGTTTTGATAAATTGCATAGGAACTTCCCACTCCTCTCATTTTTTTGCAACAAATTTCATGGAAAACATGTCTTTTTATATGGTATAATAACATATTGAAAGAACAAATACAATCTGCTATGATGTGTCCATAAAAACTAGAGAGAAAAGGGACGCTGTGGAGCAAACGAGGTACATATGAAGCACATATTGTGGAAAAAAGTCATTGGAGTGATGATGGTAGTCTGCCTGCTGTCCGTCACCACATCTTATGCGAAGACAACACAGGATAGTATTGACGATGCGAAAGATCAGATCGACAAGCTGCAGGATCAGAAGGATGATGCAGAAGAGGCGATAGATCAGATTTCCGACAGAAAAGAAAATTTAGAGTCAGACTTAAGCGGTCTGAACGGGCAGCTGACGGAGATCATTGGATCGATGAATGAACTGGAGAGTCAGATTGCTTCCAAAGAGGATGAGATTGAACAGGCAGAGGCAGAGCTTGAGGCTGCAGAGCAGCAGATGCGGCAGCAGTACGAGGATATGAAGCTGCGGATTCAGTTTATGTACGAAAACGGAAATACGCCTGTATGGCAGCTGCTGATGGAGGCGACGTCTCTGTCT
Source organism: Roseburia sp. (assembly GCA_014804775.1). Classification (GTDB taxonomy): domain Bacteria; phylum Bacillota; class Clostridia; order Lachnospirales; family Lachnospiraceae; genus Roseburia. The sequence goes on along the minus strand of JAAUZB010000012.1, from coordinate 21,755 downwards.
GAGTTTCTGAACCGCACTGAATACATATCCGAGATCAATCAGTATGACAGAAAAAAACTGACGGAGTACCAGCTGCTGCAGGAGCAGATCGCGGAACAAAAAAAGGCGTTGGAAAACGACATGGAGCAGCTCGTTGCAATGCGTGAGGACATGCAGCAGAAGCAGGACTCCGTCAACAGTCTGATCCAGACGACGAAATCCAATATTGCGCAGGCAAATCAGGATCTGGCGGATGCTCAGGCAAATGTAACGGACATCGACAGAGCCATCGCAAAGATGATCGAATATGAGAAACAGCTCGAGATACAGAAGGCGAAGGAAGATGCAGAGAGGATGGCGGCAATCAAGGAACAGGAACAGGAGGACACCTCCGGAGTTGTTTATGTGCCGACAGACAGTGACGCTTATCTTCTTGGAGCGATCATCCAATGCGAGTCGGACGGAGAACCCTATGAAGGAAAACTTGCGGTTGGGAGTGTGGTGATGAACCGTGTGAAGAGTTCCTACTTTCCCAACACTATATCGGGTGTGATATACCAGAGCAGGCAGTTTTCACCGGTAGCCAGCGGGCGTCTTGCCTACCGTCTTGAGGCGGGCGTTAACAGCACCTGCCTTCAGGCGGCGCAGGAGGTTCTGAACGGAAACATAACGATAGATGCACTTTATTTTCGGACAAACAATGGAATTATACAGGGAACCGTCATAGGCAACCATGTATTTTACTGATTCCAAGGCTTCTAATTTGACAAGAAATCTATTGCTTTTGGACGGGAAATATGGTAGCATGAAAAAGGATTGAGAGGCTGAAAAATTGCCGGCTAAGGGTGATACATATGCCATAACCGAACAGAGAAACGAATGTCGGTCAGTGGGTTTGCATTTATTCCCGCAGCAACGAGACGAGTGGGCACTGCAAGCCCACTTTATTCACAAAAGATTGTTAAAAAATTAACGGCATTTTTTGGCGGATATGAGAAGGGGACAAACACTCTGCGGACATGCAGAGTTTTGTGCGAAAAGTGAAAGGAGAATTCAAAATGGCAAAGAAAGTAGTTTTGGCAGGCGCATGCCGTACTGCAATCGGTAAAATGGGGGGAGCATTGAGCAATACTCCGGCAGCCGATCTGGGAGCAATCGTAATCAAAGAGGCATTGAACAGAGCCGGCGTAAAACCGGAGCAGGTTGACGAAGTGTTAATGGGATGCGTAATTCAGGCCGCACAGGGTCAGAACGTTGCACGTCAGGCTTCCATCAAAGCAGGTCTTCCGATCGAAGTTCCGGCAGTGACTCTGAACGTAGTATGCGGTTCCGGTTTGAAGTGCGTGAATGAGGCAGCTACAATGATCCTTGCAGGACAGGCAGATATCGTCGTTGCCGGCGGTATGGAGAATATGTCTATGGCTCCGTATGCTATGACAAAGGCACGTTTCGGATACCGTATGAACAATGCGACGATCATCGATACGATGGTAAACGACGCATTGACCGACGCATTCAATCATTATCATATGATGATTACGGCAGAGAACGTATGTGATAAATATGGTTTGACAAGAGAAGAGCTTGATGAGTTCTCAGCAAACAGCCAGCAGAAATGTGAGAAAGCGATCGCTGAGGGTAAATTTGACGAGGAGATCGTTCCGGTACCGATCAAAGTTAAGAAGGAAATCGTTGATTTCGTAAAAGATGAAGGACCGCGTGCAGGAACAACCGCGGAGTCTCTTGCTAACCTGAAATGCTGCTCTGGCAAAGAGGGCGGACTTGTGACAGCAGGTAACGCTTCCGGTATCAATGACGGTGCAGCTGCGATCGTTGTCATGAGCGAAGAGAAAGCAAAAGAGCTTGGCGTTACACCGCTGGCTACCTGGGTTGCAGGCGCACTTGGCGGAGTTGAGCCGGAGATCATGGGTGTTGGACCGGTAGCCTCCACAAGAAAGGTTCTGGAGAGAACAGGTCTTTCCATCGACGACATCGATCTGATCGAGGCAAACGAGGCATTTGCAGCACAGTCTGTTGCAGTGGCAAGGGATCTTGGATTCGATATGTCCAAGGTAAATGTAAACGGAGGAGCGATCGCATTAGGACATCCGGTAGGAGCATCCGGATGCCGTATCCTTGTTACTCTGTTATATGAGATGAAGAGAAGAGACGCAAAGAAAGGTCTTGCAACACTGTGTATCGGCGGCGGTATGGGATGCTCTACCATCGTTGAGAGAGAATAATTATAGAAAGAATAATATCAGGAGGTATTGACATGAAAGTTGGTGTTATCGGAGCAGGAACTATGGGACAGGGTATTGCAAAAGCATTTGCCCAGGTAGAAGGCTACGAGGTGGCACTTTGCGATATCAAGCAGGAGTGGGCTGACGGCGGAAAAGATAAGATCGCAAAAGGTTACGCACGTCTTGTGGAAAAAGGAAAAATGACACAGGAAGCAGTAGATGCGATCCTTTCTAAAATCACAGCTGGTTTAAAAGAAGACCTTTGCGCAGACTGCGATCTGATCGTAGAGGCAGCGTTTGAAGATATGGGTGTTAAAAAGACTACATTCCAGGAGTTGGATAAGATTGCAAAACCTGAGTGCATCTTTGCTTCAAACACATCCAGCCTTTCCATCACAGAGATCGGCAACGGACTTACCCGCCCAATGGTAGGTATGCACTTCTTTAATCCGGCTGACCGTATGAAGCTGATCGAGGTTATCGCTGGGGTGAATACTCCGGACGCTACTGTTGAAGCGATCAAGAAGATTTCTGAAGAGATCGGCAAGACTCCGGTACAGGTAAATGAGGCTGCTGGATTTGTTGTTAACCGCATCTTGATCCCGATGATCAATGAAGCTGCTTTCATCAAAATGGAAGGTGTTTCAGACATTGCTGGTATCGACGCAGCTATGAAACTCGGTGCAAATCATCCAATGGGACCGCTTGAGCTGGGAGATTTCATTGGTCTTGATATCTGCCTTGCTATCATGGACGTACTTTACAAAGAGACTGGAGACAGCAAATACCGTGCCTGCCCGCTGATCCGCAAAATGGTTCGCGGCGGCAATCTCGGAGCTAAGAGCGGAAAAGGATTCTATGTATATAACGCAGATCGTACAAAGACACCGGTTGATGCTCAGTAGACTATAGTAAGATTAAAATTTATGGAGGAATTTATATCATGGATTTCACGTTAGACAAGAAACATGAAATGGCGCGTTCCCTGTTCAGAGAATTCGCTGAAACAGAAGTAAAACCTCTGGCTCAGGAAGTGGATGAGACAGAAGAATTCCCGATGGAGACTGTAAAGAAAATGCAGAAATTCGGATTTATGGGAATTCCGGTACCGAAGGAGTACGGCGGACAGGGCTGCGATCCTCTGACCTATGTGATGTGTGTAGAAGAGCTGTCCAAGGTTTGCGCTACGACAGGCGTTGTTGTATCCGCACATACCTCCCTCTGCATTGATCCAATCCTGACTTACGGAACGGAAGAGCAGAAACAGAAATACGTAAAACCGCTTGCATGCGGTGAGAAAATCGGTGCATTTGCACTGACAGAGCCGGGTGCAGGTACGGATGCACAGGGTGCACAGACCAAGGCGGTATTAGACGGTGATGAGTGGGTGCTGAACGGCTCTAAATGCTTTATCACAAACGGTAAGGTTGCTGATGTATATATCGTGATCGCGATCACAAGTGTTACTGAGGACAAGAGGGGCAGAAAGAAAAAGAACTTCTCTGCATTTATTGTAGATAAGGGAGCACCGGGCTTCTCATTCGGAACCAAAGAGAAAAAGATGGGTATCCGCGGTTCCTCTACATACGAGTTGATTTTCGAAGACTGCAGAATCCCGAAAGAGAACCTTCTCGGACAGGAAGGAAAGGGATTCCCGATCGCAATGCATACCTTGGACGGCGGACGTATCGGTATCGCTGCACAGGCTCTTGGTATTGCTGAGGGAGCACTGGAGAGAGCAGTTGCATACACCAAAGAAAGAAAACAGTTTGGACGCTCTATCGCTCAGCAGCAGAACACACAGTTCAAGCTTGCTGATATGGCAACCAGAGTGGAAGCTGCTCAGATGCTGGTGTATAAAGCGGCAATGGCAAAGGCTACCAAGAAAGTATATTCCGTAGAGGCTGCAAAGGCTAAATTATTTGCAGCAGAGACAGCAATGGCTGTTACCACTGAAGTTGTACAGTTGTTCGGCGGATACGGATATATCAGAGAGTACGACGTTGAGCGTATGATGCGTGATGCGAAGATTACCGAGATTTACGAAGGAACCAGCGAGGTTCAGCGTATGGTAATCTCTGGAGCACTTTTAAAATAATATAAATAAGGAGTGAATGACCGTGAAAATCGTAGTATGTATTAAACAGGTGCCAGATACCAAAGGCGGCGTTAAATTTAATCCGGACGGTACACTGGATAGAGCAGCAATGCTTGCTATCATGAACCCAGATGATAAAGCGGGTCTGGAAGCAGCGCTTAAGATTAAAGAGGAGACNGGCGCAGAGGTTACNGTACTCACCATGGGACTTCCGAAAGCAGACGATGTACTGCGCGAAGCACTCGCAATGGGCGCAGATAATGCGATCCTTGTGACAGACAGAGTGCTCGGNGGAGCCGACACATGGGCTACTTCCACCACAATTGCAGGCGCGATCCGCAATATTGACTATGACCTGATCATCACAGGACGTCAGGCAATNGACGGTGATACCGCACAGGTAGGACCGCAGATCGCAGAGCATCTCGGACTTCCGGTGATCTCTTATGCGGCAGGAATCAAAGTGGACGGAGATTCCATCATCGTTAAGAGACAGTATGAAGACAGATACCATGAGATCAAAGCAAAAATGCCTTGTCTGGTAACCGCTCTTTCTGAATTAAATGTTCCACGTTACATGACACCGGGCGGAATCTTTGATGCATATGAAAAAGAAGTAACCGTTTGGGGCAGAGCAGACTTAAAGGACGTAGATGATTCTAATCTTGGATTAAAGGGTTCACCTACCAAGATTGCAAAAGCATCCGACAAGGTTCGTAAGGGTGTCGGCGAGAAGGTTGTTCTTGATCCTACAGAATCTGTAGACTATATCATGGGCAAGTTAAAAGAGAAACACGTCATCTAAGAAAAATAAGGAAAAGTGGTGAATAAAATGGGTTTAGAAGAATATAAGGGCGTATTTATATATGCGCAGCAGGTAGACAACGAATTAAGCAGCATTGCCTTCGAATTGATCGGAAAGGCAAAAGAGCTGGCAGCAGATTTGAATACTCAGGTAACAGCAGTACTTCTCGGATCCAATGTAAAGAACCTGGTTGATCCGCTGGCAGAGTATGGCGCGGACAGAGTCATCGTGGTAGATGATCCTGCACTTGAGACGTATATGACAGAGCCGTACGCACATGCGCTTGCTTCCGTGATCAATGAGTATAAGCCGGAGATCATGCTGGTTGGTGCAACGGCAATCGGTAGAGATTTAGGACCTACTGTATCTGCAAGAGTGGCAACAGGTTTGACCGCAGACTGTACAGTGCTTGAAATTGGAGATTTCCCGTTACAGGCAGCTCCGGGACAGGAACAGTTACATAATCAGCTGTTGATGACACGTCCTGCATTTGGAGGAAATACGATCGCAACCATCGCATGTCCGTACAACAGACCGCAGATGGCAACCGTACGTCCGGGTGTTATGCAGAAGATCGCGCCGGTAAAAGGTGCAAAAGCAGAGGTAGTAGAGTACAATCCGGGCTTCACACCGAACAACAGATACGTTGAGATCATGAACGTTGTGAAGGCAGTCGGATCTGTGGAAAATATCATGGATGCCAAGATTCTTGTCTCTGGCGGACGCGGTGTCGGAAGCAAAGAGAACTTCCAGATGCTTGAGGATCTGGCAGGAGTGTTGGGCGGAATGGTGAGCTGCTCCCGTGCAGTTGTTGAGAACGGATGGCTGGCACAGGATTATCAGGTAGGACAGACCGGTAANACNGTGCGCCCGAATGTGTATTTTGCAATCGGTATCTCCGGAGCGATCCAGCANGTGGCAGGTATGGAAGATTCTGATATCATCGTTGCCATCAACAAGGATGAGGATGCACCGATCTTTGACGTGGCAGATTACGGTATCGTAGGAGATCTGAACAAGATCGTGCCGGCACTGACCAATGCGTTGAAAGCTGAATTAGGCAAATAAGAAACATAGACTGTCAAGAGAATCGACAGCATATTATCGTGCAGTGAGGGAAGACTTATGTACAGGGATCAATGTCATAGCTTCCAGCACTGCACGATTTCTTGATATCAGATAAAAATTCTGGCAGCAGGGAGATAAAATTAGGATAACAGAGACAAGGAGGGCAAATAAATGCCTGAGAACAGCAGTTGCAGCAGTGCATCTACCTGTGGCAGGGAAAGCTGCGAGGGATGCGCAAGCCGTCAGCCGGATGGCAAAAGAGAAAATGGGATTGCAAAGGAGCCGATGAATTCTTNCTCTGACATTAAACATGTGATCGGAGTAGTCAGCGGTAAAGGTGGAGTCGGAAAATCGTTTGTCGCCGCATCGTTGGCAAATGCCATGAGAAGAGAAGGATTCCGGGTAGGAATTATGGATGCGGATATTACCGGACCGTCCATTCCCAAAATGTTCGGAGTGCACGGACAGCTCCGCGGGGATGAGAGAGGAATGCTCCCGATGGAAACAGCCGGCGGTATCAGGCTGGTGTCAACGAACCTGCTTTTGGACGATGAAGAGACTCCGGTCATCTGGAGAGGTCCTGTCATCGCGGGTGTAGTAAAGCAGTTCTGGAATGAGACCTTATGGGGTGAGCTTGACTATCTGTTTGTGGACATGCCGCCGGGAACCGGAGATGTCCCGCTCACCGTATTTCAGTCGCTTCCGGTAGATGGGATCATTATCGTGACTTCACCGCAGGAACTGGTGCAGATGATCGTAAAGAAAGCCTATCATATGGCAGAGATGATGCATATTCCGGTATTGGGAGTTGTGGAGAACTTCAGCTATCTGAAGTGTCCGGACTGCGGGAAGGAAATAAAATTATTCGGGGAGAGCGGTATTGACGCTGTGGCGGAAGAACTTGGCGTGCCGGTATTCGGTAAACTTCCGCTTGACCCGGAATTTGCCGGTACGGTAGACAGGGAAGCTTTTGAGGAGNTGGAGAACCCCTATCTGGGCGCGGCGGTAGAGGCATTAAAAAATATCAGATGAGCAGCGGTTGTTGACCGCTTACAGGAGAAAACGGACCACTTGGTGAAAAGCTATTTACATCAAGGGTTCGTTTTTTGTATTATAATGATGGCTCGCGGAGCGGGTGTCATTATGTACTTAGACAGTCCAGAGGAGTATAGCAGATGAAAATTCGGATCGAGATTGATGAAAACATAGCTGAGGAAGAGGTTGTCATCCGCTGTCGGGGACTGACAGAACAGGTTTCGGCAGTGCAGCGCGCCATCAGTGATGAGGTCAACGGTTCCGAGAAATTTCCGTTTTATAAAGGGAACACGGAATTCTATCTGGTGCTGGACGAAATCCTGTTTTTCGAGACGGATGAGAACGGAATCAGCGCCCACACCAGAGATGAGATATACCAGACTCATTATAAACTATATGAGCTGGAGGATTTGCTGCCCGGCTTTTTTATGCGGATATCCAAATCGGCTATTTTAAATACCAATCATATTTACTCTATTAACCGCAATCTGACTGCTTCCAGTGTCGTTGCATTCTACGGCACCCACAAGCAGGTCTATGTATCGCGGTATTACTATAAACCGTTGATCAAAAAATTAGAAGAAAAGAGGTTACATTATGCAAAGTAAAAAAATATTCTGGGGACTATTCTTTATTCTTGCGGCAGTTTATGTGGTTGTGAGCAAACTGGGAATGCTGCCCGATATCGGTGTTTTTAAAATCCTTCTCACAGTTTTGATGCTTTGTCTGATGGCAGAAGGCATTCGGCGTGTCAATTTCTATGAGATACTCCTGCCGGCAGCGTTGATTATAGTTTTTTATGATGATATGCTTGGCATTAGCAAACAGCTGACACCGTGGACGATTCTTGTGGCGGCGCTGTTTGCAAGTATCGGGTTGTCTATGCTGTTCCACAGAAAACGAAAAGGCAGTGAAGGCAGAGGGATAGCAATGGAGTATACGCAGCAGAAAGGAACCGCAGGTGTGGTCGGCGGACAGCGCGACGGAGAGAAAATCCGCTTTGAGAACAATTTCGGATCTGCGATCCGCTATATCAACTCCGATAACTTTCGGGAAGCACATATAGAGAACAATTTCGGAAGCCTGTCGGTTTACTTAGACAATGCAATGGTGCAGGGCGGAGAGGCGTATGTGGACGTGGAAAATAATTTTGGGGAAACCAATCTCTACATTCCGAAGGAATGGCAGGTCACAAATGACTTGGATCACGCATTCGGGGCTGTAAACAATAAAGGCAAATGCGTAGGGAGCAGTGCCACGGTGCTTTATCTCAGAGGTTCGGCAAACTTTGGTGTCATNAATATTTATTANATCTAAAGGAGGNNCGNGANATGGCGGTGGAAANAAGAGAAAGCCGGTTTGAGGCGGAAGAAATAGACAGTATTCGACTGGAACTGGACAGTGCATATTTTATGGTGCAGGAGACTGACGAAGAGGGACAGATTCAGATNGCAGCGGAAGTGGATGAGGCAGATGCTTTTGAGNGCAGTGTGAAAAAGGGTGCGCTGCATATCCGGTATCGACGGAAAAAGNGGTTCCTTCATCATGCGANCAACACGGCGCGTATTACGCTGTGGATTCCAAAGAGAAAAATCTATTCTGCGTTTACACTTGAGATCGGTGCCGGAAATGCGGATTTAAAGAGATTGGAATTGCATTGTGAAACAGTGAATCTGGAGGCAGGCGCCGGAAATATAGATGTNGGNGTAGTGCGGGAATGCCAGTCAGCGTTCNTGAAGATCGGTGCCGGGAATGTGAGCATTGAATCGGTGCAGGCATCTGATGTAAGAGTAGAGTGCGGTGTGGGAAATTGCAGTCTCGGTCTGCAAGGAAGAGAAAACGATTACAATTATGAAATTTCCTGCGGCATTGGAGAGATAAAAATCAATGATAACCGTATACAGAGTATCGGTGCCGGTGAACTGCGAGAAAATATGCAGGCATTGGGAACGGTAAAACTGTCCTGCGGCGTGGGGGAAATCAAAATTCAGACAGAACNGTAATCACGTACGGGAATACTGTCAAGCTCACCGGTGCAGTCCAGATAAAAAGATGCAATCGTTTGATTTCGATAAGGTTTCACCCAGAGTGCGGCGATGCCGAAAGAGATTAAGACGAGAAATCCCCATCCGAGAAAGCTTAAAAGAATATACAAAAAGCGAAGTTTATTTTTTTTCATCATAAGGCGGGAGCTGCGAAGAGCATCGACCGCCCCTTTTTGTGGGTCGTCAACAAGAAAAAACATAGTAAATCCGTAATGCAAAAACAGCAGCGCTACCAACACCGCTGACAGAAATCCTGTGAGAAGCAGGGCAGGGAGCAGTTTGGCGCTCTCTGCAGAGATATAGCAGTAAACGGCGCACGCGGCAAAGGGGCTGCAGCATACCAGAAAGAGCAGAGACAAAAGCAGCGCTGCCAGGAAGAACTGCTCAGTCCGGCTGCGAAAAGGGAGCAGGATGTTTCCAATGCCGAACTGACGACCGCGTGTCATGTTCAGATGAACAATGACGATACCGGCATCCAGTACCTGTTTCACCAGCAGGATCAAAAATTCTGCGCACAGCGCTATCACGATCTGCGGTACGGTAGGGAAACTGTCGATAGGCAGAGAAAAAGGCATTTCAATGACTGCAGTGATGATAGCAACAGCCACGAAAGCCCCCATGGGTACGCGGTACCGGTTGTTTAAGATGTCCCGGGCAATGCGCTTTAACTCTTTGGATGAACGTTTCATAAAAAATACTCCTTATCGTCTCTGTGTAAGCAAAAAGGGCGTCTATGCCACATAGTCGATATTTGCTCCAGAAAAGCGCAGAGAATCCTGGCTTTTGCGCTCTTTCTGGTAAGGGTTGGACTCGTTCGGATATTTTACCATGGTATTGGTGGTGCCGCCGGAAACGTAAGTGCGTCCACACTCCGGACAGACGGCAGTGCGGATTGATACGGCAGCGGAAATGACTTTGCCGTTTTCCTTTGCCGCTTTCGTGTATGCATTGGCAACATGTTCGCCCTCATGCGCACGGACAGCAGAAGCGGCAGCACCCGGGGAAATATGCGAGGCAGCTTTATAAGATACATTCTCATCGGAGCCGTCCTGATATTTGCGCCTGCGACAGGTCTCGCATTCTTCAGGAGAAGACTTGCCGTCGGCATCCTTGATATTGCGCTCATAGCCGGCTGAATATGTATTGGAAATCGGTGGATAGATAGAAGAACCAATTGGCATCATAGGGAGTACTCCTTCCTGTAAATAATTTAAAACAACATTCCAATACGCCTATTATAGCATATATGAAGGGAATATGCTATAAAAAAAGCATGCTTGGTTGAGCAGAAAAGAAAACTGTGATAGAATGAACGCTGTGAGAAACACGATAGTACGGACGGAGAGACGGAATGAAAGAGAATGCAGAGAAATGTGAACGGCAAAGACAAAAAATTGACAACGGAATTTTTGTGGCAGGCTGGATCGTCACAGTGCTTGCAGCTGTTTTTTATATCACGGTGAGAACCGGCATTCTGCCGCTGTACCGATATACCGTCCCGTGTCTGTTCCATCGGATGACAGGCTTTTACTGTCCGGGATGCGGCGGAACACGGTCGTTTTTCGCNCTGTGCAGGGGTGATATATGGACNTCTTTCCNATATTATCCGCTTGTGCCGTGCACTGCNGTATTGGGAGGCTGGTTTCTGATCAGCCAGACAATTGAGAAGATATCAGGAAAACGTATTCGCATCGGAATGCATTTTCGGGGAATCTACCTGTGGCTCGCTCTTGCGGTCATTGTGCTGAACTGTGCGCTGAAAAATATTATTCTTGCTGTCTGGCAAACAGATCTTTTAGAGATTCTGTGATGCGGCACTATAGTGTCGCTTGGTCCATATAGAATTGCAGCATTCCATCATAGTCAATGATCGGACGGCCGGACGCATCCAACGGGATGTTGAAAATGCTTCCGTAGTATATGGTCAGCATTGCAAAAGAGCAGATGATCATAAAAATTACAATGGCAATACTGATAGAACCGAGGGCAATCGCTGTTTTGGAACGGGGGGAAAGAAACATTTCTCCGCCTCTCGACAGCAGCCCAAATACGATGGCAAGAGNGCCGAAAATAAGCGCTGGGTATATGATGCAGATATTGACCAGAGACAGGATGCCGAAAATGAGAGAAGTATATTCCATCCATGCGCAACGTCTGGGATTCTGGTTTGACTGCGAAAAAATACTGTAATTCATGGAATACCTCCGAGGACGAAAATAAATATGTCTTATTGTAGCATGTTTTGACAGAAAAGACAAATTACAAAAACTACATGCCGAAGATGCTTGAGATTGTTTGAAAAATCCGTTATAATCTTGAACAATGAAGCGCGTGCGTATATGCCGGCTGATAACAAAGAAGATGAAAGAGGATTNNAATATGGANATTACCGCTAAAATTGCAGAAGAATTGGCAATAAAAAANAATCAGGCNGAAGCNGCCATAAAACTGATCGATGAGGGAAATACNATTCCNTTTATTGCCCGTTACCGGAAGGAGGCGACAGGCGCATTAAANGACGAGATATTGCGTAATCTGTTTGACCGGTTGAATTATCTGCGNAATCTNGANGAGNGAAAGGAGACGGTGCTCGCCAGCATTGANGAGCAGGGGAANCTGACNGAAGAACTGAGAGAGCAGATCCTTGCAGCAGAGACTATGGTTGTGGTGGAGGATCTGTACCGCCCATACAANCCAAAGAGGAGAACNCGNGCNACGATAGCAAAGGAAAAGGGNCTNGANGGACTGGCAAATATCATTTCCCTGCAGATGACGGAGACGCCCCTGCTTGTGGAAGCGGAAAAATTTGTTGACGCNGAAAAAGGGGTAGAGACNCCGGAGGANGCGATTGCCGGNGCNATGGATATCATTGCNGAGGCNATTTCNGATGAGGCGGATTATCGCAGCAGAATCCGCGANCTGACTGTGAAGAAGGGCAGACTTTTGTCTGTTGCCAAAGATCCGGAAGCGGAATCTGTATATGAAATGTACTACGAGTTTGACGAGGCAGTGTCAAAACTCGCGGGACACAGGATTTTNGCGATCAANCGCGGNGAAAACGANAAAATCCTTACCGTNAAGATNGAGGCTCCTGTGGAGGANATTNTGCGATATCTGGAGCGAAAGGTGATCGTCAGGGACAACAAAGAGACGACNCCGGTACTGAAAGATGTGATTGCCGATGCCTATGAGCGTCTGATCGCNCCCGCGATNGAACGNGAGATNCGAAGNGATCTGACGGAGCGNGCNGAGGACGGAGCNATCCGTGTGTTNGGAAAGAACTTAGAGCAGCTTCTGATGCAGCCGCCGATNGCAGGACAGGTTGTACTNGGCTGGGACCCGGCATTTCGTACCGGATGTAAGCTGGCAGTGGTGGACCCCACCGGAAAGGTTTTNGANACGACNGTAATCTATCCGACGGCACCGCAGAACAAGGTGGAGGAAGCAAAAACAGTATTAAAAAAGCTGATTTCCAAGTACCATATCACGCTGATCTCTCTGGGCAACGGAACTGCATCGCGGGAGTCTGAGCAGGTGATCGTGGAACTGCTCAAGGAGATTCCGGTAACAGTGCAATACATTATTGTAAATGAAGCGGGGGCTTCCGTCTATTCNGCAAGCAAGCTTGCTACGGAAGAATTCCCGAAATTTGATGTGGGACAGCGGAGNGCCACTTCCATGGCACGCAGACTGCAGGANCCTCTGGCAGAGTTGGTNAAGATCGATCCGAAATCGATCGGCGTCGGNCAGTATCAGCACGATATGAACCAGAAAAAACTGAGCGANGCTTTGGGAGGAGTGGTNGAGGACTGTGTCAATAAGGTCGGTGTTGATCTGAACACGGCATCCGCNTCGCTGCTTGAGTACATTTCCGGCATCACCAAGGCNGTNGCNAANAACATNGTGACATATCGCGAGGAGAACGGNAGATTCGTGTCACGNTCCCANCTCCTCAANGTGGCAAAGCTGGGACCGAAGGCATATGAACAGTGCGCCGGATTTATGCGNATCGGCGGNGGGAAAAATCCGCTGGATGCCACNGGAGTGCATCCGGANAGCTATGATGCNACNAAAAANCTTTTGCAGGAGCTTGGNTATACGCTTGAGGATGTCACGAACCGCANGGTNGANGGTATTTCAAAGAAGATCNCTGACTATGACGCNCTGGCAAAGGANCTTGGAATCGGTGCGCTTACCTTGCAGGACATTGTNAAGGAACTGGAGAAGCCNGCACGNGATCCCAGAGAGGATATGCCAAAGCCGATCTTAAGNAGNGATGTGCTGGAGATGAAGGATCTGACNCCGGGCATGGTGTTAAAAGGAACCGTNCGCAATGTCATCGACTTTGGNGCGNTTGTGGATATCNGNGTCCATCAGGACGGGCTGGTGCANATTTCNCAGATGAGCGAGAAATTTATCAAGCATCCTCTCGAGGTGGTGAGTGTCGGCGATATTGTAGAGGTAAAGGTTATGAGCGTCGATCTGAAAAAGCAGCGTATCCAGCTGACAATGAAACTGTAAATTATGTATGCAAAATTTTGTATTGACATANAANGATAGANTGCATACAATGGGTATGTAAAATAAATAAATAAGGAATTCTTCGGGGCAGGGTGATACAGTTGAACTGTAAATTCCCGACCGACGGTGATTCCGGCTGNCTGTGCCGNTGCAGTATGGCGCAGCNTCNTANAGNGNCGAAGCCGGAAAGTCCGTGACCTGTGATGAGCAGCTGATCCGGTGTGANTCCGGAACCGACAGTAAAGTCTGGATGAGAGAAGATAAGCATGTTTGAACGTCTGATTGCCGTAAGGCAGCGTTTTNGTGTGNATTGATCCCCCCGAATCTATGGTTCGGGGGTTTTATCTTATAGGAAAGTTTTTCNAACTTNCCTATAAGATGCACAGCACGCTTAAGAAACCTCGAATTCCGAAAAAAGAAAAGGAGACGAGTGGACTATGGACACAAACAAAACGATGGCGGACGCATCCGCAAAAAAAGCAACTGTAAAACAGAGCACAGGAAACAGGGTAAATGTGAGATATCTCACCGTGACAGCGATGNTGTCTGCAGTGGCATTTGTCTTAATGTTTTTTGATTTCTCCGTGCCTTTCATGCCGGTTTTTATTAAGATGGACCTGTCGGAACTTCCGGCTTTGATCGGGGCTTTTGCTATGGGACCGGTATGCGGAGTGATGGTTTGCTTCATTAAGAATCTGCTGCATCTTATTATGGGCAGCACGACAGGCGGCGTGGGAGAGCTTTCGAATTTTATTCTCGGTGTTGCCTTTGTGTTGCCGGCGGGACTGATCTACCGGCACAAAAAATCCAGAAGCTCTGCACTGACCGGCTCACTGGTCGGAGCTTTGTTTATGGGAATATTCAGCATTGTATCCAATTATTTTCTTGTATATCCGGTGTACTACAATTTTATGGAGGAGGAACAGGTTTTGCGGGCATATCAGATGATCATTCCGTCTGTGCAGAATATTTTACAGTGTCTGGTATGCTTTAATATGCCGTTTACCATTGTGAAAGGACTGTTTTCGGTTGTGATCACATTCGTGATCTATAAGCCTATTTCACCGATATTAAAGGGCACCAGATGACGGACTAAGAGGAAAAATTGTGGATTTTATACAAAGAAGAAAGGCGCTGTGACAATAGCGTCTTTTCTTTTGGCATAAAAAATGCTATACTCTTTTCATGCAGATAAAATCAGGGGGACCAGTGATGCCGATAGAATTTGATATTACATTAACTTCAAAGGATATGTACCGTTTCAATATGTACCAGACCTATTCCGGATTTCACGGATGGTTTTCCATCATTGTGGCGATCTGCGCTTTTATCGTGGCGGGGGTGACCTATGGGAAAGTGGAGCTTACTTATACCATAATATATATTGTGTTTGGGATTGTTTTTCTCCTGTATTTGCCAGTGACTTTGTATGTCCGCTCCGGACACAGCCTTGCTGCATCCAGGATACTCGGCAAACCGCTTCATTATGCGGTTGACGGGGAAGGAATCGGCGTTTCACAGGGGGAGGAGAGCGCAAAACTGCCCTGGGAGCAGATCTATAAGATGGTAGCGACAAAACATAATGTGCTCATTTACAGCAACAGGATCAATGCTTATGTGATCCCGCGCGAGCAGTTGGGCGACAGATATGCCGACCTTGCCGGGCTTGCGGCGTCAAAGCTGGAAAAATACCGTGTAAAAATGCAGCAGGACGGTTCGCGTTAGCGACACTCATACAGATAGAAAGAATGGTTAGAAAATGAAAGAAAAAATTTATGAGACATTTTCGCCGGAGGAGACATTTGAACTTGGCGCGACGATCGGAAGGGCGGTCAAGGCGGGAGAAGTCTATACTTTGACGGGAGAACTTGGGGTCGGGAAAACGGTTTTCACGCAGGGAATTGCGGCGGGACTTGACATTACAGAACCGGTTTCAAGTCCTACCTTTACCATTGTGCAGGTATATGGGGAGGGGCGTCTGCCGTTTTATCATTTCGATGTTTATCGGATTGGCGATGTTGAGGAGATGGATGAGATCGGATACGAGGATTATTTCTACGGGGATGGTCTTTGTATGATAGAGTGGGGCAATCTGATTGAAGAGATTCTGCCCGCAGAGCGCTGTGAGGTCATCATAGAAAAGGATTTGGAGCAGGGACTTGATTATCGCAGGATCACAGTAAGAGATTACAGAGTTTAAAGTTCTTGCGAAAAGCAATGGAGGATTGAAATGAAAATACTGGGACTGGACAGTTCCGGATTGGTGGCAGGCGTCGCCGTAGTGGAGGATGAGAACCTCTTAGTGGAATATACTGTCAATTATAAAAAAACACATTCGCAGACTCTGCTGCCAATGCTGGATGCAGCGGCGAGGATGATAGAGTTGGATTTAAATACTGTAGATGCGATTGCGATCGCCGGAGGACCGGGGTCATTTACCGGACTGCGCATCGGTTCCGCAACAGCGAAAGGGTTGGGGCTGGCGCTTGACAAACCGATCGTTCATGTGCCGACTGTAGATGCGCTTGCGTACAATCTGGTGGGGCACAGTGATCTCGTGTGCCCACTGATGGATGCGAGGAGGAATCAGACATATACGGGACTGTACCGTTTCAGGCAGAATGAGATGGAGACTGTCCGGGCACAGTGTGCGGTTGGGATTGACGAAATTGTTGACTGCATCAATGAACAGAAAATGCCTGTGGTCTTTTTGGGAGACGGGGTGCCTGTATTTCTCCCGTACCTTCAGGAGCATTTGAGTGTACCTTATTCCACGGCGCCCGCACATGTGAATAAGCAGCGGGCAGGAGCAGTTGCCGCTCTTGGCATGCGTTATTTTGAAAAGGGACTGTTTGAAAATGCTTCNGAGCATAAGCCGGAATATCTGCGTTTATCACAGGCAGAGCGGGAAAGAAATGGGAGCCGGCAATGATTGAGATCAGAAGGATGCGGGTAGAAGACGTAGATGCAGTGGCACAATTGGAGCAGACAATCTTTGCGCAGCCATGGAGCCGAAGGGGATTTCTGGATGCGATACAGATGGAGCATACGGTGTTTCTGGTGGCGGAAGAGGACGNGGAGATCCGTGGCTATATTGGGATGTATGTTTCCATAGACGAGGGGGAGATCACAAATGTGGCGGTAGATCCCCGATGGCGATGTCGCGGAATCGGGGAGACGATGCTTCGCCAAATGCTGCAGGAAGCCAAAAAGCGTGCCGTTGCAAGAATCGTATTGGAGGTCCGCGTGTCGAATGAGGGTGCGATCCGGCTTTATGAGAGAAACGGATTCCGAATGCTTGGCATCAGGAAGGGATTCTATGAATTGCCCAGAGAAGATGCCTATATTATGTGTTATGGCCAGTAATTCCCACTAGAAATAGTGGTTTTTAAAAGGTAACATAAGGCGAAGGAAGAGAATTCATGATATACANGCGGAGGAAAAAGATGAGCAGACAAGCAAATGGAATTTATTGCAACTGCTGCGGAAGAAAAATCTGCGGCGCTGACAACCATGAACACACAGATTTCCTTTTGATTCAGAAGGAATGGGGATATTTTTCCGAGAATAAGGACGGAGAAATCCACAGCATGGATATTTGCGAGCCATGCTATGACAAATTGGTGAAATCCTTTGCGATACCACCGGAAATGAATCAGACGACAGAAATTGTATGAGAATAGAGGAGTTATCATGTTAGACGTATGCCTTTTGGGAACCGGCGGGATGATGCCGCTTCCGCGCCGTTTTCTGACATCAGCAATGATGCGCTATAACGGAAGTAATTTATTGATTGACTGTGGGGAGGGTACCCAGATCGCGATCAAGGAAAAGGGGTGGACCTTTAAGCCGATTGATATTTTATGTTTTACCCATTATCATGCCGACCACATCAGCGGACTGCCGGGTCTTTTGCTGACTATGGGAAACGCGGAGCGGACTGAGCCGCTTATCATGATCGGACCAAGGGGACTGGAGAGAGTCGTCACTGCGCTGCGCACGATNGCGCCGGAGCTTCCTTTTGAAATCCAATATAGAGAGATTACGGAGCCGGAGGCNGATTTTGAGATCAATGGATACTGTATTCATGCATTCCGTGTNAANCANAATGTCGTTTGTTACGGNTACACAGTCGAGATCAAACGGGCTGGCAGATTTGATGTGGANCGGGCAATGGCGGAGGGCATTCCGCAAAAGTTCTGGAGCCGTCTGCAGAAAGGCGAGACANTGCAGGATGACGCAGGGAATGTGTATACGCCACAGATGGTNCTTGGTCCGGCGAGAAAGGGCATCAAAGTGACTTACTGCACAGATACAAGACCGACTGACNCTATCGCGGNGTCTGCGGAGAATTCAGATCTTTTTATCTGTGAGGGAATGTATGCGGAGAANGAAAAGCTGGCAAAGGCAAAACAGTATAAACACATGACTTTTTACGAGGCGGCAGAACTGGCAAGACGGGCAGGAGTCAGGGAAATGTGGCTGACTCATTTTTCGCCGTCGCTGGTTCGGGCTGAGGATTATATGCCGAAAGTGCGTGAGATTTACCCCAATGCTTTTCTGGGNAAAGACGGAAAAAGTGTAGAGCTTTTATTNGAAGAAGAGTAAGNTCAAGANAAGATAAGATAAGGAGGGATAGCGATGAAAAAGAAAAGCAGAGTTGTTGTAACTGTGGTCATAGCGGTTGTCTGTGTCGGACTGATTGTCGGACTGTATTACTACTTTACCAATTATAAACGTGCGTCNGCGGAGGATATGGTAGAGTTGAATGAGGTGCAGAAGATCATTACATATAATCTTGATTCGGATTATCCTGCGACTCCGCGTGAAACNGTAAAGCTGTACAACAGGATCATTACCTGCTTTTATAATGAAACGTATACGGACAAGGAATTGGAGCAGCTGGCAGACCAGGCAAGAAAGCTGTTTGATGAGGAACTGATCGCTAATAATCCCAGGGATGAATATTTTGCGGCGCTGAAGGCTGACATTGAGGAATATCACNAGAAGTCCAGAACGATNACNAATTCGTCTGTGTGCAAGTCGAATGAGGTGAATTACCAGACNGTTGACGGGGCAGAGTGCGCTTATGTGTCATCGACCTATTATATCAATGGGGATAAGAAATATAGCCGTACCAATCAAATGTACGTGCTCAGAAANGATGCTGACGGGCATTGGAAAATTCTGGTATTTTATCAGATAGAAGGAGATTCATCCGATGAATGANAACCAGATAAAGATACTTGCAATTGAGAGTTCNTGCGATGANACGGCAGCTGCTGTGGTAGTAAACGGCAGGGAGGTAAGGTCAAACGTGATATCCTCCCAGATNGCATTGCACACGCTGTACGGCGGAGTGGTACCGGAGATTGCATCCAGAAAACATATTGAAAAAATCAACTATGTCATTCTNCAGGCGCTGCAGGAAGCNGGAATGACACTGGAGGATATTGANGCGATTGGTGTTACATACGGTCCCGGTCTTGTGGGGGCATTGCTCGTAGGTGTGGCGGAGGCAAAAGCGATCAGCTATGCGAAGAATATTCCNCTGGTAGGTGTGCACCATATTGAAGGTCANATTAACGCGAANTATATTGAAAATCCGGATTTGAANCCGCCTTTTATGTGTCTGGTGGTATCCGGGGGACATACGCATTTGGTAAAAGTTCTNGACTATGGTGCNTATGAGATTTTAGGAAAGACNAGAGACGATGCGGCGGGAGAGGCNTTTGACAAGGTGGCGCGCGCCATAGGGCTGGGATATCCCGGAGGTCCNAAAATNGAAAAAATTTCCAAAGANGGAAATCCCCATGCNGTAGAATTTCCNCGTGCAAANATGGGGGAGGGCTCTTACGATTTCAGTTTTAGNGGGCTGAAGTCGGCNGTTCTAAATTACTTGAATATGTGCAAAATGAAAAATATTGAGATNGTACCGGCGGATATCGCGGCTTCTTTCCAAAAAGCAGTGACGGANGTNCTGATCGGCAACGCGATGCGNGCTGCGGAAGAATTTGGAATGGATACGCTTGCGATAGCGGGAGGTGTGGCTTCTAACAGCGCGCTTCGGGAAGGGATGAGAGAGGAATGTCAGAANAGNGGAATCCGCTTTTATCACCCNTCGCCGATTTTCTGCACGGACAATGCGGCAATGATCGGAGTTGCNGCTTACTATGAGTTTATCAACGGAAGAAGGGANGGATTGGATCTGAATGCNGTTCCGAATCTGAAACTGGGAGAACNCTAAATGGAAAAATATACTGCAATTGTGCTTGCCGCAGGAATGGGAAAGAGGATGAACAGCTCTGTTCCCAAGCAGTACCTGANGCTCGCGGNCANGCCGGTGCTTTACTATGCGCTAAANGCCTTTGAGGAAAGCGANGTCACAGATATTNTTCTGGTCGTGGGAGAGGGAGANGTTTCGTACTGCAGAGAGGAAATTGTCNANAAATATGCTCTGCGGAAAATNTCTGCCGTGATAGAGGGCGGAAAAGAGCGCTATTATTCNGTTTANGNGGGGNTGAANGNGGCAAAAGGGGCNGANTATGTTCTGATNCATGACGGNGCGAGACCTCTTGTGACAGGAGAGATCATTCGGCGNGCCATACAGACGGTTCTGCANGAGCAGGCGTGTGTGGTGGGAATGCCGGTAAAGGATACCATAAAGATAATCGGAGAGGANGGCAGGGCAGAGGCAACGCCGGATAGAAGCAGACTGTGGCAGATTCAGACACCGCAGGTATTCTCGTATGATATGATCTTCGATGCTTACGAGTGGGTTATCGGTCAGGAAGATATTGCAGTTACCGATGATGCTATGGTATTAGAGTGTGCGACGGGGCGAAAAGTCAAAGTGATTGAGGGCAGCTATGAAAATATCAAAATTACGACGCCGGAGGATCTGTTGATAGCGGAAACTTATCTGAAACAGAGAATGTCAGGGGAGCCATAAATATTGATTCGGGTGTCAAAAGCCTTAAAGAAAAATATTGGGCGGAAAATTGCACAAAAGGAGATTGGGCAAACGACTTTTGCACCATGGAAATGAGACTCAAAAATCGTGGAAGCTTTTGCTGAACACGATTTTCGATTTAAGAGGCTCATTGGAATGTTCGGTGCAATGGAGTGCGTACAACTCTTTTTGTACAATTTGCCGTCAATTCTTTGAAACAAGGCTTTTGAACACCCGAATCAATATTTTGTAAAAAATTCGGAAAAAGGATAAAATATTTATTGACATAGCCGTCTTCTGATGCTAAAATCAGATTTGCACTGGTTTGAAGCGCAAAATACGGAGAGGTATCGAAGTGGTCATAACGAGGCGGTCTTGAAAACCGTTTGTCCGAAAGGGCGCATGGGTTCGAATCCCATCCTCTCCGCTTACCTACACAGATTTGCCGGTTGACTCTCGGTCAGATATGATGTTTAGGTATTTAATAATATAACTTATTTTAATTCGGAGAAGTACCCAAGCTGGCCGAAGGGACACCCCTGGAAAGGGTGCAGGTCGTTAATAGCGGCGCGAGGGTTCAAATCCCTCCTTCTCCGCTTGCCTGATTGTGTTGTCAGATGCACAAAAAGTATTTTTTGAAAAGAAAAAAGTGTTGACAAAAAGTGCGGTGTGCGATATCATAATCAAGCTACTTGTGAGATAAAAGCAAAACACAAGAAGAAAAATGAAAAAAGTTGTTGACAAATGAGATGAAAGGCGATATACTGTATAAGCTGTCGCTGAGAACAAGAAAGCTCGGTCAACAGATGAATTCAATCGAAGATTGAATTTGGAACCTTGATAACTGAACAGTGAATAAACCTTGAAAGATTCTAAATTCAGCATAGCTGAATTGCTCAACAAAGTTGGTACGCCCAACAAGTTGGGCGAAGAGATTTCAACCCATCTATTAATAGATGGACGAACAAACCTTAAAACAGTAAATGTTTTATCAGCCAGATAATATCTG
>JAAUZB010000011.1 GCA_014804775.1 Roseburia sp. | reverse complement strand
GAACATTCCAATGAGCCTCTTAGAGCGAAAATCGTGTTCAGCAAAGGCTTCCACGATTTTTGAGTCTCATTTCCATGGTGCAAAAGTCGTTTGCCCAATCTCCTTTTGTGTAATTTGCCGTCCAATATTTTTCTTCAAGGCTTTTGACGCCTGAATCTTTATAAGTAATTTTATCCGGTGAACTGTTGTGATATAATAGGGCAAAAGAAACGGAGGTGCACTTATGAAAAATATGATAAAGGCAATCGGATATTTAAAAATTATATCCTGCCTTGTTTTATAGCATTCTGTTATTCTATGGCGTTTGCGTTGATTACATATCGCATGGACTTTGCAAATGCGCAGCAGATTTCTGACAGTGCGAAATATTATTCTGATATATTTCCAGGTCTTGGAATTGCGATGCAGATAATAGCGCTTTTGATTGTATCGCCTATTACAGAGGAGATCATATGCCGTGGATTGATCTTAACGAGAATACAAAGAAATTTTAATGACACGATTGCAGTTTTATTGAGTGGACTACTATTTGGAATTATACATTTAGCAGCAGGAGGAGCAGTTTTAGCAGCTGGTGCTTTTGTGATGGGAATCATATTCGGGATTATATGCGTAAAAACAAAATCACTGCTATCTGCGATAATCTCCCATAGTATTGCAAATGTTCCTGATTTTTTTATTGCGGTGTTGCCTGACCTGTCGAAAAGTATGCAGTATTTGTTGATCGCGCTCTTTTTGACAGCATTTCTTGTCTTGATGTATCTGTTTGTAAAAGAGAATTAATAGAAACAGAATTTTTGAATTTAATAAGAAATGTTTTACGTTGAGTTGACATTGTTAACACAAACGGATATACTATAAATGAAAGCGTAAGGGAGGTGAGCCGTATGGCAAAAACTGCAAACATTAATGTCCGCATTGATCCGGAAACAAAATCAAGTGCGGAAAAATTATTCGCTAGTTTTGGGATAACGGTCACGGATGCAATCAATATTTTTTTGCGTAAATCCATCATGGAAGGCGGGCTGCCCTTTGAAGTAAAGCAACCACGCTATAATCAAGAAACAGAGGCAGCTATGAAAGAAGCCAGAGCTATTATGGACGGGCAGGTACAGGCAAAGCGATATTCCTCAGTACAGGCTCTTTTCGAAGAATTGGATGCAGAAAAGGAAAGTGAGTGACCTTCTCCTGAATGAACAGCCGCTTGATGAACGCTATCGAGACCATGGATTGATTGGAAATTACGCAGGCTTTCGTGAATGTCACATTTTACCAGACTGGCTTCTGGTCTATGCCACGAATAAAGAACAACTGATATTAACAGTTTCGCGTACAGGGACACATTCGGACTTGTTCGCAAAGTAGCAAAACGGTCCTTATGGGGGACCGTTTTCGATTGCCAAAAAAATATCCCCCCGGGGAGCTTGTGTTAAGAGTATTCAAGTGAGATGATAGAATATGCTCTGACATGAAAGAGTAGTACAAACTGGGAGGAAGAACACAATGAAAAAGAACACAATGAAAAAGAACACAATGAAAAAGTTTATTTCTCTGCTGATGATGCTGGCTGTGCTTTTTACCCTGACGGCATGCGGCCGCACTCCGGCGGATGATTCTGGTGCGGCAGATAGCGGGACGACTCTTGTCTACGGCAGCGGTGATTATACACGTATCAACCCTGCCATGGATGAGCACTGTGAAATCAATCTGCTGCTTTTTAACGGATTGACGGCGCATGACGGGGAGAATCAGATCGTTCCCGGACTGGCCGAAAAGTGGGAATATGATGAGGAAAGCTGTACGTATACATTTCATATTCGAGACGGGATCAAATGGCATGACGGGGAGGCGTTTACCGCCGATGACGTCAAATTTACCATAGAGGCAATCATGGACCCGGATAACGGAGCGGAGAATGCCCCTAACTATGAAGATGTGCAGGAAATTACCGTGGTCGATGAAAAGACGGTGTCTTTCCGGCTCGCTGCTCCTAACGTGGCATTTTTGGAATATATGACGATGGCAATTCTGCCAAAGCATCTGCTTGAGGGGGAAGATATGCAGGAATCCGATTTCTTCCGAAATCCTGTCGGCACCGGTCCCTACAGGATCGAGAGCTGGGATCAGGGGCAGTCTATCGTGATGGTCAAAAACGAAGATTATTATCTGGGTTGTCCCAAGATAGACAGGATTATTTTTAAAATTGTCGGCGATGACAATGCACAGGCGGTCCAGATGGAGGCAGGAGAGTTGGATCTGGTTCTGTTGGACCCTAAGAATGCGCAGAATTTTGCGGATAAAGACGGCTTTACCTGTTATGATATGACTACTTCCGACTACCGCGGTATTCTGTTTAACTTCTGGAATGAATACTGGACAGAAAACAGAGATATCATTCCCGCTGTCTGCTGTGCCATTGACAGGCAGGCAATTATCGATGCAGTGCTTTTGGGTCAGGGAATGGCTGCCTACGGGCCCCTGCAGCGCAACATTTACAACAATGCAGAGGTAGAGCACTACGATTATGATCCTCAAAGGGCGAGAGAAATTTTGGAGGATGCAGGCTGTATTGTGGGAGAAAACGGTTTCTATGAAAGAAACGGAGAAGAGATCGGTTTTGTCATCAGCGTGATGTCCGGCGAGCAGGACCGCATTGACATTGCGCAGGCGGCTGCGCAGCAGATCAGGGAAGCAGGGATCAACTGCACGGTTGAGATTCCTGTGCAGATGGACTGGGGCGGACAGATGGCATGTCTCATCGGCTGGGGCAGTCCTTTTGATGCGGACGATCATACCTACAAGGTATTTGGAACCGATAAGGGCGCAAATTATTCCGGTTACTCGAATGCAAAGGTAGATGAATATCTGACGCTGGCGCGCCAGTCGGATGATGACGCGGTTCGCAGAGAGTATTATGCAAAATTTCAAGAGGAATTGGCAAATGACCCTGCCTATGCGTTTATCTGTTACATTGATGCAAACTATGTGGCAAAATCCACAGTTTCCGGCATCGCTTCCGATACTGTCATGGGACATCACGGCGTCGGTATTTTCTGGAATGTTCAGGAGTGGACAATAGAAAACTGACGAAGTGTGTTTTTTATCTTATAGGATTCGGGTGTCAAAAGCCTTGTTTCAAAGTGATTGACGGCAAATTGCACAAAAAGAGTTGTGCGCACTCCATTGCACCGGACATTCCAATGAGCCTCTTAGAACGAAAATCGTGTTCAGCAAAGGCTTCCACGATTTTTGAGTCTCATTTCCATGGTGCAAAAGTCGTTTGCCCAA
The DNA here is from genome assembly GCA_014804775.1 of Roseburia sp. Lineage (GTDB taxonomy): Bacteria > Bacillota > Clostridia > Lachnospirales > Lachnospiraceae > Roseburia. Next base: position 13,298 of record JAAUZB010000011.1, on the reverse strand, counting down.
TCTCTTTTTGTGTAATTTGCCGCCCAATATTTTTTTTGGCTTTTGGCACCCGAATCCTTATAGGAAAGTTCTTCAAACTTCCCTATAAGATAAAAACTCTTCGAGTTTTTTCATAAAATGAGGTTTTTACATGTCAGAAATATTAGAAGTAAAAAATTTATCGGTCAGTTTCTTTGGTGAGGACCGCGAAGTGCAGGCAGTGCGCGATGTAAGNTTTTCGCTCAGGGAGGGTGANACANTNGCGATCGTNGGNGAGTCGGGATGNGGAAAAAGCACTCTTTGNAAAAGCATTATGAAGCTGCTTCCGAAGACAGGCAGGATCAAGTCCGGCAGNATTCTCGTCAACGGTGCNGANATCACNAATTATAAGGANCGNGAGATGCACAGGCTGCGGGGNTCGTTNTTTTCCATGGTGTTTCAGGACCCGATGAATGTCCTGAATCCTACCATGTCGATCGGNGCGCAGATTGCGGAGGCAGTCAGGGTTCATCAGCCTAAGATTTCAAAAGCNGATTTGCAGAGCAGAGTGGCGGAGCTGATGACGCTGGTCGGCATCGACAGACCNGATGAGCGGATGCAGCTCTATCCNTGCAATTTNTCAGGGGGNATGCGGCAGCGAAGTGTNCTTGCCATTGCGCTTGCCGGCAATCCGCGCATGTTATTTGCGGACGAACCGACAACGGCTCTGGATGTGACGGTACAGGCTAAGATNCTCGAACTGTTCCGGGAGATACAGANGAAGCTTGGGACGGCAGCAGTTTTTGTGACACATGATCTGGGTGTCGTGGCAAGAGTNGCGGACCGCGTTGCGGTCATGTACGCCGGAAAAATNGTAGAGATCGGCACTGCGGAGGAAGTCTTCGGAGATCCCAGACATCCTTACACNTGGGGATTGATGCGGGCGCTCCCCGCGTTGGCGGAAGGAGGGGATANGCTCCATGTGATTCCCGGTATGCCGCCAACACTGACTGATCCCCCGAGGGGGGATGCGTTTGCGTGCCGCAACGAATATGCGNTGCAGATTGATTATGAGGAGGAGCCGCCGATGTTTCGCGTCACAGATACNCANTATGCGGCNACCTGGCTTTTGGATGAACGTGCACCNNGNGTTACGCNCCCGNAATTGAAGNGTNANNGNTTGGANCATCAATCCTTGACAAANCAATCCCTGNCGTGNCAGATTCNCAGANCNGAAACCGGCGTGACATCAGAAATNCTGNTAGATGTGCGGCACTTGAGCCACAAGTTTCCTTTGACAAAGAAAAGNGCGGTCAAAGCNGTGGATGATGTGTCNTTNCANATNCGCAGAGGNGAAATTTTNGGANTGATCGGAGAGTCGGGATGNGGCAAATCGACCGTTGCGCGCTGCATCATGAATATTTATAAGCCNTGTGGAGGCAGCATTTTGTATCAGGGCATCAANACATGTGATCCGGGTGAATTNAGNGCAAACAGAAGNATGCTGCAGACAGCGAGACAGATCATTTTTCAGGATTCTGATTCCAGNTTAAANCAGCGAATGAANGTCTGCGATATCATCACGGAGCCNATGAAGATTGCNCATATCACTCCGCCGAGAGGTTCTCTTCGNGCAGAGGCGGAATTTCAGATGTATTATGTGGGNCTGGATGCAGGATATCTGGACAAGTATCCTGCGGAGCTCTCCGGCGGACAGCGTCAGCGNGTGGCGATNGCCAGAGCGCTGGCGATGGAACCTGCGCTGCTTATCGCGGATGAGCCGCTTGCCTCTTTAGATGTGTCGATACAGGCGCAGATCGTGAACCTTTTTAAACATCTGCAGCAGGAACACGGNTTTTCATTTCTGTTTATCGCACACGACCTTTCCATGGTGAAATTCCTGTGTGACAGCGTGGGGGTTATGTACCGGGGCAGGCTGGTCGAAATTGCNCCNGCAAAGGAATTATTTNCAAGTCCGCAGCACGCCTACACGAAAGCGCTNCTGTCTGCGGTTCCGATTCCAGATCCGGGAAAGGAACGTCGCAGGAAACCGGNGGAATTTTCTGAGGAAGATTTTTCGTTGACGGGCGAGCTTATGGAAGTCAGTCCGCAGCATTTTGTCCGTTGTCTGCATTAAGAAAGGAGACCGTTCTATGACAGGGTGCAGTTGGGTCATCTATTACGGAAAAAAAGCGCTGATTTTTATCCTCAGTGTTTTTTTATTGTCTGTGACAGTATTTTATGTTTCGAGGTTAGCTCCCGGAGATCCGCTGGTATCGTATTACGGAGANCGTGTGGAAAAAATGAGTCCCAAGGAGCGGGAATGGGCCGAAGACAAATTGGGGCTGAACGATCCGATAGCGGTTCAGTATCTTCGCTGGCTGAATCATGCAATTCACGGTGACTTCGGTATTTCGTACAAATACAAGACAGATGTTGTCACTGTGATCGGCAGCAGGATTGGAAATACACTGCTGCTGGGTGGGATCGGATTTCTCCTGATTTTTGTGTTTTCCCTGCTGTTGGGAATTTTATGTGCGTGGTATGAAGATAAACTGTTGGACCGCATCATCTGCAAGGTCGGTACAGTATTGAGCTGTATTCCGGAATTCTGGCTGTCGCTTGTCCTGATTTTAATTTTTGCGGTCGGGTTTGGCATACTGCCGAGCTCCGGNGCATATTCTGCCGGAAACTACGGCAGATTGCAAGGCAATATGCCGGGCGACTTGACGGGCAATTTGCTTGATCGGATCATACATTTGATCCTGCCGATGACGGTCATTGTCATCGGCCATTTGTGGTACTATGCATACATGGTCCGCAATAAGATATTAGAGGAGGTCTGNGCGGANTANGTTCTTCTGGCAAAGTCCAAGGGNTTAAAAAAGCGCAGCGTAATGTTCCGGCACTGCCTGCGCAATACGATTCCGTCNTATCTTAGCATTATGGCAATTTCTATTCCGCATGTGCTCACCGGNACTTATATTGTGGAAAACGTGTTTTCATATCCGGGTATCGGCACACTTTCGTATGAAAGCGCCCGGTATAAGGATTATAATCTGCTGATGCTGCTGTGTATCCTGTCGGGGGTCCTTGTCATTTTGTGCNGCATGATCGCGCAGGTGATCAATGAGCGGATNGACCCGAGAATGAAACCGGATGATGCATGGAAAAACTCAGAGGCCGGNTCTGGGCGTTAAAGGAGGCANGACGNATGCTTATGGAAGAANAATTTGTGACNGGTCGGGAGAAAGCCGCTGCCGCAGGAGACNGCAGNTGCCGNGTCCGGTCNNAAAAANACACGCTGGGNGATAAGACGGTATAAGGGCAGACCNATTCTTTCGACGNTGGTTCTTGTANTGATTATTCTCGGATGCCTGTCATGCAATTGGATCATGACAAAGGACCCGACCTATATGGATTTGAAAAACTGCAGCGTTTCGCCAAANCGTGAATTTCTGTTCGGAACAGATACGATGGGCAGGGATATTTTTTCCATGATCTGGTACGGAGGGCGNATATCNCTTTTNATTGGNNTCACNGCNACTCTGATNTCCACNGTGATCGCTATCGTNGTTGGAGCCGTCAGCGGCTGTGCNCCCGCGTGGCTGGATACGNTGCTGATGNGGNTGACAGAGATTCTGCTCAGCATTCCNGNCCTGTTGGTTATCCTATTGCTGCAGGCGGTTCTCGGACAGGCAGATGTGCTNCGNATTTCCNTTGTNATTGGNGTGACAAGCTGGATGAGCATGGCAAAGATTGTCCGGACAGAGGTGAGACAGCTTCGGAGCTGCGAATATGTGATTGCGGCGAAATGCATGGGCGGCGGCTTCTTCTATGTGCTCTGGAGGCATCTGACCCCTAATTTTGTGCCGTCTGTTATGTTCATGGCGGTCATGAATATCCGGGGTGCGATTGTGGCAGAATCTACATTGAGCTTTATGGGAATCGGACTGCCGCTTGATGTGATTTCGTGGGGAAGTATGCTCTCACTGGCGGAAAAGGCGCTTCTGACGAATGCGTGGTGGATCATACTGATACCCGGCGTTTTTCTCACTGTGACGCTGCTTTGCGTTACCGATCTCGGAAATGATCTGCGAAAAAAGGGAAATAGAAAACAGAGNAATCTGTGAGGAAAATAAAAAGTTGATTAGGGTGTCAAAAGCCTTGTTTCAAAGTGATTGATGGCAAATTGCACAAAAGGAGTTGTGCGCACTCCATTGCACCGAACATTCCAATGAGCCTCTCAGAGCGAAAATCGTGTTCAGCAAAGGCTTCCACGATTTTTGAGTCTCATTTCCATGGTGCAAAAGTCGTTTGCCCAATCACCTTTTGTGCAATTTGCCAACTAATATTTTTATTCAAGGNTTTTGACACCCAAAACNAGTTTTGAAATAAAAGTTGAACTTTCGGAATAAAAGTATTGACAGGGGAAAAGACTGTTGGTATAATAACATTAACTTTTAAAACGAAAATACAAAGTGTTGAAATGAAAGAAAGGAGAATTCAAAATGAAAACAAGAGCGGTGAGACTTCACGGGGCAAACGATCTGAGGATGGATGAGTTTGAATTGCCGGAGATTAAGGACGACGAGATTCTGGTGAAGGTGGTATCGGACAGTATCTGCATGTCTACTTACAAGTGCGCTATTCTCGGTACAGAGCACAAGCGTGTGCATGATGATGTGGCAGAGCATCCGGCGATCATGGGGCATGAGTTCGCGGGTGATATCGTAAAGGTGGGCGCTGCGCATCAGGATAAATTTAAACCCGGTATGAAGTTTACATTACAGCCGGCATTGAACTATAAGGGCACGATGTGGAGTCCGGGGTATTCCTATGAATTTTTCGGCGGAGACTGTACGTACTGTGTGATTCCTGCGGAAGTTATGGAATTGGGCTGTCTGTTGGAATACAAGGGGCGCGCATACTATGAGGCATCGTTGGCAGAGCCGATGTCATGCAGTATCGGAGCGTTCAATGCGGCGTATCATACAAAGATGGGTGTCTATCATCATGATATGGGAATCAAAGAGGGCGGAAAGCTGGCGATCATGGCAGGTGCGGGTCCGATGGGACTGGGCGCACTGACATATGCGCTTCACAGAGATGTGCGTCCTTCTATGGTGGTAGTGACGGATGTCAACGAGGACAGACTGAAACGGGCAGAGGAACTTTTCCCGGTAGCGGAGGCGAAGGAGAACGGCATTGATCTTCGGTTTGTCAATACCGGTGCGATGGAAGATCCGGTTGCCGAGCTTCGTGAGATAACCGGCGGAACAGGGTTTGACGATGTGTTCTGCTATGCGCCTGTTGCGGCGGTGGTAGAGCAGAGCAGCGGTGTGCTGGGAAGAGACGGCTGCCTGAATTTCTTTGCAGGACCTACAGATAATCAGTTCAGCGCCAAGATGAATTTCTACGATGTGCACTATAATTCCACACATGTGATGGGTACGACCGGCGGCAATACGGCAGACATGATCGAGTCTTTGGAACTGACAGCGGCAAAGCGTATCAATCCTGCAGTGATGGTTACTCACGTGGGAGGTTTGGACGCAGCAGCGGAGACGACTCTTAATCTGCCGAAGATTCCGGGAGGAAAGAAGCTGATCTATACACATTTGAATATGCCGCTCACGGCGCTTGAGGATTTCCGCGCGAAGGGGGCAGAGGACGAGAGATTTATCGGTCTGGCAGACATTCTGGATGCGAATAAAGGCTTGTGGTGCCCGGAAGCGGAAGAATATTTATTGGCGAACTTTATTGAGGAATAAGANATGGATACGATGGAGCAGCGCAGAAATGCGATTGTAGACTTTATCAATGAAAAAGGAAATATCACTTTTGCACAGCTGGAAAAAAGATTCNCGAATGTATCTCAGATGACGCTGCGGACAGATCTGAAAGCATTGGATGAGGCAAAGAAGATCGTCCGCATTCACGGAGGTGCGAAATCCGTGGAGGTCGTTTTAGGAACAGATGATTATATTGGGCGGAGATCTGTTCGGAATGTGGAGGAAAAGGAAAGCATTGCGGAGAAGGTACTTCCTTTGATCAAACCCAATACTACAGTTTATCTGGATTCGGGGAGCAGCACAACTGCGCTGGCTAAGATTTGGCCGGATCAGCCAAACTTTATTTTTACGAGCAGCATGACCTGTGTGATGGAACTGTCAAAATTATCACAGCCTTCCGTATTTGTTCTGGGCGGAGAGCTCAACAAGTATAGTATGAGCGCCTGCGGCGTCGGGGCGATCGAGTCGGTGAAGACCGTTAATTTTGATATGGCGATCCTGGGGGTGACGAGTTATTCAGCGGANGTCGGNTTTTCCTGTGGAGTNATGATGGAAGCCTATTTAAANCAGGCNGTANTGCAGCAGTCCGCCGAGAAAATTATTTTGATGGATTCTTCCAAGACTGANAAGAAAAGCACATTTCATATCTGCCAGCTGCAGGAGGGGATGACAGTGGTTTCCGATGGGAATATTTCTGAAGATTTTCGGCTGCAGTGTGAAAAGACAAAAGCATATTTACTGTAGAAATTTACTGCAGAAACGTTTATAATTAAAAGGAGAAGTGAAGAATGAAAAACGGNTTACAAAAATTTGGCAAATTTTTGTCCGCCATGGTGATGCCCAATATCGGAGCATTTATTGCATGGGGANTGATTACCGCANTGTTTATTGCAGATGGATGGATACCGAATGAGNGNCTGGCTTCTATTCANCCATATATGCTGACNTATCTGCTTCCGGTTCTGATCGCTGCTACCGGCGGATCAATGGTCGGAGGAGAGCGGGGACGCGTGATGGGAGCCATTGCGGTGATGGGATGTATCGCCGGCGTCGGGGGAACCGAAGGGCAGCCGATGCTGATGGGAGCTATGGTGATCGGACCGTTCGCGGGCTGGGTCATCAAGATGTTCGACAAATTTATGGAGAACCGTATGCCGACCGGGTTTGAGATGCTGATCAATAACTTTTCCGTCGGTATTCTCGGTATGATCGTTGCGATTTTCGGATACTTTATCATCGGACCGGTGATGACAGTGATTCTTGCCGTATTGTCCGCAGGTGTGGAGGTATTGGTGCAGCACAGCCTGCTGCCGCTGGTTGCGATTTTCGTAGAGCCGGCAAAGGTACTGTTTTTAAATAATGCGATCAACCACGGAATATTTACACCGATTGGTTCTGCACAGGCAGAGGCGGCGGGAAAATCGATCATGTATATGCTGGAGGCAAACCCCGGACCGGGTCTCGGTGTCCTGTTGGCATATTGTTTCTTTGCAAAAGACAAGACGACGAAGCAGTCTGCTCCGGGAGCAGTGATCATCCATTTCTTCGGAGGAATCCACGAGATTTATTTCCCGTACATACTGATGAATCCGGTTGTGATCATTGCGCCGATCATTGGAAATATGTGTGCTATCGCATTCTTTGCTCTTACGGACTGCGGGTTGAAGGCACCTTCCTCGCCGGGATCCATCATCGCGTTTCTGTCGATGACGCCGAAGGATAAGATGTTTTTGACTATTATCGGTGTACTGATCGCGACGGTGGTGTCTTTCCTGATCGCATCCCCGATCATTAAGTTTACGGACGGCAGGAAAGGAAGCCTGTCGGATGCGCAGAGTCAGATGAAACAGATGAAGGCGGAATCAAAAGGGCAGACATCGGAACAGAGCGATGCGCCGGTCGATGCATCCGCAGTCAAAAAGATTATCTTTGCATGTGATGCAGGAATGGGTTCTTCTGCGATGGGAGCGACAAAGTTCCGCAACCGTTTAAAAGATGTCCGTCCGGAGATCATCGTTAAAAATACCTCCGTGGACAATATCCCCGCAGACTGTGATGTGGCTGTCGTGCAGACGACATTGGCTGACCGGGCGAGAAAATCTGCTCCACAGGCGAGACTGATCACAATCGGCAATTTCCTGGCAGACCCGTCTTTGGATGCTCTGTATGAGCAGCTGGCGACAAAAGCTGTGCAGGAGGAAGCAGCTCCGATACAGGAGAATACAGTGGAAAACCATGCCGCCAAAAAGGTGATCGATGAAAACGGCATCAAATTAAATCAGTCACCGGTGGCGAAGGAAGATGCGATCCGTGCAGCAGGAGAGCTTTTGGTGAAGCAGGGCTGTGTGGATGAAGCTTATGTTGAAGCTATGATAGAGCGCGAGAAGCTGGTCAGTACATACATGGGAATGGGACTGGCGATTCCGCACGGTACATCGGAGGCAAAGGGTTCCGTTAAGAAGACGGGGATCGTTCTCGTGCAGTATCCTGAGGGCGTAGATTTCGGTCAGGAAAAAGCGCAGCTCGTGTTCGGTATTGCGGGCATCGGTGATGAGCATCTCGATCTGCTCTCGAAGATCTGCGAAGCGCTTGAGGATGAGGAAGTACTGGAAAAGATGAAGACCACCGATGATATTGCATGGATTTTAGAGCAGTTAAGCTAGTAACAAAGTGTATGACCGCTGTAAAAGCGGCAAAAATAGAAAGGAGAAATATATTATGAGGGAATTTACTTACAAGATCACAGATCCGGAGGGCATTCACGCAAGACCGGCGGGAATTCTGGTGAAACAGGCGGCAGGCTATTCCTGTGCTGTAAAGATTGTAAAGGACGGCAGGGAAGTGGATGCAAAACGCATTATGGGGCTGATGTCTTTGGGCATCAAATGCGGCATGGAAATTACAGTGAAATGTGACGGCGAAGGCGAGGATGTGGCAATCGCAGAGCTTGAGACATTCTTTAAAGAGAATCTGTAAAAAACAAAAAGAAAGCAGAAATATGGAGGGGCTGCATATGGCGGTCCCTCCATATCTACAATATGGAAGATAGATTGAAAAAAGATTGAAGAAAGGAAGGATGATTTTGGATCTGAAATATCGTAAACTTCTTGCAAAAGAGTACCCGACGGTTGGCAGTGTTGCAAGTGAGATGGTCAATCTTTCTGCGATACGAAGTCTGCCCAAAGGGACGGAATATTTTTTCAGTGATCTGCACGGCGAGTATGACGCCTTCCTTCATATGCTCAAAAGTGCATCCGGAGTCATAAAGAAAAAGATTGATCTTGTATTTGAAACAACCGTGTCTGATGAGGAACGGGAACAGTTTGCGAATCTGATCTACTATCCGGAGAAAGAGATCAAACTTTTATCTGACAGAGATCTGCTCACAGATGAGTGGAAAAGGCTTGCCATATACAGGTTGATTCTGGTGTGCGAAGCGGTATCTGCCAAGTATACCCGGTCAAGAGTAAGAAAATGTGTCCCAAAGGACTTTGTATATATATTAGATGAGCTGTTGAACGTTACAGATGACGTCAATAAGGATTTTTACTACGATGAGATCATCAATACGATCATTGACACGGAGGTGGCGGAAGAATTTATAGTGGCGCTCTGCAAACTGATCCAGTCACTTGCGATTGACAGGCTTCACATTATCGGTGATATCTATGACAGAGGACCGAGAGCCGATATCATTATGGATGAACTGACGGCAATGCATGATGTCGATGTGCAGTGGGGAAACCATGACATATCGTGGATCGGTGCAGCTTCGGGCAACCGCGCGCTGATCGCAAATGTCATAAGGATTTCCATGCGTTACAATAATTTCGATATTCTCGAAGACGGTTACGGATTAAATCTTCGGGCGCTTGCGGTATTTGCAGGGGAGACCTACAAAGACGACCCGTGCAGACTTTTCTATCCCAACACGCTTGACGACAATATTTACGACACTGTAGATACAGAGCTTGTCGCCAAAATGCACAAAGCGATTACAGTGATCCAGTTAAAGCTGGAAGGACAGCTGATAGAAAGGCACCCTGAGTGGGACATGCAGTACCGCAGCCTGTTTTCCAAAGTGAGTTTTTCGGACGGCACGCTAACGATTGACGAAAACACGTATCCGTTGCGTGACACATATTTCCCGACCGTCGATCCGGAGAATCCTTTGATCCTCTCAGACGGGGAGAGGGATCTGATGACTGTGTTAGAGAATTCATTTCTGCACAGTGCAAAGCTCCAGGAGCATGTGAAGTTTCTTCTCGTCAAAGGTTCCATGTATCTGGTGTGCAATAACAATCTGCTCTTTCACGGCTGTATTCCGATGGATAAAAACGGAGATTTTCAGAGCGTCTGCATAAATGGAGGAAGTTACAGCGGAAAAGAGCTGCTCGATAAACTGGACGAGATTGTAAACAGGGCATATTTCCTGTCGGAAGATGCGGCGGAAAAAGAGTATGCCTGTGATTTCCTGTGGTATCTGTGGTGCGGTCCGAGATCGCCGCTCTACGGGAAAGACAAAATGGCATTTTTTGAAAGATACTATATCGACGATGCACGCCTTCACAGGGAGCAGTATAACGAGTATTATGTCTTTTCGGAAAACATAGGTGTCTGTAAAAAGATTTTGAACATGTTCGGCATTGATGAAAATAAGGGGCATATCATCAACGGACACGTACCCGTAAAAATAAAAAACGGGGAAAGTCCGGTAAAAGCAGGCGGAAAGCTGTTTGTGATCGACGGCGGTATCTCTAAAGCTTACCAGAAGACGACGGGGATCGCGGGATACACACTGATCTACGATTCCCAAAGTTTGAGTCTTGCGGAGCATAAGCCCTTTATTGCCGGAAAAAGTGAGCATACGCCTAAGGTGCATCTTGTGGAGAAGTTAGAGCGCAGGGCAAATATCTCGGATACCGACAAGGGGGCGGAGCTTTTGGATCAGATCAACGATCTGCGGGAACTGCTAAAGTCGTACAAGTCGGGAGAGATCAAGGAGCGGGCAGAAAATTAGTGGGAAGGCAAAACAGCTATGAACATACCAAAGAAACACACAAGAATAAAATACGGCATAGCATTTTTATTTCTGCTGATTGTGGAAGTGCTGATTGCATTATATGTTCATGATAATTTTATCAGACCCTATATTGGGGATGTGCTTGTTGTCATTGTGATATATTGTTTTGTGAGAATCTGGATACCGGAAAAATACAGATTGCTGCCGCTGTATGTTTTTCTTTTTGCGGCGGCAGTGGAGGGATTGCAGTATTTTAATCTCGTAAGCGTGCTGGGATTGGAAGAAAATGTGTTTATGAGAGTGCTGCTTGGCTCTGTATTTGACTGGAAGGATATCCTGTGCTATGGAATCGGATGTGCGGTGCTTGGCGTTTATGAAGTGAGAGAGCACTTCTTTTGAGGTGTTTTTTTTTGTACCTGATTTTCTGCTTGCATGTATTGTACCAACGCTATATAATGGTTGTACATAATGTACAACTAACGGAAAGGAGGGTGAGACATTATGAGTCTTCAGGAGAACCTTGAAAAGTTAAATTTTTCAAAATTAGAGGCGCAGATCTATTTGGCTTTATTAGGAACAGAACCGTTGTCGGCATATCAATTGGCTAAAAAGATAGATATATCCAGAACATCGATATACAATGCCTTAGAGCATATGTTAGAAAAAGGTATGGTTGAAATGGTGCCTAATGATACGGCATTGTATACCGCGCAGGAACCGGAAGTGATTTTAGGGAAAATGCGTTTTGAAATGATGGAAGCGATGGAAGAATCGGAAAAACAGTTAAAAGATTATCAAAAATTACGGCGGGAAAATATGAATCTGGTTTTCAGAGGATTTGAAACTGCCATTTATAAAGCAAAGGTTATTTTGAAAAATGCGAAAAAAGAGGTTTATATTAACGCAGATTTTGACTTGTCATGTCTTAGAGAAGAATTCCAAACATTAAAAGAAAAGAAAGTCAGGATTGTCGTGTTCTCATTTTATGATCTGGATTTAGATTGTGATGTGGAATTTTATTCGCACTATAGAAAATTGAATAAAGAGCATTTGGCATCCAGATTTATGTTAGTTGTGGACAATGAAATATCATTAATAGCCGATAGAGGGCTTAAACCGCAGGAATGGAACGGAACAGTAAGCAATAATGTTTTGTTTATAAAGATATTATCTGAGCATATCCATAATGATATATATTTGTTGAAATTGAGAGGCAGATACGGAAAAGAAATATATGACAGCAATTTGTATTTAAAAACAGCTTTTGAAGCAAGGCAGAGAGATGAGGTAGAAAATGAGAGTAATAGTATCGGGCTTAATTAATATTGAAACAACGCTAAAGGTTAGAAAATTTCCAATTCATTATTATCCTATTGATTATCCTTTTTTCGGTATAAAATCAAGTGTTTCAGGTGTGGCTTATAATGTTGGAAAAGCTCTCTTGACATTGGGAAATGATATACAGATTGCATCTTTTCTTGGTGAAGATGAAGAAGGAAAGCGGATTCTATCAAAGTTGGAAGATGAAAAAATAGGAAAACAGTTTATTTACCGTGAGCTAAATGAGACACCTGTTACAGTTGCATTGTATGATGAGGAAGGCAGAAGACAGATCTATTGTGATCTGAAGGACATTCAGGAAAAAAATATGGGTTTTGCCAGATTAGAAGCGGCAATAAAAGAAAGTGATCTGGTTGTTTTATGTAATACTAATTTCAACCGCTCATTATTAAAAAAAGTAAAGAAGACTGGAAAACTGATTGCCAGTGATGTTCATGTATTAAGTGACATTGATGACGAATATAATAAAGAGTTTATGGAATATTCAGATATTTTATTTTTGAGTGATGAGCAATTACCGTGCAGTGCAGAACAATTTATTTTTGAAATGAAAGAAAAATATTTGTCGAAAATTATAGTGATTGGACTTGGTAAAAAGGGTGCACTGTTATATGAGCGTTCGGAAGACAGGATATACAGATTGGAAGCTGCTCATGTAGGTGATGTTGTGAATACTATTGGAGCAGGAGATGCATTATTTTCATGTTTTTTAAACTATTACATGAAAGGATATTCGGCAGTAGAAGCTTTAGTTCGGGCGGAGATATTTGCAGCGCTAAAAATTTGTTGCAATGGTGCAGCAAACGGATTTAGCAACGAAGATACTGTGGAGAAGCATTATAAAAATAATGCGGTGATTGTGCGTGAAGAAGGTAAGCAAACAAAATTCGTTTAAATATTGCTTTTTTTTCAATAAGGCTTTATAATTCATTACAGAAATGAAATGATCCGATACTTGTGAATGGGTGATTGATCAGGAGGGGTAAGCGCAATGAACAAACAGATGAAGCAGGAAAAAATCGAAAAAAGGCTTACAGGGTCTTTTTTCAGGACATCAACAATTGTGGCGGTAGTAGCGCTAGTGGCAGTGGTTGCGCTGCTGGTGGTATCGAATAGATATTCGAATGCGTTACATAATTACGGTTTTGCGCAGGGAGATATCGGTAAGGCGATGTTTGAAT
>JAAUZB010000010.1 GCA_014804775.1 Roseburia sp. | reverse complement strand
CAAAAGCCGGTCATTACGCAGTGGGCCAGTTCAATATCAACAATCTTGAATGGACCAAATCAGTTCTTCTTACGGCAGAAGAGTTAAAATCTCCGGTCATCTTAGGCGTGTCGGAAGGCGCCGGGAAATACATGACGGGCTTCAAAACGGTTGCAGCCATGGTTAAGGCAATGGATGAGGAACTTGGAATCACTGTTCCGGTTGCGCTGCATCTGGATCACGGAACATATGAAGGATGCTATAAATGCATCAAAGCAGGATTTACATCGATCATGTTTGACGGTTCTCACTATCCGATCGAGGAGAACGTTGCCAAGACAAAAGAGCTGGTATCCGTTGCACATGCAATGGGAATGTCGATCGAGGCAGAGGTGGGCTCCATCGGCGGAGAGGAAGATGGCGTAGTAGGAATGGGCGAGTGTGCAGATCCGGACGAGTGCAAGAAGATTGCAGATCTTGGTGTTGACATGCTTGCAGCAGGAATCGGCAACATTCACGGTAAATACCCGGAAAACTGGGCAGGTCTTAGCTTTGAGACATTGGCAGCAGTTCAGGAGAAGACAGGAACCATGCCGTTGGTACTTCACGGTGGTACAGGTATTCCTGAGGATATGATCAAAAAAGCAATTTCTCTCGGAGTGGCTAAGATCAATGTAAACACAGAGTGCCAGTTATCTTTCGCAGATGCAACACGTAAATATGTTGAGGCAGGAAAAGATTTGGAAGGAAAGGGCTTTGATCCGCGTAAACTTTTGGCTCCGGGCGCAGATGCAATCAGAGCAACTGTAAAAGAGAAAATGGAGTTGTTCGGTTCCGTTGGCAAAGCTGAATAATAACTTAAAAAAAGCATTATCTTAAGAATAAGAAGGCAACGCAAGAGACAATCAGGGTGTTCCAATGGCTTTGGAATACCCTGATTTGATGCTAGGAAAGGATGTAAGAAAATAATGGAAACTGGATATTTTAATGTGGCGGATATTTTTGGCGAGAATGTATTTAACGATGCAGTCATGCAGGAGCGCTTGCCCAAAAAGGTTTATAAGAAGCTTCATGAGGTCATGGAGGCAGGGCGCGAGCTGGATCTCGAGACAGCAGATGTCGTTGCGCATGAGATGAAGGAGTGGGCGATCGAGAAGGGTGCAACGCACTATACGCACTGGTTTCAGCCGCTGACAGGAGTGACGGCAGAGAAACATGACTCTTTTATTACGGCTCCCATGTCTAACGGAAAGGTTTTGATGAGCTTCTCTGGAAAGGAATTGATCAAAGGTGAGCCGGATGCATCTTCTTTTCCCTCTGGAGGTCTGAGGGCGACTTTTGAGGCAAGAGGTTATACGGCATGGGATTGTACCTCGCCGGCATTTGTCAGACAGGATGCGGCAGGGGCTACACTCTGCATTCCGACGGCATTTTGTTCTTACACAGGCGAAGCACTGGACCAGAAGACGCCGCTGCTTCGTTCTATGGAAGCGATCAACGAACAGTCACTTCGTATTTTGAGGTTATTCGGCAACACGACCTCTAAGAAGGCAACGCCTTCCGTCGGACCGGAGCAGGAGTATTTTCTGGTTGACAGAGAAAAATACCTTCAGAGAAAAGACCTGATCTTTACGGGACGTACACTGTTCGGTGCGATGCCTCCGAAGGGTCAGGAAATGGACGATCACTATTTTGGAGCGATCCGGGAGAGGATCGCGTCGTTTATGAAAGATGTCAACAAGGAGCTCTGGAAGCTTGGGGTGTCTGCAAAGACACAGCATAATGAGGTCGCTCCTGCACAGCACGAACTTGCTCCTATTTATGCGGAGGCAAATATTGCAGTTGACCATAATCAGCTTGTGATGGAAACCTTAAAGAAGGTGGCGGGACGTCACGGGTTACAGTGCCTGCTGCACGAAAAGCCGTTTGCGGGAGTCAACGGCTCCGGCAAGCATAATAACTGGTCTGTTACGACGGATGACGGTATCAATCTGCTCGACCCGGGCAAGACGCCGCATGAAAACATACAGTTCCTGCTGGTGCTGACATGTGTTCTGAAAGCAGTGGATACACATGCCGATCTGCTGAGAGAGGCGGCTGCCGATGTGGGAAATGATCACAGATTAGGTGCAAACGAAGCGCCTCCGGCAATTATTTCTATCTTTCTTGGAGAACAGCTCGAAGATGTGCTGACGCAGTTGATCAGTACGGGAGCGGCAACTCACAGTATTGCAGGCACGAAACTGGAAACCGGCGTGAAGACGCTGCCTGATTTTATGAAAGATGCAACTGACCGAAACAGAACGTCACCGTTTGCATTTACCGGCAATAAATTTGAATTCCGTATGGTAGGCTCACAGGATTCCATTGCGCAGCCCAATATTGTGCTGAATACTATTGTTGCTGAGGCATTTGCCGAGGCATGCGATATTTTAGAGGCGGCAGAAGATTTTGATCTCGCAGTACATGACCTGATCAAGAAATATGCAACGGAACATCAGAGAATCGTATTTAACGGAGACGGATATTCTGACGAATGGGTCACAGAAGCGGAGAAACGCGGACTGCCAAATATCAACTCTATGGTAGATGCGATCCCGGCGCTGAATACAGATAAAGCAGTTAAGCTGTTTGAGAAATTCGGAGTATTTACGAAAGCAGAACTGGATTCCCGCGTGGAAATCGAGTATGAAACATACGCGAAGGAGATCAACATTGAAGCAAAGGCAATGATCGACATCGCAACCAAACAGATCATTCCGGCTGTCATCAGATATACAACAGTATTGGCGGAGTCAATTTCTTCCGTAAGAGCTGCATGTGATGCGGATGTGAGCGTGCAGACGGATATTTTGAAGGAAGTATCTGCGCTGCTTGTCAAGACAAAGGAAGCGCTTGCGAAACTGGAGGAGGTTACTTGCGAGGGACGCAAAATAAAAGAGGGCAGAGAACAGGCTGTATTTTATAGGGATGAAGTGACAACGGCTATGGATGCTTTGAGAAAGCCGGTTGACAGACTGGAGATGCTTGTAGATAAATCCATGTGGCCGATGCCATCATATGGTGATATGATTTTTGAAGTATAAAATAATCCTCCTTAAAAAGGAGGATTGCCAGGTGGATAAACCACCTGGCAGCTTATGAAAAAGTTTATGCAAATAGTAACGAATTACTGGAAACTATCTCTTGTACGTATTTAGTATATGACACAGAAATGAAGATTTCGTGTTTACAGAATGAAAGATTTTTAAAGCTTAAATGAATAAATTGTGAACACGTGATTTGACACAAGTCTGCCGATTCATTATAATAAAAAAAGGGGGAGGGGCAGAATATGGATCGAAATCTTTTATTTGTCAGCAGATACCCGGATATCTGCAGGGAGTTTTTGGACGCAACAAAGGATAAGGATATTGCAATTGACGTAGCACTGAATGGGACAGACGCAGCTTTGCTGCTGAAGAAGAAAAGATACGATGTTGTTGTGACGGGATTATCCTTGGACGGATACAATGGGGAGCAGCTGCTTACCTACATCAACAAGACTTTTCCGCACACGGTTTGTATTGTTTATACAACAACGATCAGTCCGGCACAGCTGCAGTTTGTGATGAATAAGCGGGATGTATTTCGGGTATTTCTGCGGCCGGTAGATTTCCAGACGGTGTTTTGGGAGGCGCTTGAGGAGGCCTATGAGTATCATGGAGTTCTCGTCAAGAATCAGGAAGATGAGCATGAACAGAGACTGCGCCCTATAAAGAAGGAAATTGCAACGATCAGTCAGAAAATGCAGGCACAGGAGACGGGACGCCGGGAAATGGCCGGATATATGCAGAGACTTTTGAAGCAATCGGTTAAAAATTATACCCATAAACTGGACGGGGAGGGCAAGAAAAGGCTCTGGGAGCTGGAGAGGGATGTAGTGATACTCTGCTGCGGAAAAGAGCAGGAATTGAGGACAAAGCTGCAGAGCGCGGAAAATGCAACGGCGAAGATCCGCGGGATGACAGTATAATAAAAAACGGACAACTCGCGAAGCGTGTTGTCCGTTTTTTGTTGCACACAAGATCATATGTTGCCAATATCAGGTTCCGCCGTCCTCGGGAAGGGGATCTGCCGGAGGCTGCACGGATTGCGCAGGATCTGTCGGAGGTGTTACAGTCTGATCTATGCCCGGATCCGACCATGTATAGGGGTCCGTGCTGACTCCCGGAACAACCGGAGCAGTGTAGTTGCCCTGATAGGTGGAGTTGGATGCATTATGGTAAGTACACGGATTTGCCAAAAATGCATCTGTCAGCAAATTCGTGTCTTCTGTACCTTCTGTTCCGCCGATGATATAAACACCGGACTGATAGGACTCGGACGGGCAATAGGAACCGACAATACAGCCAGACTGATTGCAGATATTGGCACGTATGTGATGATCGCAATACTCTGTCGGCTGTGACCCTTCGGCAAAGTATTCTGTGTACACACGGGAACCGCGGGGGTCGGAATCACATACTCCTTCGATTGCCAGCTTTCCGGATTCACTGCAGACGGCGACGGTGGTGATGCCGCTGGGACGTACAAAATCCTTATAGGGAAGATCTTGATGAACCCGTCCCATGACTGCCTTCCAGATTTTTTTCGGATAGGAAGTTGTGCTGCCTGACTGGGGTGTGTTGTCGTCATATCCGCCCCATACGACGCAGGTATAATACGGAGTGTACCCGGCAAAAAGCGCATCGCGGTTGCTGGTCGTGGTGCCGGATTTGCCCGCCTGTGGCATTGAACTTCCGAAATATGCGGGTGTACCGGTTCCCTGGGTCATAACATCCTGCATCGCATCGGTGAGAAGCCATGCGGTGGTCTCCTTTAAAACCGTGTGGGATTCCGGCGTGGTATTGTCGATCAATACGTTGCCGTTGTGATCGAGAATCCTGTTGTAAAATTTGGGCCTGATGTATGTTCCGCCGTTTGCAATGCATGCATATGCCGCGGTAAGCTCCAAATTAGTGACACCGTTGGAGAGACCTCCCAGTGCGATACTTGAGTGACTGCGCTCTTCGGGATCTAACGTCGTGAATCCGAAGTTTATAACATAGTCATATCCGAGACCAGGACTGATCTCATCGATCGTCTTGACCGTTACGATATTGATAGAGTGCGTGATTGCTTCCCGCAGTGTGGTGAAGCCGCGGTATCTGTTATCGTAATTGTGAACCTGCTGCTGTTCACCGGTGATATAATTGTACGGAGCATCGTCTTGTACATCTGCAAGCGTCAGTCCGCCTGCATCCAGAGCAGCGGAATAGGCAGCAATAATCTTGAACGTGGAGCCAGGCTGCCGTGGCGTGTTGGTGGCACGGTTCAGGGTTTTGCTGGCTGTTTTTTCACCGCGTCCGCCTACCAGTGCCTTGACATCCCCGGTAGTCTGGTCGATCAGAGTCAATGCGACCTGCGGCTGAAGAGAGTAGGTTAAGACTTCGCTTCCCTCAACGATCGTGTCGCCCTCCACCATAATATCAGCCTTATACTGTTCAATTGCCTCGGCGGCAGCTTCTTCAGAAGCAAAGTTAATACTGTAGTTCCTATTGTTGGTCTTTTTCTGATAGTAGGTAAGCATGGTCTGCTGGCTGTAATTTGCAATGCTGCCATCTGCTGACTGGATGGAAACCCGATAATAAAAGGATATCTTCGGAGCAGTCGGATAATTATCCTGATTATTGACCTCTTCGTCGCAGATCGCTTGAAGAGCCGGATCCTGTGTGGATTCAATGGTCAGACCGCCCTGATAAAGAGCTATGTGAGCCTGAGTTTCGGTATATCCCTTCAGCTCCACCAGATCATTGATCACCTGATCGGTAAGTTCATCTACAAAGTAAGAATTTATGTTGTCATCCTTGGACTCAATGTTGACTATCTGAATACGGTCGTAGACGTTGTCGGCCATCGCTTCGTCATATTCTGCCTGAGTGATATATCCCTGCTCAAGCATGTTGCTGAGCACGTTTTCGCGACGCTCCGCGTTTTTTTCCGGATGGCTGATCGGATTAAAACCGGTCGGACTCTTGGTGATCGCTGCAAGAACTGCACATTCAGAGAGTGTCAGGTCTGAGACATCTTTACCGAAGTACCGCTCTGAGGCAACTGCGACACCCAGGGTATTCTGCCCGAGATTAATGGTATTGAGATAATTTTCCAGAATCCAGTCCTTGTCTACTGCTTTCTCTAGTTGGATCGCAAGATACTGTTCCTGAAATTTACGCTCAAATTTGTCTGCTAAGGATTCCTCATAGACCCAGTCGGTAAACACGTTGTTCTTCAAAAGCTGCTGTGTGATCGTGCTGGCGCCCTCTTTGAATTTACCAGAGGCAACGCCTTTTACTCCGGCACGGATGATACCGGTTATGTCAATGCCGTTATGCTCATAAAATCTCTGATCCTCAATGGCAATAAAGGCATGCTGTAAATCCAGCGGAATCTCGTCGATTGTCACTGCTTTTCGGTTGGAACCGGAAGCGACGAGCGTCGCGATCTCATTGCCTTCGGAGTCCAGTACGGTAGTGAGAAAGCCGGTTGGAACAACATCAATATCTTTGATGGTGGGAGCAGAGTCAATAATGCCTTTGATCACTCCAAGGGCCGAACTGCCTCCTACGATGCAAACAGCGAAAAAGCATATAAGCAAAGCCTTGCAAAAGATTACGACAAACTTTTTGCGGATCATAGTACTTTTGGAAATCAGCTCCTGCTCACGCTTTCGGATACGTTTTTTTCCGTAATTCATGACAGGCCTCCTTTTAAATATATTATTAAAAAAACATCATTCATATATTATACCAAAGAAAGCGGTGAGAATAAAGAAAAAAATGAAAAGAGGCCGATTGACAGCTGTCAAAATAGCTTTTTCGGAAAAACTGTGATAAAATGTAATAGTGCAAAACAGACTGAGACATGAGAAAAAGGAGATCCGATGAAAACAGTATATTCCGGCGGTGAAGGGGAAATCATAGAAAAGAAATCACGTTTTATTGCGACGGTGCGTCCGGTTGCCTCGGAGGAGGAGGCAGTCAGCTTTATCAATGAGATGAAAAAGAAATACTGGGATGCCAGACACAACTGCTCTGCTTTCGTGTTAGGAGAGCGTCAGGAGATCAGCAGATGTTCGGATGACGGAGAACCGGCGCAGACTGCGGGAAGACCAATGTTAGACGTCCTGCTCGGAGAGGATATTCACGATGTTGCGGTTGTCGTGACGCGTTATTTTGGCGGTGTGCTTCTGGGGACCGGAGGTCTGGTGCGCGCGTATCAGAAGGCGACGCTGGCGGGACTGGCGTCAAGTGTCATCATTGACAAATGCCAGGGCAGGATATTGACGGTTGGGACAGACTACAGCGGACTTGGAAAGCTGCAATACCTGATCGCCCAAAGCGGGATCAGACTGATGGACACGAGATACACGGAAAAAGTAGAGCTGATTGCCATGGTCCCGGTGGAGGAACAGGAGAAAGTTGAGAAGGAAATTACGGAAGCGACGAACGGAACAGCTGATATTTCCTGGGGAGAAACGGTCATGTTTGCTGAAATTGATAAAAAAATTCAAATTTTTGAAAAAAACACTTGAAATTTATAAGCTTATCCTATATAATATCATTTGTTGACAGCACATAGGGCTATCGCCAAACGGTAAGGCAACGGACTCTGACTCCGTCATTTCAAGGTTCGAATCCTTGTAGCCCTGTTCAGAAACTTCAGCGGAGAAATTCTGCTGAAGTTTTTTCGTATAAGGACGGTTCACAAGACGTCCTTATATGAAAAAAATTAGAAAGGAAATCGGATATTGCCATGTATAGCATTGAGAGCCGGGTGAGATATAGTGAAGTGAACAGTGAGAAGCGGCTGACNCTGCCTGCACTGTTGGATTATCTGCAGGACTGCTGCACNTTCCAGTCGGAGGATCTGGAAATCGGTGTGGATTTNCTTGCAGAGAAGAAGGNGGCATGGGTGCTTTTATCCTGGCAGATTGAGATTTTACGCTATCCGCAGATGGCTGAAAAGATCAAAATCAGCACATGGCCATATGATTTTAAGGGNTTTTACGGCTACCGTAATTTTCAGATTGAGGATGAAGCGGGAGCTGTGATCGCGAAAGCAAATTCTGTATGGGTGTTCATGGATATGGCAAAGATGCGTCCGGCACGGATTCTGGAACAGGTGGCAGATCGGTATCGGAATCTGCTTCTGCCTCAGCTTCCNGGTGAGTGGGCAGACCGNAAAATGACAGTGCCGACAGACGGAGAAAANAAGGAGCCGGTGCAGGTTGCACGGTTTCATATTGACACNAACCATCANATGAACAANGGAAAATATATTCTGGTGGCAGAAGAATATCTNCCGGAAGNCTTTGAGGTNGGAAGNCTTAGNGCNGAATACAAAAATGCTGCNNTGCTGGGGGATNTGCTGCATCCGGTCGTGTGTATACANNCTGATGCCGTGACAGTGGTTTTGGATGATGGAGCNGGGAGAATATATGCGATTGTTGAGTTTCGGAGAAAAAAGNCGGCAGAGTGAAAGANGTATATGTTNCTGTTTAAATTAAATGAGGATTAAATATGAAATTAGGTGAGTATGAGAAGCTTACNGTGGTAAAGAAAGTTGATTTTGGCGTATACCTTGGNGAGANCGCAGATGAGGGGAATCCTGTGCTNCTGCCGGAAAAGCAGGTGCCTGAGGGNACCGGGATCGGTGACGAGATTGAGGTNTTTTTATATAAGGACTCGAAAGACCGTCTGATTGCGACGACAAACCNNCCNAGGCTTGTGCTGGGCGGNCTNGCNGCTTTAAATGTTTTAGAGGTGGCTANAATCGGGGCATTTTTAGANTGGGGATTNGAAAAGGANCTGTTTCTTCCTTATANAGAGATGACATCAAANGTGCNGCCGGGGGATGAGGTNCTGGTCACCCTGTATATTGACAAAAGCCGCAGNCTCTGCGCCAGCATGAAAAANCTGTATGAACTATTGTCCACCGATGCGCCCTATCAAAAAGATGATACGGTAAGCGGAAGGATTTATGAATTCAGCAGGGACTTTGGAACCTTTGTGGCAGTGGACGATAANTATTCTGCGATGATACCGGCGCATGAGGACTGCAGCCATCTGAGAATCGGGGATGTTGTGGAGGCGAAGGTGCTGGGCGTTAAACCGGACGGAAAGCTGGATATCACGCTGCGAGAGAAAGCATATCTTCAGATGGATGCG
This sequence comes from Roseburia sp., assembly GCA_014804775.1. Taxonomy (GTDB): domain Bacteria; phylum Bacillota; class Clostridia; order Lachnospirales; family Lachnospiraceae; genus Roseburia. The sequence continues at coordinate 45,411 of JAAUZB010000010.1, read as the reverse complement.
GATGCCGAGAAGGTGATGGAGATCATAGAGGAGTTTGCCGGAGTGCTTCCGTTTACGGACAAGGCTTCTCCGGAGGTGATCAAGAGGGAGACAGGACTCAGCAAAAATGCATTTAAACGTGCGGTCGGACGGCTTTACAAGGAACGGCGTATCCAGATTACGGAGCATGCCATCCGAAAGGTATAAATTATAATAAGTATCAGGAAGGAGAACATATCATGAAACAGGTAATCAGTACAGACAAGGCTCCGGCAGCGATCGGTCCCTATTCACAGGCGATCGAGGTCAACGGAATGGTTTATACATCCGGAATTATTCCGGTAGTTCCGTCCAACGGCGAGATCCCATCGGGGTCTGCGGCACAGGCAAGGCAGGCATTGACGAATCTGTCCAATCTCCTTGAGGCGGCGGGAACATCCATGAAGAACGTGATCAAGACTACGGTATTTATCAAGGAAATGAATGATTTTGGAGCGATCAATGAGGTATACCAGACATTTTTTGAGGGCGATTACCCTGCAAGAAGCTGTGTGGAGGTTGCTAGACTTCCGAAGGATGTTATGATCGAGATTGAGGCGATCGCCATAAAATAATGTGTAAAAAAGACATCGGAGTAACTGTACTCCGATGTCTTTGTGTGCGGAAACTCTCTTCGCTGGCATGCTGTCCGGTCTAGACGTAAACGTCGATGTTTCCTCCGAGCCCCGGATTTACGGAATGCTCCATCATCTGTACCATGGCAGTGCCCAGCTCTTCGCTGAGGGCGAGAGACTGGCTTAATACCTCTGTTCCGACCGCGTAGGCAAGACTGGACGGGCTGACCGACGAGCCTGCGTCATAAGCGCTTAAGGTGCTAAGAGCTGCACTTATGTTGGCAATATCCATGAAAAACACCTCTTTTCAAATTCTGGCTGGCTGAACTGTTATATATATTATGACAGAAATGAGGGGAAATAGCAATTGTAATAAAAAAATCGGCAAAATTTATCACAAAATGACATATTATGCCGGTTGACATCGATTGAGCGCTTTGCTATAATAACCATGTAATAAATGTAACAAATTCGTAACAAATGAAAAACCTTTGGAGGCATTCATGAAACGTACAGCAGTAAGAGTTACAGGATATATATTGGCAGGGGCGTTGGCATTTTCGGGTCCTGCACCTACATACACCTACGGGAGTCCGACGGCAGGCGTGACAGCAGCAGCTTCGGAGACGGCAGATAATACGTCGGCAGCGGCAAATGCTGCTACAACCGGAAATGAGATGGCAGGTCTGGAGGCAGGTGTCTCCCTTGCGATGAGCAACTGCCTGATCAGCAGCAATGAGATTGTAATGCAATCTGCAGCAATGCAGAAGGCAGCAGAACAGGAAGAGCAGGTCAGTGAGAATGAAGTGCCGATCGTAGCTTCTGAATATGAAGATATTGCGATTGCACAGGTTGACAACTATGTCAATGTGCGTTCCGAGCCGAGTACGGAGAGTGAGGTACTCGGAAAGCTTTACAATAAATCAGCTGCAACGGTGCTTGAGACGACTGATAACGGCTGGTACCGTATCACATCGGGAAGCGTGACGGGATATGTTAAATGTGAATATGTAGTGACTGGAGATGAGGAGCTGGCGAGAGAGGTCAGCACCAGATATGCTAAGGTCACAACGACTACTTTAAATGTAAGGACAGAGCCATCCACTGAGTCCAGCATTCTTATTCAGGTACCGATCGGAGACGATCTGGTTGTGCTGGATGAGTCGATACCGGGCTGGGCAAAGGTAACGACTGAGGAAGGCGAGGGATATGTATCCGCCGATTATGTAGAGTTTTCTACAGAGTTTGTTCATGCAGAGTCGAAAGCAGAGGAAGAGGCGAGACTTGCCAAAGAAGAGCAGGAACGCAAGGCAGCAGCGGCTGCTGCAGAAGCGGCGAGAAAGAAGAGCTCGAAGAAATCATCGGACAGCAGTTCCGAGTCGGCACCGTCAGGTGGAGGAAGCACATCTTACAATGCACCGAGCGGTTCGAATGGACAGGCAGTTGTCGATTATGCATGTCAATTTGTCGGCAACCCGTACGTGGCAGGAGGAACCAGTCTTACAAACGGAGCGGATTGTTCGGGATTTGTAATGAGTGTTTATGGAGCGTTTGGAATCGGACTTCCACATTCTTCCAGTGCAATGAGAAGCTGTGGATATGAGGTGAGTCTTGCTGACGCACAGCCGGGAGACATTGTTTGCTATAGCGGACATGTTGGTATATATGTAGGAAACGGAACGATCGTGCATGCAAGTACACCGTCCAGCGGTATTAAATATTCCAACGTGAATTACCGCAGTCCAATCTGTGTAAGAAGAATTTTTTAGGATTGAAAATACATAAAGGAACAGCGCAGATGCGCTGTTTCTTTTTTTGATGGAGTAATCGGCTTTTGTCGAAAAAGATTTCAGATAATGCAGGATACATGCGTCAGACATGCAAGATGAAAAAAATATTGACAGATGCTGTCGGAAAATGCAATCTATACAAGATGCACAAATAAAAACAGCCTGTAAAAAAAATATGCCGAAAAGAAGAAAAAAGAGGGGAAAGTTATCCACAATCAAAATGGCGAAAACACGGAAAAAAAGAGTTATACACGAAGTTATGCACATTATCCACAGAAATTATAGGGGGAATACAAGGTTTACATAGTCTGAAAACCGAATGTGTGTTTTGTATAGAAATAATAAAGTTGTCCATTTGTAAAAAAAATGGACAAAAAATATTGACATTTCAAATATGTAAAAACATCGCCGCAATGGAAAAAGATGTCAGTTAATTTAGATAAAATTCAATAGTTTGCAGGGAAGTTATCATGCTTTTGAATGCATGTTCCGGCATTCGGACAGACTGTATCAGTAGAATGTGATATTAATTATAGATATCAGAGGAAATATGTGGTAAAATGTAAAAGTATATGAAAATTTAGGTTTCTGTGATCATTCTAAAAAATAAGGACAGGAAAGAACTGACATATGTATCAGAAGATTAAAGATTTATTTGAGGGGACAAGTAAGTCAATTCGAATTATACTGCTTGTGATTTATGATATTTGCGCAATATGCATTGCAGAATTTCTGGCACTGTGGACTAGATTTGAATTTTCTTTCGATAAAATAGAAGAGCCATATTTAAATGCGGCGATCCGGTATACGCTGATCAATATTATTGCTACAGTAGTTATTTTTGCAATGTTTAAACTTTACAGCAGCTTATGGAGATATGCGAGTGTGCAGGAAATGCTGAATGTTGTGGTGGCGTGTGTACTTGCGGCATGTGTGCAGAGTCTTGGAACTCACATGATGCTTCTCAGCATGCCGAGATCCTATTATATTCTGTACATGTTTTTCCTGATGGGATTTATCGCATTCAGCCGGTTTTTTTATCGAGGTGTGCGGGTGCTGAGGATGTCTATGGTGACAGAGCGCAGCAGCAATGCAATCTCTACGATGATTATTGGAGCAGGAGATACGGCGTTTTCGCTGATCAAAGACATTAACAGCAGCTGGCTGGTGCACAACAGGGTAGTCTGTGTGATTGATGCTGATCCCAAGAAAATAGGCAAGAATATCCTTGGGGCGCCGATTGTGGGGAATGACAGCAAGATTCCGTGGGCAGTGGAAAGATATCATGTGCAGGAGATATTTATTGCTATCCCAAACTTGTCAGGAAGCAGAAAAAAGGAGATTTTGGATATCTGCAAGCATACCGGATGCAAACTAAAGATTCTTCCAAGTATGGCGCAGATCGTGAACGATGAGGTCAAGGTTTCCAACCTTCGCGAGGTGGAGGTGGAAGACCTGCTGGGGCGGGAGCCTGTTGTGACAAATCTTGATGAGGTAATGGGGTATATCGCCGGAAAAGTGGTGCTGGTCACCGGCGGCGGCGGTTCTATCGGAAGCGAACTCTGCAGACAGATCGCAGCGCATCAGCCAAAGCAGTTGATCATTTTAGATATTTACGAGAATACAACCTATGACCTTCAACTGGAGTTGAAGAAAAATTTCCCGGAGCTCAATCTTGTCGTGCTCATTGCCTCCGTTCGGAATACACACAGGATCGATACGATTTTTGAAGATTATAAACCGCAGATCGTATTCCATGCTGCGGCGCACAAGCATGTGCCGCTGATGGAGGACAGTCCGAATGAGGCGATCAAGAATAATGTGTTTGGCACTTTGAATGTGGCGAGAGCGGCAGGGGAGAACGGAACGGAGCGTATGGTTCTGATCTCTACGGACAAAGCGGTCAACCCGACAAATATCATGGGAGCATCCAAGCGGATCTGTGAGATGGTCATTCAGGGGATGAACCGGAAATATACAGATACAAACTATGTTGCAGTGCGCTTTGGAAATGTGCTGGGCAGCAACGGGAGCGTGATCCCGCTCTTTAAAAAGCAGATCGCGGCGGGCGGGCCTGTCACGGTAACGGACAAGAATATCATCCGTTTCTTTATGACGATTCCGGAGGCCGTGTCTCTGGTGCTTCAGGCAGGAGCGTATGCGAAAGGCGGAGAGATCTTTGTACTTGACATGGGTGAGCCGGTCAGGATTGACGATATGGCGAGGAATCTGATCAAGCTTTCAGGATATGAGCCGGATGTGGATATCCCGATTGTATATACGGGACTTCGCCCGGGAGAGAAGCTGTTCGAAGAATGCCTGAGAGAAGAGGAAGGTCTGCAGAAGACGGCAAACAAGCTGATTTTTATCGGAAAGCCGATTCCGTTTGACGAGGATGAATTTTTTGAGCAGCTGGTGGATTTGAAGCGGACGGCTTATGAGGACGATCCGGAGATGAAGGCAGTTGTAAAAATGATGATCTCGTCGTATCGGTATCAGGAAGGGTAATGAGGAAAATGTATTTAGGAAATGCTCGGTAAGGTGGTGGCAGAGTATGTTTAAAAGATTAGAAGTAAATAATTTCAAATCACTCGTGAAATTTTCCGTTGACTTATCGCCGATGACTGTGATCATAGGAAATAATGCCAGTGGGAAAAGTACCGTTTTACAGGCATTGGACTTTTTGTGCAATTCTGTCAGAGAAGACTTTGCAATTATAATTGAGCGGAGAGACTGGAAAGTTGAAAACATCAAATCAAAACTGAATAATGCAAGCAATAGGATCAGCTTTGAAAGTGAAATTGTCTTGAGAGGAGCAGAACAAGAGGAGAACACTTATATCTGGGGCATGGTGATCAATGCATTTAGCGGGAAAAATCAGATGGTGCTGTCCAGTGAAAGGATTATCAAAAAAGACAGTGGGGATATTTTGCTGGAATACACAGCAGGAAAGGGCGGCTTTATTCAGGATAACAGTTTTGCCGGCGAGATTTCACCGTCGTTTCGCATGAAAGCTTCTGTTTTGAAGATAATTGAAAATGTGGGAGAGGAACAAAGCGATATTTGCAGGATTCGGGATTTTTTGATAAATTCGTCATCTTTTGAATTGCTGTCACCGTCGGAAATGCGTTTGAGCAGCCGCGGAGATGTAGATACGATCGGAATGTCGGGGAAAAATCTGCCTTCCTTTATCAAAAAAATGAATGAGGAAAAAAAGAAACGTTTTATGGATAAACTGTGCAGCTTGTTTGGAGAACGAATTCTCGATGTTGAGGCACAGACGAAGGGAAAACCTGGATGGACACAGATTAATGTGAAAGAAAGCTACAAAAATAAAGATATCAGTATTAGTTCAAAGGAATTAAGCGATGGCATGCTCCGTGTTCTGGCGTTTATCGCGATCAGTGAAATGTCCCAGTCAGAGGCGGTTATGCTGTTGGACGAAATCGAAAACGGGATTAATATCAATTACGCAGAGGAACTGTTGAAGATACTGTCCGGAATATATGAAGAAACAGGACGCCAGCTGATCCTCACAACTCACAGTACGGTATTCCTTGATTATGTGGACAAAGACAGCATTGTCTATCTGTATCGCAACGAGGACGGGGAAACAAGAGCGGCGAAGCTGTTTGGGACAAAAGAGATGCAGGAGCAGTTAAAATATATGTGGCCTGGCGAGGTGATACTTAATATGAGCCAGAAGGAAATTTTAGATAAACTGCTGGAAGAATAGTCGGGGGGACTTTACGTGAAGATTGCGGTGACAGGTGAAGGAGTGACGGATTATGGAGCAAAAGAATATGGAACCACAGAATGGAAATGGGGACCGGTTGCAATTTATCTGACACGCATTGCAGAACAGAATAATGTAAAAGTTGAATTGTATCCCATCCCAAGAGAACAGGTTGATAACCTCAGATTGCAGAGAAGAAGCTTGATGGGGTTAGAGGGAAAAGCGATTCCGAGTAGAAAATTTGCGGAGTTGATGAAACGTGAGAACTGTGAGTGCGGGGTTTATTTTTGCGATGCGGATAGAGAGACAGGAGCCAAAAACAGCAGTAAGAAGGACGCTGAGAATCAATTGGATAAGAGATACAATGAGGTAATGCTGGGACTTAAAAGTGAATGCCATGATAAAATACCGATGATTCCGCTGCGAATGATAGAGAATTGGATTATGTCAGATTTGTCCGCTATTGAAAAAGTATATAAAAAGAAATTTAAGAAGGCGGTTTCGTTGAATGATTGTGAATTGCTGTGGGGAGATAAGCGTGATCCTGATAGCAATTATCCGAAAAATTATCTTGCAAGAATGATACATAGCCTAGACAAAAAATATGAAGAAGAACCAATGAATGCGGAGACATTTTGCAGAATAGCAGAGCAGCAGGATTTGGAGACAGTAAGGGAAATATGCCATAGAAGTTTTGAGAGATTTTATAATGACTATATCGGGATGCTGCAGCATGGAAAGCAGACGGAAGAGAGATTGAAACGCACTGGAAGTAAAGATTTTACATAAGAAAATCAAGCTGGATGTGGAGACCGGGAACGGGATGTATGTGGGAGCTTGGTGGAGAAAATAGGGAATTGAGAAAATGGTTCAGTCAATACTAGACATCATACTTGTAACTGCATATATGATAGGTTTTGTCATCAATCCGTTGCACAGAGAAAAAAGAAACGGATTTTCTTTGTGTGTTGTTGGAATCATGCTTTTGATTTTCTGGGTGGGGCTGGCAGCAGGAATTTGTACGGTTGCCGGATTACCAATTACGCTAACGAGTATTAATGTGGCAGTAATGGTTGCTGTATTCGCAGTGTGGATGCTGATACTGATCAAGAAAAAGATCAGCTGCCCTGCATGGTCGAAGAAAGATGCAATAGAGCTTACTCTTGTGACGGGATTTGCTCTATTTTGCTGCATTGTTCAATTTGGCTGGAAGCTGGATTTGAGATATGGTGACGTAGATCCTGCCAGATATATGAATATGGCGATGGAACTGATAAGAAATGAAAAGGTATCAGGTGCATATTTGACTACGCTAATAAATGCGTGGTTTATAATGATATGTAAGCCATTTTTACTCCCTATAAGCTATTATCGGGCATTTGTGTTGTCGGATATATTCATGCATTTGTTAAGTATAGGTATGTTTTACTCTTTGATCAGCCAAATTAACAGGGGAAAGGCACGTATCTTTAATTTTGTGTTAACTCTTTTGTACTTTTGCGGCTACCAGTTGTACAATCTGTGTTATGGCGCCTTTTTTCATTGGGTAGATGGTATTCTGATCATTATGTTCTTGATTTATGCTGCAATCATGTTGGAGCGAGAGCAGATTACAGTAATAGAAGGGATAATGTCTATAGGAGCTGGATTCTTTGGACTTTTGATATGTTATCCCTTTTTTTTGTTGATTGTTATTCCGATGCTTTTGCCGGAAGCAGTTCTCTGGTGTATCAAAAACTTTTCAAAGCTAAACTTTCAAAAAAAGGGAATGCTTTTAGTAGGAATAATGCTTCTGTTTGCATTGGGGATTTTTTTTGCAGGACAGAGGATTGAAAATTCATTTGATGAGCTGTTGCGAAGTCTTCAGGTAGATGGACTGGCATATCGCGAACCTTATATGGATTTTGTCTTTTTTGTGCCAGTTATATTATGTTTAATAGGTCTGTTAAAACGTAGAAAAGAGGAGAATCCGATATTATTGAGAATGACCTGCATAGCAGTTGTGTTTATGGTTGTTTGGTTCTATATGATGCTGAGTGATCATATTTCCGTGTATTATTATTACAGAATGTACTATGTACTTTGGCTGCTTGCATGGTTAGCTGCAGGTCAAACAATACACATACTCATGGAAGAAGGGCTGTTAATAAATGTTGTATCGTATGGGGTGTTTTTTCTATGCATGGCATTACTTGCGACAGCAGGAGTTAATGAGCGTTTGTATAAGACAAAAGATGAGCTGTTTAATAATAATCAGCAATATAGGTCATTGTTTCCGCTGTATAGAATGAATTACAATACAATGACCTCCGAAAAAAGAACGGTTCTCTCTGAAGGGGAGATGCAGATTTATAATTATATAATAGAGGAGTTCCCTGATACGGTAGTACCGATTGTGCACAGCGTATATGGTGCAATGCAGGCCGATTGGTATATTGGAATTACTTCTGTGAAACATTTTAATACCCGATATAATGTGAGCGATAAAAGTATAGAAGAGATATTTCATCTTTTGCAGATAGAAGGTATTCGGGAGATAACGGTATTAAAGAATGACAGACTGTATACACAGTATAAGGATGAAATATTTGACAAGCTCGATGTTATTACACAGAATGAAGAAACGGTAATTTACCAATCTCCAGAGAAAGGATGGCTGTCATCAATAGACGTAAATGAAAACTTTTCTTTGGAGGATAAGGAGCTATTCTCGTATGTAGAAGATAACTATGCAGGAGACTATGTTCCGTTGCTTTGCGAGCGCGAGTTATACCAGAAGGCAAAATATTATACGATATATACGGGAATGGAAGTAGAACAATATTGGAAGCTGTTTGAAGTAGACACATTTATTCCATCAACTTATATATTGAATAATGATGGTATTGAATACGTGGTAGTATTAAAAGAGTCGAAAATGTATCAGGAAAACAAAGAATATTTTGACGGGCAGAAAATTGTTTTCGAAAATAAGGCGGGAATGATTTTGCAGCATGCCGGAACCGGATGGATGCCTAGCGAGCAATCTTAATAGTATTTGCTGATGCGTTGCTGAAAACAGATATAAATGAGGGAGGATAAATATGGAAAGGAAAAATATCACATTTTCACCGCCGGATATTACAGAAGAAGAAATCAGTGCAGTAGGCGACACTCTTAGAAGCGGATGGATCACTACCGGACCGAAAACGAAAAAGTTTGAATCGAGAATTGCAGAATATTGCGGTACTCAAAAGGCAGTGTGCTTTAACTCTGCAACGGCCAGTCTGGAAATGACGCTGCGTTTTTTGGGGATAGGCTCTGGCGATGAGGTGATAACTTCTGCATATACGTATACGGCATCTGCAAGTCCGGCCTGCCATGTTGGTGCAGATTTAGTGCTCATAGATACGGATGAGAATTCTTTTGAAATGGACTACGCACAACTCGAGGATGCCATAACGGAACGGACTAAAGTAATCGTTCCGGTAGACATTGGCGGTGTTATGTGTGATTATGAGAGAATATTTGAAATTGTTGAAAGAAAGAGGCACTTATTTCATTCTTGCAATGAGATACAAAAGGCATTTGGAAGGGTAATCGTGATCGCAGACAGTGCCCATGGGTTTGGTGCAATACGTAATGGAGTGCGAAGTGGAAACGCTGCAGATTTTACCTGCTTCTCTTTTCATGCAGTAAAAAATCTGACTACGGCGGAGGGGGGCGCGCTCACATGGAAAAGCAGGAAGGAATTAGATGATGAAAACATATACCATGAGTTTATGTTATTATCGTTACATGGGCAGTCAAAGGATGCGTTGCATAAGAGCCAGCTCGGGGCTTGGGAGTATGATATTATTTCACCGGCATTTAAATGCAATATGACAGATATTATGGCAGCAATAGGTTTGGTGCAGCTGGACAGATATCCTTCGCTTTTAGCCAGAAGAAGAGAGATCATACAGAAATATGATGCGGCATTTAGGGAACTGAAGTGTATGGGATTAGACCATTATAATGGTACTGGAAGTTCCAGCGGTCATTTATATTTGCTGAGAATCCCTAATGCTGATGAAGAAAAACGCAATGAGATTATCAGGAGAATGGCTGAATACGGAGTGACGACAAATGTACATTACAAACCATTGCCGATGATGACAGCATATAAAAAGCTTGGATTTAATATCAGCGATTACCCGAATGCATATCATCAATACGAAAACGAGATCTCGCTTCCGCTACATACGGGATTGAGTGATGATGATGTCGACTATATCATTGAAATGTTAAAAAAGGTTTTGGGAGAATGCTAGTATGGTACGGTTAAAAGCATGGGAAGATTTACCGCATTATATGCAGAATGAGGCAGTTAAAACGTATTATACTGCGTTAAAAAGAAAGAAAGTAAGTTTGGCGGCAAAACGGATATTTGATATAGTAATGTCTGTGATTCTTTTGGTTATACTTTCGCCGTTGTTCTTGTTCTTGTCTATCTGGATAAAATTAGACAGCAGCGGCCCTGTTTTTTTTAGACAGGAAAGAGTAACACAGTATGGACGAAGATTTAGGATATTTAAATTTCGCACAATGGTTCATAATGCTGACAAAATTGGTTCCCAGATTACAATAGAAAATGATGTGAGAATAACTGGAGTTGGCACAAAAATCAGAAAAGTCAGGCTGGATGAGATCCCGCAATTATTAAACGTTTTGGCTGGGGATATGAGTTTTGTGGGAACGAGGCCGGAAGTACCGAAATATGTGGAAAAGTACACGGATGAAATGTATGCTACATTGCTCTTGCCTGCGGGGATTACCAGTGAGGCAAGCATACGGTATAAAAAAGAGGATGAAATCCTTGCGAATGTGGAAGATGTTGACAAGGCATATATAGAAGAAGTATTGCCGGATAAAATGAAATATAATTGTAAAGCGTTAAAAGAATTTAATTTTATAGGAGATATCCTGTTGCTGTTTCGTACGGTGGCAGCTATAATTTGATTATGGAAAAATTAGTATCAGTTATTACGCCAACCTATAATTGTGCACAGTATATTGGACAAACAATAGAATCTGTTATCGCACAGACTTATCAGAATTGGGAGATGATAATTGTAGACGATTGCTCTACGGATCATACAAAAGAAGAGGTAAAAAAGTACTCCCAAAAAGATCCAAGGATAAAGTATATGTGTTTGGAAAAAAATGCCGGGGCAGCAGTGGCCAGAACGCAGGCAATGAAACAGGCAGCCGGAAGCTACATGGCTTTTTTAGATAGTGATGATTTGTGGACTCCGGAAAAGCTGGAAGTGCAAATCCGTATCATGGAAGAGAAGGGAATCAATTTTTCCTGTACAGAATACGAGCAGATGAATGAACAGGGAGAAAGAACGGGCAAAAAAATCAGAGTTGTTCCTAAAACGGATTATAATAGATTGCTGTTAGATTGTCCGGTGGGAAACTCAACAGTCGTTTACAATGTGGACAAAATGGGTAAATTTGAGGTTCCCGATATCCGAAAAAGGAATGATGATGCTCTGTGGCTTAAGATGCTGAAGAAAGAGAGATATATTGTTGGGATTGATCAGTGCCTGATGTTGTACAGAGTGCGTCAAAACTCAATTTCAAGTAATAAATTTAAATTGATTAAATATCATTGGATATTGTACCGTGATATTGAACATTTAAGTATCGTTCGGTCTGCTTTTCATATCTGTTATTGGTGTGTAATAAAGATACTTAAAGTGAAATGAAAAAATATAAGGTTTAATGAATTAATTATATCAACTATAAAGGATAGAGAAGAAGGAGTTCTTGCCAGAATGGATCCGGTTTATTTGAGCTACAGGGTTGCGCATGTCATGTGGAAAAAACATTTTAGAATAATACCCTTTATCATCAGAGGCAGTATGCGGGTTATTTTCGCCTGTGACATACCATACAGGACGCAAATAGGTAAAGGAACATTATTTCCGCATCACGCGTTGGGAATAGTAATCCATCCTGATGCGGTAATTGGAGAAGGGTGTAAGATAGAGCAAAATGTTACAATCGGGGGAAGAAGCGGATCTCCGATATTGCCATCAATTGGTAACAATGTAATGATTGGAGCTGGTGCGGCGATACTCGGACCTGTAAAAGTGGGGAATAATGTGCAAATAGGAGCGGGGGCAGTTGTTGTGAAGGATATTCCGGATAATTGTACTGCAATAGGCGTACCGGCTCATGTAATTAAAAAAGACGGTGTACGTATAGAAAAATCAGAATTAGAAAAATGCAGATAAACGCGATATAGAGGATAATAATGTATTTATATACAGGAATAATTGTTTTACTTTTGGCGGCTTTAATTATATTAAAGGTAAAGAAATATAAATGTGGAAAATGGTATGTTATATTTTCGATGGCAGTATTTGGCTGCTTGGCAGCGATAAGATCAAGTGATGTTGGAAATGACACATCTAATTATTTGCGGATATTTAATCTGATTTCTGAAGGCACATATCTCGATGCATGGGATGAGCGATTTGAGGCGGGGTATATGCTGCTGAATAGATTGCTGGCGGAAGTGACCAATAATGCACAGATATTGCTCATTGTTACGAGTATTATAATATATGCGTGTTTTATATACTTTATTATCCGGCATTCCGAGGATTATTTTTTTAGTATTTTTTTGTTTGTTACGACGCGTTTTTTTGGACAAACTATGAGCGGGATACGATTTAGTATTGCGGTTGCTATTTTGTTGGTCGCATATGATCGCTTAAATGAAAATCATATAATACAATTTGTTTTACTAGTAATGGCAGCGGCACTGTTTCATAAAACTGCAATTATATTTATATTTATTATGTTATTTAGATATATAAAATGTAATGCTAAAGCAATTGTATTGTGGATTGTGGCAACAATGGGATGCTATTTTATGGCACCTTACGTCGTTCGGGAACTTTTTAATTTATTTCCATCCTATCAAAGCTATTCGGATAGGTATATAACTACGGGAGTATCCGTGGGCGTCTTGCTGTATATTGCAGTATGGGGAATGTCATTTGCAATCGGATATGCAATTCAGATAAATCATAGAAATGAAAGCAAAAAAATGAATCTGCTGAATCTGTTGATGATGTCAACAGTAACAGTATATGCTATGTCCATGTATTTTACATTGCTGGATAGAGTGGCACAATATTTTGGGATTTTTATAGTTATATATTTGCCAAATTGTATCCATATGGTAGAAGACACGAAAAAGCGGTACTTTATAAAAGGTATTGTAATGGCAGGGTTTATGATGTACTTCTGGGGGATACAGCTGCTGAGACCTGAATGGAACGCAATTAATATATATAAGGCTTTTTGGATGCAATAAAGTAAAGATACTAAGATATATGAGGTAAAACAAATGAAATCAATTTTACTGCTGGATACATCTATTGCTACTGCCAACATGGGAGATGAAATTATTAATGTTTCCATAAAAAAAAATTGGGGAGAAATGTTTTCAGACAATTACGTGGTAAATTTGCCTACGCATACTCCGGTATTTAAATTATGGCAGAGAGTTTTATATAAACAAAAGATGAGTCTGTATGAAGAAACGGATTATAAATTTTTATGTGGGACAAATGCATTATATACTAATATGCTAAGACCCTTGCCGGCATGGAACATTAATTTGTTTGATGCGAATTTTATTAAGCAGGTGATATGTCTGGGCGTTGGAATCGGAGAGAACGGAAATAGAGCTAAATTATACACAAAAAGATTATATAGTAAAGTATTGAGCCGTGACTATAAACATAGTGTCAGAGATGAAAAGGCGAAAGATTTTTTAGAGTCTATGGGATTTAATGCAATCAATACAGGCTGTCCGACTTTATGGGGATTGGATGCGAAATTATGTACGGGCATTAGGAGAAAGAAAGCTGATAATGTTGTGTTTACACTGACATATTATTTGAAGGATGAGATAAATGATAAGAAAATGATTGACTGTCTTAAAAAAAATTATGCTAATGTATATTTTTGGCCGCAATGCTTTGCGGATTTACAGTATTTGCAACAATTATGTGATCTTGAAGGCATTCATATCATTCCTGCAAATTTAAACGCCTATGATCGGATATTAAATGAAGAGATAGATTACGTTGGAAATAGATTGCACGGTGGAATTTACGCATTGCAGCATATGTGCAGGACGGTCATTATTGGGATAGATTACAGAGTGCGAGAGATGAATGAGACGTATACGCTTCCGTCGATTGAAAGAGAAGAAATTGATGAAAAATTGGATTGTTTGATTAATGGTGAATGGGAGACAAAACCAATAGGAATTGATATAAATAAGATAAATGAGTGGAAGTCACAATTTATGTAGGTGGTGTTAAGAATTGAAGTCAAAGTATAAAGCATTAATGAATAATACAATAATATTCGCGGTTGGAAATATACTTGTGAAGCTGATTTCTTTCATATTAATGCCGCTTTACACAGTTGTGCTGACAACAGAACAGTATGCGGTTTCTGAGTTACTTAACAGTATGATAGAGATTGTTTTACCAATTGCGACCTTATGCATTATAGAATCTTTATATCGTTTTGCGCTGGATAAAGAAACGGACTTCAGCAATGCGTTTATGAATGCACTTTATATTATTGTGATCGGCGATGTTATTGTAATGTGCATTTGCGCCATAGTGCAATATGTTATAGGGTATCAGTATGGCATGGCATTTGCACTATTATTTTTTGCAACAACTTTTTACAAGCTGGTTACACAGTTTGCAAGAGGTCTGGGATATTCCAAACTTTATGCCTCTGGCGGTGTAATAAATGCTATTGTTCTCGTTGTTGTAAATGTGATTCTGCTTGTCGTATTTCGTGGAGGAGTGCGTGAGTATTTGCTGTCATTTAGTATAGCATATATTTTTGCGGGAGCTTTTGTCTTTATTTTGGCAAAAGAGTATCGCTATATAAGATTCAAGGCGGGAGATTTGAAATTATTGAAATCCATGCTGAAGTATGGTTTGCCGAGTATACCAAACATGCTGGCATGGTGGATTAATACTGTTTCGGATCGATACATTGTGATGGCGGCATGTGGTGCGGGTGCGGCCGGACTATATACGGTTGCAAGTAAATTGCCTGCGTTAATCAATTTAGTTAGCACCGTATTTCAACAGGCATGGCAGTATTCAACAGCAAAAGAGATTGAGAATGAAGGCAGGGATAAATTTTTTTCGGAAGTATTTCATGTATATGCACCGGTTTGCTATATTGCATGTGGATGCCTTATTGTGTGTTCTCCATTTATAGCTAAAATATTATTTCAGAAAGAGTTTTATTCGGCATGGCGTTATGTTCCTTTTTTGTTGGTAGCAGCAACGGTGGGATGCTTCTCTACATTTTTTGGAACTTTTTTTAATGCAGTTAAGAAAAACATGGTGTTGATGAATTCTACCGTTGTAGGCGCACTGATTAATATCATCTTAAATTTAATTTTGATTCCAAAATATGGGGTGATGGCCGCAACAATTACAACGTTGATAAGCTATATTGTTGTTACTGTAATTAGGATCAATTGTTCAAAAAAATATGTAAGAGTTGAGATAGACATTTTTAAAGATACTTTTTCAGTAATTTTACTTATATTTGAGGCGGGAATGGTAAGCTTTGGAGGAGAGTTCGGCTGCGTGATTGGGTTTGGGATGTGTATCATACTGGTGTTGTTACATATGAGAACATTAATCGGTGTACTCAAAAACATATTATGCAGGAGTATATGATGATTGAATTTAAAGAAGAACCACATGGATTAACCCATGATAATAAAATTGGAAATATTCGTGCGCTTGCTATTTTTATTGTGGTTTTGGGGCATTCGATAATTATATTTGATACATCATGGGGAGTATACAGTTCGCCATATGAAAGTATTTTCTTGGATGAACTGAAAAGATATATAAATTATATACAGATGCCATTGTTTGTTTTTGTATCGGGATATTGTTTTCATTATTCAGCTGGAAAACCGTTTGCGGAATTTGCAGTAAAAAAGTTCCGCAGATTGATTGTACCTCTGATAGCTGTTGGTGCTTTTTGGATGATTCCGATTAGAATTATAATACATTATAATGGCTTTTCATGGGAGAATTATGGATATTTACTATTTAATGTCTTGATTTATGGTCGTGATAATGGACATCTCTGGTTTTTGGGAAGCAGTTTTTTGATGATGATAATATTCTATTTTCTCTCGCGTGTGATACGGAATAATAAAATAGAGGAGGCTGTGATAGGGATCGTATTATTAGGTATATCACTGGCTTCTTCCCATTTTCCGAGTATGTTTGCTGCTACATATATTCGAAATATGATAAAATATTTTTGCTGGTTCTATTTTGGATATGTTTTTCATCGTTATTTCAGCAAAAAGATAATTCCAATAAGATATGGATTTTTTTGGGGCATATTGTTTGTAGCAATTGGTATGGCAGCTAAAGGAGTGAGGGACTATGCTTTTGGCGAAGGGCTGATGGAGATATTGGTTGGTGTAATTGGAATAATGACTATATTTATTCTGATACCAGAGAAGACAAATCGGTTTGTTGAACAAATAGAAAAGCATAGTTTTGGTATATATTTGTTTCACTCGCCCTTGGTTTATATTAGCTACAGTAAATTAAATTGGTTAAAGCCTTTTCCTATGACGTTTTTGAATTTGGCGGGCTGGGGAGTGTGTGCATATGTTATTACGGATCTCTTGAAGGGGACACGCCTTAAATGGATGATAGGAGAGTAAGGATTCAATATAAAAAGTGGAGGAAATGTGAATGAGAGAAAGAAATATTAACTGGAGTGATTTAATTATTAGAATATTGTTGAAATGGCGGTCGGCACTGATTGTTATGGTGCTAGGGGGTGTATTGTTTGCAGGAATAAGCTATGTAAAATCGTATCGTAACATCCAACAGATAAAAGAAGTGCAGGAAAATGAGGTGGATGAAGAAGTATATAGTGAAGATGAAAAGGCGAACGTAGACATTGTGTTAGAGTATGAACGGGTATATAAGACAAAGGAGAGATATCAGAGATATTCTGTGTTGATGCAGATGGATCCGACAAGCATACAAAAAGCAGAACTGATATTTTTGATTAAATCTGACGACCGTGAGAAATCTTACAATATTGAAAAAATTTATGAAGACTTGATGGTAGGTGGGGATTTGTTTAACTGGCTGAAAGAAAAGCATGGAATTGAACCCAATGTTGTAAGTGAGTTAATAGAACTGGAGGGAAGGATCAACGGGCAAGCAGACGGAAGTGATTCCCTATGCATTTCTGTTAAACATTATGATAAAGAGATATGTAAAGAATTGGCCGATTCAATTTTGGACTATGTAAATATGCAATGTCAGTCAAAGCAGGAAGTGCTGGGAGAACATGAAGTGATAGTGGTAGCTCAGTCATTGACAGTGGTGTCTGACAGTGAACTGCTAGAGACACAGCGAACAAATGCGAATGATATTATTACATTAAAAACAAAGATTGCAGAATTGAAAGGAAAATTTTCAGATAAAGAATATCAGTATTATAATAGTGTTTCTGATAGTGATGACGAAGAAAATATAGAGACAGCAGATAAAGTTCCTGAGGTCATAAACCGAACACCGCAAATTAGTTTCAAATATATCATCATAGGAATGGCGGCAGCGATATGCCTGTATTTATTTGTGCTGTTTTGGATATATATTTTTAATAGCAAACTGCGTGATGGGGATAATATGGAAGAATTATATGATGTGTTCCATTTGGGAAGCGTCCCCGGTACTGATATAGAGAAAAGAAAAAAGCTGGGGTTTATTGATGATGCTATTTTGAAATTGCAAAATAGAAACAAGCATAAGTATACACAAGAAGAAGCAATTGTTTTGGCTGCAAATGCAATAAAAGCAAAGATGCGTGAGAATGATTTGAATACGGTAAACATATTGGTCGGAAACACAAACGTGCAATTACAAGATGTATGTGGGAAAATAGTTGCTGTGCTTTCAAAAGAAAAAATTGATACGGATATTTTAGAATGCTCTGTTTTTGATCAGGCAATACTGGAGTGTTTGCAGGAAAAGAAAAATGTGGTTTTGATTGAAAGAGCAGGAGATGCGTTCTATAATGACGTTGCTCAGCAAATAGAAATATTAAAACAGCAGCAGATAAAGATTATTGGCGGCATTATTGTTGGACATTAGAGGCTGTTTTTTATGCCGTGTGAGTTAGCAGAGTGAGGGTGAACTGTATGAAGATATTGCATGTAATGGATAATTTGTCAAAAGATTCGGGCGTATCGTCAATAGTGTTGAATCTATGCGAAAATATTAACGATATATCTTTTGATTTTTTGATATTCAAAATAGATCAGAGATCATGCGCCGATGAAGTTGAGAATGAATTGTCAAAGGTGTACTGTCTTCCTAATCCATTATCACCACAAACATTTATAAAGGCAATTGTGCAGTTAAAGCAATTTTTTAAGGATCATGCTGATGATTATGATGCAGTACATCTTCACTCTCCGACAACTAACGAGTTTACTTTAAAATATGCTAAAAAGTATGGGATTAGAAATCGTATTATACACAGTCATTCGACAATGACATCGCCTGTTTTTGTGAAAAAACTGCTCAACGATTTGCTTCAGCATAATATAACACGATATGCGAATCAATACTGGGCATGTTCGACAGAGGCGGCAGTTTTTTTGTATGGGGCAGATTTCGTGAGAGATAACAAAGTTGAATTGATAAAAAATGCAGTTGATCCCTCCGAGTATGAGTTTCGGGAAAAAGAGCGCGCCGATATGAGAGAAAAGCTTGGACTAATAAAAGAAACTGTATATACTCATATATCAAATTATAGTGCGATAAAAAATTTGCTTTTTTTAGTGCCTATAATTGCGTTTGTTGTAAAGAAAAAGAAAGCGGTGAGATTTTTATTTGTTGGTGATGGGCCGACAAGAGAAATCTTAGAAAACAATCTAAAAAAATATAATTTATATGAATATTGTATATTTATAGGAAGACAAGCAAACATACAGCCGTATTTGCAAGTTTCAGATGCATTTATTTTACCTTCTTTAAAAGAAGGCCTGCCGCTTACAGTGATAGAGGCGCAGGCAAATGGATTACCATGTTTTATAAGCGATACAATAACCAGAGAGTGTAATATTGGAAATGTGCGATATATCCCTCTGGTATCAGAGGCGTGGGAGAAGGCGTTGATCGAATTTGAACCTGACACAACGGAACAGCGGAAAGAACGCTCTGCTGATTTTAAAAACAGTGATTTCAATATATACAGAGAGGCAAAGCGGGTGGAGCAAACGTACTTGGGACTGATGTCTGATACCACATATGATTAAATCGGCGGAGAAAATGAATAGCTGCTATGGGAATTCCTATGCGTTAGTTGGGGACGACAGGCTGCCTGAAAAGATAAAACGAGAGGAGCAGAGATTNTGTACAACTATGCAAACCTTTCCGATTACGAATTTGAACTTCTNTGCAGAGATATCATGGAGAAAAAGNTNGGAAGNTCTCTGCGCTGNTTTGCACCGGGCAAAGACGGCGGTGTGGATATTACCGAAAGCAANCTNTCAAATGAGNTTATGATCCAGGTGAAGCGATACATAAGCAGTCCGTTTTCGGANNTNNNGTCCAGTNNGCGCAAAGAACTGCCCAANGTGCANAAGAAACAGNCGAAGCANTATTATGTNTGCTGCGCGAAGNAGCTGACGCAGCGGAACATNACGGCAATCTATGAGNTGTTTGAAGAATATATGCAGGGACCNGAAGNTGTGNTAGATNTGGGGGAGATNGATAAATTNCTTCANCNGAAAGAAAACGAAGCTGTNTTGGAGTGTCACTATAAGCTGTGGCTGGANTNGACAAATATTTTGGAGCNTATTTNTCATCAGGANGTTTTTNTAGACTGNGAATCCNTGCTCTACGACATAGACAANGAGAAAAAGATTTTNGTGGCGACCGGATATTATGAGCAATGCCGCAAGATACTCGAGGAGGAGCGTATGNTGTTGCTGCTGGGCGANCCNGGTGTGGGNAAGACGATGACNTCCAAGATGNTNGCNCTTTACTTTGCNGCAAAGGGGTATCGCATCCGCTATACGANCGATCATGACATTTCAAACCTGAAGGCGGCGCTTTCGGCGGATAAGGACAGNCCGGAGGTTTTGCTGTTGGACGACTGTCTGGGACAGCATTATTTTAAAATGCAGGATACGCGTGAAAATGAGCTGCTTGCNCTNATCAAGTANATTCGGATGAANCGGAAGAANATACTGATCATGAATTCCAGAGTNACCATATTTCAGGAGGCGAGNGAACGCTCCGGNGAATTCCGCTATTTTATGGANGATNAAANNCTCAAGATCCGCANGATTGAGATGAAACAGCTGAAGGTGGAAGANAAAGGACAGATTTTTTATAATCATCTTCTGAAAAGCTATACTGCCGATTTTGACGGAAGAGTTTGATGCATATTATCATACCAGAAAGCTGTTGAATGAAAAAGCACTTAAAGATATGCTGCAGACGACCGATCTTGAGNATTATCGGATCCTGATTAAGGAAATCAATGAGAAGGGAAATCAGTGGNTTCTGCAGAAATATGAGGATGCTCTTANCGGTGGTCTGCAGCAGGCGGTNAACGTGTATATGGATGATNCTTTACAGGAAGACTATTATGAGACCTGTGATATCAACGCGATCCTTGAAGATCATNTGTGGTATGAATGCGGCTATGAGGAGTGCGATTATGCGGGAGCGGCGAGGGAGATCGCAGAGAGAATCAAAGATGATGTCTGCGATGAGATTCACGGGATTGTAAGCCTGTATCCCCAGGCGGTGCATGGAGCGATTTTCTATGATCAGGAGGATGTAAATATTAGTGTTTTTGATATAGAACAATATCTGGAGGAATGGAACAGCTCGTATTGTCACGAGGATGATTATGACGGGTATGACGGCACAGAGGGCGGGGAGGACATGCTGGATGTGATGTTCCGGTAAAATACTGGATTTCGCTGGAAAAATATGTTATTATTAGTTATTCATTCAGAATGTTTGGATCATGATTTATAGATTAGTTGAATTGGGAGTTTTCAGATGCTTTTTTCATCATCCGTATTTTTACTTCTGTTTTTGCCGGTGGTAGTGGCTCTCTACTATAATCCGTTTGTAAAAAGCAGGGGATACCGCAATATATTACTGCTGTTGGCGAGTGTATTTTTTTATGCATGGGGGGAGCCTGTTTTTGTGGCTCTCATGCTGTTTTCGATTCTTCTTAATTGGGGGATCGGGCTGAAAATGGACAAAAGCAGCAGAAAAAAAATATGGCTGAGTCTCGCTGTGGCGTGGAACCTTTTCATTATGTTCGCGTTTAAATATCTGGTGTTTGTCTTGTCAAACGTGGATCTGCTATTGCATACGAGGTGGGCGGATATTTCAATCGCGCTTCCGCTTGGAATTTCGTTTTTTACATTCCAGATTTTAAGTTATATGTTTGACTTGTATTATGGAAAAACAAAGGTACAGAAGTCATTATACAAGTTTGCACTTTACGTGACTATGTTTCCGCAGCTCGTCGCCGGACCGATCGTGCGCTATGAGCAGATTGCCGATGAAATTGAGCACCGGACTGAAAGTGCAGAGGATTTTTGTCTTGGAATGACAAGATTTGTCTACGGCCTGGGCAAAAAGATCCTTCTCTCCAATTACATGGGAACGATCGCGGACAATATGTTTTATCTGTCCCGAAACGGAGCGCTGTCTGTGGCAGCAGCATGGACGGGGGCGATCGCCTATACACTTCAGATTTATTTTGACTTTTCCGGCTATTCCGACATGGCGATTGGATTGGGGCGCATGTTTGGCTTTCATTTTCTGGAGAATTTTAATTATCCTTATGTCGCAAAAAGCATTACGGAATTTTGGAGGAGATGGCACATTTCTCTCTCAAGCTGGTTTCGGGATTATGTCTATATTCCTCTGGGCGGAAACCGAGTGAGTGTGAAGCGGACATATTGGAATACATTTGTAGTGTGGCTGCTTACGGGGATCTGGCACGGGGCAAACTGGACGTTTATTGTATGGGGACTTGGCTATTTTGTGCTCCTCTGCATTGAGCGAATGGGAAAGCTTACGGGGGGAGTCAAATACATCGGCCATGTGTACACAATGTTTGCAGTGATACTCTTGTGGGTGGTATTCCGGGCGGACAGTCTTGGTCTCGCTGGACGCTATATTGCACAGATGTTTGGCAGGGACGGAATGCTCTGGGATGCTGCGGCGGCAGAATGCCTTGCCGGCGGATGGCTGATGCTTGCGGTGGCGGCGGTTTTTTGCTGTCCGGTTGTAAAAGCCGTGGAGGACAGGCTGAAGCTGACAGAGACTGCAAGGAATAATCTGGCAGCGGTGGCAGCAGTTCCGCTGTTTCTGCTCTGTCTTGCAAAATGTCTGTCGAGCGCCTATAATCCGTTCATCTACTTTAACTTTTAGACGGGATAAGAGAAAGGCATAACTATGGATAGAAAGCAGAAAAATTTGTATCAGATTCTGCCGTTTGTTATAATGGGGATATGTATGGCGGGAACCTGCGTGATCGGTCTTCGCATTTTTGCGAGAAAAGTGCTGATCGGAAAGCTTGGCATTGAAAATTATGTGACATGTACGCTGGCAGATTATAATTGGGGAGACCGTCTGGAGCGGACTGTTCCGGAGGATACAGGACTGCAAGCAGTGCAAGCAGAGCAAGCACTGCCTGCAGCGTCGGCCAGGCTGACAGAGCTGGAGCAGATTCTGGAAGGTGCACCGGAGGCAGCCGATAAAGAGAAGCCCGCGGAGAATGCAGTGGAGCAGGGAGGCATTGCGGGGCTGACGGAGAGCTGGTCCGATAAAGTTTTTGCCGTTGAGGACGATATCACAAAATACTGCAATGAAAAATTTATATTTTACAGGCAGCTTAGGAATATCAGTACCGGATTTGATGCGTTGGCAGGCTGGGAGCTTGCCTATGCAAGAACCGGCGGTTCCACCTATACGCTGAATACAGGCTATGATTATCAGGCAGTGGAAGCTGCGGATCTGACGTTATATGCGGATACGCTCATCAGGGAGAGCGATATTGCAAAGCGGGCAGGGATTGATTTTTTATATGTCCAGTATCCGTACCGTGTGGACAGGGAGAACAGTCAGGTGCCATGGGGCGCATCCTCTTTTGAAAATGAGAATGCCGATGATATGCTGGGGCGGCTGAGAGACGTCGGTGTGGATGTGCTGGATCTGCGCAGCGAGCTGCCTGCGCGTGGATGGCAGAATGACAGCGGTTTTTACGAGACGGACGGGCACTGGACGACGCGCTCCGGATTTTTGTCTTCAGGGATCGTGGCAGAGTATTTAAACGCGCAGTATGCATATGCGTTTGACGGGAGTTTTTTTGATGAAATGAACTATACCGCAGAGCGTTATTCTGTAAACAGTTATGCGGTAAATGAAGAGGTAGAGCTCTTTTTGCCGGAATTTGACACGGATTTTTGTGTGACAGATGCATACCGCAGTGCGGCTTATGAGGGGAGTTTCGCAGATGCGTGCTTTGATATGGCGAAGGTGGACACGGAGGAATATTCTTCCGTTCTGACGGCATATTCTTCTTCGCGGATCCGTAACAGTTATTTATTTGAATATCAGAACCGGAAGCCGGTCAATAATGATAAGAGGATATTGATCGCGTCAGACTCTTTTTCCTGGCATTTGATCCCCTACCTTGCAATGGACGTGAAATATATAGACTATGTGTACAAAATGACGCCGGATCAGCTGGAATATTATATTGAAGAGCTGCAGCCGGATACGGTTATCGTGATGGATAAGCCATATTGATAATGAAAAGAACAGAAGTCAAAATCGGAGCTCGACGCTTTGAGAAAGGAACGGAGAACTTCTATGACGGAGAAACGGAAAGTTGGAGTCATTGCATTTGGCCTCCCTATACTGCTGGTAATGATCCTTATGCTGCTGATGAGGCAGTATCCTTTTGGTGACCATTCGCTGCTGATCTGGGATATGGACTGGCAGTACAGCGCTTTTTTTGTGCATCTGCGGGATATCATGCATGGGGAAGCGTCTCTGTGGTACTCCTTTTCGAGGGCGATCGGCGGTGATATGATCGGTGTTGCGGCGTATTATCTGATCAGTCCTTTTAATCTGCTGTTTTATTTTTTTGATGCCTCCAATATCTATGCGGGCATTGCACTTGTGCTTTTGCTGAAGATCGGTACCACCGGATGGGCGATGAACACATATCTTTATCAAAAACACCATACGGCGGATACCGTGATCTTCTCTACTGCTTATGCGTTATCAGGATTTATTGCAGGCTACTTTTTTAATATGATCTGGCTGGACGGCATTATTCTGCTTCCGCTCATGGTGCTCGGGATCGAGCGTCTTGTTGAGAAGAGCCGCTGTCTTTTGTATATCGCCGCCATAGCACTTGGCGTGATCACCAGTTTCTATATCGGATATATGCTGTGTATCTTTTCCGTGCTCTATTTCGGGTGTTATTTCTTTTTTATGACAGAGCAGAAAAAAAAGATAAAAACAATTGTCTTGTATATTGTAAGCTCACTGTTTGGCGGCGCACTGTCTGCCTGTGTGGCGCTTCCGACAGTTTATGCGATGCAGGGTGGAAAAAGCGCAATAGATCTGCGGATTCTGAAAAATTTTACAAAGCTGTATGAATGGAAAACGCTGATCACGAAATCTTTCATCGGTGCGACCAGTGACCTGCAGATTACATCGGGATATCCTCTTATTTATTGCGGAGTGCTGGCTTTGCTGCTTGGACTGACGTATTTTGGGTTAAAGGGAATCACCTGGAAAAGAAAGCTTGCCTATTTTCTGCTTTTGGCGGCGCTGCTTGTGTCGATGAATTTGTACAATCTCTGCAGTGCATGGCAGGCATTTAATATGCCGAACGGTTCGCCGTACCGGTTTGCCTTTTTATATACTTTTGTGCTTCTTTTGGTGTCAGCGGAGACATATGCAAGGCTGTCTGAAATTTTTTCGCAGGCAGACGGCACGGATGGCAAAGTGACGTGGAAAGAGAAACTGTCTGGATTGCTGAAAGAATGGAACATAAGGAGCTTTCTTGCGGCAGATGCAATACTCCTGCTGGTTCTGGCGTTGATCCACAGAGATTTTATCCTGATGGGGCGCATGTGGCTGTTGGCGATGAATGCGGTCATGCTCTTGATTTATCTGGCAGTAGTGATGTTTGTCAAAAAGAAAGGTCATTGCGGCAGAGTGCTTCTTGCGCTGATTGGTGTGGAGCTGTGCGTCAATGCGGCAAGCCTTTATCATTACAGTCCCTTGTATGAGGACGAAAATGTGTCGGAATATCGGGACTATGTGGAACAGGTCAGTGTGCTCGCAGACGGTCTGAAAAAGGAAGAGGGACTGTTTCGAACGGTT
This sequence comes from Roseburia sp., assembly GCA_014804775.1. GTDB lineage: Bacteria > Bacillota > Clostridia > Lachnospirales > Lachnospiraceae > Roseburia. The sequence goes on along the minus strand of JAAUZB010000010.1, from coordinate 19,763 downwards.
TTGGAGAAGGACGCATACCGGACAGTAAATGACAGCATGCTGTTTAACCTTTACGGTCTGGATTCCTATACCTCGGTGGAACGGAACAGTACACAGAATATTGCATTTCAGCTGGGATATTATACGAATATGGTGTTTGGAATTCATTACAAGGAGGGAGGAACACAGGCGGCTGAGTCGCTGCTTGGAGTGAAATACCTGATCACCTCCAAGGAGCCGGAATGTGGATATGAGCTTCTGCAAAAAAACGGAAATCTGGGGCTCTATGAAAATAAAAATGCGCTTCGCACGGCGGTGATGGCAGACGGCTCGATCATGGCGGCGTCCAATGAGGAATATAATACCTTTGCCTATCAGAATGTGATATATTCCGGTTTGTGCGAAGAACTGGGGATTGATGTTTTTGTACCGTTGGAGCGTGAACTGAATACACTGGATAACTGTCAGCAGAATGCAGATGGCAGTTTTTCACTGAAGGATCCTCAAAGAACGGGGTGGGTGGAATATCGAATTTCGGTGCAGAAAGAAGGGCACTGCTATCTACAGGGTATCACGGCAGAGACACCGGAGATCATTGCAGTGGTAAACGGAGACCGGACGAATCTCACAGAGATGGCTAACGTGGTCAAACGTCTGGGGTATTTAAAACCGGAAGATGAGGTGCTGATCCGGTGCCGTATGGAAGGCGAGGGGGAACACAGTCTTGAAAATCTTCTTGTATACCGCGAGGATGCCGATGCACTGTCTGCTTATGCCGCACGGCTGGGTCAGCAGCAGGTGGAGATCGTGAAGGAACGGGAAGATAAATTTGCGGTGATCTGCAATAACACGGAAAAGATCAGAAAGTATCTGCTCCTTACGGTTCCCTATGATGAGGGGTGGACGGTCACGGTAGATCAGACGGAGGAACTTCCCTATCTTGCAATGGGAAATTGCATGCTGATCGGTCTGGAGCCGGGAGAGCATGTGGTCGAATTTCAATTTGTTCCGCGGGGATTGTATGAGGGACTTGCGATCACAGGGGTGGCAGCAGTATTATTAGCAGCGGGATGTATCATTGTTCAAATCGGAAAGAAGAAAAAACATGGGCAGCAAGAGAGTTAGCTTTGAAGGAAAACTTCATATTTTGGCAGCAATTGTGATGGCAGTTTCTGCGGTCATGATTTGGATGGGATATGGGCAGGATATTGAATTTCATGCCGAACGGCTTGCGGCAATTGCAGCGGAGATAAAGAACGGTCCGGGAGTCTATCGGATCTACACTACCGTCTGTGACGGCTATGGCTACGCATCGCCGATGTTCTATGGGGATCTCTTCTTGTATCCGGCAGCTCTTTTGGCGGCGGCAGGACTTCCGCTTGGGATTGCGTTCCGCCTCTTTTTGACATCTGTCATGGTATGTGCCTATCTGTCAATGTATTGTTGCGTGAAGGCATTATGGGGCAGGGAGACGGCGATACTTGCTGCCTATCTCTATGCATTTTCTCCGATTCTTCTGGCGGATATTTTTATCCGCTTTGCGGTGGGGGAGGCTTTGGCATTTATATTTATCCCGATCGTGCTGTTTGGATTTTACCGGATTGTGATCGAACCGATCCATCCGAAGACCGACTGGATTTTTCTCGCTCTCGGCATGTCCGGACTGATATTTTCCCATATCATTTCGACGGTGCTGACGGTCATCCTTTTGGTATTTCTCTGCATTTTGAATGTGAAGAGGATTTTTAAGGACAAAATGAGTATACTCCGCATGGTGTATGCGGCGCTTTTGACCGTTGCGATCACTGCCTATTTTACACTGCCGATGTTAGAGCAGATGGCGACATCGGAATTTTATGTGATCAATCGCCAGACGAGCAACCTTGCGGGAAATGTGGCACCGCTCGTCGGACTTATGTTCGGCAGTGAGTATATGAGCGTTATCAACGTTATTGTGGAAAAATTGACAGGCACCGCGGATTACTTTAGTTTCAGCTGGTTTCCCGGGGCGTTCGGATATATTCTCTTCTTTGTATTGTTTATAAGATGGAAGAAAAAAGAGTTATTGCGGGATAAAAAAGCAGACAGTTTTCTGCTGTTAGGTATTCTGTATCTGGTCATTTCTACGGTTCCGCTTATTCAGCCGTTGTTGGAGCCGTTTGTGGGATTTATCAAGATACCGTGGAGAAATCTCACCTTTTATATGCTGTTTCTCTCACTCGGTGCAGCACTGATGTTAAAAAAATTAAAGGAGGATCACCAGACGAACGTATACCGTACCGGTCTTTTGATTCCTACGTTTGGGATGCTGGTGGCATTCTTTGGTCTTGTGATGATCACGCTTCACAATGGAATGTTCCCCTTTGAGCAGCTCTCCACAACATCGATCGGACTGGGAGAGTATCTGCCTTCGGCGGTCAGCAGCTACGATTATTCTCTGGAACGCGGCGAGACAGTCGTCTGCAGCGATCCTGAGGTGTCATATGAATTCAGCAGATGCAGCGGGTATGCAGAACTCTCCTATATGGGAGCCAAAGGAGAGGTAAGCTTTGAGGTGCCGGTTTATATGTACCTGGGATACGATGTGGCAGATGAGGCGACAGGAGTATCCTATGAGCCGTCAGTCAGCGAAAACGGTCTGGTGGAATTTTCGGTCACGGACTCTGCCGAGGGCACGGTAAAAATATATTACAAGGGAACATTGCTGCAGAAGATTTCGGTCTGGATCAGTCTGATCACAGTGATCTGTCTGGCGGCGATATTGGTATATTGCTCACATTATAAAAACCAATCAAGATTGAATGGAGATAAGGAATGATCGTATTAACATTGGGCGGCGGACTGGGCAATCAGATGTTCCAGTACGCTTTTGCGAGAAAGCTGCAGAAACTCACGGGGGATTATGAACTGAAATTTACAGGGTATCATCTTGTGGGAACAGGAAACAGCGAAAGAATGCTGTTCCGGCTTAATATTCAGGAGGGCATTACATTTTGCAATGAGGACGAGCAAAGACAGGTGGAGTGGATTCAGGAGCGCCGTCTAAAGAAGCTGCACTATTATAAGGTGCTATCCAGATATATCAAATGGGTTGCCCCGTGGCGTATCCGTCTGATGTCAAAAAGAGGATTTTATACCACGTATTCTTTGTATAATGAGCAGAAATATGAAATCTGCACGAAACCGGTCAAATATGTGGAGGGAGCATACCAGACATATACTTACTGGGAGGATATGATTGCTGAAATCAGAGCCGAACTGAAGGTCAAAGAGGAGCCTACAGAGGAGAACCGCCTTATGATGAAGGAGATGGAGTCATGCGAATCGGTCTGTGTTCACATCAGGAGAGGGGACTATCTGGCGCCGCAGTTTGCCCATCTGAATGTATGCGGGGAAGCTTACTATATGGAAGCGATGAAACGGATGCAGGAGCAGAAGCCGAACGCCGTATTTTATATTTTTACAAACGACCATAAGGAGATTGAATGGATTCGGGAGAATTACTGTTTCGATGGATACAGCGTCCGCTATGTGGATCTGGGGAATCCGGATTATGAGGAGCTGCGTCTGATGTATCACTGTAAGCACTTTATTATTTCGAACAGTACTTACAGCTGGTGGGGACAGTTTCTCTGTGACAATGAAGATAAAATCGTGATGGCGCCGAGTGTGTGGAACCGTGAGATGAATGCGGACGGCATTTACATGCCGGGCTGGCAGATCATTCATGTGGATTGAGCCCCGGTGGCAGAGGAGGTGAAAGACCAAGATGAAAGAACAGATATTAGTATCTATCGTAACGCCGTGCCTGAACTCGGAGAAAACGATACGTAAGACAATTGAGTCGGTACTGAAGCAGACATACGAGAATATTGAATATTGGATCATGGACGGAGGCAGCACCGACGGAACGATTGCCATTGTAAAAGAATATGAGAGGGACCCGCGGCTGCATCTGATCTCGGAGCCGGATGAGGGGATTTATGACGCCATGAACAAGGGAATCCGACATGCCACAGGTCAGATCATCGGGATCATCAACAGTGACGACTGGTATGAGCCGGACGCCGCAGCCTATATGGCGGAGCACTATGACCCGGAGCGCATGACATTCCAGTATGGTATGCTCAATGAGTTTGCCGGCGACCGATGCTATATGACGTGGATCAGCTATCATAATAATGTGGACAATAAGACCTTGCCGCATCCTACCTGCTTTGTAGACAAACGGATTTACAACAAATACGGGTGCTATAACACCGAATATAGGATCTGTGCTGATAGGGAATTGATGATGCGCTGTGTGCGCAAGGACGATGTTGTGTTTGTGCCGCATCAGAAGATCATTGCCAATTTTCTGGACGGAGGAATGTCGACAAACAGCAAAGCGGCATGCCGTCTGATGCTTGAGATATTGCAAATGAAGCACGCATACGGGCTGATCAGTGACAGGTATTTCAAAAAGAAAACCCTTACCACAAAGCTGTATTACAGGCTCAAGGGGATCAGGGGAAAAAACTAAGAGAGAAAGGGTATGGACAGCAGTATATGAGAGAACAGAGCGGAGAGCGGATCACCTATTTGGACCTGCTTCGCGTCATCAGTATTTTTTGCATGATGATGCTTCATATCAGCGCATCGCAGTTTGACACGACGGATGTGACAAGCGTTTCCTGGCAGGTCTTTAATGTATACGACAGTATGGTACGGTTTTGTGTGCCGGAATTTGTGATGATTTCCGGCGTGTTTTTCCTGAATCCAAAGAGAGATTACACGTTGAAGAAATTATGGAAAAACAATATACTGCGTATTGTCACTGCATATTTTTTCTGGGCATTCTGCTATGCTGTAGGATATACTTTTGTGATGAACAGGACGACAGACATTGCCGCATTTGCGGGGAATGTGATCAAAGAGACCTTTCTGGGCTATTACCATTTGTGGTTTTTGAATATGATCGTGGGAATATATCTGGTCGTTCCGTTTCTGCGTAAGATTGCAGAGGACAAGAAAATGACGGAGTATTTTATCCTGCTGTCATTTGTGACCTGCTATCTTGGAAATTTATTAAGGCTTGTTCCCGTGGCCGGAGAGGTGCTGGATACAGTGCTGAGCAAGAGTTCTCTGCTTCTGGTGGCAGGATATACGGGATATTTTATGGCGGGATATTATTTCTATACGTATGACATCTCAAAGAAATTCAGACATGCAGTATATGCATTGGGCGCGCTATCTTTGCTTGCCACGATTGCAGGAACCAGTGCATGGAGCCTTGCGGCAGGAGAGGCGAGGCAGGCGCTCTATGATTATCTGCTGCCGACGACTTGTTTTGTGGCGTGGGCAATATTCCTGTTTTTTAAGAGCAGAGTCTCCGGCGTGAACTTCTCAGAGAGAGGCAGCCGGCAGATTGCCAAGCTGGCATCCTTGAGCTTCGGTATGTATCTGGTACATGAATTTTTTAACATTATCCTGAAAATGTTAAACATCACAACTCTTTCTTTCCCGGCGGTAATCTCCGTTCCTGTGTTGGCGTGCGTGGTCTTTGCGCTAAGCTTTGTGACGGCATGGGTGATGAGCAAGATACCGTTTGCAAGAAAATATCTGATGTGAGGAGACAGAAAATAGTTTCGTATTGATGCTGTTTGATAAAAAAGCTCCTGTCCATTATTCAGAGTGGGCAGGAGCTTTTACTGCACTTATGGCATCATCTCCATGATTTTACCGCATAGTATGCAACATCTTCATCTAAAACAAGTGTTGTTCCGTCTGAATACTTAATTTCAATTTCTCTGATTCCGATAGTGCCTGAAAATGTAGAATTATAGAAACAAGTTCGCCAATATGTTTCTGAACTTGTTTTTCCGGGACTTAATGGTCCGGTAAATTCCAACGATGTCGTTTGTTTCCCTGATATATCGTCTCTTAAAACATCGCCTACTGCATTTTTAAAATCGATTTCAACTGTGATGTAGTTAATCGTTTTTGTGGACGATTTATTTACGAAAGTCATATATTGATCTATTCCGCCAAGATAATTCATAGTATATGTTGCTGATATAATATCAAGAATGTTTGGTACATCACTCTCTGAAACAACAGATATGCCGCATCTTGTACATATGTAATCTTTAACGTCATGACCTAAACTGGGTTCCCCTCTATGCCCACAAACTTTACATCTCTGTGCTAATGTGCAAGTTGCCGGACTCCAATCATGCCCGTTTGCTGAGCCTTCGGTTGTTCCGCAGACTGTGCATGTCTTTGGCTCGGTACATGTTGCTGTCTGCCAGTTATGACCTAAGGATATTCCCCATGTCTTTCCACAACGGGAACATGTTTTAGGCTCGGTGCATGTTGCGTCGCTAATATGATGGTAGCAACACCATTTTACGGTATAGGGACTAAAGAAAAAATATCCGGCAAAAGATGCAAAAACAAGAAGTACTCCTACAATCACTGCTATTAGTGTGTTTTTCTTATGTGGAGATAACATCTTTTTTGCTTTCGGTAATCTATATCCACAATGCGGACACGATTTTGCCTGATCTGATATTTGTTTGTTACATTCTGGACATGTAATTAATGCCATATTTATATGCTCCTTTGCCCGTTAATGTATTATATTAAGGGGTAAATCCGAAGACCTACCCCTTAACTTGATAATTTTGAAACTAACCCGTTTTCGTATAATGACATTTATTCGATCGACAGACTGTTCCAGTTGTCGTCCGGTACGATACCGATATAGGTCTTTCCGGTATTGAGTGTGATCTCATTGCCGGACTCGTCATAATAGCGAGTCGGACTGGTCGCGGATGTTTTCTCCCAGGTCACCTTGATGGCGTGACCGTTTGTTATGTAATAGCCTTGCCGGCCGGTGTTAATGATATAGAACATCATATAACCGTGATCGTCGAATTCCATGTAATTACAGTTCTGCAGAAGCACATTTTTGAAGCAGAGCTGTGCATTGTCATTCTGCGGATCGATATGATCTTTGCCGTATTCGGAATAATAGTACAGCTGTGTCTCTTCGTCGTAGGTCAGCATCGACTTGTTGTGAGGGAATGGAAGAGAAATCTCATTCGCCTCAATGGAAGAAGAAACCGTACTAAGATCAATGGGGTTGGTCTCACTGGTAAAATTATAATGCTCACCTTCGTAATAGTCGTTGTATTCAGTGGAGTAACCGTAGGCATCAATGCGTTTATCCAGATCGCCGGTACAGATGTATTCGGTGTATTCTGTCGGTTTTCCGTTTTTGATGCGTGAAAAACCGCCGCTCAGGTTGTTGGTGTATGGCTGTTTTACATAATCGTCAATGTAAACAGGACCGCCGTCGTGCACCAGCATTGCATTCCATTCTGCCGCCAGAAGGAAATTGGTAGGTCTTGCGCTTCGGATGCTGCCGAACTGCTCAAGTGTCTCCCAGTCTTTGACCAGAGCCATCAGACGTGTGATCCTGCCGTTTGCAGTGCTGTTCATCATCTCATAGACTACGTCCGCTTCCGTCAGCCCATAATGGGGGAGCGCGATCGTTTCATTGTCTACCATGACGGCGATAGGGCGCTGATCCTTCAATTCTTCATCGATCCATTCATTTGTCAGCTCGCTGCGGTACATGCCTTCCCGCGATTCCACTTCCTGTAAGCCAATGTCCTCGGGGGATTCCGTCTCAGTGTCCGCAACGGTTTCCGTATCCGGCGCGGGAGGGGTATCCGGTGTGTCTTCCTTTCCGCAGGAAGCCATGGAGAAGGACAGGGTCAGGAAGGATAGTAGTATCAGTGTTTTTCTCTTCAATTGTGTGTACCTCTCAATCCATTATTCATTTTGGTGTTCTTTTCTCTTATCATACCATATCTTGTGCCATATGAAAATTAAAATTTATTTAATGTTGAAGGGAATCTGTGACATTTTCTTCCCTCCCGAATTGATTTTAGGCGGACTGTGTGATAGAATCCACTCTATGAACGATTCCTGTGACAGAAACAGGGGAAGGAAGAATCATGGCGAAGGAAATGAAAATGTGCCGTATCCTCGGAACGGATATCGCAGTGACTGATATGGAAGAAACGGTTGCCCGGATAGAGAAAGACATAGAACATCTGCGGGGACAGTATATCTGCATTGCCAATGTCCATACTACGGTCATGGCATATGAGAATAAAGATTACTGGAAAGTGCAGCATGACGCGGCGATCTGTCTGCCCGACGGCAGACCGCTTTCCGTCTATAGCAGAAAGCACGGGTTTCCTGAGGCAAAGAGAGTGACAGGACCGGATCTGATGGGCGAGCTGTTTTCCAGAGAGAATGGGCTGCGCCATTATTTCTACGGCGGCTCTCCCGAGACGGTAGAAACGCTTGCCGTAAAGCTTCGGGAGAGATATCCGAAGATGCAGATCGCGGGAATGGTATCGCCGCCGTTCCGCGAGCTGACCGGGGAGGAGGATGCGCGGGAAATCGCCAAAATGAATGAGTCCGGTGCAGATATTATCTGGGTGGGCTTAGGGGCCCCGAAACAGGAGAACTGGATGTACCGGCATAAGGGAAAAGTAAATGCTGTCATGATCGGTGTGGGCGCAGGCTTCGATTACCACGCAGGAACGATCAAACGCGCGCCGATGTGGATGCAGAAGGCAAGTCTGGAATGGCTGTACCGGCTCCTGCAGGACCCTAAAAGATTGTTCGGCAGATATTTTCGGACAAACCTCAAGTATTTGTGGCTGGTCCACACCAAGAGGTAGCTATGGGCTGCTGTTTGCGGCTACCACCGCTTCCGGTATTCCGATGCGGTACAGCCTTCCATTTTTTTGAAAACTTTATTAAAATAACTTGCATCATCAATGCCGCAGAGCTGTGCGATGTCCTCGATAGAGGCGTTGCTGTATCGTAGCAGTTCCTTGGCATTGGTGATTTTTTTTGCAAGGATATACTGAATGATCGTTGTTCCGAATTCTTTTTTAAATTCGCGGGCAAGATAATACTTGCTGATGAAAAAATGTTCGGCAAGAAAATCCAGTGAGATCGTTTCCGTGTAATGTTCGTCCAGATAGCGGGCGACGTTTTTAAGCTTTTCGCTCAGGGCAGAGTCTGCTTCCCCGTGCGTCTCGGATTCGGTACAGATCAGGGTCAGGATGTTCACGATCTGCCGTGCGGTGAGAAGATCCGTGTCATCTGTTTTTTCTTCGTGGTACCGTATCACAGACGAAATGGCATCGGTCAGCATCGAGAGATGGCTGCTGTGAAAATGCCAGCTATGCTGTTCGCAGAAATAACGGTAATAGGCATCTGCCTGTGGACCGTAAAAATGAATCCACAAAAGCTCCCAGGGGTCCTGCTCACTGCTGATATGCGTGTACTCGCCCATGCAGTCCAGAAAGAAACAGTCGCCGGGTGCGGCGGATACCTGTGTCATATCGGATGAGGGCGGGCAGTAGGAAATGTCACCGCTGCCGGAGAGCACGATCAAAAAAAGATAGGAGCGCAGACCGCTTCTTCTGCTCAGATGAGGTTTGAGGCTTTTTAAATAGCCTGCTTCCTGAATGTAAAAAAAATTTTCTCTGGTAAACGCGGACGGCGTGTTGATGACGCGTCTGGTGTTGGTAGCTTCCGAGGTCTTGTATTTTTCAAAAAAAGACTTTTCCATAAAAATTCTCCGTGTCGGTATGATAGCAATATAATACTATTTTTGGGCAAGATATTCAATTGTAAAAAAGGTAAAATTCGGATATTCTAGTCAATGGTTTGAAGAATAGATATTCGCAAAATAATCATAGAACGAGAAGAAGGAGAGATGAAATGAGCAAAAAGGCATTGATTACCGGAGTAACCGGTCAGGACGGAAGCTATCTGGCAGAGCTATTGTTGGAAAAGGGGTATGAGGTTCACGGCATGGTGCGCCGCTCCTCGACAGAGAAGAGGGAGCGGATTGACCATCTAAGCGGGAACCCCAACTTCCATCTGCACTACGGCGATCTTGCGGATTCCATGAGTCTGGTCAAAATCGTAGGAGCGGTCAGGCCCGACGAAATCTACAATCTGGCGGCACAGTCCCACGTGCAGGTAAGCTTTGACGTTCCGGAGTATACTGCCGATGTGGTTGCAACCGGCGTGCTGCGTGTACTGGAGGCAGTGCGCGTCTGCGGACTTGAGAAGAGCTGCCGCATTTATCAGGCATCTACCTCAGAATTATACGGAAAGGTAGAGGAGGTCCCGCAGCGCGAGACGACGCCGTTTCATCCGTACAGTCCGTATGCGGTAGCGAAACAGTACGGCTACTGGATCGTGAAGGAGTATCGCGAAGCTTACGGAATGTTCTGCTGCAGCGGAATACTGTTCAATCATGAGTCTGAACGGCGGGGAGAGACTTTTGTGACAAGAAAGATCTCTCTTGCAGCGGCAAGGATCGCACAGGGAAAGCAGGACAAGCTGTATCTCGGCAATCTTTCCTCTCTCCGTGACTGGGGTTACGCAAAGGACTATGTGGAGTGTATGTGGCTGATCCTTCAGAATGACAAGCCGGAGGATTTTGTCATTGCGACCGGCGAACAGCATTCGGTTCGCGAGTTCTGCGAGCATGCGTTCCGTGAGGCAGGCATCGAGCTGGAATTCCGGGGAGAAGGAATGGAAGAGATCGGTGTCGATGTTGCGACCGGCAAGACAGTGATCGAGGTGTCACCGGAGTTTTACCGTCCGACGGATGTTGTGAACCTGTGGGGAGATCCGACCAAGGCAAGGACGGAGCTTGGCTGGAATCCAACCAAGACGACATTTGAAGAACTGGTAAAAATTATGGTAAGACACGACATGGAGCTTGTGGCAAAGGAAAGCTGACAGGCTTTGGATGGAGGAAAGAACATGATGGAAAAAGATGCGAAAATATACGTGGCGGGGCACAGGGGAATGGTAGGTTCTGCCATTGTGCGCGAGTTGGAACGTGAGGGATATACCAATATTATCACGCGGACCCACAAAGAGCTGGATCTGTGCTCGCAGGCTGCAGTGGAGAAATTTTTTGAGGAGGAGAGACCGGAATATGTATTCTTAGCGGCAGCTAAGGTTGGCGGTATTGTGGCAAACCAGGAAGCGCTGGCAGATTTCATGTATGACAATATGATGCTGGAAATGAATGTGATCCATTCTGCGTGGAAATGCGGCTGTAAGAAGCTGGAGTTTCTGGGTTCGTCATGCATCTATCCGCGGATGGCGCCGCAGCCGATGAAGGAGAGCTGTCTTCTGACCAGTGAGCTGGAGGAGACGAACGAAGCGTATGCGCTCGCTAAGATCAGCGGATTGAAATACTGTGAGTATTTGAATAAGCAGTACGGCACGGACTATATTTCCGTTATGCCTACGAATCTCTACGGACCGAATGACAACTATCATCCAACGCACAGCCATGTGCTGCCGGCACTGATCCGCCGCTTCCATGAGGCGAAGGAGCAGAATCTGCCGTATGTAACCTGCTGGGGAGACGGAAGTCCGTTGCGTGAGTTCCTGTATGTGGATGATCTGGCAAATCTCTGCGTATTTCTGATGAACAATTACAGCGGGGACGAGACGGTCAATGCCGGAACGGGCAAGGAGCTGACGATCAAAGAGCTGACCGAGCTTGTGGCAAAGGTCATCGGCTATGACGGTGAGATCCGGTGGGATACATCAAAGCCGAACGGCACGCCGAGAAAGCTTTTGGATGTGTCGAAGAGTGCCGCGCTGGGATGGAAATACAAGACGGAGCTTGAAGAGGGCATTCGTTTTTCCTATGAGGACTTTTTGAACAATCCGATGCGTGCAGAGCGTTGATATGGCAGTGGCTCTTGGGAAGAGCTGATATCCGATTATAGAAATGAGGGGGCTTCGTATGTATATCGTATTGCTATCTGGCGGTTCGGGCAAGAGACTCTGGCCGCTTTCAAATGATCTTTGCTCAAAACAGTATATAAAGCTGATGAACCATGACACGGAAGAAGGTGCCGGGGAGAAATGTTCCATGCTCCAGAGGGTGTTCGGGCAGCTTAAGAGAGCCGGACTGTCGGAAAATACCATTGTCTGTGCCAGCAGCGCGCAGGAGGAGTTGATCGAGAGCCAGCTGAACGGCGCTGCGGAGGTGGCGGTCGAGCCGATGCGCCGGGATACTTTTCCGGCGGTCATGCTATCCTGTGCATATCTGCTGTCCAAGAAGGGGGCGAACGAGGAGGATGTGGTGGCGTTTCTTCCGGTAGATCCCTATACGACCGGTGAATTTTTTTTGAGAATAAAAAAGCTTGGGGAGTATATTGAGGCTTCGGAGCAGACGATCGGTCTGCTCGGCGGAGTTCCGACGTATCCTTCCACCAAATACGGCTATATCGTTCCCGAAAAGGGAGACGGTGAGCTGCTGAAGGTATCGGGCTTTCGGGAGAAGCCGGATGAGGCCGGGGCCGAAGAACTGGTGGCGCAGGGCGCACTTTGGAATTGCGGCGTCTTCTGCTTTAAGCTGTCCATGGCGGCACAGTGGATGGAAAAATACGGCGTGACGGCGGATTACAACCGGTTGGTGGCGGATTACGAGAAGCTTCCAAAGAAAAGCTTTGACTATGAAGTGCTTGAACATTGGGATCGGATCGCAGCGATCCGGTATGACGATATCTGGAAGGATCTCGGGACGTGGAACACCTTGACGGAGGAGATGCCCGAGAACAGTATTGGAGATGTGACATGGGATGATACCTGCGAGAACAGCCATGCTATCAATGTGCTCGGAATTCCCATGGTGGTGATGGGCGCAAAGAATATGGTGATCGCGGCGTCACACGACGGAATACTGATCGCGGACAAGCACCAGAGCTCCTACATCAAGGACTGTCTCGGACATATCGGCGACACATCCAAATATGAGGAACGGCGCTGGGGAACGATCAAGACGATCGACAATGATGACGACGAGGGCATCCGCAGCGTGACAAGGCGTATCAAGGTGGTTGCCGGAAAGGAAATGCCATATCATAAGCATCTGAGGCACACAGAGACGATCACCGTGCTGTCCGGTATGGGAAAGCTGATTCTGGAAGGCGCGGGAGTAGATCTGATCGCCGGTTCTACGGTCAGCATTGCGGCGGGGATGGCGCACAGCATCCGGGCGCTTGGCGCTGATCTCCGGATGATCGAGGTGAGTATCGGAGAAACCGACGAAGACGAGGCAGTTGTAGAAGGATAGGTCGGTCAAAAAATTACTACAAAATAAAGTGTACTACAAATAGGAAAAATTGAATAAATTTTTTGATATTCGTTACAGAAAGTATGGATTTCTCTGAAAGATTACGTTATAATACACAAGGATGAAATTCTTCGAATGCAAGAAAAGGGGTGTAAAATACACTGCGTTTGTAAGAATGAAATTAATAATTGAAAACAAAGGGAAAACGTGGTATGATTTTTATGCGCGTAGTGCATACTACGTACAGCATATCACGGTAGAAAGGAGCAGTGAATGGATACGAACGGTATTTCAGCATGCGAAAGACTGGTTATGAAGGTGATTTGGGATTCTCCGGAGGAACTGGCTTTACAGGATGTGATGGACAGAGTCAACGAAGAAAATGGGAAGGCTTGGAAGCCTCAGACCGTTTCCACATTTTTATCAAGATTGGTGCGGAAGGGCTTTTTGACTTCATACCGTAAGGGGAGATATTCTTACTATCAGCCGGTGGTGAGTAAGGCAGAGTTTTGGAAAGCCACGATGAATGAGAATGCGAGATTTTTTGCACAGGGAGACATGGCGGCATTTGCATGCAGTCTCTGTGAGGATATTCTTACCAAAGAAGACGTAGACAGACTAAAGAGAAAAATTGATGAACTTAGCTAGTCAAATATTTTTTGCGATGATCATTACATCGTTTACAGGTTCTATTGCATATGCTATCTGGAGATTATTCCTGAAGGCATGTTACAACCACGATCCGGTATTGAAGCACTGCGCGTTGCGAATGGCATGTATGCTCTATATACTGCCGATCGGATATCTGCTGGTACAGACGTTGAGGCAGAGCGGGTTTATAATCTGCGATGATGTCTGGCAGGCGCATTTTGAGCCGAACAGAGTCTTGATGGCGCTACTGGTTCTGCCAGCGTTTTTATGGGCAGTGATGGTGGGCAGAAATATCAGGCAGCTTGTCAGGGAGAATACAGGCTGCCTCGAAACGGTGCGGTGCAGTGTGCTGGAGGAAGATCCGGCGGTGGAGAAAGAGTTCCTGCGTATCAAGGAGAAGATGCATATCCGCAGGAAGATCGGTCTCTACCGCAACTGTGATCTGGTTAGTCCGATAATCGCCGGGATCTTCCGGGTCAGGATCGTTCTTCCCGCGAGGGAGTACACGAAGGAACAGCTGACTGTGATCTTCAGCCATGAACTGACACATTACCGAAGCTGTGATGTGTTCTTTCGCGTTTGTGGTACATGTGTGAAACTGATACAGTGCCTTGGCCCGTTTGCGGCAAACATGGACAAGTATTTGTGCGAATGGAGCGAATGTGAGTGCGACAGGAAAACCACGAATGCGATGCGCGATGAATTCACGGTGGGGGAGTACTTTACAAGAATTCTGGATATGTCAGGTCCGGGGTTAGAGACGTTTGACGGGAACGAAGCTTTCGCGATGCTATTCGAAACCCGACTTGGGTTGGAGAGGAGAATAGAATATATGAAAGTATTCGGAAATTGGAAACCGGTGAGACGGTTCACATCAGTGATGCTGGCAGTGGCATTCGTCGTGCTCAGCATATCCACTACATACGCGGCGGGAGTCGGACTTGCAACGGTGCATGACTTCTTATATCTGCAGACGCAGGAATATGGGGGCACGATGACAGAGGTGCCGAACGAGTTTCAACTGGGAGAGGTGCATTTTCTTCCGGCGGAGGAGGCGCACACCTATGACGAGTGCATTGATGCCGACTTGGGGATTGAGAGAGTATGTCCAACTCTTGACGAGAATAAGGTGATATCTTTCAATTGGTCCATGCAGCCGTATTTCCGCACGAGATCAGTAGAGTATTCGTTTGACACATTGGACAAGATTTCGATAACTTGTCAGGGGGCACCGGCAAACCAGACTTACTGGGTTGGCATTGAGGACTCGAAAGGGAATGTCTGGTATACAGAGGCACAAGGAAGTGCAGGCTTTTTACTGAGAATTCCGGCGGACGGAAAATATCGCGTGATCGTGGAGAACAGAGGCAGCTCCAATATTACGGTAGCGGGGTCATATTATTATTATATACTCCGAAAGGCGTAATATTGGTGCTACTGTCCTGACAGAAAGTGATCTGAAGCAGTTAGAGACAGGAACAGGGGAAAACCTCTTATTTTTTTGATTAACATAACTACAACTACAAAAGAGAAAGAATAATGGCATCCGAAAGCGGAATCCCGAAGGAATCCGGAAGGATCTGCCACAGTCCGGACATTATTTTAAAGTAACTGAATTCGGGGCGGTGTCAAATGTGAACACCGCCTTTCCCTCTGCCTGAAAATATTCTTTCAAGGCACACGCGGGAAAGTCAGGGGTGTCGGTGATTTCGGAGGGGGCGTCGAAGAAAAAGACCGAGGCGCCGGTGGCACGGTAGAATTCTTCCGAGAATGACCAGTTTCCGTGATGACCGGTCTGCACATAGTCGCAGGAGACGGCATCGGCGTACTCCGACAGGAGAACATCGTTCATATCATATTTGATATCAGAGCAGAAGAGCATGCTGCTGTGTGCGCTGTCCACCCGAAGGAGCAGCGAGGCATTGTTCTGATAGTCTTTTTCACCGCCCACATTGCTTAGGACAATGTCATCATACGCGTTCAGGACAGAAAAAGTCAGACCGCACGCGGAAAAGACATCTCCCCGTTTCAGATGCGTCACGTTTTCGGCATCCTTAGTCAGCGCGTAATACTCTTCCATTACCGTGATATCGTCATACGGTTCTCCCACAGATTCAATAAAATCATAGTCAAAGCCGTTGTCGTAGATCTGCTCTACTGTAATCCCGTCGGGATCGGCGCAGATCTGATTGAATGCGCCTGCATGGTCGCGGTGCGGATGGGAGATGATCCATGCGTTGACTGTGCCGCCGTATTTTTTTATGACCTTTCGCACGGCATCGGCATTTTGCGCCCAGCCGCCGTCAATGACGATCAGCGTGTCTTCTGCGGTAATGGTATAGAAGGTTCCCTGCTGCCCGGAGGCGTCCGCATACTGTGTCACGAGATATTCCGTGGCTGGATCTGTCGCGTAGCCGGTGGAATCCGTCTTTTGCTGTGTTGCAGCCCAAAAGTAGTAGATGAGAGTGCAGGCGGCGAACAGGGCGACCGCGGAAGCTGCCTGCAGTATTATTTTTCTGGTCATGTTGTACCTCCATGTCTGTTTGAATCTACCTTAGCAGATAATTGCTGAGTTGTAAATTATGATTCGGGGATTCAAAGCACTGCTAGAAAAATATTTAACACAAAATTGCACAAAAGAATTTGTTCGCGCTCCGTTGCACCGGACGCTTCAATGAGCCTCTTGTGACGAAAATCGTCTTCAGCAGAGGCTTCGACGATTTTTGAGTCTCATTTCCGCGGTGCAAAAGTCGCTTGCCTATCTTCTTTTGTGCAATTTTCCGGCAAATACTTCAATCCGTGCAGTTGAATATCCGTTGGTCATGCACAGGCAGCTTGGAGGCTCCCGCCCTCTAAGCAGACATCAGAGGGCGTTTTTAGCGGAGACGAAATCCACGGCTTATGAAGACTTAGGCACGAAGGCATTCCTGAGTGTCTTAGTCGCAGTTAGCCGTTAGTTCGGCGGAGCGTTGCCCAGTCTGTGTGAGGATGGGAGCCTTCAAACTGCCGTCCATACCGAGAAGTGCAACCGCACAGTTTGAAATATTTTCGATCAAGTATATTCAAACAGAGCCTAGGACAATCATGTGATCATGGAAGGCAGCACAGGATCTGCGCGCAGATTCTGTCGAATAAGCTCGGAATATCCAACTTGCATGAATTGCCATAAAATGGTAGTATAAGACAATATAAGGGATATGATGATAATTAAATGAGAGAATGGAAGACTAAATGGATACACATAAATTTTTTGTGGAAAAAATACGGTTTCATCTGTATGAAAAAAATAAACTTGTCTTCGTAGGCTGGTTTTTTGACGGAAGTGCGAGGGACCATTCCCTGTCTGTTCTGCTTGACGGCGAGGAACTGACGGTTGGGATACAGATCAATCAGGGGGCAGAGGTACGCCAGAAGTATCTGGGGAGCGTCAACGTGATCGAGGAGGAAGTGGTTGGCACCGTGATACTGCCAGGGGACTGGAAAAGCCGCCGGAAGCTTTCCGTGTATTCGTCATACGGACAGGAGCGCAGGAAGGNGTATGAGATTTNGGTNTCCGGACTGTGCAATATGGANTCTGAGATCAGNTATTATATCGAGAGCTGNCATCGCGAGGAGGGANGCGTCAGGGTTTCCGGCTGGTGTATGGGAGCAGGAGAGGTCAAACTGACGCTCTGCCATGGAACGGAAACACTTCTTTCCCAGANAACAGAGCATTANGGACGCAAGGATCTGCTTTCNGTGTTTCCNGAATGCAGCNGNGAGGCGAAACCGGGTTTNCTCGTGCAGGCNGAGGCTCCGGGAGACGGCAGAGGAGGNTTTTATCTGGAGATGCGCAGCGGAGAGCATGCTGCACGGGTCAGATTAAAAAAATGGGATGAGNGAACGNCGGGNCAGTTTCTGACGGAAAAGGCGGAAGATACCGTGCGCTANCTGAGAAGAAACGGCTTTACGGCAACGGTGCATAAGATTAACAGCAAGCTTCGAAAAAAGGAGGAATCCAATTACGAGAGCTGGCGGAAGAAATATGGNGTGACAGAGGAGGANCTGCAGAGGCAGCGGCTGCTGCAGCAGCAGGAAAATGACGGGGACGGCCCGATGTTTTCNATTTTGGTTCCGNTCTACCGGACNAAGCCCGAATATCTGCGNGCCATGATCGAATCGGTCATTGCACAGACTTACGNAAAATGGGAACTGTGTATGGCGGCAGTGGTGGAAGAGGAGACGGAGAAGGCTGCTGTNNCNAAAACNGCCGGTCTTATTGCTATATTGGAAGAATATGCAANGAGGGACACANGGNTCCGCTACTGTACGCTGAGAGAGAACGGGGGGATTTCGGAGAACACAAACGCAGCGCTTGAGATGGCGCAGGGAGACTATCTTGTTCTGACAGACCATGACGATGTGGTATCNCCGGACGCGCTCTATGAATTTGCGGCTGCCATTCGAAAGGAACCGTTGACNGATGTTCTCTACTCGGATGAAGANAAGGTCAGTATGGANGGGAAAAAGTACTTCGAACCTCATTTCAAACCGGATTTTAATCCGGATCTTCTTTGCAGCGTCAACTATATCTGCCACCTGTTCGCAGTGAAGAAAGAGCTGCAGCAGCGTGTCGGAAAGCTTCGGAAAGAATACGACGGCGCACAGGATCTGGACTTTATTCTGCGATGCACGGAGCAGGCACGTCNCATTTGTCATGTGCCTAAAATCCTGTATCACTGGCGCAANCATATGGATTCCACTGCGGCAAATCCCGAGAGCAANCGGTATGCNTTCGAGGCGGGNAGNCNNGCGGTGGAAGCTCATTATGAGAGGCTNGGNATTCCGGCNAAGGTGGAAAATGCNCGTTTTTACGGGATGTANCGCACCANATACTGTTGGAGCGGGGAACCGCTTGTNTCGGTCATTATTCCAAACAAGGATCATGCGGACGATCTTGCAAAGTGTATCAATTCTATATACGGNCAATCNGATTATCGGAACTTTGAGATTGTT
Organism: Roseburia sp.; assembly: GCA_014804775.1. GTDB lineage: Bacteria > Bacillota > Clostridia > Lachnospirales > Lachnospiraceae > Roseburia. The sequence goes on along the minus strand of JAAUZB010000010.1, from coordinate 943 downwards.
GTGGTCGAGAATAACAGCACGGAGCAGGAGACCTTTGAATANTATAAAAGGCTGGAGGCTGAGCATGANAATGCACATGTCGTCCGTTATGAGGGAGGCTTTAATTTTTCTAANATCAATAATTTNGGTGCGGCATACGCNAAGGGAGATTATTTTCTGCTGTTGAACAATGACACGGAGATGATCGGAAGCGGCTGTATNCGCGAACTTCTGGGGTACTGTATGCGCGANGANGTCGGTGCGGTCGGCGCTAAGCTTTTGTACGAAGACGGTACAATACAGCATGCCGGCGTTGTCATCGGTTTNGGNGGCACGGCGGGACATGCTTTTCTCGGNAAATCCCNGTACGATACCGGATACTTTGGAAGAATCCTATGCGCACANGACTATTCTGCGGTGACTGCGGCATGCCTGATGACAAAGCGGAGCGTGTTCGANCAGGTGGGAGGTCTGACGGAGGAACTGGCAGTTGCGTTTAANGACGTAGATTTCTGCCTGAAGGTGCGTGCGGCGGGAAAGCTGGTGGTGTATGATCCNTATGCGGAACTGTACCACTATGAGTCGAAATCCAGAGGATATGAGGATTCTCCTGATAAAGTGGAGCGGTTTCAGGGGGAAGTGGATACGCTGCTGTCCTATTGGAGAGGGATTATTGAACGGGGCGATCCTTACTACAATCCAAACCTGACGCTGGACGGCTCGGATTTTTCATTGCGGAGATAATTTTACCAATAAACATTGAACACGGGAAAGAGGCGTATGTTCTTATGATGAAAGTATTTATCTGTCATACCTGCGGATGGATGCGGGTGGTATCAAGACGCAGGAATGTGGAATGCTATCAGTGCGGCGAAAAACAGATGACATTGACTAAGATGGAATTTATAAGCTATGTAGGCATGTCGGAAGAGGAGAGGAAAGACTATGCAGATGGATGGCTTTA
>JAAUZB010000009.1 GCA_014804775.1 Roseburia sp. | reverse complement strand
CGTGATGTGCTCTTACAACAAAATCAACGGTGTCCATGCCAGCGATAATAAGTGGCTGCTCACTGACGTGCTGCGTGAGGAATGGGGATTTGACGGCATGGTGGTCACCGACTGGGGCGCAATGTGCGACCGGGTCAAAGCCTATCTGGCAGGATGCGATCTGAATATGCCCGGAGGCTCAAAATATATGGAGAAGGAAGTGCTGGAAGCGGTCAGAAACGGAACGCTTTTTGAGTCGGACATTGATGCAGTGGTAGAAAGAATTATCCGTCTGGCACTTTATTTTGCAGAAATACAAAAAGAAAGCAGCTTTGATGCCGATGCTCATAATCAGCTTGCCTGTACAGTCGCAGAGCAGGGTGCAGTGCTGCTGAAAAATGATTCGAACATTCTTCCGGTCAAGGCAGAAGATATCGTACTGATCGGAGATATGGCAAAGAACTTCCGCTATCAGGGCGCCGGATCGAGCCATATCAATCCCATTAGTCTCACAAGCCTTACAGATGCTCTGCCAAAGGTTCCATATCTTCCCTGCTGTGATGCAGATGGCAATGTGACGGAGTCAGATCTGCAGCAAGCGGCTGCAATGGCGAAAAAGGCCAGGATCGCCGTGATCGTGGCAGGTTTGCCGGACAGTTATGAATCGGAAGGATTTGACCGTGAGAACATGAAACTGCCGGAGGGACATAACCAGATGATCGAGGCGGTTGCTGCTGCCAATCCCAATACGGTGGTGGTATTGCTGGGCGGAAGTGCTATGGAACTTCCGTGGTTCGATAAGGTAAAAGCTATTTTATACATGGGCTTATCCGGTCAGGCAGGCGGGCAGGCATGTGCCAATTTGTTGACAGGAAAGGCAAATCCCAGCGGCAGACTGACCGAAACATGGCCGTTGCAATATGACGATGTGATATCCAAGGATACTTTCGGAAAACGCAACGTGGAATATCGGGAAAGTATTTATGTGGGTTATCGCTATTATGATAAAGCCGGTGTTGCTGTTCGTTTTCCTTTTGGACATGGACTGAGCTACACAGAATTTATTTACAGGAATTTGCAGATACATGACCGTACGGTAACGGCGACTGTCACGAATACAGGCAGCATTGCCGGTGCCGAGGTGGTGCAGTTATACATCGCACCGCCGCAGGACGGAATCCACCGCCCGGTCAGCGAATTAAAAGGCTTTGTCCGTGTGGAGCTTTTGCCTAACGAAAGCAGGCAGGTTACATTTACCCTTGATGACCGAAGTTTTGCCATCTGGGCAGACGGTTGGAAGGTGCCCGGCGGCAAATATGAGGTGCTGCTCGCCGCTTCTTCCCGGGATATCCGTCTGCGCGGTTTTGTCGAGATTGAGGGAGAGACGGTAAAGCCTTCAAGATGGCAGACAGGCAGTTGGTATAGGACGCTTTCCGGCAAGCCGTCCCGCGAGGAATGGGAGATGGCGATGGGGCATGCTGTTGCAATTGTTCCCGAAGCGAAAAAAGGACAGTTTACGATGGACAATTCCTGTTGGGAGATGAAAAGCAGTTCCCTGATTATGAAAATACAGTACAAGGTCACAGAAAATATCATTGCCAAGAGCTTTGGCGGAAAAAAGGATTACTCCGATCCGGCATTTAAGATGATGATGGTCTGTGCCACCGACTGCCCCCTGCGGGCTTCCGTGATCAGTGCCGGCGGTTCTATGTCCGACTCTATGGCACAGGGGCTTTTGGAAATGGCAAACGGTCATTATATTCGTGGAATCAAAGCGATGCTAAAGAAATAAGATAAGAGGACTCTTTTATTTGTTGCATAAATTTCTCCGAAGACTTAGAGAATATTTGATATTTCTTCCATATAATGCACATGCCTTCTTCTATTTGGGGGGAGAGCGGGCGGAAGCATAAATTGCTGTTACCGGAAGTGTTGATTATTTTATCAAATCCGATTGCATATCCCAAGTCTTCTTCCACCATTAGGGAGGCATTAAAAAGCAAATTATAGGTGGCAACAATTTTAAGTTCAGAAATCTCGCGTTCTATCCATGCAGTCAGAATTCCATTATTATCATCTTGTCTCGATACGATCAGAGGCTTATCCCACAAATCCTCAGGGGAAATAGCTTCCTTTGCGGACAGTGGTGAATCCTTGCGCATCAGTACGCCCCAGATATCTTTATGGGGTAACGGGATCGAATTGTATTTTGCGTGGTCGATAGAGCCAAACACAATTCCAAAATCAATTAATCCCTTATCTAGTTGTTCAAGCACAAATTCAGAATTTCCACTGGAAATATGGTATTGAATGCCGGGACAGGTTTTATAAAGCTCTCTTGCCGCTTTTACGATAAAACGGACCGCATCGGTTTCTCCTGCGCCGATGTGGACATCGCCGACAGTGACTTGATCGGATAGAGAGATTTCCCGCTCGGTTTTTTGTACTAAATTCAAAATCTCTTCCGCCCTTCTTCTAAGGATCATTCCTTCCTCCGTAAGGGTGACTTTTCTGGAACCCTTCGTTCCGCGGATCAAAAGCTGTTTCCCTAATTCTTCTTCCATAGCTTTTATCTGGGTGGAAAGAGTGGGTTGCGAAAGGTGCAGTGATTCTGCTGCTCTCACAATGCTTTGCTCTCTTGCCACTGCAAGAAAATATTGAAGTACACGCAATTCCATATTCTGGCATCCTTCCTTCTTATATTTCACTTCATGCAATATAGCATATTTTTGAATAGGTTTCAACTATACAAATGGATTAAAAATAAGTATTTGTTATTATGTGGAGAGACAGGTATAATGAACATCGGAAATAAGATTTATGAATATTCAGATTGGCTACGGTGAGAAAAGATGGATGATAGAGGAATTATGCTGGAGAAACTGATCGAATATGGCTCGAAGGAAGCGATTGTTCAAAACCTGCAGGATGCGGGGTGTGCCCCGGACATCATTGAGTGCTGCATCACTTGCATAGAACAGGGAAAAAAGAATGAGCTGCTGAAACGGCTGGAAGAGCACAGAACGGGTCTTTTGAACAAGGTGCATAAGGCAAAGCTCTTATCTGAAGACGAGTGTTGCCAGGAAGAAAAGTGTATAGACTGTCTTGATTATCTGGTTTATCAGATCACGCGCTGCTAAATTATGGAGGGAAATATCATGGAAATAATCGAAAATCAGACTTTTGACATGGAACGCGCACTTTACGGAAGCGAAGGTGTATTGGTAACAAACTGTTCTTTTGACGGGCCGGCGGACGGTGAAAGTGCATTTAAGGAGGGGACGGATATTGTGACGGAGCATTGTTTTTTCAATCTGCGTTATCCGTTCTGGCATGACCGTGGACTCAAAATCAAAGATTCAGAAATGACGGAGCTCTGCCGGGCAGCATTGTGGTATTCCGACAATATAGAGATCACGGATAGTAAGCTATACGGAATCAAAGCACTGCGTGAGTGCAGTGATGTCTCCATAAAGAACTGTGANATNATTTCNCCGGAATTTGGCTGGTCTGTGCNGGGAATNTGNATGGAAGANACCACGGCAGTCAGCGAGTATTTTATGATGCGCTCGGAGAACCTGACATTCAGACGCGTGACATTCAAAGGTAAATACTCATTCCAGTACATTAAGAATGCAACATTTGAAGACTGTGTGTTTGATACGAAGGATGCCTTCTGGCACGGTGAAAACGTTACAGTAAAAAACAGTGTGGTAAAGGGTGAATATCTGGCATGGTATTCGAACGGGCTGACTCTGATCAACTGTAAGATNATCGGAACACAGCCGTTGTGTTACTGCAAAGACTTGAAATTGATCGATTGTGAAATGATNGATACGGATCTCGCTTTTGAGAAATCTGAAGTGGAGGCGCAGATNACGACAAAGGTTGACAGCATTAAGAACCCTATGTCCGGTCGGATTCAGGTGCCGGAAGTGGGAGAGCTGATCATGGATGATGAGAATGCAAAAGGCGAGGTTGTTGTCTGCGGCAAAATAGGCAGTTGTGCCTGACACCGATTGAAAAATTGACAATACTTTTNAATAAGAAGAAGGGAGAGAGAATATGATTTACAGAAAATTTCAGGACATACAATTATCCGGTTTGGGGCTTGGGATGATGCGCCTGCCCGTACTGGATGGCAATGACGCGACAGTGGATGAGGCAGCCGCTGCAGAACTGATCGATTTTGCTTACAAGAGCGGAATCAATTANTTTGATACGGCATGGGGATATCACAACGGCAATTCTGAGNTGGTTGCGGGAAAGTATCTTTCCCGGTATCCGCGNGAGAGCTATTACCTTACCAGTAAATTCCCCGGCTATGATCTTTCCAATATGGGNAAGGNGGAAGANATATTTGAGAGACAGCTTGAAAAATGTCAGACCCAGTATTTTGATTTCTATTTGTTCCACAATGTCTACGAAGGGAACATTGACGCATATCTTGACCCCCAATATGGGATTTTGGAGTATCTGCTGAAGCAGAAAGCGAACGGGCGTATCCGGCATCTTGGCTTTTCCGCTCATGGCAGTGCAGAAGTGATTCAGCGTTTTCTGGATGCATATGGACAGCATATGGAATTCTGTCAGCTTCAGCTTAACTATATGGACTGGCATTTTCAGAAAGCACAGGAGAAGGCTGCCATTTTGCAGAAAGCCGGTATCCCTATTTGGGTTATGGAACCGCTGCGGGGTGGAAAACTCGCGAAAGCCTCTGATGAACTGGCTGCAGCAATGCAGTCTATGCGTCCGGAAGAAACGGTTCCCGGGTGGGCATTCCGTTTCCTGCAGAGTATTCCCGGTGTGACTATGGTGCTGTCCGGTATGTCCAATATGGAGCAGCTGAAAGCTAATATTGCTACATACGCGACAGATGAACCTTTAAGCAGGGAAGAATTTGACACTTTGGTGAAGTATGCGGATGAGGAGACTGTAAAGGGAGGTCTTCCCTGCACAGCCTGTCATTATTGCACCAGCCACTGTCCNAAGGAANTNCCTATACCCGANNTNATCGCGCTGTATAATGAGCATAAAATCTCGGGNGGCGGCTTTATCGCTCCGATGGCAGTGGGCAGNATGCCAGAGGAAAAACGGCCGGCNAACTGTGTCGGGTGCAAAAGTTGTGAGCAGGTTTGCCCGCAGCAGATCANAATATCTGAAATGATGNAGAATTTTACCTCTATGATCGGAATGTAATGGAGAAAGGAAATCGCGGATCATATATAGTATTCACAGGCATTTGGCTGTCGGTCTATGACATCCTGTAATGTAATGTTGTTCAGGTAATCAAGGATTACATGGTACAGTCCTTCGTATACAGGAAGGGTAAGGCAGCCGTCACAGTTTTCACAAAGGTTTGGGCTGTTATCCATGCAGCTTACAGGCGCAAGGCTTCCTTCTGCGCTCTCAAGGATTTCCCTCACAGTGATTTCAGAGGGAGCTTTCGCAAGCTGGTAGCCGCCCATATGACCTTTGTTTGCATTCAGCAGATTGCTCCTGTTTAAGAAGGGGACAATCTGCTCTAAGTATTTTTTGGAAATATTCTGTCGGGCAGAAATGTCTTTCAAGGCGATAAAGCCGTCATTATANTGNTGGGCAAGATCGATCATCATGCGGAATGAATACCGGCCCCGGGTTGAAATCTTCAAAATACGTACCTCCTATGCTTTCAAAACCTATCTTATCACAGGCCATATAGGCAATCAAGAAGAAAAGCTATAAGAAAAGCTGATAACTGATTCTAAGGAGAATGTAATACCGAAGTTGAGCCGCGTGACATATAATAAATGCAGAAATTGGCACTGTAGCCGTATACTGTGGGGCAATTGCCCCTTGGACAAGGAGTGAGAGGAATGCAGAAAGAAAATATAAATTTTGACAANGTGATAGAGCGAAGAAATACGGACAGTCTGAAATACGACTTTGCAGCAAGACGGGGAATGCCGGAAGATGCGCTGCCACTGTGGGTGGCTGACATGGACTTTATGACATCAAAAAGGATACTCGATGCGGCGGAAGAAAGAGTGAGGCATGGGATTTTTGGCTATACGGAGAGTCGGGAAGAGTACTTTGAGGCAGTGGCGGGCTGGATGAAAAGGCGGCACGGTTGGAACGTGCAGCGTGAGTGGCTGGTAAAGACACCGGGCGTAGTATTTGCACTTGCCANGGCTGTGAAAGCATATTCTAAGGCTGGGGATGCGGTGCTGATCCAGCAGCCTGTGTACTATCCGTTCTCAAACGTAATTGAGAATAATGACAGAAGGGTTGTCAGCAATGACCTCATTCTTTCAGAAGACGGAAAATATCATATTGATTTTGAAGATTTTGAAAGAAAGATTGTGGAGAACCGTATTCCATTGTTCTTTCTCTGCAGTCCGCATAATCCTGTCAGCAGGGTTTGGACGAAAGAGGAACTTATACGGGTGGGAGAGATATGTCAAAAGTACAATGTGATTGTTGTAAGTGATGAGATCCATGAGGATTTTGTGTTCGGCGACAGGAAGCATTATGTATTTGCAGACTTAAAAAAAGAATTTGCAGACATATCTGTCACCTGTACCTCGCCGGGAAAAACATTTAACCTTGCAGGACTTCAGGTTTCCAATATTTTTATCCCAAATGGAAAGCTTCGCGGGCTGTTTAGGAAACAGATTGATGCGACAGGGTACAGCCAACTCAACGTCATCGGTCTTACTGCCTGTGAAGCAGCATACCGATACGGGGATGAGTGGTATGAGCGCATGATGGAATATGTTGCCGGAAATATAGAATTTATGAGGAATTATATACAAACGGAGCTTCCAATGCTTAAGATGACAGAGCCGGAAGGCACTTATCTTGTATGGGTGGACTTCAGGGGATTAGGTTTACCGGAAGAGGAGCTTGAAGAGCTTATCGTTAAGAAGGCAAAGTTGTGGCTGGATGGCGGCACGATGTTCGGAAAAACCGGAGCCGGATTTGAACGGTTCAATGTGGCATGCCCCAGAAGCATATTAGAGCAGGCATTGGAACAATTGAAGGATGCAATGTATCCCTTGCATTAAAAAAATAATTGACAAGAGAGAAGACAGTGTTTATAATAACACTAACGCAATACTTACAACACCTATTAAAAAGATAGGTATAGAAAAAATGAAAAGAACGAATCCAAAATAAACAGGAGGGAATCAATATGTCAGAAATCAAAGAGAGCGCATTGGAACTAATTGGAGGAACACCGTTGCTTAAACTTAACCGCTACAGTGAAAAGGCGGGGGTGAAAGGGGCAGAGATCATAGCGAAGCTTGAGTATCTCAATCCTGCCGGTTCAGTAAAAGACAGAATCGCATTGGCNATGATCGAAGATGCAGAAAAGAGCGGAAAGTTAAAGCCGGGGGCTACCATCATNGAGCCTACCAGCGGCAATACAGGAATCGGTCTGGCAGCAGTCGCAGCNGCAAAAGGCTACAAAGCCATTCTNACCCTTCCTGATACCATGAGTGTGGAGCGGAGAAATCTTCTGAAGGCATACGGAGCAGAGCTTGTATTAACCGAAGGCGCAAAGGGTATGAAAGGGGCTATNGCGAAGGCGGAGGAGCTTGAGAAAGAAATTGACGGGGCAGTCATTCTCGGNCAGTTTGTAAATCCTGCAAATCCTGCTGTGCACAAGGCGACTACGGGACCGGAAATCTGGANACAGACAGACGGAAAAGTNGATATTTTTGTGGCAGGTGTCGGCACAGGCGGAACGGTCACGGGTGTAGGCGAATACTTAAAGGANCAGAATCCGGATGTCAAGGTGGTAGCNGTNGAACCCNCNGGAAGTCCTGTACTTTCTAAGGGAACACCGGGNGCTCACAAGATNCAGGGNATTGGAGCCGGNTTTGTNCCGGAGGTTCTGAATACAAAAATTTATGACGAAGTGATCACAATAGAGAACGAGGATGCNTTTGCCGAGGGAAAGGCTTTTGCATTAGCTGAAGGTATTCTGGTAGGTATTTCNTCAGGCGCTGCGCTTAAGGCGGCTTCCATTCTTGCAGCCAGACCTGAAAATGCAGGAAAGACCATTGTTGTATTGCTTCCTGACTCTGGCGACAGATATTTATCNACACCGCTCTTTAACAGCTGATAAGGTATACTTAAAAAAGTTAGCGGCAGCTTTTCGCTGCCGCATTTTTACTGTTCTCTTTTTAAATTNCGGTCNGATTGGGCCNCTTTTCTGTATGCAAGCGGTGTTTTACGGTATTTTTTCTGAAAAGCTCTTGTAAAATAGGACTGATTATGAAAACCGCAATTTTCTGCGATATCGATCACTTTAAAGTTTGTTTCGGATAATTGCTTTGCCGCCAGATCCAGGCGGTAATTCACCAGATAGGCATTAAAACTCATTCCCGTAAATTCCTTAAATAATTTCATAAAATGGCTTTCTGAGAAGCCGCACTGGCTGGCCGCCTTCTGAATGGAAATTTCACTGTCATAAAATTTCTGAACATAATAGAGCGCATTCTTAAGCCGGCTAAAGGANAACTGCGANGAACTGNTGTCGCTGCTGGCAACAGTACTGTATTGGTTTATGTAATGAAGCAGAAGAAACAGATTAGANTTGATCAGCAACTCTCGGGTGGAATAGCTGTCCTGACGGTGTTCAAGCAATGCCAGGATGCANGGNGTTACAGCCTGATTAAAACCGGAAGCGGCAGGATAGAAGNAATCCATATTTTTTTCTCCGTTNAAAAAAGGGAGGACATATTTGTCATAACAGAGGTCGTCTTCNGAACCCTCAAAAAGAGATGGATGAAACATGATATTGAAGTATTCTCCGTCTTCCAGATCTGCCTGTTCAATGGAATGTACAGCGTGGGGAAGGATTACGATCAGATCTCCGGCACAGAGGGTATGTGCCTGTCCCCACAGTGTGACCTGTACCTGTCCTGCGGTACAGTAGATTAGTTCAAAATCGTCATGCCAGTGAAGGGGATAAGAGGGAATCCACCCGGGAATATTAACCCGATAGACGCTGTAAGGAAAGGGGATGATTCCGTGTATTTTTGTTTCATGCAAAGGTGTGTAGTCCATGAGAGTCCTCCAAGCGGCTTGTTTGTATGATGAAAATAGGATTGTGTTAAAAATACAAGGGTATATTACAAGAATTATAATATATATAAGAGTACAATGCAAGTATAGTATATGGGGAAAATGGGGGAAAAATTATGGAATATGCAGCGATCAGACATTTCGCAGATAAAAAATATTGCTTCGCGATAGAGAAAGGGCGCTTTCTGATCAGGCTTGAGACAAAAAAAGGTGATGCGGCACAGGTGATCCTTCATGCGCAGGATAAGTATCTGCCGATCGAATATATGGATACAAGGCGTGAATATCCGATGAAGATCGCATATTCGGATAATTACATAGACTATTATGAGGTGACGATCGACAT
>JAAUZB010000008.1 GCA_014804775.1 Roseburia sp. | reverse complement strand
GTACGCATTAGAGCGTGCAAAGAAAAACGGGATTGATGCAGTCTGCATTTCTCCGAAAATGTATGAAAGCAGGGATGAATTTAACCGGGCGTTGTTGCAGCAGTTGAATTCGTATCAGCCGGATCTTGTGGTACTGGCAGGTTTTCTCGTTGTCATCCCAGAAATGATGATAGAAGAATACCGCAACCGCATCATCAATATCCATCCGTCCCTTATACCGTCATTCTGCGGCAAGGGATATTATGGGCTGAAGGTACACGAGGGCGTGCTCGCCCGCGGAGTCAAAGTGACCGGAGCCACCGTACATTTTGTTGATGAGGGAACGGACACCGGACCGATCATCCTGCAAAAGGCGGTAGAGGTACAGCAGGGGGATACACCGGAGGTATTGCAGCGCCGTGTGATGGAACAGGCGGAGTGGCTGATCCTGCCAAAAGCTATTGACCTGATTGCAAACGGCAGGGTGTCTGTCGTGGACGGACATGTTCGGATTGAGGAATAAAGGAACAAGGAGAAATTCAAATGAAAGTATTGGTAGTTGGAAGCGGCGGTCGCGAGCATGCCATTGTGACGAGCGTCGCAAAAAGTAAGAGAGTCGATAAAATATACTGTGCTCCGGGGAATGCGGGAATTGCTGCGCTGGCGGAGTGCGCACCGATCGGTGCGATGGAATTTGATAAGCTTGTAGCTTTTGCAAAAGAAAAAGAGATCGATTTTACCATTATCGGCATGGATGATCCGCTGGTTGGCGGTATTGTGGATGTCTTTGAGGCAGAGGGATTAAAGGTGTTCGGTCCGCGGAAGGCTGCGGCGATCTTAGAGGGCTCTAAGGCATTTTCCAAGGATTTGATGAAAAAGTATCATATTCCGACGGCGGCTTATGAGAATTTCACCTCGCCGGAGGCGGCGTTAAAGTATCTGGAGACTGCCAAAATGCCGATCGTGCTGAAGGCGGACGGTCTTGCGCTCGGAAAAGGGGTATTGATCTGTAATAACCTCGAAGAAGCGAAGGCAGGTGTGCGGGAGATCATGGAGGATAAGAAGTTCGGCACTGCGGGCAACACCATGGTCATTGAGGAATTCATGACGGGGCGTGAGGTGTCCGTGCTTTCTTTCGTGGACGGAAAAACGATCAAGATCATGTCTTCCGCGCAGGATCATAAACGGGCGAAAGACGGTGACGAGGGACTCAATACTGGCGGTATGGGCAATTTCTCGCCGAGCCCGTTCTATACAAAAGAAGTGGATGAATTTTGCAGGAAAAATATCTACCAGCCTACGGTAGACGCTATGGCTGCCGAGGGCAGACCGTTTGTCGGCGTCATTTTCTTCGGACTGATGCTGACGGAGGACGGACCGAAGGTGCTTGAGTACAATGCCCGCTTCGGCGATCCTGAGGCACAGGTGGTGCTTCCGAGGATGAAAAACGATATCATCGATGTGATGGAGGCATGTGTGGAAGGCAGACTGGATGAGGTGGATCTGCAGTTTGAGGACAATGCGGCAGTCTGTGTCGTGCTGGCATCCGACGGTTATCCGGTAGCATACGAAAAAGGATTTGAGATCAAAGGACTGGAAAGCTTTGACGGCAAAGACGATTACTTCTGTTTCCATGCTGGAACGAAATTTGACGCGGACGGAAAGATCGTGACCAACGGAGGGCGTGTGCTGGGGATCACGGCGGCCGGAAAGGATCTGCATGAAGCCCGCGCAAAGGCTTATGAGGCAACGGAGTGGGTTGATTTTGCCAACAAATATATGCGTCATGATATCGGAAGTTCGATTGACAAGGCGAAATGATTTTATAATGCTAAAAAAGGGGCTTTGAGAAAAGCTCCTTTTTCTAAATTTTACACAGGGGAAAAGATTGTGGTCAATTATTTATTTTATATTAGGAAAAGATTTTTAGGAAAAAGGCAGATGCATGTATTCAATATTGCGGTTTCATCATTTGCACTGTCGCTTTTGTGTGCGGCTGTGACCGTATTGCTGATTTTGCACCACGGAGAAAATATGATCTATAAATCTCTTGCGGACGATATTTCAATGTACGGAGTTGCCCGTAATACCAATATCAGAGATTTAGCGCAAAAAACGGGTTCAGATTTTATAGTTGATGTTTATAATGCTCCTGAAATCGACGGTGTAGGACAATGGTCCTACGTAGGTTTCGCTCATCTGATCACTGTTGACGGTGAGACGGATTATTGGAATGAGATACTGGAAATACAGAACAGCCATGTCAGGGAATTTGATGCAGATCCCAATTGTGTCCAAGGGGTATATATGTCAGGACCGGCATTCCATATCAATGATTTGGAGTTATATCAAGGAAACACGGATAGGATAGCAAGCAATGACGAGAGTTTGATATATCTGGGATATAATTTCAGAGATATTCCGGTAGGTACGGTGTTTGTAGATGAGATATCTGGGACTCGCTGCGTGGTGGAAGGAGTACTACAGAAAAATACAAGTATTTTTGATGCGCAGATCCTTTTATGGAATATAGGAGGAATGCAGCTTAGCTATTCTGTGGCAATGGATAATATGGTATTGGTCATGCCTCCCAGCAGCGCTAGTTATCTTTCCGTAGATTTTATCTTTAAATGTTCGGATGGAAGTACTTACGAAGAAGCCGCCGGGAGAATAAAAAGTATTGCTGAGGAATATGGGATCGGGGCAGAGACGGGAACACTGCAGAACAGAATAGATACTGTATTGTCAGAGGAGGACTGGCTGATCAATGCGATTGCAAAGCTGGCCGTTTTGTTATCGTTCTCGTCGTTTATAATGATATTGACTACCCAGTTGTTGACGATCCTGTCCAGAAAAGATGAGTTGGGAGTATGGCTCATATCAGGAATAGACCAAAAGAAAGTGTTTCGGATTCTTTTGGGCGAGAATATGATAAAAATGTTTCTGGCTTCGGTTATTTCTTACGGTATCGTGATCCTGTTTTATAAATTGTTAAGCAGTCATCCGGATGTTTCCAGTGCAGCTGCATATAGAGTGAGATATATTATATGGGGAATTGCTCCGGCATTCTTACTGGTGTCTGCGGGAGTAATGGCGTTATTGTGCTCAGTCGTTCCAATCATATATATTAAGAAAAAGAGCATTCCGGATATTGTCAGAGGAACATGGGAATAGAAAGGGATTATCATGTTAAAAAGACTTTTTAAGTATAACAGATTTTTTTCCGCGCTGTTTCTTCTTTCCTTCTTTGTATCATTCATTATCATGTATTACGGATTGGATCTGAACCGGCAGCTTGCCTGGGTGAGCGAGGTCAGGGAGGAGTCGGTATACAGATATACGCACGGCGTAAGGGGGATTTTTGCAGAAGATGTACATAATTCCAATGATATCAAAGAGGGGATGACGTCAGGCGGAAATATTGTTTTTCAATGTAGCGGACCGGTTGGAGAAGGCGTGATCAATACGGATAGCATAGATATTTTATGGGCACGAGATGAAGGACTGAGGGATACTGTGAAATATGAGAATTATTGCCTAGGCGCCAATGCCGATGCCATATCTGCCCCGAAATGTATCATCGGTGATGCATGGGAAGGCGAGACCTATGTGAGGAACGGTATCCGGTATATAAAAATATTCCAGATCGAGAGCTGTGTGATCGGAGAATATGTTTCCAATAATTTCACGGGTGAGGATGAGAGATGCCTTGTCTTTAAAGATAGTTTATCGCAGGAACAACTTGATAAGATAGTCTTTGATACAGAAGGAACATGTGTTATCTATGAAAGTAATCTATCCGATGAAACGGAGCTGTTTATGGAGTGGCTGCATACATTTTTTACAGAAGAAAATTTTTATGAGCTTGAAATGGAAACGGATGTGGGGGATTCTTCGAGCGAACGTAGGTTTTCGGTATTTATGTCTATGTATCAGAAAGTGTATTGGGGAATGCTGATCTTATGTTTTACCAACTGCGCTTTTCTGGCATATTTTTGGGGAGACATGCACATTTATCAGTATATGCTGAAACGTACATTGGGATATGGAAAGCTGAGGCTTCTTGCGGATATCATATTTCAGTTTGCCCTGTATGAAGGGATTGCCCTGGGGACGGCGTTGCTGCTCACGTGCGGGTACGAGTTACTGCATGGAAATATTGTTGTCTGGTATGAAAATATCCGTTTGGGATTTTTGCAGATGATGCTGATATTTGTTCTATTTGGCATTGTATTGGGGGCATTTCCCATGATACCGGTAATGAAATTGAAACCGGCAGGCATCTTAAAGAATATAGATTAAGGAGCAGAATATGATATCGATGAATAAAATTACAAAAATCTATAATAAAGACAGCAATGATATTCCGGCCCTGCAGGATATTTCCCTCGAAATCAATGATGGCGAAATGGTTGCCATTATGGGAGCATCCGGTTCCGGCAAAACCACGCTTTTGAACATCATAGGATGTATGGACGGCTGGGATCAGGGAGAGTATATCTTTAATGGAACAAATGTAGGAAAACTAAAGAATGACAGGCTGGATAAGTTCAGGAGACAGAATTTCGGTTTTATTTTTCAGCAGTTTGCCTTGCTAAAAGATTATACGGTAAGAGAAAATGTGGAACTGCCCTTGAGAGCGGTTAATATGCCGAGAAAGAAAAGAAATGAGATCGTAATGGATATGCTGGAAAAGGTTGGCATGGAGCAGTATGTGGATAAGATCCCGACAAAGTTATCGGGCGGTCAGCAACAGCGCTGTGCGATCGCGAGGGCACTGGTCACGGAGGCATCTGTCATACTGGCGGACGAGCCGACAGGAGCGCTTGACAGCAAGACCGGTCAGGAGATAATAGACCTGCTGATACAGC
Source organism: Roseburia sp. (assembly GCA_014804775.1). Taxonomy (GTDB): domain Bacteria; phylum Bacillota; class Clostridia; order Lachnospirales; family Lachnospiraceae; genus Roseburia. Next base: position 40,965 of record JAAUZB010000008.1, on the reverse strand, counting down.
TGAACCGTTCCGGCAAAACGGTCATCATCGTCACCCATGATGAAAAGATAGCAAAACAGGCATCCAGGATAATATATTTAAAGGATGGAAAGATAGAAGCTTTATAGCCGGTGTGAAAAATCAGTCAGTGACAGAACAGACAAGATATGATAAGATAATGCCATGTGGGAGAATTTTCCTGCATGGTATTTTTGTATAAGGAAAAGAAGAAATATGAGTCAATTACTTGAAAAATTTCAGGATTATCTGAACGAAATGAAGCAGTACAATCATATCGTCACTCTGCTCTACTGGGATATGAGAACCTGTGCGCCAAAACTGGGGCAGGCGGATCATGTCGAGGCGCTGACAAAGTTTTCGTCCAAAAGCTTTGAGATGGGAACATCCGACGAGCTGGGAAGAATGCTGGATGCGCTGTCAGAGCCGCAGGAGTATGAAGCACTCGACGATACATGGAAATTTATTGTCACGCGGATGAAGCGGGACTATGACAGGGACAAGCGGATCCCGGCAGACGTCTATGAGGCATATGTCAGGGCGCAGACAGAGTCGGGCAACGCGTGGGAAGAGGCAAAAAATGCCTCCGATTTTTCCGTTTTTGCTCCACATCTTGAGAAAATGATCGCAATGACACGCGAGATTGCAGGCTACACCGATCCGGGAGTGGAAGTGTATGACGCGCTTTTGAACCAGTATGAGGAGGGTATGGACTCTGCCACGATCGACAGACTGTTTTCCGAACTGAAGGAAGAGCTGATCCCGCTGGTAGACAAAATCCTTGCGGCAGAGCAGCCGGATGATACGGCATTTTGCGCATGCTTTGACACGGATGCGCAGCGGAAAGTGCAGGGCATGCTGCTTGACTATATCGGATTTTCAAGAGACGCAGGTGCAGTGGGAGAGACAGAGCATCCGTTTACGCTGAATTTTTCGTCCAGAGATGTGCGTGTGACGAACCACTATTATGAGAATGCGGTGTTAAGTTCTATCTTTTCCGCGATCCACGAGGGCGGTCATGCGATTTTTGAACAGAATGTCAACCCGGATTACAACGGTACTGTGGCGGGAAGCTGCCGCTATATGGGAATCCATGAGAGCCAGTCGAGATTTTACGAGAATATTCTTGGCAGAAACCGGAATTTCTGGACGCCGGTCTATGAGAAGCTGTGCGGATTGCTGCCGCAGCTGGCAGAGGTTTCCGAGGAGGATTTTTATCGGGAAATCAATCATGTGCGCAACAGTCTGATTCGGACAGAAGCGGATGAGGTGACATACTGCTTCCACATTATTCTGCGCTATGAGATGGAGAAAGCGATCTTCAGGGATAATGTTCCGGTGAAGGAGCTGCCCGCACTCTGGAATCAAAAAATGCAGGAATATCTGCATGTTACACCGGAGAACGATGCAGAGGGCATTCTGCAGGATATGCACTGGTCAGACGGTTCCTTTGGATATTTCCCGTCTTATCTTCTGGGAAGCATCTACGATGGCATGTTTTTGGATAAAATAGAGGAGGAGCTTGGCTCCGTTGACGTCATTCTTGCGGAAGGGCGGATCGGTGAGATCACGAAGTGGCTTAACGAGAAGATCCACCGGTACGGAAGCACGAGAACACCGAAGGAAGTGATTGAAAAGGTTTGCGGGAAGGAGATTTCTTCTAAGCCGCTGCTTGGGTACTTCAAGAAGAAATATACGGAGGTTTACCGTCTGTAACAGGAGACCGATAGCGTGGGGAGACAGTATGAAACAGGGAATCATTTTTGATATGGACGGAACACTCTGGGATTCCGCAGAGAATGTGGCCGCGTCCTGGAATGCAGTGATAGAGAAGAGCGGCTTTGTGCAGAGAAAATTGACAGAGGCGGACATCAAGAGCGTGATGGGAAAGACCATGGATGTCATTGCGGACGAGCTGTTTTCGGATCTGCCGGCGGAGGAACGGATGCAGCTGCTTCATATCTGCTGTGAGGAGGAAAACGAATATCTGCGGGAACACGGTGGAATGCTTTATGACGGAGTAAAGGATACCTTAAAGAAGCTTCGGGAGCGGTATCACCTGTATATTGTCAGCAACTGCCAGAAAGGCTATATCGAGGCATTTTTGGATTTTTACCGGCTGTGGGACAATATCGAGGACATAGAGTGCTACGGAAATAATCTGCTGCAAAAGAGCGAGAATATCCGGCTGGTAGCAGAGAGGAATGGGCTGGATGGAGCCGTGTATGTGGGAGATATTCAGGCGGATTATGACGCCAGCAGGAAGGCAGGCGTTGGCTTCGTCCATGCGGCATACGGTTTTGGAACGGTTGATGCAGAGGTACCGAGAATCCATACATTTAAAGAACTGCTGACGATGGATTTTGATGCAGTCTTTTCGAGGTGTCAGAACACGAAAGGAAAAGAAGACAGTGATGACCAAATTTGAAGAATTATTAAAGGAGATCCACCGGGAGCATGTTTATATCCAGACGCACAACTTTCCTGACCCGGATGCGATCGCAAGCGCATATGGATTGCAGCGTCTGTTGGAGACAAAGGGGATTCGGTCCACGATCTGCTATAAGGGGAGAATTGACCGCTACAGTACCGGAAAGCTGTTGGAGCAAATGGAAATAGAGCTGCACAATATTGAAGATCTGGCATCCGTCTTAAGTGATGAGGATGAAGTGATTCTTGTGGATGCCCAGAAGGGCAATTCCAATATCATTGACATCACGGGAGATGAGATTATCTGCATCGACCATCATCCGATGAATGAGCTTTATGAGTATCGGTTTACGGATATCCGCCCGGAGTTTGGAGCCTGTGCCACGATCATCGCCCAGTATTTTTTTGAGAACGATATTCCGATGGACGAAAAGATTGCGACGACACTGACGTACGGCATTCGTATTGATACGAACAATTTGTCCCGGGGGGTCGCAAAGGCGGATCTTGAGATGCTCTATCGGATGTTTGACCTGTGCGATTATCAGACTATCCACGTGTTGGAGAACAGCATTCTCTGCTTTGAAGATCTGGTAGCCTATTCCAGCGCGATATCCAGTATTGAGGTGTACGAGAACATCAGCTTTGCGGATACGGGGGCGAACTGCCCGGAGGCGCTGATCGCCAGTGTCTCCGATTTTATGTTAGCGTTGGTCGAGGTATCTTTTTCGGTCGTCTATTCGAGGAGATGCGACGGCATCAAGCTTTCCGTGCGCAGTGAGCGCGCAGATTTAGATGCCGGAGTGATCATCGGAACGGCGCTTGAGGGCATCGGAAACGGCGGCGGACATGCTGCTATGGCGGGAGGATTTGTCCCGTTTACCGGCTCGGACGGTGAAGCAGTGGTGCTGCTGGATGAGATCAAAGAACGGTTCATCAATGTGATTTATCCGGATAAGATTAAATTGACAGAATATTTCAAAAATAAGTCGAACACTTGACAGGTGGGAAAGATAACTATATACTATCATTTAGCGAAAAAGGCGATGACGAAGACAGTACTTCTATGAAGAAAATCACAGAGAGCCGGGGACGGTGGGAGCCGGTATGAGTAACCATAGAACGAAGATCACTTTCAAGCCGCAGCCCGAAATGACGGACGGCAGAGCACGGTCCGGACAGAGTAGGCGTTGACGTCTTTCCTACGTTACAGGGAACGGGTATTCGGCATTTGTGCATGAGTACGTTGTAACTAGGTGGTATAACGAAGACAAAGACCCTCGTCCTATTTACAGGATGAGGGTCTTTTTACTCTACAGGAAATCATAACGGAGGTTAGAGGATGTATCACAAGGTTGAGGCGAATATGAATTTCGTCGAGAGAGAAAAGAGAACAGAAAAGTTCTGGGAAGAAAACAATATCTTCCAAAAGTCTATGGAGAACCGCAGGGAAGGTGAGACATACACTTTCTATGACGGTCCGCCGACTGCCAACGGCAAGCCGCACATCGGGCATGTGCTGACCCGTGTCATCAAGGACATGATCCCGCGGTATCAGACAATGAAAGGTAAATATGTTCCGCGCAAGGCGGGATGGGATACACACGGTCTGCCGGTTGAGCTTGAGGTGGAAAAGCTGCTCGGGCTAAACGGCAAGGAGCAGATTGAAGAATACGGAATGGAACCTTTTATAAAGCAGTGTAAGGAATCCGTATGGAAGTATAAGGGGATGTGGGAGGATTTTTCCGCAACAGTCGGTTTCTGGGCGGATATGGATGATCCTTATGTCACCTACGATGACAATTTTATCGAATCCGAGTGGTGGGCGCTCAAGCAGATCTGGGACAAGAAGCTTTTATACAAGGGATTTAAGATCGTTCCCTACTGCCCGCGCTGCGGTACGCCGCTCTCAAGCCAGGAGGTGGCACAGGGCTATAAGACCGTAAAAGAGCGCTCGGCAGTGGTACGCTTTAAGGTCAGCGGTGAGGATGCTTACCTGCTCGCGTGGACGACAACGCCGTGGACGCTGCCCTCCAATGTGGCGCTCTGTGTGAACCCGGATGAAACCTACTGCAAAGTGAAAGCCGCAGACGGCTACACCTATTATATGGCGGAAGCATTGCTCGACCAGGTGCTCGGAAAGCTTGGCACAAAGGGCGACGGAGAGAAAGAGGGCGAAGGTGCGCCTGCATATGAAGTGCTTGAGACCTATGTCGGAAAGGACTTAGAGTATAAGGAGTATGAACCGCTGTTTGAGTGCACGGCAAAGGCGGCTGCAAAGCAGCACAAAAAAGGACATTTTGTCACCTGTGACAGTTATGTTACGATGTCGGACGGTACAGGAATCGTTCACATCGCGCCTGCGTTCGGTGAGGACGATGCGAATGTCGGAAGAAAATATGATCTTCCTTTCGTACAGTTTGTAAACGGCAAGGGAGAGATGACGGAGGAGACGCCGTATGCCGGTCTGTTTGTAAAGAAGGCAGACCCGGAAGTATTAAAGGATCTCGATGCTGACGGAAAGCTGTTTGACGCGCCGAAGTTCGAGCATGATTATCCTCACTGCTGGAGATGTGATACACCGCTGATCTACTATGCGAGAGAATCATGGTTTATCAAGATGACGGAAGTAAAGGACGACCTCATCCGCAACAATAATACGGTAAACTGGATCCCGGAGTCGATCGGTAAAGGGCGTTTCGGTGACTGGCTGGAAAACATTCAGGACTGGGGCATTTCACGTAACCGTTACTGGGGCACACCGCTTAATATCTGGGAGTGCGAGGAATGCGGACGTCAGGAGTCGGTTGGAAGCAGGGAAGAGCTTGCAAAGAGAAGCGGAAGTGCAGATGCGGCAAAGATTGAGCTGCACCGTCCCTACATTGACGAGGTGACATTCACCTGTCCGGACTGCGGCAAGCAGATGAAAAGAGTGCCGGAGGTCATCGACTGCTGGTTTGATTCCGGCGCAATGCCGTTTGCACAGCATCATTATCCGTTTGAGAATCAGGACTTATTTGAGCAGCAGTTCCCGGCACAGTTTATCTCGGAAGCGGTAGACCAGACAAGAGGATGGTTTTATTCACTGATGGCGGAATCCACGCTTCTCTTCAACAAGGCTCCGTACGAAAATGTCATCGTACTCGGTCATGTACAGGATGAGAACGGTCAGAAGATGAGTAAGTCCAAGGGGAATGCCGTAGACCCGTTTGAAGCGCTGGAGACTTACGGAGCAGATGCGATCCGCTGGTATTTCTATATCAACAGTGCACCGTGGCTTCCGAACCGTTTCCACGGCAAGGCAGTTCAGGAGGGGCAGCGGAAGTTTTTAAGCACGCTGTGGAATACCTACGCATTTTTTGTACTTTATGCAAATATAGACGAATTTGACGCAGCTAAGTATCAGCTGGAATATGATAAATTATCCGTAATGGATAAATGGCTGCTCTCTAAGCTGAATACTTTAGTCAAGGATGTTGACGCAAATCTTGGCAATTACCGCATCCCGGAGGCTGCAAGGGCTTTGGATGAGTTCGTAGATGATATGAGCAACTGGTACGTCAGACGTTCCCGTGAGCGTTTCTGGGCAAAGGGAATGGAACAGGATAAGATCAATGCCTATATGACGCTCTACACTGCGCTTGTCACGGTAAGTAAATGCGCCGCTCCGATGGTTCCGTTCATGACAGAGGAGATTTATCGCAATCTGGTATGCTCTGTTGACAGCACCGCACCGGAAAGCGTACATCTGTGTGATTTCCCGGCTGCCAATGAGGCTTACATTGACGCAGAGCTGGAGAAGAATATGGATGCGGTCTTAAAGATTGTCGTGATGGGGCGTGCCTGCCGCAACACAGCAAACATCAAGAACCGTCAGCCGATTGCAAATATGTTTGTAAAGGCACCGTCTGCATTGGAAGGGTATTTCACGGAAATCATAGAGGATGAGCTGAATGTGAAAAAAGTCAGCTTTACGGAGGATGTAAGCTCCTACACAAGCTATACGTTTAAGCCTCAGCTGCGCACTGTGGGACCCAAATATGGAAAGTTCCTGGGACAGATCCAGAAAGCGCTTTCGGAGCTGGATGGCAATGCAGCGATGACAGAATTAAAAACAAACGGATTTTTGGCTTTCCCTTCTGTGAATGATGATGTAAAATTGACGGAGGAGGATCTGCTGATCACCATGACTCAGATGGAGGGATATATCACAGAGGGCGACAATACAGTCACCGTCGTGCTTGACACGAATCTGACACCGGAGCTTTTGGAAGAAGGATTTGTGCGTGAGATCATCAGCAAGCTTCAGACGATGCGGAAAGAAGCCGGCTTTGAGGTCATGGATAAGATACAGATTTTCTTTAAAGTCAATCGTGACTTTGCAGATGATAAAGTCACGGATATCTTTGAAAAACACGGCGATGCCATTAAATCTGAGGTGCTTGGACTGAGTATCACACCGGAGGATGCGGCAGCAGATGACAGCACGGCTGATGTGTACCGGAAAGAATGGAGTATCAACGGAGAGACAGTACTTTTAGGCGTAAAAAAGGAGAAAACTAGATGAGTGAAAATATGTTCGAGAAGGATGTATTCATCCGGGAAGTAAAGGAAAGCGTAAAAAATTTATACCGCAAGACATTGGATGAGGCAAATCAGCAGGAGATTTTTCAGGCTGTTTCCTACGTGGTAAAGGACGTGATCATTGACAACTGGCTTGCTACTCAGAAGACATTCGAACAGGAAGACCCGAAGATGGTCTACTATATGTCCATGGAGTTTTTGATGGGGCGTGCACTTGGAAATAACCTGATCAACTTAAAAGCTTACAAGGCAGTAAAGGAAGCTCTTGATGAGATTGGTCTGAATCTGGATGTGATCGAGGACCAGGAGCCGGACCCGGCACTCGGAAACGGCGGACTGGGACGTCTGGCAGCATGCTTTATGGAATCGCTTGCCACGCTGGGATATGCGGCATATGGCTGCGGCATCCGCTACCGTTACGGTATGTTCAAACAGCAGATCAAGGACGGATATCAGGTGGAAGCGCCGGATAACTGGCTGAAGAACGGCTACCCGTTTGAACTTCGCAGACCGGAATACTCCTATGAGGTCAAATTCGGCGGATACGTGCGGGCACGGGTCGGAGAGGACGGAAAGACCAAATTTGTTCATGAAAATTATCAGTCAGTGATGGCGATTCCCTACGATATGCCGATCGTCGGATATGGCAATCATGTTGTAAATACCCTGATGATATGGGATGCGGAGGCAAAGGAAGACTTTGAGCTGGATTCCTTCGACAAGGGCGATTACAAGAAGGCGGTAGAGCAGGAGAACCTTGCGAGAAATCTCGTGGAGGTGCTTTACCCGAACGACAACCACGTGGCAGGAAAAGAGCTGCGCTTAAAGCAGCAGTATTTCTTCGTCTCCGCCAGCGTACAGCGTGCGATCGCGAGATATAAGAAGTACCATACCGATATTCACAGACTGCCGGAGAAAGTGACATTCCAGTTGAACGATACACATCCGACAGTTGCTGTTGCAGAGCTGATGCGTATTCTTCTTGACGAGGAAGGACTGTCATGGGAGGCTGCATGGGAGATCACATCTAAGACCTGTGCATATACCAACCATACGATCATGGCAGAGGCGCTGGAGAAATGGCCGATTGAGATTTTCTCCAGACTGCTTCCGAGAATTTATCAGATCGTGGAAGAGATCAACCGCCGCTTCCTGCTTCAGATTCAGGCGAGCTTCCCGGGCGACAACGGCAAGATCGCAAGAATGGCGATCGTGTACGACGGTCAGGTAAAGATGGCAAATCTTGCCATTGCGACAGGATTCTCTGTAAACGGTGTGGCGAGACTTCACACGGAGATACTCAAAAATGAGCAGTTGAAAGACTTCTATGAGATGTTCCCGCGGAAGTTTAATAATAAGACGAACGGTATCACACAGCGCCGCTTCCTGCTGCACGGCAACCCACTGCTGGCGTCATGGGTGACAGAGCACATTGGGGATGACTGGATCACCAACCTTTCCCATATTGAAAAGCTTGCCATCTATGCGGACGACGAGAAGGCAAGGCAGGAATTTATGAATATTAAGTACCGCAATAAAGTGCGGCTTGCAGAGTATATCAAAGAGCATAACGGAATTGAAGTCAATCCCCGCTCCATCTTTGATGTTCAGGTGAAGCGTCTGCACGAGTATAAGCGCCAGCTTTTGAATATTCTGCATGTGATGTATCTCTACAATGAATTAAAAGAGCATCCGGATATGGATTTCTATCCGCGGACATTTATTTTCGGTGCAAAGGCTGCAGCAGGCTATAAGATCGCAAAACTGACGATCAAGCTGATCAACAGTGTGGCGAATGTCATCAACAATGACAGCAGCATCGGAGATAAGATCAAGGTTGTATTTATCGAGGATTATAAAGTTTCCAATGCAGAGTGGATATTTGCGGCGGCAGATGTCAGCGAGCAGATTTCAACTGCCAGCAAGGAGGCATCCGGAACCGGAAACATGAAATTTATGCTGAACGGTGCGCTGACGATCGGAACCATGGACGGAGCAAACGTGGAGATGGTGCAGGAGGTCGGAGAAGAGAATATCTTTATCTTCGGTATGAGCTCGGAAGAGGTTATTGCACATGAGCGCAACCGTGACTATGATCCGATGAATATTTTCAACTGTGATCAGGACATCCGCAAGGTGTTGATGCAGCTGATCAACGGCTTCTATTCACCGAATGACCCGGAGATGTTCCGCGAGCTTTACAATTCACTGCTCAACACAAAGAGCACACGGTATGCGGACACTTACTTTATCCTGCAGGATTTCCGGGCTTATGCAGACGCGCAGAGACGTGTCATGGAGTATTACAGGGACGAGAAAGCATGGGCGAAGAGCGCTATTTTAAATGTGGCGCATTCAGGCAAGTTCTCTTCAGACCGTACGATCCAGGAGTACGTGGACGATATCTGGCATTTAGACCGTGTGACGGTGCGTATGCCTGAGGAAAAATAGACAATTGATGTAAACGGATAAGAAAAACTCTATGTGACTGAGAAATCATTCACATAGAGTTTTTGCGTGCAAAAATGGGCAGAATATAGGAAAACCCGTTTGACATTTTTCAGTGCGATGGTATATTACAATTGGGAGGATTAAAAAATGGCAAAGAAAGTCGTTACATTTGGTGAAATTATGCTTCGCCTTGCACCGGAGGGATATTACCGCTTTTTACAGGCGTCTTCTTATGGTGCAACTTACGGTGGAGGGGAGGCTAACGTTGCGGTTTCGCTGGCAAATTATGGATTGGATGCGAGCTTTGTGACAAAGCTTCCGAAGCATGAGATTGGACAGGCAGGTATCAACACATTGAGACAGTACGGTGTAGACACGTCCGACATTGTGCGCGGTGGGGACAGAGTTGGAATCTATTTTCTGGAGAAGGGAGCGAGTCAGAGACCGTCGAAGGTGATTTATGACCGCGCAGGCTCTGCCATCGCGACGGCGGCGCCGGAGGACTTTGACTGGGATAAGATTTTAGAGGGCGCTGACTGGTTCCATTTTACCGGAATCACGCCGGCACTTGGCGACAATGTGGCTGCAATTTGTCTGGCGGCATGTAAGGCAGCAAAGGAAAAAGGAATTACGGTAAGCTGTGATCTGAATTACCGAAATAAATTATGGTCCAAGGAGAAAGCGGGACAGGTGATGGGCGAACTCTGCCAATATGTTGATGTCTGCATTTCCAACGAGGAGGATGCGAGTGACGTGTTTGGAATCCGGTCGGAGGGAACGGAAGTGACGGCAGGGGAACTGAACAAAGAAGGCTATCGGGAGGTTGCACAGAAGCTGACAGACCGTTTCGGCTTTCAGAGAGTGGCGATCACATTACGGACTTCGATCTCTGCGAACGACAACCGTTGGGCGGCGATGCTTTATGAGAGCGGGGAGAGCTATTTTTCAAAGGAATATCTGATGCATATTGTCGACCGTGTCGGCGGCGGAGATTCCTTTGGCGGAGGATTGATCTATGCATGCTTAAGCGGTTACGATCCGCAGTCTGCGATTGAGTTTGCTGTGGCGGCAAGCTGTCTGAAGCATTCCGTCGAGGGGGATTTCAATATGGTAAGTGTGGATGAGGTGAAAAAACTGGCGGGCGGCGATGCCTCCGGACGTGTGCAGAGATAAGCAGGTGAGCGGTTTGTGTTCTTCTGTCTGTATGAAATATAGACAAAAATGATCGGAACAGTATTTTGCGATTTTCACAAAAAGGAACAAAAGACAATAAATTTACTGACAAAATACTAAGAAACGTGGTAAAATATAATCAATGTCGATGTTTGAGATAAGTTTTCTATACAGAAAGGAGGGCAGCACTCATATGTTTGAGGTAGGAGAACACGTGGTTTACGGCAGTAAAGGGATCTGTCAGATTTTGGATATTACCCATATCGACATTTCAGGTGCGGACAAGGACCGGTTATATTATGTTCTGGTGCCAATAGGAGACAGCAACGGCAAGATTTATGCACCGACTGACAATCAGAAGATTACAATGCGCAAAGTGATTTCAAAGGAAGAAGCCGGCAGGCTGATTCATGAACTGCCCGAGATCGAGCTTTTGTGGGTTACGGATGATAAGCAAAGAGAAGCCAAGTATAAAGAAGTGATGCGGACCTGTGATTACCGCGCATGGGTAAGCATTGTAAAGACACTGTATATGCGTAAAAAGGAGCGCACAGCACAGGGAAAGAAGATCACCTCTCTGGATGAGCGCTATATGAAAGCTGCGGAGAATGAACTGTACGGCGAACTGTCGCTCACTCTGGGGATTCCGAGAGATGAACTGGAAGACTATATCAAGACGCAGCTGAAACAGGCACAGTAAAAAGGAAACGAAGGGACACTTCATATAAAGAAGTGTCCTTTTTGGTGCTTTAGGAGAGCGGCAATGTGATTTTTACAGAGAAGCCGCCATATGAACTATGTCCGATCATGGTTGAACCGCCGTGAGCCGCTATGATCTGCTTGACGATAAGCAGTCCTAAACCGTGACGCTGTTCCGTTGTATTTTCATCACAGACCATATAGTGCGGGGTATTGTTGAGTTTTTCGATTTGCTCGTCAGTAGCTCCGACCCCGTCATCAGAAACTGCTACATCGCATGTTCCGCTGTCAGCAGTGGCGCAGATATGGATGTTGCAGCCCTGCTCGTTATGGTTGATGCTGTTCTGGATCAGATTACCGATCGCACGCTTGATCAAATCTTTATCCACGTTTACGGGGCAGAAAGCCAGAGCCTCATCGGTATCCCATTCAATCGGGTGTCTGTCATCAATATCCATATTGATAAAGTCCACAGCAACCTGCCGGACAATCGCGATCATATTTTCTTTTTTCGGATTGATCGGCTGCATATTGTATTCTAATTTGGAGGCCAAATTGAGGTCATTGATCAAATTTCGCATTCGCTCGCTTTGTTTTACGATAACCCCCGCTTTTTGGCGTGCTTCATCGGTTAAACGGGTATCTTCCTTTAACTGTCCTGCATATCCCATCACCATTGACAGCGGAGTTCTGATATCGTGAGATACGCCCGCGATCCAGTTTGCTCTCGCCGTTTCTTTTTTGCGGAGTTGATCATTTTTTGCCCGCAATAATTCCGAAGTCTTATTTATATTCATTGCAAGCTCAGCCAACACCCCTTTTTCTCTCACATAAACAGGCTCTCCCAACGGTAAACTCTGTATTCCGTTTACGATCGGCTTGATGGACCTTAGCAGTTTCAAATTTGCAACAATATAGATTAAGAAAATCAACGCAATATTGATCGCCAAAACAGAGAGAACTGTTTTGGGTAAATTGGCGATCGTGTCATAATCCCAGCTTGGCCACATATGCTTCCAGAAGCTGTCTTTGGGATACCCCAGTACAACAAGTCCGTTTTCACATTCCCCGGTAAAGGTCGGGTATCCGTCTATATAACCGCGGGTGAGACTCGCAATATCTGAAAGCGTGTATGACAGAGGTACCGTATCCGGCAGATTATCGGTCTGCCATGTTACCTGCTTTGTCTCGTTATCGATAAAGATCGCCCAGGCATCAGCATCTCTCAATTCAAGAGCGATTGCATCGGGCAGACCGTACCCGCCGTCATCTGTCTGCTGTAATGCATCTGCGGCTTCCTCGGCAGTTTTCCACGGATAGGCATTGGGGATTTGAGTGAAAGAAAAAACAGCTAACAAAATAACATTTAAAGCGAGGAGAAGGATGCCGCTCAGAAGTAAGATGGCGGCATAGCGACGGATCAGTTTAGGAACACTTTTCATATCAATAACCCTCAACAATCAATTTATAACCCAATCCTTTGACCGTGATCAAAGATGCCGGCCGGGAGGGATTCGCTTCTATTTTTTCTCTGATGCGCCGGATGTGTGCCATCAGTGAGTTTTCATATCCAAAAGGATTATCGCCCCACGCGGCTTCGCACAGAGCATCAATGGTGACAATACGGCCCGCATTACGGTATAGTGCAGATAAAATATCGTGTTCTTTTGCTGTCAAAGGAATATGTTCTCCGTCTTTTATAACCTCGGCACGCTCAAAATCGATCTCACTGTTATGAAGCTTTACAAGAGGATTTTCGTCTTTGTAGCTTCGGCGCAGGATTGCTATAATGCGGAAAATAAGTTCTTTCGGAAGAAAAGGCTTTACGACATAATCGTCAGCGCCAAGACCGAAACCTTTGAATTTATCTTCTTCCTCTCCGCGGGCGGTCAAAAAGAGTATGGGATATTCTCCATTCTCTCTCAGTTGTTCCATCAGCCCAAAGCCGTCGCCATCGGGCAGCATTACATCAAGAATCGCAAGCTCCGGCTGTGATGTGACAGCCAGAGAAAGAGCTTCTTTTTTATTTTTGGCAGTCAATATATTCGTAAAGCCTTCTGATTTCAAAATAGATACAACCATATCTAAAAGAGCCTGTTCGTCATCGACAAGCAGTATCCGTTTGTTTTTCAGGTAGTCAGAGTTCATAAGATTCTTCCCCTTTCCATTTGTCAGTATAGCATAAATTTATTTCTTTTTATACAATCCGGGAAAATGTAAGGTAGATGTAAGGTAGAGAGAATGTTGCCGCAAGGTTGGACCTGTAAAATGAAGATGCAATGAGAAAGGAGAAAGACAGTATGAACATCATTGAAACAAAAAATCTTACAAAATCATATGCAGACTTTACTGCTGTATCCGATGTGAACCTTCACATTCCGAAGGGAACCGTTTACGGATTCTTAGGTCCGAACGGAGCGGGAAAATCAACTACGATGAAAATGTTTCTCGGTCTGACAAAACCTACAGGCGGCTCTTTTGTGATTGACGGGAAGAGATATCCGGAAAACCGTGTGCAGATTCTGAAAGAGATAGGGGCATTTATTGAAGCCCCCGCTTTTTACGGAAACTTAAGCGGTGAAGAGAACCTGGATATTGTCCGCAAAATTTTAGGATTACCCAAATCCGCCGTTTCCGAAGCGTTAGAATTGGTCGGGCTTACGCAGTATAAAGGCAGACTTGCAAAAAAATATTCTCTCGGAATGAAGCAGCGGTTAGGCCTTGCAAGCGCTTTGATCGGCAGACCTCCCATTCTGATCCTTGACGAGCCGACCAACGGACTTGACCCGGTTGGCATTCATGAAATCAGAACACTGATCCGTTCCCTGCCGCAGAAATTTGACTGTACCGTATTGGTATCCTCACATTTGCTGTCAGAAATTGAGCTGATGGCAGATCACATCGGTATTCTCAATCACGGGCATCTGCTGTTTGAGGGAACGCTCGATCAACTGAAACACGATGCAGCCGCACAAGGCTATCCCACCGACAATCTGGAAGACACTTTCCTTGCTTTGATCGATGCGGACAACATGCAGAGAGGCGGTGCGATATGATCTTTGGTTTGGAATGTAAAAAGGTGAGGCGAACAGGTTTTATCCCTGCATTTTTAGGCGGAGGACTTTTAGCGGCGGCTGTTCCCATTCTCAATATGGCATTCCGCTCGGAACAGTATTTGGCACTTGATGCGCCGCCCGTTTATATTTTGATGAGTGCCAATTGGCAACTGATGACGATGCTCAACATTCTGCTTGCTGTAGCCGGAGCGTGTCTTATGTATCACACAGAATATGCTGACGGAGCCATACAAAGAATGTGCACACTTCCGTTTAAGGAAAGCAGGCTGTTCTTTGGCAAATTTGTTGTGATAGCGGTCATGTGCATTGTAGTGCTGACGATAGAAGCTGCAGGCATCGCCTTTTGCGTATATCATTGGTTTGGGCTGTCAGAAAATATATGGACAGAACTGCTGAAAAATTTCGGGTATGCATTGCTGTTAATGCTTCCTGCAGCATCAGGCTCCCTGTTGATCTCTTCTGCATGTAAAAATATGTGGGTATCGCTTGGCATCGGTGTTGTATGTGTATTTACAGCTACTATGCTGCCCACAAAAAGCTTTGTGTTATCGCTGTTTCCGTTTGCATTGCCGTTTCAGATGCTTGCCGGCACAGAAGAAAACATTGTTCACAATTTTATGATTGCCGCATCGGCAGAACTCTTGATCATTGCGATTGCAGAGATCTTATTTTTAAAGGTTAGGAGGTCGTTCGAATGAGCTTTTTATCTCTTATTGGCATTGAGTTGAAAAAAATACGCCGCTCCAAAATCATATTGATTCTGGCAGTTGCCACTGTCATTCTCTGGCTGCCTTCTATTTTGAATGCCAATATGAATTTTGAAATGCAGGCGGAGGGTATTTCACCGGAAAACAATTTTCTCATACAGGGATTTATGGGAATGGCGTGGTTTATGTTTCCTGCAAGTATGGTTGTGAGCACGGTTTTGCTGAATATGACGGAAAGAAGCAATAAAGGCATACTGAAAATGCTTTCTCTCCCCATTCACACCGCAAAATTATGTCTGGCAAAATTTGTTGTCCTTCTTGCACTGGCAGCGTTTCAGGTACTGATGACTGTTGGAATGTATTTTGTAAGTGCAGGGATTGCATCACAAACACAAAACTATGATTTTATTTTGCATCCGTTGTTTGTGATTAAGGAAGCAGGAATGATATTTGCAGCGTCGATTCCAATGCTTGCATTTTTCTGGCTTTTGTCAGTGTGCATCCGGACACCGATTTTTTCCATTGGAATCGGGCTTGCATCCATTGTCCCTTCGGTCTTGATGATAAACACAAAAATATGGTTTGCATACCCGATGTCATATCCGTTCTTTGTGATAACGGCTGAATATGGGAAGTTAGCCGATAATATTACAGCATCACAGGTCAAACTGACCCCGTGGCTGCCTGTTGCGGTCGGCATCACAGTCTTTTGTCTGTTCGTTTCCTGCCTGCGGTTTGGGCAGGCAGAAAGGAGATAACCATTATGAAAAATAAAGTTTTAACTGTTGTCAGTACCATCATGCTTTTTGTACCGTGGACAATTCTTCCGCTGCGGATCAATTTTCAATGGGCATTGGATTACGCGCATATTATGATTCCCTGCTATGCAGCGTTTATGATTTTTGGCGGAGTGTTTACAGTAATATCCTATGTCATGGCAAAAGTGCAAAATAATTTGATGAAAGTCTGCATGATTGTCAACAGTAGTTACGCCGTCTTTGGTGTTGCGGTGTTTGGATTGATGATTTGCCAGCAGATCAGACCGTAGTATTCACACCGTTTACGGCAGCATGCTCGTCCTCGTCCATCGGTATGACAAGACATTTTTGTCCGTTGATCACCTGAGAGTGGATCTGTCCGACCTTTTCCGGTTTGACACGGAGAATCACATCGTAAGTCTTTACCTCGGGGACATCGTCTTCTTCGCCGTCAGTTACGGGAAGAGAACGGGTTTCCTCGAGCTGCTGTTTTAAATTTTCGACCTGTCCGATCAACTCTAATTTTTCTTTGCGTCTGGCATTGACTTCGAGAAGCTTCGGATCGACCAGCTGCTCTGCCGACGGAACCTCGTTGCCGAACACATCTTCATAGGTCTTCTCAATGACGGCAGCGTGGTCTTCGGCAACGCCGCTTTCGGTAAGCACAGAGGAGATTGTTCCGGCAGTGACCAATACAGGCTCCGGCTCTGCGGTATCGTCCTCCGGTACCGGAATCAGGTCGTTTAGATTTTCCTGAATATCCAAAAAGAGGGCATCGCTTTCGCTGTTGTCTTCTCCGATCACATCTTTTACGATATTCTGGAAAGTCAGTTTTTTCTCAGTGGCGGTGAATCTGGGCTCACAGCCGAGACCGGATTCCATAAATTCCGCATGGGGCGTCTTGGTATCTCTGGTGTAGAACATGACAGAGTGGATATCCGCACTCCGGTCAGTAAAGGCGGGAAATACGAATCCCGTGTCCGGTGCGCCCACAACCCAGTCGCGGATGCGCGGACCGATGCGGTTCTCATCTTCCCGATAGCCAAGTCCCGGCTTTGTGAGCGTCACGGGACAGATCGCGCACAGAAGATACTCGTATACTTCCTCGGACTCGTCCAGTTTCAGATTGTCCGACGATTTCTTTATGACATCGTAGGCATCGTGGAAAATAAGGATCAGATAATTGCCCACATAATCATAGCTGTCAATGACAAGATCATAAAAGGCATCCAGCAGCTCGTCACTTTTCAGGACACTTTCGCGCAGTCCCATCAGAAACTGCTGCCTTCCTCCGGGTGCTTCCTCTGCGGTCGGGAACTCCAGTTCCAGAATATTGTTGTTCACTGTACCCGACAGAATTTTTTTGGCGATTTCGAGATATTTGTAAAACTCTTCATCCTCCAGATTCAAAAATGTCTCGCCAAAGGTCGTGACTTTATTCCGGTCTGCGTCGACGTAGCAGCCGCACAGCCTTGTAAAGGTACAGGAATCCTTCTTGAGCCGGCGTTTCAATTCGAGAATATCTTTCTTGTTCATATGTAATTCACTCCATTTCTATCAGTCGTGTAACCAATATTATAGACAAAAACAAGGGGTGGTGCAAGCAAAATACTGGGGAAAATGTTGCATATTTTATCTTTTAACGATAGAATAGAAAGGGACAAAGAATATTATAATAGTTATGTGCCATAATTGGTAAAGGAGGGTATTTTCATGAATGTAGCAGGAATGTTAGAGGGAAAAACAGCAGTTGTGACAGGCGGAACGAGGGGAATCGGTTACGAGATCGTCCGTGTTTTTGTGCAGGCGGGAGCAAAGGTTGCATTGTTCGGCTCCAGACAGGAGACAGTGGATCGCGCATTGGAGAAGATTAAGGAAGACTGCCCGGGAGGTTCCGTGATGGGACTCTGTCCGAAGCTGAACGTTTATGACGAAGTGGAAGCTGCGATGCAGCAGGTAAAAAATGAATTTGGCAGAATCGATATTTTGGTCAACAACGCCGGCATTTCTGCGAGAGATTCCATTTTTGAATATGATCCCAAAGAATTTGATCGGATCATGGAACTCAATGTCAATGCAGTGTTCTATTGCGTGAGGGCCGTAGCTCCGATAATGAAGGAGCAGGGCGGCGGAAGCATTATCAATACCAGCTCCATGGTGAGCATATACGGACAGCCTGCCGGATGCGGTTATCCTGCATCCAAATTTGCGGTGAATGGACTGACGAAATCTCTTGCGAGAGAGCTCGGCTCAAGCCAGATTCGTGTAAATGCGGTGGCGCCGGGCGTGACCAGAACGGATATGGTCGCTTCGCTTCCGGAGGAGATGGTTAAGAGGATTTCAGCTCCGATCCCGCTTGGACGTATAGGAGAGCCGGAGGAAGTGGCTAATGTATGCCTGTTCCTCGCAAGCGAGCTGGCAAGCTATGTGACGGGCACTGTCATCTCGGTAGACGGGGCAACGATAGTATAGGATGATACATTACAAAAACAGATACAAAAAGCTCTGCGAAAGCAGGGCTTTTTTGTGCTGTATCGCAGGATAATCTTTTTGAAAAAGTTTTTGATTTGATGTAGTATTTGCCGCTGAAATCGTAGTATATAGGTGAAGCCGGAAAGGAGGCGGTTTGATGATAGAAGATGAAAAAATCATTGAAATGTTTTTTGCACGTTCAGAACAGGGGATACAGGAACTGAATATAAAATACGGTAAGGTTTGCCACAAACTCTCGTGCAACATTGTGGGCAACAGGCAGGACGCGGAGGAGTGTGTCAATGATGCTTACTTAGGGGCATGGAACGCAATCCCCCTGCGAAGCCCAACCCGCTGCTGACTTATATCTGTAAAATCGTTCGGAACATTTCATTGAAAACCTATTACAGAAAGGAAGCAGCAAAACGAAACAGTAATTACACGATTGCTATGGAGGAAATCGAAGCCTGCATAGCAGACCAAAACACAGTGGAAGCCGAAGTGGAAGCCAGAGAGTTAGCCCGCATCATTGAGAGTTTTTTGGACACGCTGACCGTTGAAAACCGCGTGATCTTCATGCGCCGCTATTGGTTCGCTGATAGCTGTAAGGACATAGCTGAGTTTGTAGGGCTTACAGAGAAAAATATCTCCGTCCGGCTGACCCGTATCCGCAAAAAAATGAAAGTATATTTAGCTGAAAGAGAGGTATTCGTATGAACTCAAAAAAATTTTCCGAAGCCATGAGCGAACTTGACGACGAATATATTGATGAGGCTATCCATTATAAAAAGAAAGCAAAAAAGCCAGTTTGGGCCAAATTAGGAGCGATTGCGGCTTGCCTTGCTCTTGCGCTTGCCGCTGTAAGCACACTTGCCCCTTTCCATGGAATTTTCCATGGAAGTATGGTTGTATCGGCTTATGCCTATGGCACTGATGAAGAAATTACTGCGGCCGGTGCAGTGATGAGCACCGGAACGATCAGCGACAGTGGTGAAATGACAGGGCACCCGCTGATGTTCTATCTTTCCGGCAAGGACATTGAAACTGTTCGTTACTCGTGCAAAAATCAGCAGATCAATTTTATGGATTGGACCCAAAAGCGAGATGAGTATGGAAATGCGCAAAACTTTACAGTGATTTATGGAGAGGACGAAAGCGATTATTATTATCTGACGATTGATTGGGTTCCCAACACAATAATTCGTGAATTGACAGATAATGTAGAAGCCACGATTGCAACACTTCCGGCGGAAATGCGCGAGGACATTATCGTTATGGAAATCGCTTTTGCAAATGGCAAAACAGCAACAAAGGCTATTACAGTTTCTCTGTTAGAGGATGGAACATTCTTTGCATCGTTTGATGATTATGAAATTACCGCAGAGGATAGTTTTGTTGAGCGCATTGACAGTGAAAGTATTCCGCGGGATATTCTTTATGAGCAGGGAACAGATGCCGGACAGAGTAAGGAACAGACACTGGAAGATATTCCTGCCGCAGAAGCTGCTGACAGTTCTCTTGATACTGCAAAAATGGCAGCGCAGAATTATTATGCCGGTACTGTTTTTGAAGTGGTTTCTATGGAATTGAGAAGCCAGACGGAAGAAGAGATCACTTTCTCTGTATGTGTGAGCAAAGGAGGCGTTGTGCAAGAGCCAAACCGAACAATCTTTTTACAGTTAGTAAATGGCAGTTGGGAAGTTATTAATGAGGGATATTAATTGGAAAAAATCGCTTGACATTACGATAGCATTATGATAGTTTATTAAAAATTATCTAAATTTCAAAAGCAGGCAGGCTTATAACGATTAAGGGAGAATTTATGCAATGAGTATAAAAATGATTTTGACAGACCTTGATCATACTTAGTTACGATAAAGCTGCCTTGTGATGGAGGAATAAGACGGTGAATGTGCTGTTGGTCAATTGCAGTCCGGTGAGGAACGGTGCTACTGCGGAAATAATAAAAATTGTACATGCCTTTTTAGCTGAAGAGCATGATGTTAGAAGTATTTGCATTGACGATTATGATATTAAATTTTGTAAAGGATGCAGAAGTTGCCATAAAACGGCGAAATGCATTCAGAATGACGATGTGATAAAAGTGATTGAGCAATATGAGTGGGCAGATAGTGTCATTTCTGTTTCTCCATCTTACTGGGCAGATATTCCCGGACAGTTTAAAGTATTTATTGACCGGTGCACACCGTGGTGCAACACGCACGAACCCCATGCGACAATTAGCAGGGGCAAAAAGGGGTATTCCATTGCACTGCGTACGGGTCCAAGTATGAAGGAGTGTGACAGGATCATTGAAAGTATAGAGCATTTTTACGGTCATTTGGAAATAATGCCAAGTGGAAGTTTGGGACTTTGCTCCATTGAATATAAAGAAGCGGTGGAGAGCAGAAAAGGAGAAATCAGAGATTTCTGTTCAAAACTGTTATTGGATTCTATTTGATAAAGGAAAACGATTATGGGAGAATACGCTATGATTTATTTAATTGTGCCGTTAGTCGTTGCAGCAGGTCTTGGTTTTATTCCTGCAAGCATTGCAAAAAACAAAGGATATAGTTTCGGTCTTTGGTGGTTCTACGGCTGGATGTTGTTTATTGTCGCTATCATTCATGTCAGCATTATACCTGATAAAAATGCACAGCAAAGTGCCGGCAGTCAAACGGCATCATCTAGTTCCTATGGTCCATCTTCCGATTTATGGAAAAGTGCCGCTGAAGAGTTGAAAAAATACAAGGAATTGATGGATCAAGGCGTTATTACAGAAGAAGAATTTCAGGCAAAAAAGGAACAATTGTTAAAATTGATGTAAAAGCGGAGGTTAATAAATGGGAAAGAACAAGAAAGCCGACAAGTACGCGATTATCAGCGCAATAGGATTTGTATTACTTGCAATTTATGTCATAGCGAGGGACATACTGGATGTGGTCAGAGGATACGGCATATCTTTTGCCTATGTTCTTACATGGGTATATTATATTGCGTTTGCTGTTCTGTTATTTTTGCGTAAAAGGAATATTGGTTTTGTTATCGCCTCAGGGTTATATGTTTTTCTTTCAATTTATGATATGATTCGGTTTGTTTCATTTTATAGTACCATCAATTTTTTGGCATCGGTATGCCTGTTTGTATTGATTCTGCTGAATTGTGCACCATCCTTAACTAAAAAGGCGAAAATCACAAAAGTATTGTGGTTTGTTCCCGGTGTGTTAATGTTAATAAACTGTCTGATCGATTACATTTCTATTTTTAGATATTATCTGAGCGCGGGTTGGATTTATATCGTGCTAGGACTTATTCAGATAGCAGCATTTATACTGATGGGTCTTTGGTTTAAAGAGAGTTATGCTGCCACAGAAGAAAAAGATGACCCCAAAATCAATACATATGCAGCATTCGATCCGCATGCTGTCGATTCCAATTTAGCGAAGGCTGCATCTGTTGGCGGAGCTGATAAATTGAAAACGTACAAAGAACTGCTCGATTCAGGAGTGATCACACAGGAAGAATTTGATGCAAAGAAAAAACAGATTCTTGGATTGTAAATCGGAAAACTGTTTTGCCATACATGACGCACTGTTGTCGTGTTTTCGGTGTTATGCTATTAACTATAAAACACGATAGGAGGATTCGTATGGTTGAGTCGAGATGTGGATTATTGTGCAGTGAATGCAGTTTTCGGGAGAAGGTGGGATGCAAGGGGTGCGTGAGCATGGAGAAACCCTTTTGGGCTGACAACTGTCCCGTCAAATCCTGCTGTGAATCAAAAGAACAAAAGCATTGTGGAGAATGTAACGATTTTGTCTGCGCCCAGCTGCATACATTTGCTTACGATATGGAGCAGAGTGATAACGGTGTCAGAATTGAGCAGTGCAGGAAATGGTGTGGGGAGTTATGACAGAGCAGACAGAACGGTAAAACATAAACGGTGGTAACAAACGCGGTCATTATCACGAGATAGCCGCATAAGTTACCACCCTTTTTAGATTTTGAAATTATAGGAACAGAATAATAGGTTCTCCGCTATATAGGACGGTTTTTTCAAACACATCTATGGACTCGCCGGTGATGGCATTGGTATAGTATCCGTCAGGCAGATCAATCTTCAGTGCTTGCTTGCGCCCGGTTGTGGAGAAGATTCCCATCACGGTTTGCTGTTTCACGGGGGCATCTGCGTTGACTTCATGCAGAGCCAGGATCACTTCATTGTTTAGCCCTATTGCTTTTGAACTGAAAGTGCTGTATGCAAAAGCAGGAGATTTTTTGATTTCTCCTAATTTTGCAATGAATGAGGAAATATCCTCGTCAGAATCAAAAGACACGGGGTCATGGTCAAACAGGGTAGGGTGGTGTTCTGCACAATATTCCTCGCCTGCGTAGATCATAGTGGTGCCTTTTACAAAATAGGTCCATGCTGTCCAGTTGCGCAAAACTGTTTGGTCAGGAGCCATTGTTGCAGCTCTGGGACGGTCATGGTTCTCCAGACACCGCAGCTTGCTGTAGTTATCGGGATAAATGGCTTCCTGCTGGTTTACGCGTTCCAGATATTCACCGAGACTGCAGTCTCCGCGTTGCGTACGTTCTAAATAACTGTAAGTATCATAGTCATAGCAGATATCAAAAACCTGATACAGTTCGCTGTCACTCCAAACCGGAATGCCATCCTTGCGGCAGCCTGTGATAAAAGCTGGCTCTACGGATTCTGCCAGCCAGAGACAGCCGGGGCGAACCGTTTCTACCTCATCTTTTGCCCGTTTCCAAAATTCCAGAGGCACAAGAGGAGCCACATCACAGCGGAAACCGTCTACATGCTCCGCCCACATTTTCAAAGTCTCGATCTGATAATCCCACAAATCCGTGTTGGAATAATCCAGATCGATCACGTCCCACCAATCTCCGATCCGATTGCCAAAACTGCCGTCTGCTTTGTGAAAAAACCACTCCGGGTGATTCCCGGCCAGCCAGGAATCCGGAGATGTGTGGTTGTATACCACGTCCAGCATAACTTTCATTCCGGCAGCATGAACAGCCTGAGTCAGGTGTATAAAATCTTCCATAGTGCCCTGCGCAGGATCGATCGCACGATAATCCTTGATTGCATAGGGAGAACCGCATGTACCTTTGCGGCGTACAGCTCCGCTTGGATGAATGGGGAGCAGATAGATGATGTCTACTCCCAGGGCCTTTATTCTTTCGAGGTCCGACTCGACCGCCCGAAAAGTACCGTCCTTATAGTTCCTTGTAAAAATCTGATAAATGACTTTGTTCCTGATTTCTTTGTCTGTGTTTCTTGCCATATAACTTCTCCTTCCCCCAGTGTTGATCTGTGTTCTCTTAATAGTATAATACGCGGGAGAAAGATAAACAAGCCACTAATAGCGTTTATGTTTTTCCCCGGACTTTCTTGCACTCTTCTTTGATGCGATAAATAACAGGATTCCCGAGACAGCTCCGAAAAATAAATACGACTGGAGTATGGGCACAAAATTATAGTTTTCACCTGTCCATATCAGATAAAAATCTTTGTTAAAATAAGTGACCGGAAGCAGTTTTGCAACTGCCTGCATTGCACCGGACATATTATCGTACGAAATGCCCATTCCCCCGCCAAAAATCATAAATGCAAAGTAGAGCAGCATGACCACACAGTAAGTAATACCGAATTTTTTCGCCAGAGAAGCGATTGCATGGGCAAGCATAAAGCAAAGAACGCTAAAAAGCAGAATGCAGAAAATATACAAAACAAAACCGGAAAAAACCGGTGCTTTCAGATCCAGAAAAATGACACCGACAAGGAAATAGATCACAAATGCTGCTGTCATGAAAATCAGTTCGGAAATTGCCCTGTTGCAGATAGTCACATGGTTTTTGATCCCAAACAGCTGCAGACGCTCCGGTATCCCTTTTTCCAGATCCTGTGCCTGTCTGACCGAATATCCCATTAAAATAGTCGCCATCGGGATCAGCGAACCTATGCCTAAGAAAATAGTGGTGCAGATCGTCTCTACGATTGATGTATCTGAAACTTCCAAAGTCGTAATCCGCGAGATCAGTACTGACATAAACACCGGCATCCCAATCCCGAAAATATGCACAAAAGGATTTCCGGTAACATTGCGGAGTTCGTAAAGTATCATAGATAAAGTTACTGTCTTTCTTGTTTTCATAATTTAACTCTCCATTCTGCTATTGCATTGGTGTAAATGATCTCGATGTCTGTACTGCTTCTTGTATAATCCAAATTGTGTTCCAGCAATAACCTGGTCAGTTCTCTTTCTTTTTCTTCCGTCTCGCAGGACAACGCGATCAGGTGCGCCGGGGACGCCAGCTTTTTATAGTCTTTAAAAAGCAGTTCATTTTCCTCTGAACGGTTCAGTATGATCACGGCTCTGCCACAGTATTTTTGAAACAGTTCTTCTTTTTTTCCGTAATCAATGACGTGGCCTTTATCCAAAATCAAAAGTTTATTTGCAAGCGATTCCAGTTCTTCGTAATAGTGGGATATAATACACAGGCTGGAATCCTTATCGCGATACCATGAAACCATCTTTTCCACCAGTTTCTGCCTTGTTTCAAAATCAAGTCCCGAAGTCACTTCATCATAAAAGGTTAAGGGTGCATCCTGCATCAGTACCATTATGATGGTAAATCTCTGCTTCTGACCGCCTGAAAGCTTACTGTATTTTTTTCGCAGACAGTCCTCAAATTCAAAATATTCAATCAGCTCACGCAGTTTTGGGTTTTTGGAAATTTTTGTCTGCAGGATAGTCTCCATAATATATCTGGTTGCCATGGCATCCGTGTATTCGTTGAACTGCATATGTGTTGCAATCTGTTCCATTGTAAGGTTGGTGCGGATACTTCCCTGATAATTTACAAGTCCTAAAATACTTTTGATCAGGGTAGTCTTTCCTGCCCCATTAGAGCCAATGATGCCGACCCGGTCGCCTTCTTCAATGGAAATGGGAGTTTCTATTTCGAGGGCGGTGTCTTTTCCGTAGTGTACTGTCAGGTTCTCGATTGACAGCAGAGTGGAAGGTTTTTGTTCCATATTTGTTTTCCTCCATAGTTTTTACAGGATTTTAGATGATTGTAGCAGAGGGAAGTGAATTTTGGATGAAGATGCAGTGAAAAGTCTGGTACGCCAGACTTTTCACTGCAGGTAGAGTGTGGCTGCCACGCTGTGGGACTCGTTGCTGATTTCAATGCGGAGGTTGATCTTTTGGGCATAGTAGGAGGCAATGTACAGGCCCAGACCGTGGCTGTTTATGCTGCTTTCCTTTTTGCCGTGGCTGCCGCTGACGAAGGGATCGAAGATGTGGGGGAGAAGGTCTTCGTCTATGTGGGAGCCCCAATTTTGTATGGTCAGTTTTTCTTCGGCTAAAAGGATTTGTATCTGTTCTCCGGGCGGGGTATAATTTACTGCGTTGGACAGTAAATTGGATAGAATATGGGCGAAAACAGTTCCGTCGGTGTACAGGATTTTGGTCTGCAGACCTTCAATGCTGACGGCAAGCTGTTTATCGGTGACGGTGACGCGATAGAGGCTTAGCTGTGTTTCCAGCATGGTCCGAAGTTCTATGTTTTGGAAGTCAAGAGTTTCCCCGCACTGATTCAGGTACAGGATATCTTCTATCATTTTTTTCATGGATAAAAGCTGTTCTTTTACCTTGGGCAGATATTTTTCCCTGTCCTGATATTTGCCGATGTTGTTTTTCATTCCGTCTACCAGTAAAAGTGCGGCGGAGATCGGTGTTTTGAGCTGGTGGGAAGAGGCTTTCAGCAAAACCTCCTGTCTTTTGTTTTCCCTCTCGAGTATTCTGTTCTTTTCTTCTAATTCCTCATAGCTTGCCCGGACCTTCTGATACAGTTCCTCGATGGTCACTGCAAGCATGCCGATCTCATCCCCTCTGTTTTCCAATTTTTTTTCGAGTGGAGATGCTTCAAAAGTATATGCATTTTTTCTCTGCTGTGTATGCTGCACAAGCTGTACAATGGGGGTTACAATGCCTCTTGAGTATATCTGAGAAAAGAGCAGTACCAACAGGAAAATAACAGCGCCCAACATCGGAAGACTCTGCAGTACGATTGGTCTGATCTCGTTTATATCCGGTGTCATGACCGGCAGATAGGTAATGATCAGGCATCCTTCCGTTCGTTCCACCGCCATATAATTTACATATTTGTTGTCTGCATCCTCTATGCCCATTTCAAAAACAACAAATTCGTCAGATACCAGATGTATTTTTTCATATTCCCCATGATATTCGCTTTGCGTATTCTGCCGTTCTGATGCCTGCACCTGAAAAGGCAGGGATAGATTTTCAACAAAGACCTCGTTTAAAATTTCTTTCCAGTTTTCGCCTTTTTCATCAAACAATTTCCTTAGTTCTTCTGTATCAAACTCTTCTTTTGTGCCGTAATTTTTTAAACATTGACGGAGTTCCGAAAAAATTTCCAAAAGTCTTACATCCGTTATCGTAACTTCTGCCGAAATCAGTTTTGAATTGATGAAAATGCTGTTCCCCTCATCCGGTATTTTTATGGAGAAACATGCAGTCGGATTTTTTACCTGTACGTCCCCATAGTTCCCATTTTCCACATAAGATCTGTGTTGCTGTTTTATCGCCTTCAGATTCTGCTCCGTCATATAATCGACATACAGAGACGGCAGCATATACACAAAATATCCGGTCAAAAATGCCAGCATAATGCCCGCCAGTATGATACTGTAAAAAAGATTTCTCCCTCCTAATTTTAACTTCATTTTGCCGACAAAGCCTCCTTGTCAAATTGATATCCCACTCCGATCACAGTCTTGATGCAGGACACAGGAATCTTTTTGCGGAGATTTTTTACATGGGCATCGATGATCCTGTCATTTCCGATATAGTCCTCATTGAATATGCTCAAAATAAGCTGTTCTCTTGTAAATACCCGGTTCGGTTCTTTGAAAAGGGTCTGTAAAAGCAGATATTCACTCAAAGTGAGCGGAAGTTTTTCTCCTTGATAAAAGGCACAGTATGCCTCTTCTCTCAGATACAGACCCGCTTGCGTCTCTTCTTCTGTCTGCTTCTTGTGAGTGCGACGCAGAATCGTTTCCATGCGTTTTAATAAAATGATCGGCGATACAGGTTTTATGATATAATCGTCGGCATACAGATTGAAGGCTTTTACCTGAGTCTTTTCGTCCTCGAGCGCAGTCAGCATAATGACAGCCGTGTCACTGCAATGCTCTTTCATATATGTCAGCACTTCAAAACCGTCCACACCTGGCACCATGATATCCAGTACCGCAATGTCGTAGGAATTCTGCTCCAAAAGACTGATCGCCTGATCCCCGCTTTCTGCCTCCGTCACTTGATATCCTGTAATGGACATGTACTCCGTTAGCACTTCCCTGATCGTAGGTTCGTCCTCCAAAAACAGGACTTTATAGGTTGATGTGTTCATAGTGCCTCCTAGTTCTTTGAAACTTTATATTGATATATTAGTATAGCACATGAGTGTGAATTTCATATGAAGATTTATTGCTATCATTATAGAATGCAGAGATTAGGAACAAAATCATTGCATACGATACGTCAACTGTGATAAAATAAGCCAAAGCATATTTTCTTTCCGCAGAAGCCGTTTGGATTCTGTGCGTTCTGGGCAAAAGCCGTTTCAAATTCTTTTTTCAGAAAGTCTATGCTTTTCATCACACATTACAAAGCAGGAGATTTCTGAAAAGAGACCTCCTGCATCATAAGGAGGACAGCCTATGGAGGTAAGACGCAACTACAAGGACACGCTGTTTCGGATGATATTCAGTGACAGGGAGAGACTTTTGAGTCTGTACAATGCGCTAAACAGAACAGACTATGACAACAGTGAGGATTTAGAGATCAGCACACTCGAAAATGCAATCTATATGAACATGAAAAATGATGTTTCTTTCGTGTTTGACCTGACACTAAGTCTTTACGAGCATCAGTCCACGGTAAACCCGAATATACCGTTGAGAGATTTGTTATATGTGTCAAAGGTGTTGCAGAACATTGTAAAAAGTGAAAACTTATACGGTTCTAAGACGGTGAAAATACCCACACCAAAGTTTGTCGTATTTTACAATGGCGTGACCGAACAGCCGGAGAAGAGGAAATACCGGTTGTCAGATGCATTTGAAAAGGAAACAGAACAGCCAGAGCTGGAATTGATCGTAACGGTGCTGAATATCAATCCCGGCAAGAATGAGGAATTGCTGAAGAGCTGCAGGATGCTAAAAGAATATATGCAGTATGTGGAACGGGTTAGAAAATATTTATCAGAAAACGGGATAGAAGAGGCGGTAAACCGGGCTGTTACGGAATGTATACAGGAGGGAATTTTATCTGATTTTCTGATGAAAAATCGAGCGGAGGCGATAGAGATGAGCATATTTGAATATGACGAAGAAGCTCACATGAAAAGCATACGGGAAGAGGCATATGATGAGGGAAAAGTTGACGGTGTAAATGAGGGAAAGACAGCTGGAAGGATTATTGGAAAGGCAGAGGATATTTTGGAACTGTTGGAGGATTACGGGCAAATACCGCAAAAATTAAGAGATAGAATACATGCAGAAAAGAATCTGGATGTATTAAAACAATGGCATAAACTAGCGGCAAGGGCAGCATCGTTAGAAGAGTTTGTTGACAAGATGGGATAAAGCAGAGATTAGAAAGAAAAGGGGCGGATTATTTTTAGTATGTTATAATTTTTACACAAGCGAAATAAAAAAGAAAGATTGATTTTGGGAGGAGGAAGATACATGAAAAGATTTCTTTGCACCGCCATGTTTGGGTGTTTGATATTTCTGACCGGATGCGGTCAAAGAGACAGGGGTATGAACTTATCTTCTCATCTTCAGGATGATGTATCTGGCAAAGCAGTATTTGTCAGCGGAATGGGATGCAGTGACTCGAACTGCACGGACCCAACCCACCACCATGACTGTCCGCCAGACTGTGGAGATTATGAGCATTACCACAACTGTGACTTGAATTGCACGGAAACGAGTCACCACCATAATGGAGCGGATTATAATACCGATTCAACGGCAGATACAGCAGAATCTTTTGTCAGTGGAATGGGATGCAGTGACCCGAACTGCACGGACCCAACTCACCACCATGACTGTCCGCCAGACTGTGGAGATTATGAGCATTACCACAACTGCGACTTGAACTGCATGGAAACGAGTCACCATCACAATGGCATGAGTGATGTTAATGAATCGGGGCAGCACCATGAGGAACAACACCACGGGGGTGACCATCATTAAAATCTTTTAAATATAAGAGAATCACTCTCACAAAGCGCTTCAGGTTATTTACCAGAAGCGCTTTAATAATGTTCTTCACTTCTTGGGTAATTGTTAGTATTCTTTATTCGGGTAATGATTACTCAGCTCTTGATAAACAGCTTCCTGCATAGTCTTTGCCTGATTCCTTACAATTTCAACATACATGGTTGGGGTTCCGTCGTATTCTGCAATTTCTAAGTGTTTATAAAGTACATTTCTGGATGAACTGACAATTGCGCCTAAACCGTCCTCATTGAAACAGGGCATAACATCTTTGGCTTCGCCTCCCTGTGCGACAAATCCAGGGACAAGGAAGAAATTGTTCTTCATAATACTGCGAAGCAATTGCGCTTCCTCGGGAAATGTTGCCCCGACTACGGCACCGATATTTGAATAATTGTATTTACCGATACAATCACTTCCTGCTGTATGAATATAGTTTGCCAGCCAGTTTCGAATTTTTTCACCTTGGGCATTGGTCGCTTCAGAGATTTCAACAGAACTGGAATTTGAGGTCCTGACCAGCACAAAGATTCCCTTTTCATCCTTGACTGCTATATCAATGAAGGGT
This sequence comes from Roseburia sp., assembly GCA_014804775.1. GTDB lineage: Bacteria > Bacillota > Clostridia > Lachnospirales > Lachnospiraceae > Roseburia. The sequence continues at coordinate 10,705 of JAAUZB010000008.1, read as the reverse complement.
TGAATGCTGTCTGTACCCAAGAATGGTGAAACGGTCATAAAATCTGCGTTGATTGGTCCATCCTTTGCTAAGTGTGCATATGCGTAGGCTTTTGCAGTGTTTCCAATGTCATTCCGCTTGCTGTCATCTATTACAACAAGTCCCTTATCATGAGCATACTGCACAACCTGCTGATGTACTCGCACACCATCTGCACCAAAGACTTCAAAAAAAGCCATTTGGGGTTTTACTGCTGGTACAATATCTGCCACAACATCAATCACGTCTGTTGCCCAATTAAGGATTGAATTTGCTTTGGTGCTTGAATCATATTTATAGCACTCTGGTATTTTGCACCATTCGGGGTCAATACCTACTATACAAGGGTTCTTCTTATTTTTGATTCCTTCAATCAGTTGGTCGATTATCATTTCATTCTACTCCATATTCTTCTTTGTATTGCTTTATCGCTGTCAGGTATTCTGTTCCACCGATGACACCGTTTTCTACCGCATGGATGATATCATCCAAAGTGACAATAGAATGAATCTTCACATCGTGCATTTTCTCTATTTCGTACCGGGCAGAACCATGAGAAGTTGTATTTTTCTCCATACGGTCAACCGATACAATCACATCGGACACACATTTACCCGCATTTTTTTGTATTGCCAGCAGATTTGCATGAAGTGTTTGACCAGATGTCAATGTATCTTTGATCAAAGTAATCTTGTCTCGTTCATCCATTTGTTTTCCAACGCTGTCGTCAATACTGTATGAAATGTCAATTCCGTACCGATTAAACAAGGTCATGCTGGTTGCAATCATTATTGGAATCTCTTGATGAGTATTTCCTGCAAGTAAATTAGAGTTTATATTATGTTCGCGCATACACTCTGCATAGAATTCGCCCAACTTAGTTATTTGGCTGGCAGACTTATATTTTCCGGTGTTGACAAAATATGGTGAAAGGCGACCGCTTTGAAGCCTGAATTCACCAAATTGGAGAACGCCATTATCAGCCATAAAGCGAATAAATCGTTCCTTGTAATTTAAAGCATCCAGTCGGTAATTGAAGAGGTCATCCATTGTAATACCAAGAAATCTCGCAATAATTGGTAATAGAGAAATATCAGGTATAGACAGATTGTTTTCCCATTTGCTTACTGATTGGGAAGAAACCGCTAATACTTCTGCAAGTTGGGCTTGCGTTATATTCTTATTTTTTCGTAATGTCTGAATTTTTGTTCCAATCAATTCCATAGTATCACTCCCTTTCTTAACAATATAATACAAGAATACCTAGATTTGTACATATAGTGTAAAGCGAAAAATATACAACCAACAGTTGCAGATTGTTTTTAAAAATTTTATGAAAAATGAAATTGGGTGAATGTGATTGATAATCTTTCTTTTTTGTGCTATAATGACCAAACTGACTAATTAAGTCATCATAAGGAAAGGAGCCAACAATGCCATTAAAATCAGACAAAGAAAAACAAATGCAAAAAAAATATTTATTGGAAATAGGGAAAAAACTCATGTTACAATATGGCATAAAAAAAACTACGGTTGATGATATAGTTGCTGAGGCGAAAATCGCTAAAGGAACATTTTATTTATATTTCAAATCTAAAGAAGATTTCTTTTATCAGTTGCTTGTCGCTATTAATCAAAATCTTTTCCGTCTAGCTGAAGAAACTGTACTTAAAAATCTGGATAAGGACATAAAAAGTACTATTCAAAAATTTCTTGAAAATCTTTTTGATACGCCCGAAATTGGATTTTATTTTAGGGAACATAAAGAAATTGACAAATTGACTGAAAAATTTTCAGCGGAAAATTATGCGGATACAGAAACAGGATGGATAAGAAAGTTACTTGATTTTGGAAACATCAATACAGAAAAAGTTATTCCCGAAGTGATAGACAATTATATTCATGTAATCAATTTAGCAAAAAGTTCGGATTTGTTAATTGAAGAATACAGAGAAGAAACAGTCAGCAGATTGATTGCTGACCTTGTGGACTATATCTTTATGGAGGATAACCAAAATGAATAGACGGAAAAAGATTGTTTTTGCCGTGAGAATCATGGCTGCTGTTTTTGTCATATTTAGTGTTATATCTATTTTAGGAATATCACTTGCACACGGTATTGTTTTTGGACGTGTGGATTATGGACAATACGATAGTGAGCATAATTTACTGTATTCGGATTTAGACAAGACACAATATCCAAGGGATACTTTGCAAATTCAGTCAGGTGAAAATGTATTAACCGGCTATCTGTATGGTGCGGATAATTCTAACGGACTTGTTATCATTAGTCCCGGTCATGCTGACGCAAACGATATTAAGTTATATGAGATTACATATTTTGTTGATAATAACTGGAAAGTCCTTTGCTATGATTACACTGGATGCTACAACAGTCAGGGCAGCAATATGATAGGGTATACACAATCGGTACATGATTTGGACGCGGTTCTCACATATATAGAAAACAGTAATGACTATCAAAATATCCCTATTGTATTGTTTGGACATAGTTTAGGCGGGTATGCCAGTGCTGCCGTTTTGCAATATGGTCATAATGTAAATGCTGCCATTATAGCTTCGGGGTTTGATACACCTAAAGAACAGTGGGCATACTCAATAGAAAGGTATACAGGTGCTTTTCATTATGTGCTTAATCCATATACAACGATGTTTATATATTTCAAATATGGAAAAGAGAGAAATCTGTCAGCCGTGGACGGTATCAATTCTGTTGATATACCTATTCTTGTTATCAGTGGAACAAATGATATTTTTTACGGCGGTGACAGCCCGATCTACAGAAAACGGAACAGCATAACTAACCCAAACTGTATTTTTGAATATAAAACAGAAAATAATCATAATGGACATTATGATTATTTTCTTACAGACGATGCATTAGAATATCAATCGCTAGTAAAAAACGATACATTCACAGGGGAGATTGATAAGTATTTATATCGTCAGCATGATACTGATTTTATGAAATTTCTTAACGATTTTTTATTGGAAGCCATACAGCAAAGCTTAAGCTAAAATTAAGGATACCGTAGATTGTATTCTTCGGATATACAAAGTACAATATTAATGTTGGCAGCGAGACATGGACTATATGACGGCAAAGGAAACTACAAAACAATGGAAGGATGCTGTTAAGTGAATAAATATAAAATTATGCTCGTTGATGATGAGCCGGATATATTAGGATTACTTGAAAAAGCTTTAAACATAGAGGGATTTGACAATATTGTAAAAATTGATAATGGGATTTCCGCTGTAGCCACGTGCAGGGAAATTCAGCCAGACATTATTATTTTAGATGTTATGCTGCCGGACATAGACGGGTATGAAGTGTGTAAACAAATCCGAGAGTTTTCTCATTGTCCAATATTATTTCTTTCTTCCAAAAATGATGAATTGGATAAAATACTTGGCTTGGCTGTTGGCGGCGATGACTATGTCACAAAACCGTTCAGTCCAAAAGAAATAGCATATAGGGTGAAAGCCGGGTTACGCCGTGCAGAATACAGACAAATTCCAACACGGGATTTCTCTATTAAAATTGGTGAACTGATGATAGATACTGACGGCTGCAGGGTAATGAAGAACGATAAGGAAATTGCACTGACCGCACGGGAATTTGAAATTTTACAGTATCTGGCGGAGAATTTAGGACGGGTGATCAGCCGTGAACGTCTATATGAAAACGTTTGGGGGGAGGACAGCTTTGGGTGTGATAATACGATGATGGTACACATCCGTCATTTGCGTGAAAAGCTAGAGGAAAACCCCGCAATGCCAAAATATATTATCACGATGAAAGGCTTAGGCTATAAGCTGGTAAATCCATATGAGAAATAAAAAGAGACAAAATCCATTTTTACGGTTATTCGTTTTAATGTCAGCATTACTTTTTATTGCTATTGTTATTGCAATCGGAATGTTTTACTACATTTTCGGAATAACTGAGCCGGAAGGTTTGAGCCTGGCATCATGGCCAGACAGGTTTACAGATAATTTTTCAGTATGGATGGAGAACGATAATGGCAATGTTAAAATAGAAGAAATGGGGCTTGAGCGGTTGGATGAATATGGGCTGTGGCTTCAGGTTATTGATGAAACAGGACAGGAAGTATTTTGCCACAACAAGCCTGAGAATTATCCGGTGAGATACTCTGCATCTGAACTGATCTCACTTCGCACAAGTGCCTACGAACAGGGAAATACCGTTTTTGTAAACATCTATGAAGATTCAGGGGAGACGTGGAGTTATTTGATCGGATTTCCTTATGCGATAGGGAAACATATGGTTTACTCTAATGGGGAGAATGTGGGGCAGCTTTCGACATTGTTCCGCAGGGGAATATCTTTTAGTTTGTGTGCGATTATTCTGTTTGTGATTTTATATGGCTTTTGGCTTACCGGACATCTTGGTAAAATAGCAAAAGGTATCAGCGATGTTACGATGCGTTGCTATACTCCGTTGTCCGAAAAAGGAATATTCAGTGAAATTTATGGGGCGCTTAACCAGATGGATACAGAAATCCGCCACAGTGATAAGGTTTGGCAGGATACGGAACGGATGCGAAGAGAGTGGATTGCAAATATTACGCACGATTTGAAAACACCGCTTTCACCTATTAAGGGTTATGCAGAGCTGCTTATGGGAAGCCCATCCCCCGATAGTGAAACCATGCAGGAATACGGTGGAATTATCTTAAAAAATGTGAATCATACAGAAAAAATGATTAACGATTTAAAGCTGACCTATCAATTGGATTCAGGTGCAGTACCGTACCATCCACAGGCGGTACGTCTTGTGCGTTTCTTGAAAGAGCTGGTCATTGATATTGTAAATGATCCTGTCTTTGCTGATCGCAGTATTGAGTTTGAAAGCAATCTGCAGGAATGTGAGGTTTGCCTTGACATAGATTTATTCCGCCGTGCCGTAAATAACCTTATCATTAATGCATTAACGCATAATCCACCCGAAACAAAAGTAACGATCAGTATAGACACAGACCCGAAAAAGGGGATATTGATTTGTATTTCTGATAACGGAACAGGTATGAGTGACAAGGAACAGTCGGAACTTTTTAACCGATATTACAGAGGGACAAACACGAAAGAGAAACCAGAGGGAAGCGGTCTTGGACTTGCAATTGCAAAACAGATTATAACAATCCACAATGGCAATATTGCTGTTAAAAGCAAACGAGGGGAAGGAACACAGTTTACGATCGTTCTTCCTGTGGAAAATCAATAACTTAAGGTTAAATTAAGATACAAAAAAGCACTGCCTAAGATAGATGATTTATGCTAAAAGCCAGGTCATCTATTTTTTGTGCGAGTAATGACCAAAAAATGAATGAGGAGGTTCTGTATGGAATTACAGTTACAAGATTTAAGAAAGCAGTACGGAACAAAATGTGCTGTGGACGGTGTAAGTGCCAATTTAGTGCCGGGGGTATATGGACTGCTTGGTGCAAACGGTGCGGGCAAGACAACACTGATGCGGATGATATGCGGCGTTTTGAAACCAACTTCGGGCAGCATCAGTTTAAACGGAAAAACCATCGAGCAATTGGGCGAGAGGTATTATAGCCATTTGGGATATATGCCGCAGGATTTTGGCTTTTATCCTGATTTCACCGCCCGTGAATTTATGCTATATATGGCGGCAGTGAAAGGGCTTGATAAAAGACAGGCAAAAAACCGAACGGAGGATTTGCTCCATATGGTAAACCTGTCCGATGTGGCGGATAAAAAAATCAAGTCCTATTCCGGAGGTATGAAACAGCGTCTTGGAATCGCACAGGCGGAACTGAACAGCCCATCTATCTTGATATTGGATGAACCTACGGCGGGGCTTGACCCAAAAGAAAGAGTGCGTTTCCGCAATCTTATCTCAGATTTTGCAAAAGAAAAGATCGTTATTTTATCCACCCATATCGTTTCTGATGTTTCTTATATTGCAGATACGATTTTAATGATGAAACGAGGCCGTTTTCTTTTGCAGGAGCCGATGAGTATGGTTACAGACAATATCAAAGGCAAGGTGTGGGAACTCTTAGTTGATGAAAGGACTGCTGCGGAATATAGCAGGAAATTTTCTGTTGTAAACCTTCACCACGAAAACAATATGGTGCGGCTGCGTATGATAGAGGAAACTGCTCCAAGGAAAGACGCACAGATTGTAGAGCCAAGTTTAGAAGATTTATTTTTGTATCATTTCGGTGAAGAAGCTGAAAAACAGGAGGAAAGGTGATATGTTGGTAAAATATGAGTTTTTAAAAATACTGCGTAAAAAATCTACTTTAATCGTGATGGCAGTCAGCCTGATTTTAACAGGATTTCTTTTTGGGCTGCCCGTTATGCAATACCAAACTTACAATCAGGATGGTGTCATAAAGGGGACGGATGGTATTGCTTATGAAAAGGGGCAGTATGCGGGTTTTTCCGTTCCTTTGTCTGAGGAATATGTTGCCGATACAATTCGAGAAGTGCAGGGGCTTTTTGAAAACCCTGATAATATCGGATATGACGGAAATGAACGGTTTTTAATTGGCGATGCCTATTGGAATGGAGTTGCTCCAAGGGAAAAACTGCTTAATCTGATTGCCAACACATACAGTAAGCCAAATGAAATTTTGGGCTACAATAATCTCCCCGATCTGGATATAAAAGACGGAGCATTCTTTTATCAGACGATGGAAAGTAAGATACAAACCCTGCTCAACAATCCATCACGAAAATTATCCAATGAACAAAAAGAATATTGGGGCAGTATGGCGGATAAGGTGGATGTGCCGCTGCAATATGGATATTATGAAGGATGGGAAGTCATTATAAGCAGCTTTGAGCTTTTGATGTTCGCATTACTGGCTATCTGCATTGTGGTTGCCCCTGTCTTTTCCGGCGAATATCAGGCGGGAACGGATGCGGTAATTTTATCTGCAAAATATGGAAAAACAAAACTGGCAATAGCAAAAATTGCAGCATCACTTTTATTTGGAACAGTTGCATTTATACTCCATATTGTTGTGGCGTGTGGATTGCCGCTTGCAGCGTTTGGGGTAGATGGCTGGAATCTGCCGTTGCAGATCGCAAATACGACAATTCCATACCCATTCACATTTTTGCAAGCTGTTCTTATCAATATTGGAATTATTTATCTGGTACTCCTTGCTATGGTTGGACTGGCACTCCTTTTGTCTGCACAAATGAAGAGTCCTTATCTTGTGCTGATCATTCTTGTTCCAGTACTGTTCATTCCTATGTTTCTAACGCCAAACGGAACAACAGGTGCATATAATCTAATTTTGTTTTTGCTGCCCTACCGTTCAACAATGCCAGAATTTGGAAAGTATATTTCATACCAGTTCGGCGGTTGGGTTTTGGACACACTCACCGTAAGGGCAATTCTTTATTTTTTTTTAACAGTAATCATGCTGCCGTTAGCAAGATTAGGATTTAAGAAACATCAGGTTGCGTAAGGAGTGATAAACTACCGCTTGCCACCAAGCGCAGTTAGGAGTGGGATTGTGGCAGAACAGGGAAATTAAAAACCTCTACAAATGGGGAAACTTAAAAAACATTATATATTGACATGCATTATTATAATGGTTATAATAATTATAATAATGCATGTTTTTATGGAGGTAATATATGACCACTTCATCTGATATCCGTAAAAATAACAAAAAAAGAATTTATAGACTGATGCTTGATCAGGAGTCATATACAAAACAGCAGATATCAGCCATGACGGGATTAAGTGTAGCAACATGCAATACTTTACTTAATGATATGGAGTCAAACGGAATACTCTCTATAGGAGATGAGAAGGAACTTCGGGGTGTGGGCAGAGGATCATCGCTTTATTCTATAGATGACGGACATGAGTATTACGTTCTGGTAAATATCGGCGCTCAAAAGGGACGTAGAATTGTTGGTTACTATGTAGTTTCCGCAAGCGGAAACATAATCCAAAAAAATCATGTTGAATGTAAAGCTGTAAAAGTAAAAGATATTGTTGATGTAATAGAAGGATTTATGACCGCGTATAGCAATGTTGATCAGATTGTATTATCGATTCCAGGAGTAATTGATGGAGATGAGATTACGTTTTCCGATATAAGAGAACTGGAAGGAGCAGGGCTAAAAGAAAAGCTNAGAGAACAATTTGATAAGAGTGTATCCATAGAAAATGACATGCATTGCATTGCCTATGGATACAAAGATAACAAAAAAGATGAAAACACAGTTGTTACTCTGGCGGGTTTTCCCAGCCATATTCAGCCGGGAANAGTAACCATGCATAAAGGGCAGATCATCACTGGATACAATGGCATTGCGGGATTGGCGGGCTTTATGCCTCTTGGAATCAGTCCGGATGAAATACCGGGATTGATGGTGGAAGGCAAATGTACCAACATTATTTCAAGGATCATAGGAGCTGTTATAGCGTTCATCAATCCGAAAGAAATTGTTTTTTCTGGTGAACTGATCAGCGAAGAGGTTTTGGCCGAAGTGGCAGATTATTGCAGTAAGAGCGTTCCTGCAAAATATATGCCTGAATTTAAGGTGGCTGCCGATTTTGATGAATTCCTGATAAATGGAATGTTCCAAATAGCAATTGAAAACAAAGAATTATAAATAAATTCATAAGGAGGAAACGAAGATGAAAGTGAATGTAAAGGAAATGAAATGGATCAGGGTGCCAAAACAATATGAGATTACAGAGGACAGAGTAGAAATTATTACGGAACCTCATACAGATCTCTGGCAGAGAACTTATTATCATTTTAGAAATGATAATGCTCCTGTTCTGCAATTAGAAACTGATGAACAGTTTTTTTCGTTCGTGGTAAAAACTGATTTTGACACCAAAGTCCGTTACGACCAGAGTGGCATTGTGATGTATCTTGACAGCGACAACTGGTTAAAGGCCGCCATGGAATATGAAAATGATGAGATCCAGCGTCTTGGCAGTGTCGTAACAAACAATGGATATTCCGATTGGTCTTCCGTAGATGTTGATGCTTCTATCAAATCTATATGGTTCCGATTCAGCCGCAGAGAGGATGATTTTTGCATTGAAAATTCTGTAGATGGCGTAAATTTCAAGCAGATGAGAATTTGTCATATGTTCAATGCAAAGGAAAAGATCNCTTTTGGCATTTATGCCTGCAGTGCGGAGGATTCTTCCTTTAAAGCTTCCTTTACAGATATGGAGATTACAGAATGNAANTGGCTTGCNCATGACGGTCAGGCTCCTGATGAAGAAATCTAGATTTTTATTTGGAGGGAAAGAAGATGACGGAGTGGGAAAAAGCACAGGCGGGATATTTATATGATGCAAATTATGATTCCAATCTCATTAACAGGAGGACTGTATGTGCGGACTTATGTTATGAGTTCAATCTGTGCAGACCTTCGGATGTTGAAAAACAGCAACGGATTATACATGAGCTATTGGGACAGGTTAAAGGTAATAATGTGTGGATCGGCACGCAGGTATCAGTGCTTCCGGGAGTGACAATAGGCAATTTTGTANCGCAAAAAACTTCAATAGATTTCCGTTAATATGTTTTATACTATGCCATCATTCCCGGCGGCCATACTTTCAAAACAGCTTTTCATGCTTCCCAGTAAGCGNTCTGCAATAGGNGTAAATACCTGATATTTTTTCCAGATCAGATANATTTTTGTTTCGAGCGTTGGCGTAAGCGGGCGGAAGACAAGCCCGCTGCCGGGATTTGTATCGATCANATGTTCAAAAGTTAAAAGATANCCGAGCCCNTCTTTCACAAAAAGTGAACCATTATAAGACAGGCGGAAGGAACCNTCGAGGTGCAATTTATCCATGTTGTTGCCNCACCATTTGGAAATATCGTTGTTCCATCCCTGNTCAGANCAAAATAGAGGGAGCCCGATCANATCATNTNNNCAGATNGNNTNTTTTTCTGCNAANANACAATNNTNTGGCATGANAACACCCCATAAATCNGCATTAGGAAATGCTAAACAATGATATTTTGCAGTATTGGGTTCCTGCGCCAGCACTGCAAAGTCAATGATACCTTTATCCAGTTTTTCCGTAACCTGTTCCGTGTCGCCGCTGGTAATATGATAGTGAAGGTCAGGGTAAGTTTCTTTGAATTCTCTGATTGCGGCGGCGAGGTATCTGATCTGATAGGATTCCGCCAGACCGAAGTAAACATCACCACCCAGAACATCATCCAATGTAAGAAATTCAGTTGTGATCTTATCAGCCATTTTTACCAGATCTTCTGCCCGTTTCCGCAGCAAAACACCTTCCTCGGTAAGTTGTATGCTGAAACTGTGTCGTGTGAACAGTTTTTTCCCAAGTTCATCTTCAAGGGCTTTTAACTGCTTGGAGAGAGTAGGCTGGGTAACGTGAAGTAGTTCTGCCGCGCGCGTCATATTTTCCTCCCTTGCCACTGCAAGAAAATATCTCATGGTTCTCAGTTCCATATCCGCCTCCTGTGATATTCCTAAAATTCATATCATGATATAAATTATAGCCATTAGCGAAATGAAAATCAAGAGGATATAATACAAACATAGCAGGAAAGGAGCATATATAAAATGGCAGATACTATAAAATTGGAATTAACAAATGAATGGGATAAGACTTTCCCAAAAAGTGAAAAGGTGA
>JAAUZB010000007.1 GCA_014804775.1 Roseburia sp. | reverse complement strand
ACGGAGAGAGATTTTTCTACCGACATTACCGTTGCCACGCTTAACGGGCGCACGGTGCTTATTGATGGCAATATGCCGACTGAGGAAGTGGCGGCAACTACCGGAGAGAATGCAACGCCGGCATACACCAAGTACACAACTTATGTTTTGGGTGCTGGCGCAAGTATCAGCTTTAAAGCGCTGAGCATGATTTCCCCGACAGATGCGCAACTGGCAACTAGTAGCAACCGGGAACTGGCAAACAGCAATGAGAGCGGCAGCAAAACGGAATATTTCCCGATTAAGGCTATTCCTATTGCACGGATCATCACAAGAGGTTAAAGCAGGATGTACGCAAATCATGATTATTATATAACTGAATACGGCGGCAAGATGTCTGCGGACGATTTCAAGCGATTTGCACGGAGGGCGGAGCGCAGAATTGACAGCATAACAGGCGGTAAACTGCAATATGCCTTTCCGGCCAATGATCGAGATATTGAAGCGGTCAAGGACTGTGTTTGTGAGTTGGCAGACTTTCTTTGGCAGATTGACAGCTATAACAATGCCTCTATGGAGAGTATTGGAACGGTAGCGCAGGCAGACGGAACGGTTAAAGGAAAGGTTATCACTTCCGTATCGAGTGGTTCTGAAAGCAGAAACTATTCGACAAGTGGAATTGCTAACACTTCAATATCCGAAGCGGCAAAGGACAGAAAAGTAGCAGACACCATAATTTACGGAATGGTGCAGGATAACTTGGGCGGCATACCTGATTATAACGGAATCAATCTTTTATATGCCGGGGTGTATCCATATTCAACAAAAGTTGTAAATCCTCCACCTACATATCCGAAGGGCGAGCAAGCAGAACCGAGCAACCCACAACCGCCTATCGATTCTGATGATCAAGACGGTGGGAGTGGCGAAAACAATCTAACAGAGGGTGGTGCAACAGACAACAATGGAGAAGAAGATGACGGCATTGGTTATGTTGATTCCATAATCGTCTATAACCAATACACTTACGGAACAATGCAGGAACAAACATATTTTGGCACACGCTTTGATAACGTTCGCATTGAACTGACACAGGGAGCAAATCAAAAGGCAAGCGGCATGGAAAACACCAGCGTGTGTGTTGTGAAGATACCGAATACCAATCTGCCAAAGCCGTACAAAGCCCCACCTGTTTGGCTGCAACTCACGGCAGAGGAAATGCTTGGGAGTTTCACGCTGAATAAAGGCAACGATTTCTTTGTGATTGCGAAAAAGGGCGATTTGGGAATTGATGTTGATTTGCCCGCTGGCATGATTGAGAGCGACAGCTACGAGGGATATGATGACGGATTTATGGGTTATGTGAAAGTGAATTATGGGTATGCATTTACGGTTGATACGGTGGATGTGTATACCGTAATTCCACGATTTGAGATTGGAGGAAAGTAAAATGGGTGACTGAATATGACAAAGTCGGGGAAATGCTGCTGGAACTGATCGCAGAGTGTCCCCATGTGCCACAGTCAGTAAAAAATGTACCGCAAGGAATGGGGATCCTGATTGACAGCACTGGAACGGGGCTAGGAATATTTATCCTCACAGACGGAGGCAGAGTAAAGAAAAGGAATGTTATTGGTGGCTTTGAAGCAGTCATCAATATGCAGATTGCATATCAGAGTAAAGCGGATACCAACTCAAAAAGAATCAACGCGCAGGAAACCGCGAACAAAATAACCGGTTGGCTTGGCGATTTGGAAAATCTGCCAAAGCTGACTGGCAACAGGACAATAACAAAGTTTGAAGCATCGGGGAGTTATGCTTCCCGGGATAGCACAACACAGGATGGCTATGTCGCATTTGCTGCTGATGTGGTCATGGAATATGAAGTGGATTAGAAAGGAGAAATTATGGCTAAATTACCAAGAGCCGTATATGCAATATGGCTTTCATTTGACAAAAAAGACTGGACGTTGATCGGCAAGGATACCGATTCCCTGTCCTATTCGCTTAATCCGGACGTAAGCACTGACAAGAACGTGCTGGGTGAAACAACCGTAAACCACAGCGGATTCACACCGGAACTGGCGGTGGATACATATTATGCCCGGACAGAGGATGCAATCTATCCTAACATTCAGGATATTGCAATGAACCGCAGAAGCGACGAGGAGTATACGGCCGCATGGCTTTTAGAGGCTATCTTAGATGATGAGGTCAAGAACTCTGACACCACAACGCTTTCCGGTAAAGCATGGATGGAAAAGTGCGTTGTTGTGCCGCAGGAAGTGGGCGGCGATACAACTGCTTTTGGACTGCCGTTCAATGTCAATCCAAATGGCGGAAGGGTAGAAGGTACTGTATCTGTGACGGAAAGAGTCCCGACATTCACAGAGGATACAGCATCGGAAGCGTCCGTTGCGTCTGTACAGAGCACCAAAACAAAAAGCGATAGCTTAAGTGACTAAGGTATTAAGAAAAATCTTAATATATCGGGGCGTGTACCTTTCCATCATGCCCCGATTTGGAAAGGATGTTAAGCATGGCAAAATATGAATTGAAGTTAGATGGCGCAGAGGTTGACGAAATCACTCTCAACAAGCATGGCGACAAGATTAAGATTTCTGGCGATGATGCAGCACTTTTTGATAAGTTTGCGAATGGATATGACAAGATTGCAAAAATGGCTGATGAAATGCCGGGCAAGTTGGAAGCGGTGGAAGAGACGTCAAAAGAATTTACCGACAGGGATTCTGATATCTCAAGGGCTGTAGCCATGTCTAGAGTACGAGTTGAGTTTTGTGAGAAAGCGATCGGAATTATTGACGATATTTTCGGGGAAGGCACGGCTAAAAAGTCTTTCTGGGATTATTACGAGACAATCCCCGATTTTCTGCCTGATGAGGACCTGTTTATTGCTTTCTTTGAGACAATGACACCTATCATGGAGGATATCTTTGACAGAAAGCTGAAACGTCAGGAAAAGGCAAGCAAAGCACGCATGGCAAAGTATCAGCCGCAAGACCATAAGAGGAAGCAAAAATGATAGGTGCACTCCCGGAACATCTGACAGCCGGAGATGCAGACTATCCTATCCGCTCCGACTATCGGAATGTTCTGCAAGTTTTTGAAGCGTTTAACGACCCGGAATTAGAGGCGGCTGAAAAATGGATTGTCGCAATTTATCTTTTGTTTGAAGATTTTTCCTGCGCTGATGATGTGCTTGAAGCGTTGGAAAATGGTTTCCAGATGGAAGAAGCTATGAAGCAAATCAACTGGTTTATCTCTGCTGGTAGGAACACAGGGAAAGAGATAGATTTGCCGGTCTATGATTGGGTGCAGGACGAACAAATGATATTTTCCGCTGTCAACAAGGTTGCAGGGAAAGAGACAAGGGAGCTGGAATATCTGCACTGGTGGACGTTCCTTGGTTATTTCAATGAAGTGGGAGAGGGTACATTCTCCTTTGTTGTAGGAATTAGAAATAAGCTGAACAAAGGAAAGAAACTGGAAAAACATGAGAAAGAGTTTCTTTCCCGCAACAAAGAACTTGTGCGGCTTGAAAAACCGAAGAGCAAGGAAGAACAGGAACAAGAGGACGCATATAATGCATTACTTAATGAGGTATTGGGATGACAGACAAAGAAATCGGAAAGGCTGCCCGAGAGATTGCAGAGCGTGGCAATACTGCGGAAGTAAAGCGGAATAAGGATGGGATTGTTGTTTTGGAAGTTGGAAAGAAGGTTGTGAGGAAAGATGATGTATCGCCAAACCCAAAACTATGAGAATCTTCAAAAGCGAATCTTTGATGGTGTGGGAGAATACGGCATACCGACAGTTTACATGCGTGATGTCTCCAGACTTCTCTACATACACTGACTTTCCGAAAGCTATTCAGATATATAACCACTATCGTAAGCATTGGGCAGGCGCATATCTGCAAGAAAACGGTGTGAATGTGATACCAACAATCTCATGGAGTACGCCGGATAGCTTTGAATGGTGCTTTGACGGCGAACCTGTCGGCGGTACGGTTGCGGTATCTTCTGTTGGAGCTGCGAACAGCAAAGAGAAGAAAGAGCTGTTTATGGCAGGTTATAACGCCATGATTGGGCGGTTGCATCCAGAAGCGATTCTGTTTTACGGGAAAGCGCCGGAGGAGTGCGAGGGAAATATCATTCAAATACAGCCATTTCATAAAAGATTTGAGAAAGAAGTGTGAGTGATGGGAGGAAGAGGGGCAAGCTCTGGAATATCGGATAAAGAAAATAAATACGGGAGCCAATACTATACAATTTTGCAGAGTGGCAATATAAAATTTGTTGCCAAAAATAAGCGCACATCGGAACCGCTTATGGAAACAATGACAAAAGGGCGTATATATGTTACTGTTGGCGGAAATGATTTGCTTGAGATTACATATTTCGATAAAGAAAACAAGAGATATAAGACAATCGGACTAGACCATCCGCACAAAGGGATACAGCCGCATACGCATCACGGATATTTCCATAATGAAAATGATGGTTCTGTTGGGGCTGCAGAACCAACGCCAGCAGAAAAGAAGATAATTGCTAAAGTAAAGAAATCATGGTATAATTATCGTAACAAGCGATAGTTTAAGTCGGGGAGAACACATATACTTTCAGTGCTGGCTTCGAGCCGGAAGGTGAAGCGATACGGAATAATATGCTGATGATGTCATGAAAAACTGGCTAGGCTATTATTTTTAGTAAAGTGGAACTCTGGAAGGAATCTATGGGTTTCGGTTCGAATCCGGACGCTTGCTAAAGGCATAGCTTTGGCTGTGCCTTTTTTATTTTAAAATGGTACAAATCCCACCTCAAACAATGGTACAATAAACATAACTAAATCAGTGCGCCCTATGAATTGGCATAGGGGAAGGGCTAAGTGGTGCCAGTAGACGTGTAATGCGTTTGCTGGCGCCTTTTTGTTTTATCGGTGCAAAAAGGTAGCAGTAGTGATGGTGGAAAAGGATTCGTAGAAATAGACGGAGCAATGAAATTGTCTAGCACGGATGACTCGACGATATACCACGAATTTGCTCATTCGATTGCAAGTACGGCAAGAGATTCTCTTGAGATGTCAAATGACAAAGAGCTTTGGAAAGAAATAAAGAGGATTCGAAGCCAATATAGAGAAGCAGTATCACGCGATCACAGGAACGAAATAAGCGCATATGCAGATTCTAGGTCAAACNTTTTAAAAAGAGGAGAAAGAAAAAATAATGTATCGCCAAACCAAAAACTATGAAAACCTTCAAAAGCGAATCTTTGACGGCGTGGGAGAATACGGCATACCTCAGATAATACAACCTACAACATATCAAGAATGCGAATGGATAGGCTTTAACTATGCCAGAAGTGAGAAGAACAGAGCCGGAAAGGGAGTGCATTTCTTTCTTGACGATTACCAGTTTTCAGTTTGCTGGCAGAATCTCATGGAGTATGCTGGACAGCTTTGAAGGGTGTTTTGACGGTGAGCCGGTGGGAGGTGCGGTTGCGGTATCTTCTGTTGGGGCGGCAAACAGCAAGGCGAAGAAAGAGTTGTTCCTTGCCGGTTACAACGCTATGATCGAACGGTTGCAGCCAGAAACGATTTTGCTTTATGGAAAAGTGCCGGAAGAATGCGAAGGAAATATTGTACAGATTAAGGCATTTTATGAACGGTTTAGGAAAGAAGTGTGAGTAATGGGCGGAAGAGGGGCAAGCTCGGGAATCTCGGACAAAGGTAAGGTATATGGGAGCGAATACACAGCAGCTTATCAGTCTGGGAATATTAAATTTGTTGTAGTAAAAGATGGAGCGAACGCGGCGCCTATGGAGACAATGACAAAAGGCCGTATTTATGTAACGGTTGATAAGAATACAAACGAATTAAAGTATATTTCCTATTATGATAAATCGAATAAACGGTATCAGCAAATAGATTTACAGCACCCGCATAAGGTAAACGGAGTAAAAGAGCAGCCCCATGTGCACAAAGGATATAAGCATAATGAAAAAGGGGATTACAAGCCAACTGATAGGCAGAAAAAGATGATTGAAAGAGTTAAGAAAACGTGGTATTATTTTAAAAGCAAGTAGTAGCTTACTAAGGAGAGCGTCGGAAAACCGAAGGACACGATGCAAATTCGTGCGCTTGCTATCAGGCATGGCTTATGGCTGTGCCTTTTTTATTCGGAATGAAAGGGCAGTAGCAATACTGCTCTTTTACTTTGGTACAAATTATTTTTGTTTTCCGCTATAATAAAAATTGTCAGAAATGACAATTTCATTCCTTATCCTACTTATGGAAGCGCGTTTAATGATTGTTAGACGTGCTTCATTTTTATTTAAAATGGTACAAACGCTTATCCAAGCCATTGTATAATTAAAACAAAAACCGACACGCAATCGGAGCGTGTCGCTAACCCAAACAGTTACGGGCAGAGAAAAGGCATCTCTGCTTATGTGGAGGTGTCTTTTTTATGGCGCAGTATGACGGAAGTATAAGATTTAATACAAAAATTGAAACCAAAGAGGCAAATGCGCAACTTATGGCGCTCGAAAACCGCATGGTAAAGACGGCTGATAAGATTGCTTCCTTGCGCTCAAAAATGGATACACTCAAGGACATAAAGATACCTACACAAGAATATGCAAATCTCGATAAAGAGTTAGGCAGATTAGGGGCAGAGTATGACAAAATTGCAGAACGTCAGTCAAAGTTTTTGGCTACAGGCGGAAAAGAAGACAGCACCAGATATAGAAGCATGGAATACGATCTTGATAAATTAGAAGCCGAGCAAGACAAAGTTATTGCAAAAATGAAAGCACTGGAAGCTTCTGGAAAAGCCTTTATTCTCGGAGGTGATACAGAAGAATATGCACGCCTTTCTCAGCAACTCCAGTACGCCCAAAACGACCTTGCAGTTTTAAATCAACGCCACAAGGAATTGAGTGAACGGCAGGCGCAAAACAGAGATGGATATAAACGTCTTGGTAAAGCCGCCAGAGATGGTGCAAACGTGGCAAGTAAATCCATCAAAGGTGTAAGTGACGGGTTAAAAACAGGTTTTAAAAACATCCTTAAATACGCTTTTGGAATTCGCAGCCTTTATGTTTTGGTAGGAAAAATCCGCACCGGCATAAAAGAGGGATTTTCGAATTTTGCTAATTACAGCGATTCGTTAAAAAAATCCATAGATGGTTTAAAGGGTAGCTTTACTACGTTAAAAAATTCGTTTGCCGCGGCTTTTGCGCCGATCGTTGAAATTGCTATCCCATACATACAAAAATTGATTGATTATTTGTCAACGCTTTTTGGCATGATTGGAAGATTTGTTGCACTCGTAAGTGGGCAAAAAACATATACTAAAGCGATCAAGCAAACCACAGGTGCAATAGAAGACCAGACAAGTGCGCAAAACAAGCAACTAAGCGGGTTGGACAAACTGAATAATTTAAGCTCTGGTGGAGGCGGCGGAGCCGATGCCGGCGCAGGAACAATGTTCGAAGAAGTTCCGATTGACAGTAAATTTGTTGGTTATCTGGATGCGATAAAGGAGCGTTTTGAAGAGTTAAGAGATATATTTAATCAAGGCTTTTGGGATGGTCTGGGCGACTGGGAATATCGCATCAAATCTATAGGAAAAAGTGTTTCGTCTGTAAAAGAAAGCTTGAAAAACATTTTTTTAGATCCTGCGGTAATTGAATCAGGTAACAAATGGGTAGAATCCGTGGCCTATATGCTGGGAAGTCTTGCCGGATCTGTTACAAGCATAGGCTTGAGCATGGCAACTAACTTTTGGGGTGGACTTTCGAAATATCTCGGACAAAACAGGGAGAGAATTAAAAAATATCTTGTTTCCATGTTTGATATTCGCTCTGAAATTGATTTGATGTTTGCTGATTTGTTTCAATCAATAGCCTATGTTTTTGAAGCATTTGCAAGTGAACAAGGGCAGCAATTAACTGCAAATATTATCGGAATTTTTGCAGATGCTTTTATGGGTGTTACAGAGATTGCATCCAAATTAACAAGGGATGTTCTAAATATTTTTATTCGGCCGTTTGTTGACAACCAAGAGGAATTTCGCACTGCGCTAGAGGATTTTCTTGGTGTGCTGTCAGAAGTGACAGGGACAATTAAAGACAGTATAGATTCGACATTTGACAAAATGAATGAGGTCTATGACGAACATCTTAAGCCATTTTTCGATTCTGTTGCAGACGGATTGTCGGATACCGCAGGAAAATTCTTGGACTTTTGGAACAATGATGTACAACCTGTTTTAGATGATTGGGCGGCTAAATTTGATGATGTTTGGAAGGAACATATACAGCCCGCACTTAATAATTTTATAGATTTGATTGGCAAAGTTGCAGATTTTGTTAAGATGCTCTGGGAAAAATATTTGAAACCGTTTACTGACTGGATGATTCAGTATGTTTATCCAATATATCTTGCAATCGCTGACGGAATAGTTAAAGCTGTAATGACTGTTTTCGGTGCGATTGGCGACGTTGTAAGCGGAGTCATTGATACAATAGGCGGCATTATAGATTTTTTGACAGGTGTTTTTACCGGAGATTGGGAAAAGGCATGGGATGGAATCGTAGGCGCATTTAGTGGTATTTTTAATCAGGTATCCGCGATTGTCGAAGGTGTTATCAACGGAGCTATCGACATTATCAACGGTCTTATTGGCGGAGTTAATGCAATAACATCAAAAATCCCGGATGCGCTTGGAATAGGCATAATTCCAGAAATTGGACATGTTTCAATCCCCCGCCTTGCCACAGGGGCTGTCATTCCGGCAAACAGGGAGTTTTTGGCAGTGTTAGGTGACCAGAAGCATGGGACAAACATCGAAGCACCACTTGATACCATAAAACAGGCGGTTAGAGAAGAGTTTGGTTCTCTCACGACCCAAGGAAATGGCGGAGATATAGAGCTTCATTTAACAGTGGAGTGTGAAGGATATAAACTACTACAACTTATTCAAAAACTTGACCGCGAACAGTTTGCAAGGACACAAAGACCATCATTTCAGATATAAGGAGGTATTATGTCATACAACGGATATTTATTTCAGTTCGGGGATTACATATTCCCGAACAAATACATAAAATTTGACAGCTACGACATAGCTGCCGACCAGAGGCAGGATATGGACAGTTTTACGAACGGCAAAGGCGTTACCATTCGGAATGCTCTGGAACACACAAAAACAAATATCACGTTTGCAACCTTGCAGATGCCAGAGGAAACAATGGACGGCATCTTGGCAGCGCTGGAAAGAAATTACATAAACGAAAATGAGACAGATGCAAATTGTGTGTATTTCAATCCACGGAAGAGGACGTATGCAACAGGGCACTTCTATCTTGACCCTAGTGTGCAGTTCAGGATTAAGAAAGAGGACGATAGCGGAAAGTCGATAAAGTATGGGGAAACACAGTGGACATTCATTGAATACTAGGTGACAGCATGATTGATTATAAGTATTTTGAGTTGTTTCAGCACTCAAAAGGCAGTGTGGACAAGGACTGGAAAATTGAATATGACAGCGGAAGCT
>JAAUZB010000006.1 GCA_014804775.1 Roseburia sp. | reverse complement strand
TTAAAACTCACTCCGTCTATAGTTCTTGCCGTTGCAAGTTTTGTCGCAGTGCCTGCATTTCCTGACACGGAAGTCTGTAATGGATGCACATGGTCGCCCCTTGCAAATTTCGCCGTTTCCGTTCCTATTGCCGCCGTTCCGTTTTCTTTTGGTGTAGTAGAGCTTGCCATTGCGTGTCCGTAGTTTGCCGCTGTGCTTACCCCATATGTGGTTGCTGTGCTTGCGTGGGAAGTCGGAGCCGCCCCAATATTGGCGGCCGTAAGGGTTACATTTCCTAATCTGTACACTCCGCTTTTTTCTGCATCTCCTCTAATGCCCGACACACCGTTTCCAGATAGCACATCCCACATTCCGTCGGCGGTATAATATACATTCGAACCCATGGGATATGAAAGACTCCCCCCATCCTTAAAACGACTATCTGAATCAAAAGCGTCACTGATGTTGTACATCCATCCAGATTTAATGTCTGATGTGGGGAGGTTTTTAAATGTGACTGTTCCCATAGGAATCAAGCCTCCGGTTCCTACTGTATTAACAAGAGTGGCGGCTTGCATCGCATAATACTGAGCGTTATCAGTGTCTTCTCCTTCTCTTTTCCCGGTTCCGCCCACTGCATAACTTTTTGACTTATCTGCATAAGTAGACGCTTCTGTCGCCTTCGTAGTTGCAGTAGTTTCGCTTGTGGCTGCACTTGTGGCAGATGTAGCCGCCGCGGTTTTGCTACTAGCCGCCGCCGTCTCGCTTGTCTTGGCATTAGTCTCCGATGTTTTGGCCGCCGCCGCGCTGTTGGCCGCCGCGGTTGCTTTCGAGGTTGCTGTAGTTGCGCTGCTTTCCGCATTTGCAGCAGATGTAGCCGCATTAGTTTCCGATGTTTTGGCCGCTGTCTGACTTGCTTTGGCTGCATTTTCACTGCTTTTGGCATTCAATTCACTGGTAGCTGCTGCATTTTTGCTTGCCTCTGCCTTTGCAACTTCCACTTTGATGTCTGCAAGATAGTTCGGTCGCAGATGCCTTTCCTCAATGCTGCCCTCTTTGACCGCGGATGTCACTCTTCCGTCTGGATACACAGTATATACAATAGTTCCACTGTCTACAAACTCATATTGAGTAATGAGAGCAGACAAATCCACATACTTTACCTCCCCGTGTGACAGTTCAACGATAAGCTTCTGTGTCTGATAATCGTAGTCAAAGTTGACTGCCAGCTTTTCCAACAGTGTGTCAATGGTGTAGCTTGCGCCGTTGTAATGTGTTATCTTAAAGATTCCAGTACTTTCGTCATATTCTATGTACTTGACAAGCAACTGCGCCTCGGACTTGTCAAATTTAGTAGAATCCAATGAGATGATGCGGTTATCCATTTCGTTGACGGCAACATCTATTTTGTTGAGATTTTGTTCATTCAGCGGAGTTTTGTCGCTGGGGTAATTCTCCCAGACTATGCGATAATAACATTTATTCATAGCTCCTCCTTACTGCTCGGAATCCACTATTTTCTGCGCAAAGTCGGTCAATGTCTGAATCGCCGAAAGTGCACCATCGTCCAAGACAATCCTATTTGTCCGTATGTTGTCCTCAATTATTCTTCCCAGATCATCCACCTTAGAGTATGTGACGCTAAGTCTCTGCGCTCCATTCGCATTTACAGTCGCCAAGCTGCTTACAATGTTTTTCATAATGATATAACCTCCTCGATATAATTCATTGATTTCATTAACAAATCCGCAGACATTAATTCCGCATATTCTGCTGATTGATCTAACAGGTTCTCTTCTTCAACAGGTTCATCAAATGTTTCGAGTCTCGTGTATTCGTAATCCCTCTGCTTTGCCTTGATTTCCCAGGCAAATTCTATTTGCGGGCTTCCAATCACAGTAAAATAAGATAATGTGCGCTCACTTACATATAGGTTCCCTTTTGCGTACGGGGTCAGGAATACATTGTATGTACATTTTTCGGTATTGATCGTCTCAGATAAAATATTATCTAAAAATATTACACAAACACCCGCTTCGTCCGTTTTTCCATTTCCGATATCCCCAAACAGAGGGCTTGTTGTTTCATAACAATACAGTTTTTTTCTTCCAAAGTCATTTGTATTAACAATTCTTGCCTTTTCACCTGTGGTTGCAATTCCGCCGTTGCCCGCGCCCAAATAATATCCAGTTACATTTCCGTCTGCTTTTATATCTCCATGGCTTGTTATTAATGTGTTGCTATGCAGTGTTCCTTTACATGCTATTCCACCGCCCACACTCAAAAAAAATACTTTTACTGTGCCATCATCCTGCACTTTTAGCCCTGACAAGGCAAAGCCGTCAGTTCCCTCGGAATAATTGGATAAAATTTTAGGAGCTAAAAAGGTTCCGTTTGTTGATATAAGGTTTCCGTCTGGATTTATGTTTAAATTGTTGGATTCCAACTTAAACCGGTCTGCAGATATAGATACAATATCTGCTTCTTGTGAAATCTCTGATGACACAGTTCCCTTTGAAACCTTGGTCGCTATCAACTCAGCGTTTTGCTCAATTGAACTTTGCAATGTCTCTTTCGTCGTTTCAGCTTCTGTTTTTGTTTCATATGTGGCAGACACTTCCGATTTTATGCTTTCTGCCGTTTGGGTTATTGTGCTCGAAAGTGCTTCTGTTTTTTTTGTAAGTTCTCCCGATATGCTTTCCTCGCTTTTTGTTGCTCTTTCAACTTCTGACTTTATACTGCCGGCATTCTGCGTAATTTGCGACTGTAAATTTTCATTCACATCTTTTATAGTGGATTGTGTTTGCTCAATCGTTCGGTTTAATATATTCGTTTTTCCTTTAAGCTGAATAATAGAGCTTTGTACCCCGTTGACATTTTCACTGTATTCCTCAACCCCTTCGGCGGAATAATCATCTATAAGGCACTGTATTCCTTTAAACACTCGCTTTAAAATATAACTCTCTATGATGTCGTATCTGGTAACAAGGTTTACCGGATCTCCCACCTCAAGACATGGATTTCCCATCACTTCCGCATCATAAGGTCGATATATAATATCTGTTATTTTGTCAAGTATGTTTTGGGCTATCACTGATAACTCCCCAGAGGATTTTCCGTATGCCAGAAAGTTACCTTGGATGATGTAAGAGTTATTTCCATCACCCACAATCACACCAATGTCATTTTCTTCCTGGCGGATCTGTAATCTATTTATAGATTTAGCCGTAAAATCATCGTAGCGGCACTCTATGTATTTTTCGGACCCCAGAACGGCACCTTTAGGGCTCTGCGGGTATAAGTGACCAGTCTTTGCCTGTGGCAGATGTTCTGGCGCGTGATCAGGGAATAAATCATCACTTGGATAAAGTCCCATAATGTCCTGTTCCAAATATATATAATGGAATTTCCCATCACGTCCGATATGCCCGAAGCATCCGTTAATCTCGCAGATTGCGGTTATCACGTCAAGTCCGCTCAGCGATTCTCCCATAATACCGACTTGTCCGGCCTCAGATTCTGAAAAATCGCTTGCGACAATATCTATGGTTTTTTCGACCGTCATGTCATCGTTGACAAGTCCGCCTTCTGGTACAACTTCTTCCAATCCGAAATACCGCAAAAAACTTTCGCGGAACTTCCTCAAAGTCATGGTGCTGTTTTCGTTTGGCAGAACGCTGTTATACCACGCCGCCACATCGGCATTGATAATGTCAAACATAGCATCATAGGCAACGATTTCTTTGTATTGCCTGTCTGCGGTCAGATTCTCCGAATTTACTTTGTATCTGCCAATCATCAGCGGCTCATCGTTGTGATGATCTATTGCCACGCTTAAGGTGAGCCATTCATTAATCAAAGGCTTGACAATATTTGCAACTGTGAATTTAAGACAACTCGCCTCACAACATCCAAACCGAAGTTCTGTTTCAGAACACAGGCTCTCGGAAAGCTCTATGCTCTCGCTCTCCATGTCCCAGTCCGTGAAGCTTCCGCNGTCATATTCAATTTTCCAGTCCTTGTCCACACTGCCTTTNGANTGCTGAAACAACTCAAAATACTTATAATCAATCATGCTGTCACCTAGTATTCAATGAATNTCCACTGTGTTTCCCCATACTTTATNGACTTTCCGNTATCGTCCTCTTTCTTAATCCTGAACTGCACACTNGGGTCAAGATAGAAGTGCCCTGTTGCATACGTCCTCTTCCGTGGATTGAAATACACACAATTTGCATCTGTCTCATTTTCGTTTATGTAATTTCTTTCCAGCGCTGCCAAGATGCCGTCCATTGTTTCCTCTGGCATCTGCAAGGTTGCAAATGTGATATTTGTTTTTGTGTGTTCCAGAGCATTCCGAATGGTAACGCCTTTGCCGTTCGTAAAGCTGTCCATATCCTGCCTCTGGTCGGCAGCTATGTCGTAGCTGTCAAATTTTATGTATTTGTTCGGGAATATGTAATCCCCAAACTGAAATAAATATCCGTTGTATGACATAATACCTCCTTATATCTGAAATGATGGTCTTTGTGTCCTTGCAAACTGTTCGCGGTCAAGTTTTTGAATAAGTTGTAGTAGTTTATATCCTTCACACTCCACTGTTAAATGAAGCTCTATATCTCCGCCATTTCCTTGGGTCGTGAGAGAACCAAACTCTTCTCTAACCGCCTGTTTTATGGTATCAAGTGGTGCTTCGATGTTTGTCCCATGCTTCTGGTCACCTAACACTGCCAAAAACTCCCTATTTGCCGGAATGACAGCCCCTGTGGCAAGGCGGGGGATTGAAACATGTCCAATTTCTGGAATTATGCCTATTCCAAGCGCATCCGGGATTTTTGATGTTATCGCATTAACTCCACCAATAAGACCGTTGATAATGTCGATAGCTCCGTTGATAACACCTTCGACAATCGCGGATACCTGATTAAAAATACCACTAAATGCGCCTACGATTCCATCCCATGCCTTTTCCCAATCTCCGGTAAAAACACCTGTCAAAAAATCTATAATGCCGCCTATTGTCTGAATGACTCCGCTTACAACGTCGCCAATCACACCGAAAACAGTCATTACAGCTTTAACTATTCCGTCAGCGATTGCAAGATATATTGGATAAACATACTGAATCATCCAGTCAGTAAACGGTTTCAAATATTTTTCCCAGAGCATCTTAACAAAATCTGCAACTTTGCCAATCAAATCTATAAAATTATTAAGTGCGGGCTGTATATGTTCCTTCCAAACATCATCAAATTTAGCCGCCCAATCATCTAAAACAGGTTGTACATCATTGTTCCAAAAGTCCAAGAATTTTCCTGCGGTATCCGACAATCCGTCTGCAACAGAATCGAAAAATGGCTTAAGATGTTCGTCATAGACCTCATTCATTTTGTCAAATGTCGAATCTATACTGTCTTTAATTGTCCCTGTCACTTCTGACAGCACACCAAGAAAATCCTCTAGCGCAGTGCGAAATTCCTCTTGGTTGTCAACAAACGGCTGAATAAAAATATTTAGAACATCCCTTGTTAATTTGGATGCAATCTCTGTAACACCCATAAAAGCATCTGCAAAAATTCCGATAATATTTGCAGTTAATTGCTGCCCTTGTTCACTTGCAAATGCTTCAAAAACATAGGCTATTGATTGAAACAAATCAGCAAACATCAAATCAATTTCAGAGCGAATATCAAACATGGAAACAAGATATTTTTTAATTCTCTCCTTGTTTTGTCCGAGATATTTCGAAAGTCCACCCCAAAAGTTAGTTGCCATGCTCAAGCCTATGCTTGTAACAGATCCGGCAAGACTTCCCAGCATATAGGCCACGGATTCTACCCATTTGTTACCTGATTCAATTACCGCAGGATCTAAAAAAATGTTTTTCAAGCTTTCTTTTACAGACGAAACACTTTTTTCTATAGATTTGATGCGATATTCCCAGTCGCCCAGACCATCCCAAAAGCCTTGATTAAATATATCTCTTAACTCTTCAAAACGCTCCTTTATCGCATCCAGATAACCAACAAATTTACTGTCAATCGGAACTTCTTCGAACATTGTTCCTGCGCCGGCATCGGCTCCGCCGCCTCCACCAGAGCTTAAATTATTCAGTTTGTCCAACCCGCTTAGTTGCTTGTTTTGCGCACTTGTCTGGTCTTCTATTGCACCTGTGGTTTGCTTGATCGCTTTAGTATATGTTTTTTGCCCACTTACGAGTGCAACAAATCTTCCAATCATGCCAAAAAGCGTTGACAAATAATCAATCA
>JAAUZB010000005.1 GCA_014804775.1 Roseburia sp. | reverse complement strand
TTGGTCAAGCGGTTAAGACGTCGCCCTCTCACGGCGAAAACAGGGGTTCGATTCCCCTAGGAACTGCTTCTGTTATTTATAACAGCCCAACCCAAAAAAGAACCGCCATTTCGGCGGTTCTTTTTTGTCATATCCAAGTATTTTTTTAAGCTTCATAGCCGTTCGGATTATTCTTCTGCCATCTCCAGGAATCTTCACACATCTCGCGGATTCCGTACTGCGCCTCCCAGCCAAGCTCACGTTTTGCCTTTGACGGATCACAGTAGCAGGTAGCAATATCTCCCGGTCTTCTTTCTTTTATGACGTACGGAATCTTCACTCCGTTTGCTTCCTCAAAATTCTTTACAATGTCAAGCACACTGTATCCGTGTCCGGTTCCCAGATTGTAAACACAAAGTCCTGCCTTCTCCTCAATCTTCTTCAATGCCTTCACATGTCCGATTGCCAGATCCACCACGTGGATATAATCTCTCACGCCGGTTCCGTCCGGGGTATCATAGTCATTCCCAAATACGCCCAGTTCCTTTAATTTTCCGACTGCAACCTGTGTCACATACGGCATAAGATTGTTCGGAATGCCGTTCGGGTTCTCACCCATTGTTCCGCTCTTATGTGCTCCGATCGGGTTGAAATAGCGAAGCAGGATCACATTCCATTCCGGATCTGCCTTCTGGATATCGGACAGTACCTGCTCAAGCATAGACTTTGTCCAACCGTAAGGATTGGTGCACTGTCCCTTCGGGCACTCCTCCGTGATCGGTATCTGCGCCGGATCACCGTATACGGTTGCCGAAGAGGAGAAAATAATATTCTTGCAGCCGTTCTGACGCATCACATCTACCAGTGTCAGTGTTCCTGCAATATTATTGTTGTAATATTCCCACGGCTTTGCCACGGATTCACCCACTGCCTTTAATCCCGCAAAATGGATGCAGCTGTCAATGCTCTCCTCCGCAAAAATCCGGTTTAAGATATCCCGGTCTAAAATATCCCCTTTGTAAAATTTTACCTCTTTGCCCGTAATCGCTTTCACACGCTCTAACGATTTCTCTGAAGAATTGCTCAGATTATCCAGCACTACCACCTCATAACCTGCATTCTGTAATTCCACACACGTATGACTGCCGATATATCCGGCGCCGCCTGTCACTAAAATTGCCATGACTTATTCCACCCTTTCTTTTATATATTTTTTGTTTTGTATATTTTACCTCATAATGAAAAAAATGTATAGTTATACCTTAAATTTATTGACCTGATCACCCAGACTGCCACCCAGACGCACCAGCAGTTCTGTCTCCTCCTTGCAATTCTCAATGGTGGTGGAAAATGTCTGCATGTGCGCACTTGTCTCCTGCGTGTTCGCCGCATTCTGCTGTGAAATAGATGCAAGCTGCTCTACCACTCTACCCATCGCATCTTTCTGCACCTCAAGTCTTTCCGTCTGTGCCAGAATATCCCCAGACACCTTAGAGACAGAAGAGACTTCCAGCTTCAATCCGTCAAATGCCTCCCGCGTGCTGCCCAGCTTCTCTTTCTGCATTGTAACATCGCTGTTGACGGCGCTCATTTTCTCCACACTGTCATGCGAGCTCTCCAACAACTCACCTATGATCTTCTCAATCTGACCTGCACTGTTCGCGGAATCCACCGAAAGCTTTCTGATCTCCTCCGCCACAACAGCAAAACCCTTACCGGCCTCCCCTGCACGTGCCGCCTCAATACTCGCATTGAGTGAGAGCAGATTCGTCTGGTCAGCGACATCCTGGATCATGCTTACTGCCGCTTTGATTTTCTCTGCAGAGTTGTTTGTCGCATCTGTCTGCGCAGAAACCATATCAATATTCATCGATGTCTTCTCACTGATCTGTACCAGTTCATCCAGAATTACTCCCACCTGCTCAGAAAGCATATTCATGCGCTTGACCGCTTCTTCCAGATTGCCGACATTCATCGCATTCTGTTCGATCACATTTGCAATATCCGACACCTGATTGCTCGCAGAGGTTGTCCCCTGCGCCTGTGAGGTGCTTCCCTCCGCGATCTCCTCGATCGCACGATTGACATCCTCCATGTTCTCCGTAATATCCTCAAACTTTGTCCGAAACTCCTGGTTGCTCTGATTCAGCTGTACAACCTGCTGGCTGATCTCGGACACCATATCCTTGAGCTGACTGTGCAGATACGAAACTGCCCTGCTGATATCACCGATCTCATCCTTTTCTTTCATCAGCTTTCCGTCATCCTGAAATGTCAGATCAAGGCTGGCAACCTTGGTTACGGAATCCGTCACTTTTCTGAGCTTTTTGACAATAAGCGAGGAAATCCATGCGGCCGCCAGCACACAGACAGCATAGACGGCAAGTCCAAAGCCTATCATTTTTATCGCGATATCACCTATAAACGTATCCACATCCACTTTGGGTTTTCCCGCAAAAATCATTCCGCCCGGAATTGGCTTATAAAAACCGTAGTAAGGCACCCCGTTCACAAGGACATCATCATCAAAATACTGCTCCTGATTCTCAAGCACACATTCGATCACCTCGGCGCCTGCCTGCGTTCCGATCACGCCCTCGATCGAACTCTCCACTCTGGTATCTCCCTCAAACAGCGTAATATCAATATCCTTTCCGATATTTCTCAGATAGTTCACATCGTCAGAATACCCCTCCACCGCCGTCTCAAGCGTCTCCTGTATCCTGACGACCAATTGAGTCGCCGTAGTCAGGATACCGTTCACGATGAGTACCGCTGCCAACACAAACAAGGATACCATTTCCATTAAAATCAGTTTCGCTTTGATCTTCATACCGCCGGCCCTTCTCCTTTTCATTGGTGCCATTCATTTTCCGATGAATGTATTATACCATTGTCAGGAGCTTTTATAAAGCTGTTTTCGAAAATAAAAATATTACTGGTTTCTCTCATCCTTCTTTTTCAACAGTGCCGAAGTATCCAGTGTCTGCGGCTTTGCCTCTGCTTTTGTCTTTTTCTTCGTTTTCTTCGTTTTCTTCGTTTTCTTCGCTATATCAGTAGTTGTGTTTTCTGTGCGCTCATCTGTGTGTACAGATGGACGGGGTTGTTTTTCCCGAACGCCCTCCTTCTTGCGGTCTGCCATGCGCCTGCTTATCATGCGGTACAGCTTCGTATCCTGCGGCAGAAAATGAAATCTGCGGAACGCGATATCCATGACAAACCACAGAATCGCCAGCAGGATCAGCCATTTCGCCAGCTCATACTTCTCCCTGGCGGCGCTCTTTCTCTGCTGCCAGAATGTATCCTCCGGCGTGAGCATCTTTCCGTATCTCTCTATAAAGTTCGTAAACGCTGACGTACTGACGCCAAACTTATATTCATCCGAGTACTGCACCGCCGCCGCGGTCGTCACTGCATTCGTCACCGAACCGCCGTCGATCCTCCTCACGCTCAGATTATAGATTCCTGTGATATCCGTATCCAGCTTTGTCTCATAACGTCCCGGAGCCGTCGCCTGAAGCGGCGCTGTCTGTGTATTTCCCTCCGGATCGGTATAGACCGCCTCCACCTTCGTCTGCTCGCCATAGTCCGATGCATGATAGATGATGCCGGTACTTCCTCCGGCTGTCATCACATCCACCGAATCTTCGCCGATCGCAGCATTTCCGGCGCTGTAATCGATAACCCGCTTCCACAGCTGTACATAGTCATCCTTACCCGCAAAACCTGCCGTCCACTCATTGGTCACATCCGTATTCCACGCCACCGTATGTCCCAACCCGTACTGCATGACCGTGAGCACAGGATCGTCCTTCTCTGACACGATCAGCACGTTAGAAGAATTTTTCGGTGTCGCACTGACATATCCGTAAATACTTGGCCACCCGGCTTCAAAAAGTCCTTTTGTTATCTCGCTGTTCTTCACTGCCAGCGCAAACACGCCGTTCTGCAGATAGGTATCCCCGCTTAAGAATACCTCCTGCGCAAATATTTTTGGAATCTCGGAAGCCATATCGGAGTAGTAATAACGTCCGCCGCAAGCCTCTGCGATCTGCTCTAAAAGTCTTGCGTCCGACCCTTCCCCGACTGCGACCGTAGAAAGCGTCACATTGGCATCCTTGTAAGCCGACGTGATCTCACTGTAATTTCTGCTCTCTCCCTGTCCGTCTGTCAGAAGGATAACATGGCGGATGTCCGCATCACAGTCCTTTACCCCCTTTAACGCTGCCCACAGAGAAGGCTGGATCGTCGTTCCGCCTCCCTCCGTGATCGTCTCAATCTGCGCCTTGATTCCCTCCTTATCGGAAACAATTGTCGGCTCTACCACCCAGTCATATTTATCGTCAAACGCGATCACTCCCACATAGTCTGTGCTCCGCATCTGATCTACCGCGGTCTCTGCGGCAGTGATCGCCAGATCCAGATTGGTAGCGCCATCCCCGGCATATGTGCTCATGCTTCCCGAGTGGTCGACTACCATGATCATTGCCGTCGTCGGAATTTCATCGACTCCGCGCAGTTCCATGTCGACCGGGAGCACCGTTTCAAGCACGCTCTCCCGATAGCCGCCGAGCGCAAAACTGTCGTCACCCCCGCAGCAGATCAGTCCGCAGCCGTAGTCCTTCACATATGTCTCGATATGCTGCAGAAATCCTTCCGGCAGATCCGACAGATAGACATTATCCAATATGATACTCTTAAATTCCAGCAGNCCCTCCAGNGTGGCGGGTGCGTTGATCGCAGACACCGTCTGATAATTNCAGTTCGCACTNCGCANCAGNTTCTCATACTGGCTNCTGTCCTCGTTGATTCCCGACACCANAAGCGTCTTTGGCACGGAATCCACCACAGAATATGCGTGATAACTGTCGTTTTCCGCACAGGTATCCCCTGCCGCAGCCACCTTGACCTCAAAACTCTCGACGNTCTCTCCCCTGACCTGCTGCCGGAACTGAAACCGGTTCGTNCCCCGGTTNAAATGNACGTCATANGCATCCGTCTGCATCGTTCCCATCCAGATCTGGATCTCGGCGTCTGTCTCATAGTTNCTNTCCACCGTCACGGTCATGGAATACGCATCACCCTGATACAGATAACTCGGCAGTTCTACATTCTCCACATAGGCGTCCTGCCCCCGTTCCACATCATAAACCATCGCCAACAGTTCTATCTGCCCTGACACCAGCGCGGACGCTGCATTTGTAATATCTCCCTTCGTCTCCATGCCGTCCGTCAGTACAACTACCCGTCCCGCCCCGTTTGCCGGGATCATTGCCAGTGCCCGGAACATGGCATCCTCAAAATTTGTCGCCGTCTTATCCGGCATCGACATGATCTGTGAGAAATGATTTTCCTCCGTCAAAAACTGCTCCACCAGCGAATTTTTTCCGAAGGTGACAATGCCGTACCTGTTCTCTTTTGGCATTCTGCGAAGCGTTTCATTCAAATATTTTTCCATCGCAGT
This sequence comes from Roseburia sp., assembly GCA_014804775.1. Classification (GTDB taxonomy): domain Bacteria; phylum Bacillota; class Clostridia; order Lachnospirales; family Lachnospiraceae; genus Roseburia. The sequence goes on along the minus strand of JAAUZB010000005.1, from coordinate 56,292 downwards.
CAGATTCTGCTCGTTGCTGTTGGAGATATCCACAAGAAATATCGTCGTATTCGCGGCATCGCGCTTATTTATCGTCACTCCAAACAACGCCAGAAGGAGCATTCCGACGCAGACTATACGCACCGCAAGATAAAACCTGCCCCGATATCGCATTTGACGCACATATAAAAACCATTCTGCCGCCAAAAGGAGNAATACCAGAACAAGCAGTACATTTCTCATCTGTTTTTTNACAAGCCGGNTTNCGGCTGCATTCCCNGNATCAATCCCTTCCGCCGTAAGACGTCCGTCNGACTGGCTTTCCGTTGCAAAGCGNACCACATACGGTTCCGTCCTGTCACCGGCATTTACCTCGTATAAACCTGCCTTTTTCGTATCGGCAGTCANTGAACCCACNTCGATATCTGCCTGNGGGTGNAACACGACCGANTCNCCCGCCGTATAGACATTGTCNGCCAAAAGCGAGGTNTCNCCCAGAAAATGNATCGCATTGGANATAAAGATCGGAAACTCTGCNTTTAGAGGGAAATCCGATTCGCGAATGTCAAANCCGACGACNACNGTCTTTATNCCGTCNTGCTCTCCGTAGTAANCGGCACACTCCTCCCCNGCCCAGAGAAAGCCGCATCCCCAGTCCGGAACCTCATACACGTTCGTTTTNTTGACNCCAATCGAAAAAGAAGACAGTCCCGACGTCAGATCACANCCCGTAACGGTNAGCANCACATTTTCTACGGTACCTGCCGCATTCCTGCCGTCNCCGAATAACAGTCCGCTGACATCNTCCCGNATCCCGTTTTCCTNTCCCGCNTCATAAATGCGCAGNACGGAATGCTCTGTATTCTGTAANGTCTCCTCACTCTCCGCTTTCGCCAGACTCGNCCCCGTNGCAGCCTGATATGCCTTNTCNATATAGGTATTACCGGCTCCGATGAGAACCGCTTCCATCTGTCCCGCCTGGTCTAAGACCGCGTAAGCCGTGTTATCTTCTGCCAGAGAATCCGTCTCTGNCGTTTGGTCAAATTTCACGGANCCGATCTCACTGCGCAGNGGTTCCCCGTTCCACTCAAATTCATCAAAAAAGCAAAGTGCCGTCTCGCCTGCGCCGAGTGTCATCTGTCTGANTTCAATGAGCTGTCGGCCCTCNTACAGACTGATCTCCACAGAAGCATCCGCATCNCTGTAATTCGTGAGACCGGATGCACAGCTGACGGTATGTCCGCGGTCTGTCTGTTCCGACGATTCTTCTTCTGCGCCAGTCTCCACGTAAGAGAGAAAGTTATTCGCAACATTGCTGACCGCATCGCCCATCACGAGGATACTGGCATCAAAATACTCTGAAAAGATTTCTGCCTCTTTGGCACCGCAGCCGTCCGTGAACACGATCACTTCGGTATCTGCCGCCTCTTTTGCCTGCTCATCGGAAGCACATAGCGTCTCCACCACACCGGTCGCATTCTGCAGACCGCCCGGTCCGTCGCAGCACTCCACCTGATCTAACACTTCATAAAGGCTGTTTTTATCCTTCACACCCACTGCGAGCAGATTTGTCCCGAGACAGTCGTTTGTCACAATTGAAAACTGTGTTTCCTCCGAAGATGCGATCAACTCTCTCGCCTGTTCAAGCGCCTTTTCCATGCGCGTCCTGCCGTCTCCGGCATCATGCTGCATGCTTCCGCTGGTGTCAAGCACAAGAACCACATTTCCCCTGCTTCTTCCCTGTCCGTGAAGATATGGCGACATCAATGCCAGCACAAGTATCAATAGGATCAGAATCTGGAGATACATCAGAATGTTGTGAATGAATTTCTCCAGAAATGTCTTAGACTGCTGGTTGCGGAACAGTTTATCCCACAGCAGATTCGAGGATATCCTGTAATCTTTTCCCTTCGGTTTTAGCAAATATAAAATGATCACCACCGGCACTGCCAAAAGCAGCGCCAGCGGCCATATGCTCTCAAATATCATAAATCACCCTTAAATCCTGAAATACAAGCTGATTTTTGTCTTTTCCCGCATCACAGAGCACATACGCTCCTCTGCCGGCAGCACAGCCTTTTTTCATTCGCTCCGTCAAGCGGTGCAATTCTTTCTCATAGCTGTCGATCGTCCGGGCATCCACCGTCAGACGCATCTTTGCCTCTGTCTCCGCATCGATCAGATTGAGCGCTCCCCCCAGCGTGATACGGAGTTCCTCTTCCGCCATCGTGTGCAAAATGACCGGACGCTGCCTGCAGAAATTCAGATACTGCAACAGTTTCTCATAATGCACTGTGTTCTCATCAAGCATATTCTCATGCAGAAAATCACTGATGATCACTGTCACACCGGGTCCGCGAAACTTCATTTTTTTTGCCGCGGAAAGCATGTCCACCTCTCCTGAAAACTCAAGCTTCTCCAGCCAATGAAGTACCCTCGCAAACGCATTTCTTCCTCCGGACACCACAAGACTGCGGCCCATATCCTTCATATCGCAGAGTATCAGCCGGTCCATATTATTGAGCGCAAGGAAGCTCACCACCGCTGCCAGCTCCTTTGCCAGCTCCGCCTTGCTTTTATCGCCGTAATCCATCGACGCGCTCGTGTCGACAAGAACCGAGACGACCGCCTCTTTCTCCTCCATGTACTCCCTGATATATAATTTATCCAGTCTTGCATATACATTCCAATCCACACGGCGCAGATCGTCCCCCTGCATATACTCCCGGAAATCCGAAAATTCTGCCGAAATCCCCTTCTGCACCGATTTACGGCTGCCCGACATGTTCAGATTACTTTTATGTGTCATCTGAAGCTGCAGCCTCGATAAGGTATCATAAAATTTCGCATCAAGCATATAGACTCTTTTCCTTTGAATCAATAATCTGCTGAATTACCGTATCCTCTGTCACGCCCTCCGAGATTGCATCAAAATTCAACAGCACACGGTGGCGCAGCACCGGATATGCCATACATTTGACATCCTCAAAGGATACATTCATCCGCCCTTCCATGAACGCGCGCGCCCTCGACGCCCGGATCAGCGCCTGTGCGGCACGCGGGCTGGCGCCCTCTCTGATATACATATTTTCCTCATGTGTCGCCATGACAAGATCCAAAATATAGTTCATGACAGCGTCCGCGATCGGGATCTGGGCGATCAGCTCTCTGATCTTGATCAACTCCTCACCGTTTAATATGCCGCGGATCTCAGGCTGCTCTGCTCCCTCGGTAAGTCCTACGATGCCGCGCAGTTCCTCCTTTGTCGGAAATGTGACCAAGACCTTGAACATAAAACGGTCCAGCTGTGCCTCCGGAAGCGGGTAGGTTCCCTCCTGCTCGATCGGGTTCTGGGTCGCAAGCACCAGAAACGGCTCCTTAAGCCGGTGGCTCTCATTTCCTACCGTCACTGTGTGCTCCTGCATGGCTTCCAGCAACGCAGACTGTGTTTTCGGCGTTGCACGGTTGATCTCGTCCGCAAGCACCAGATTGGCAAAAATCGGTCCCCGCTCAAACCGAAAGCTGCTCTTTCCTTCTTCCTTCACCATGATATTGGTTCCGGTCACGTCACTCGGCATCAGATCCGGCGTAAACTGAATCCGCTTAAAGGACAGGACAAATACCTGCCCAACTGTGCGCACGAGCATCGTTTTTCCAAGTCCCGGCATTCCCTCCAGAAGTATATTTCCTCCGGAAAGCAGTGCGATCATAACCTGACGGATCATATCTCGCTGTCCGATGATCCCCTTTCCGATCTCCTGCTCACATTCTGCAATCTTCTGCTGATAGAATTCTATCTCTGACATTTTCTTCTCCTCTCTTACTGGTTCAGGCTTCCAAAATAATCGCGGATGACCGACTCCATGCCGCTCGGATATCTGCCATTTGCGATACCCTCATACGCACCCTCTGTGTATTCACCGATAACGGAGCTATAATCCACATGGTCGCCCTCCCATGCAAGCCCATTCTGCTGACGGTAATAATCTGAATTCTGATCACCGGTTTTTTCTCCGGTCAAAGACGCATCCTCCGCAACTGCATTGGGGATGCTGACATAATCGTGAGCGGCATTGCTGCTTCCGGTTCCCCGTCCGCTTCCGCCGCCGTTTGCACCGCCTTCGCCGGTTCCGCTCCCGCTGCCCTCTCCTTCACCGTTTCCGCTTCCGTCTCCTTCGCCGCTTCCGCTGCCCTCTCCTTCACCGTCGCCATTTCCGCTTCCGCTGCCCTCTCCTTCGCCGCTTCCGCTGCCCTCTCCTTCACCGTTTTCTCCTGAACTTCCATCGGAAGTTCCGTTACTTGTGCTCGGAGTTCCGGAAGACGCCGTCTGCGACCCGTTCTGATTTGCTGCTGCCTTCGCCAGTGCTTCCGCGGATGCTATGCCTGCCGCACCCGGATCGTCCAACTGTCCGGCAAGCTTCTCTAAGCTCTGTCCAGCCTGCTCATACTTATAATCAAGCTTTTCTGTTGCAGACACAAGGCTCTCCCACGAATCCGCCTTCGCCAATTCCTCCTGTGAGAGTTTCATCGCCTCCATGAGTTCCTCAAGCTGTGCCTTCTGCTCCTCCGTCAGCTGATCCATATCCACACCTTCCAGGGCATTTAAGAGTTCTTCTAATGTCTCCTGTTCCTCTTTTGCCTGCTGCTGCACCTGATGACGCGTATTTGCCTGCTCCCTCACCGGTGACGGGATAAATGCCATTCCGACCGCCACTGCCACGGACAAAAGCAGGGCGAGCACATGCTTTTTATCCGGCAGAAGCGATATCCTGATCTGATCCTGCACCCGATGATAGTGCAAATAAGCATCCTGCCTCTGCAGGCGTGCAAATTCTGTTTCGCTGTCCATCTGCTCGTATGCCGTGACCATACGCTCTTTTAATCCAAAAGAGTCCAGACGTCTTGCCGCCTGCTCCATATTTACGCGTTTCCATACCGCATAACAGATCCCCGCCAGAAATCCCACCAGAAAGCAAAGACCTGCTGCCAGATGCACATAATAGAATTCCCAAACCAAAGATACCAGTTCAAAGACAATTGCTGCTATGCCGCCTGCCGCCGCAAAGAGGATCCCACAGTCGATCCTCTTTGCCGTGTTCATTTTGTATCTGCATTTTCTGATCTGCTCTGTCAGATATTTTTTGTTATCCATACTTTATCACTTCTGCTCCTGACTGTTCTGTCCCTGCTGTTGCGGCGGCATCTGCTGCCACTGCATCTGCTGTTGCGGCGGCATCTGCTGCTGCCACTGCATTTGCTGAGGCGGCTGTACCGTTTTCACCCGCCCCTTGATCGGATTAATGCGCTTGGCCGCAAGCCAGAGGAAGAAAAATGAAACGGCAACAAACAGGATCGTGGAAACGATCATCCAACGGCTGCCGGTTGCAACATGGCTTAACAGACTTCCTGTCTGCGCTGTCCCCGACGCTGACATATAAGAAACCGAATCCATAATAGATTCACCTGTCATGACCTGCACAAAAAATTCCACCAGATAGACGATCGGATTCATTAAAAGAAACAGACACATATCCTCCCCAAAGTTATCAAATGCCTGCGATGTTGCCATCCCTGAATACGTCATGCTGCTGTATATGATCGCATACAGAATATACGGCAGAAACGTGCCGAAAAAGAATACGATATAAAATCCGTATGACATAATGACCGCACTGATACTTTTCTTGCAGAGAGAGGAACATAAAATCCCGATGCTTGCAGAAAAGAACGACACGAGAAGCGCGATCGCAAGGAACCAGAACAGGTATGCCCATGACATTCCTCCTATAATGAACGAAAGCGCCATCGTCGGCATACTCGCCACAACAAAAAGCATACTCTGCGCGATCGCAGTCATTATTTTACCCCAGACAATCGAAAACGGTGTCATGCCCGTCGTCATCATAATATCAAACGTCTGACGCTCCCGCTCTCCCGATATGGACGAAGCAGTTCTGACCGGCACCACCACGCCAAGGATCATCAGCTGTGTCACGGCAAGAATCGGATAGAGCATTACCATGGAGCTATAAATGTTACTGGTAGAATACCTGTTTTCCTCTTGAATGATCATCATTGCGAGGAAAAATACAAGCGCGAGGATCAATTCATAGGCAAACACGCCCCAACAGATCCTCATGCTGCGGGACTGTACTCTCACATCTTTCTTAACAATCGGATTCAGCCGCATTTTATTTTCCTCCTTTCTGTGCATCATCATTGCCGGTCACGCGCATAAACAGCGTCTCAAGATTTTCCTCCTGCTTATGGAATCCGGTAACGACAACATCATTCTCTATCATTGTTCCAACCAATTTTGCAATTTCCTGCCGGGTCATCGTGTGCGACAGTCTGATCTCATGCTCTCCCACCGAATCCACCTTCACTTTTGCATGCTCGTTTGCGATCCGCACTGCCACATCGCGTCCCTCATCCAGCGTGATCACCATCTGATTGCTTCCGAACACACCCTCCATGATATCCTCTATGCGTCCTGCAGTCACCAGATTACCGTGATCCATGATCCCAATGCTGTTACACATCTCGGACAGCTCCGAAAGGATATGTGAACTGATCACGATCGTCTTGCCCATGCTCTTTAGATTTAACAGAAGCTCCTTCATCTCTACTCTCGCTCTGGGGTCCAATCCCGAATTTGGCTCATCGAGAATCAGCAGCGCAGGATTGTGGATCAGTGCGCGGGCAACACAGAGACGCTGCTTCATGCCGCGGGAGAGCGTATCCACAAAGACCTCTTTTTTGTCGGAGAGGTTTACCAGCTCTAACAGATCGTCAGCGATCCGCTCGATCTCTCTGGAACCCATGCGATACATGGAGCCGTAAAAATCCATGTATTCCTTTACCTTAAGATTGTCATACACACCGAAAAAATCAGGTACATAGCCGATCTGCTTTTTGATCTCTCTCTGATGTGTCATCACATCCACACCATTGATCACAATGCTTCCGGCGCTCGGCTGCATCAGTCCGCACACCATGCGGATTGTGGTTGTCTTGCCTGCTCCGTTCGGTCCTACAAATCCGAACAGATCTCCCTGTGGAATATGAAGCGTCAGATTATTGACCGCCTGAAACTTCCCGTAATTCTTATACAAATGATTGATCTGCAGCATTTTATTCCACCTCCAGTTCTGCGTAAGAATAAAGGCATCCATAAGAGGTCTCATTACACTTTCCTGCAGCCGCCTTATCATAATCTCTTATGACTCCTGTAATTGTAGCCACTTTCTCATCCGCCGGCTTTGCCTCCTCTGCAATTCCAATACCGATGAGGAGCGCTGCCATATCGTCCCTCTCATACGTATAATTACCGCGATATCCGTAAATTCCAACCATATCATACAGCAGATCATCGAAGTAAGAGACGTTGTTCTGATAGATACATCTACCCTCCCTCACGGCCTGCTCCAGATCGATCGTCTCTCCTGCCTTCACGTCCGAAAATACCATGATATAGGATTCGGCCTTCACTGCCAGATACGCCATGTCATAGCCAGTCTCATTTGCGACTGTTCCGCTGACATTCCCTACAACGTCACCAGCAATGCCGTTCCCCCTAAGAGCTCCTTTACTCTGCGTTTTTCCTGACGCATAGAGATATCCGTTCTCAAAATTTCCCTGCGGCTTGATCCCGACCGAAAGTCCTTCCCCGTCACTGCTCACAGTGTAATAATAGTCGTTGATGTTGGGCGTATATCCCCCGTAATATCCTTCCCATCCGGGACCTGCAACATCGTAGCTGTCATTTAAACGCACGTTCCATTCCCTTACTCCCGAATGATATGCCAGAAAATATGTTTCCGCCTGCGTGCTGTCCACCCGCTGCGCCGTGACAGAGTATACCCTTGTCTCTTTCACTCTGGCATCCTGTCCAAAGAAATAAACCCCTGCGATAAACACAAACCCCAGCGCGGGTACGCAGACCCAGTACCATTCACTCTTCCTGCACTTTCGCAGGATCAGATACAGTATCGGTCCGATCAACACAACATAAATTCCGATCAGCACCTCAAGCCATGTAAAATCCACGCTTGTATTGCAGTTATCGATCAGCGCCAGTGACCGCATTCCGATATATTCCATATCTGTATATCCGTTATAGGAATAATAACTGTTAGATGCGTACATAAGCTCATCATAGATGCTTTCGATCACATAGTCATCCAGCTTCTGAAATTCCTTCTCTCCCAGAGAGAAAAAGAACACTGTCGCCGCACCATCTCCGACCGAACCGCAGATTGCAGGATGCTCCGAGCTGTCCCAAAAAAATCCACCCGGCTCGTTAAGCTCCGCAGCCGCCATCTGTGTAAAGTCCACACCGGCGTATATATAATTATAATAATACCCGTATCTGTCGGCATTGAGTGACGCAATATTATCGTCGTCCGGCTCGCTGATACCGTATATCTCAATATCAAGAAAGTCCTCGTCAAATCCCGAAAGGGTCTGCTCCGCATATGCACCGGTCCCGATGATCAGCCAGCCTCCGTTATTTACCCATTCCTCAATCGCCCGGATCTGTTCCTCTCCAAGAGAAGACACATTAAACTGATCGATGATCAAAAAATAGAGTCCGTCCAGATACACACTCAGGTTGTCCGAATCCAATTCGATCAGATCCAGCGGATAGGTCATATCCCGAACCGAAACATCCATTCCTCCCGCGTCCATAAATGTAAGTTCCGAGTAATGATCGGACAGGATTCCCACTGAAATTCCCGTTATCGAATTTCCAAGCACATTTTTCAATGAGACAGACTGAAGCACCCTCCCCTTCTCATCTATAAAATTCAGCATACATAAGCCCCGCACCGGATCTATTGCACGTTTCGTCACAGTGACTGTAAACTGCTTCTTCCCCTGCGCCGGAAGTGTGATTTCCGTATTATATGCACAGTTGGCATACTCAGAGCTCCCAAAAATCGCCTGTACCGTACCGGTAAAATCTTCTCCGCTGTTCTCCACTGTCACCTGCATGACATAATTTCCGTTGTCCTGTTTCAACAATTCCACGTCACCGGAAAATGTATTTCCTGACGGCTCAGTATCTGCCAATACCGTATTGTCCATACAGCACGTCAGCAGACCGAACACAAAGAAAAATATAAGAGCCGCTGCCGTTATTCGTCTTCGCATAACTTTCTCCCTTCCATCATACATTTCTGAATATCATACCATGATGTTCCAATAAAGTCCCGTAAATTCCCTTTAAAAATTTTTAAGATTTTATGAACAGATATAAAAAGGAAGGGATGACCTCACCGTCATCCCTTCCCTGTCTCATCATATTATTTTACACTTTTTTCGTATAGGCAAACCTTGTTTTAGCATGATTTACGCTTTTTACCGACTGCTCCTGCCACCGCAACTGCTCCTGCCATCAAAAGCATGATCACCATCGTCAGAGGTGCATTATCATTTGTCTTCGGAGCAATCACCGCTGCATTCTGTGCCAGAGACTCCTGCATTAATTTTGCTTTCTGTTCCGCACTGACACCTGCCCATCCGTCATAACTGACATTACCGGTTATCGTGGTAACCGTATCAGTTCCATCGTCCGGTTTCTTATCATCAGTTTCACCTGGTTCTTCATCATCAGGCTTCCCGGCACTGTAAAGCAATGCATATGTAGAGAATGCATTTGTTCTGAATGTAAATTCTCTGGATGCTTCCTTGTATGTCCCTTCAATGAGTGTGGCTGCGCCGCCATGGATTCTTACAATCTTAAAGCTGCTTCCTTCTATATTCTCAGGAATTGTAACAGTTACGATCACATCCCCGTCCAGCTCCTCAATTTTAACGGGTTGTCCTTCACCGATCTGTTTATACAGATTCAGATCCAGATATGCTCCAATCATGTAGCCTTCCGCACTCTTTGACACGCAGTCTTCCACGAGCGCTTTTTCTGCCGGATCGACATCAGCATCAGAAAGCTTGTCAATGCTCATATAAATACGCGCATCTTCTCCATTCTCAACACTTTCCTTTTCAGCCGGCGTAAATATGGAATCCTTTAAATCATCAGAAATCTCTATTACAGCATCAGGAGCGCCTTCTCCTTTTTCAACACCTGTTTCTACACTTCCTTCCTCAGGATCATCTGCTTCCACTTTTACCAGTGTAAACTCATCAAAGTCACCCCATGCGTTTGAACTATCTGATTTCACACTCGCTCCAACGGTCAGATTTCCATCCACGCCAACTTCAATGTTCTCCAGGGTTACAGAAATCCAGCCGGACTCATCCGATGTCCAATCTCTAGTCTGCCACTCTTCGCTCTTAATCTCGCCGGCAGAGCTGTTTGCGTACAGATAACCGGTAGACAGTCTCCTATCCCCCATCACGCGGCAGGATAAGGTATAAAGTCCCGGCTCTAATCCGGCGATATCCTGATGGAAGCTAAAATCCAAACCATCTGAAGATGCCGCATAGTGCAGACTGTAAGAGCCTGCCAGATGGTTATCACTGTTGGAAATCTTTGTATTCTCACTTCCTGCTACAATATCAACCTCCCAATACTGATCTCCAAGCTCAAAACCGCCGTTTTTCAGACCGGCAGTTTCCGGAATAACAGTGACCCTGCAAGTTGCAGTAACATTTGAACCGTCGGTTGATTCAACCGTGATCGTAGTTTCGCCCACACTGACTCCCGTCACAAGACCTTTGCTGTCTACCGTAGCGATCTCCGGATCAGAGGAAGTCCATCTCAATGCTGTGATGTCCGGTCTTTCCGGTTCATACATAACATTCAGGACCTCTACACCGTTACACTGTACTTCCAAAGTATCCGCGCTGAGCGTCAGACCGGTGATCAACGTGTCGCGAATCAGCTGTGCATTCGGTGAAAATGCTCTCCAGACAATATTCGGTCTGTCATTAATGTACTCATAATTCTGAATTTCCCAAAACAGACAGCCTGTACCGCGACCATCAGGAACCTCTTTCAAAAGGTTGATCACGTTGACTATCATGTTATAACCTTCCACATAACTTGCTCCGCCTTCATACTCCATGTAATTGGAGCCAATCTCTACGACCATGATCTCGCGGTTGGTATTTGCACAGAATTTCTCATACAGAGAATCAAAGGTGTTGCCCAAGGACTCGATCAGGCTTGTGGGATCCATGTCATACGGATAAAACGACAAACCGATCACATCAAAATCAGAGTATCCGTATTTGATTAAATCCTGATAAAATTTCATTACATTATCAGTCTCTGCACCCGAGGAACGGTGAATGACAACCTTAGTCGTCGGAGAAACCTCGCGCACTGCGTCTGTTCCTGCCTGAAGGAGCTTTACCAGATTCCTCATGTTGGTTGTTCTGCCAAGATCCCAAACCATTCCACCGTCAATTTCGTTACCAACCTGAACCCACTCCGGATATATGTCTTCGGCAACCAGACCTTCCATAACGTCTTTCGTATACTCATAGAGCAGCTGTGCAACACGGTCAGCTTCTTTGGAAGATGTACCGGAAACGTTCCACTCCGCAGGTGCCGGCTGTTTTCCCGGGTCCGCCCAATTGTCCGCATAATGGAAGTCGATCATAATCCTCAAACCGGCATCCTGACACTTCTTTGCATAGGCAATAATCGTATTCTTGCCAACAGANCCATCAGGATTGCCTGTCCATGTTCGCAGACGAACCGCATTATAGCCATAATCTTCAGTAATCAGCTGATACATGGGCTTGCTCACGCCGTCTTCGTTATTGTACTGCCTGTCTCTCTGAGCACACCACGAAATATCCGAGCCGAGAGCCATACCATCAGATTTCGTGTCCAAGTTGTCAATGGCATATTGCAACAAATCGCATGCATTGCTCTGTGCAGTATCGTCACCGCTTAATGCATCCTTTGCATCTTCCAGACATCCTGACATAGCCGCCCATGTAGCTCCCGTATATAACAGTGGATTGAGATTCTCTGCCTGCGCGATCAGCTTCTCAAGCTCTGTCATTCCTGTATAGTCCGGCTCAGACTCTGTCCTCCATTCTGCCGGCGCTTCATAGTNTGCCAAACCATCAGTCCCCTTGGGCTGATAGGTCATCCATACTTCTGTGTTACGGGAAACTATAACCTCATAATTTCCTGTCTGGTTAGTCCATTTGGAACTGTCAGTAAATATGCACCATGCACCCTCAAGAGATCCCGGCACTTCAGCCGTAAAGGTATACCAGCCTTCATGCTCCCCATCCGCACTCATAAGCTGNAGGTTTTTATATCCTTGAATCGTCCCCCAACTCGGATCATAAAGAGCTATATATACATTTTCCCACTCCGCTTCATTTTTGAAATGGAACACAAGGCTGTTGGTACCCACGTCGTCGACATCATCTTCGTCGCTGTCTTTCTCGTCACCGTCGCCGTCCTCCCCAGTGCCGTCCCAGCTTGCCGGTGCAGCATAAGCTACCGGCAACACACTGGCATCTGCTTTGAGCNGAGCGATCATCCATACTTCTGTGTCACCCGAAATGTCAATGCTATAATCCCCTGTCTGTGCAGTCCATGATCCACAGTCAAACAGTCCGCATACTTTTTCGATGTCACTTGACAGAGTAACGGAATAGGTATACCAACCCTCATGCTCTGCATCTGCATTGATCGCTTTTCCCGAACCGGACAGATAGTCTTCATATCCGGGAATTGCCTTCCAGTCAGAATCCCCGAAATATGCCGCCACAGTTTCCCAATTCAATGCATTCTGGAAATGAACTGTCAGCGTGTTATTCTCATCCGCCTTGACTTCCATCCCTCCCAGATTGGAAAATGCGCCCATAGATACCACCAAAGTAAATGCAAACACAAAACACAGTATCCGCTTTACGATGGTGTTGTTTCGAAAGAATGTCTTTTTTCTCTCCATTTTCCTACCTCTCTTTTCTCATTAGTTATAAAGATCCCCTCATGTTACTTTTTCCTGATATTTTCATTATATAGTAATGTTTTTTTGCATTCAAGTGTCAATAAAACACAAAAAAAAATCTCTTTTCTATGCAAAATAACCAGCAAAAGTTGTATTTGTTTTTTTTATGTTCAAATATGTTTTCTTTGAAAACAGCTTCCTAATCAAAAAGAGAGCTTAACAAGCCACATTACGACTTGATAAGCCCTCTAAAACTCAATATTTCCTATAACTTAGAATAATTTCATTAGAACTTGAAATAAATTCCTTAGAATTTACCAGCTTTCGCAGCTTCCTCTATGGAAACAGCTACTGCTACAGTCGCACCAACCATCGGGTTGTTGCCCATTCCGATCAGACCCATCATCTCAACATGAGCCGGTACGGAGGAAGAACCTGCAAACTGTGCATCTGAATGCATACGTCCCATGGTATCTGTCATACCGTAAGATGCCGGACCTGCAGCCATGTTGTCCGGGTGAAGGGTACGTCCTGTACCGCCGCCGGATGCTACTGAGAAGTATTTCTTGCCCTGCTCCACACATTCTTTCTTATATGTACCTGCAACCGGATGCTGGAAACGTGTCGGATTGGTAGAGTTACCGGTAATGGAAACACCTACGTTCTCATGATGCATGATCGCTACACCTTCCTGAACATCGTCTGCACCGTAGCATTTTACAGTTGCGCGAAGTCCGTCCGAATACGGCTTCTCGTATACAACATTCAGCTTCGCCTCTTTGTAGTCATACTGTGTCTCAACAAAAGTAAATCCGTTAATACGGGAGATGATCTGTGCAGCGTCTTTTCCCAAACCGTTTAAGATTACGCGGAGCGGTTTCTGACGTACTTTGTTTGCCTTCTCTGCGATACCGATCGCACCTTCTGCCGCTGCAAAGGACTCATGTCCTGCCAAAAAGCAGAAACACTCGGTTTCTTCTTCCAACAGCATCTTGCCGAGGTTTCCGTGTCCCAAACCTACTTTTCTGTGGTCGGCAACGGAACCCGGGATACAGAATGCCTGAAGTCCCTCTCCGATCGCTGCNGCAGCATCCGCTGCTCTCTTGCATCCCTTTTTGATCGCGATCGCTGCACCTACTGTGTATGCCCAGCATGCNTTTTCAAAACAGATCGGCTGGATNTTCTTTACCTGNTCGTATACATCAAGGCCAGCATCCTTTGTGATTTTCTCTGCTTCTTCCACAGAGCTGATTCCATAGCTGCTTAATACAGCGTTAATCTGGTCAATTCTTCTTTCATATGATTCAAATAATGCCATGATCTTCGTTTCTCCTTTCCTTACTCTACNCGCGGGTCGATAATCTTANCCGCATCTGCCACACGGCCATACTGACCNTTTGCTTTCTCCCATGCGGTATTCGGATCATCACCTTTTTTGATGAAGTCTGTCATTTTGCCAAGAGAAACGAACTGGTATCCGATCACTTCATTGTCTGCATCAAGAGCGATCCCTGTCACATANCCTTCTGCCATCTCAAGATAGCGNACNCCCTTTTCTTTGGTCGCATACATCGTNCCNACCTGAGAGCGAAGTCCCTTNCCNAAATCNTCCANNCCGGCGCCAACTGCAAGTCCGTCATCGGANAATGCNCTCTGTGTACGNCCGTATACGATCTGCAGGAACAGTTCTCTCATTGCCGTATTGATGGCATCACATACCAAGTCGGTATTTAAAGCTTCNAGAATGGTCTTACCCTGTAACACCTCAGCNGCCATAGCTGCGGAATGTGTCATTCCGGAGCATCCGATTGTCTCGACCAATGCCTCTACGATCACACCTTCTTTTACATTTAAAGACAGCTTGCAGGCGCCCTGCTGTGGTGCACACCAGCCTATCCCGTGTGTAAAACCTGAAATATCTTCAATTTTTTTGGAATGAACCCATTTGCCTTCTTCCGGAATCGGAGCTGGTTCATGTTTCGCGCCCTTTGCAACAGGACACATGTTTTCAACTTCCTTCGTGTAAATCATTTTAAGACTCCTTTCACTTAAATAGAACTGTGTTGTTAAAGCTCGTTACACATTTAACATACTTNANTTATTTTCTCATATTTTTCCAGATTCATCAAGGTTTATTTTTCCTCTGAACNACTTCATTTTTATTTTTATAGATGGAATCCGCCGGAACCACNCCGCGTACCATGGATAANGGNTAAATACTGCTGTTTCTTCCGATCACACTGCCTGGATTCAGAACAGAATTGCACCCCACTTCCACATGATCGCCGAGCATCGCTCCAAATTTCTTTAATCCTGTTTCAATTTCTTCGTTATTCCCCTTTACAACAACAAGTGTCTTGTCTGATTTTACATTCGATGTGATAGATCCCGCGCCCATATGGGACTTGTAACCGAGAATCGAATCTCCGACATAGTTGTAATGAGGCACTTGAACAGAATTAAAAATAATTACATTTTTGAGTTCCGTGGAATTTCCGACAACAGAGTTTTTCCCTATAATTGCACTTCCCCTGACAAATGCGCAATGCCTTATCTCAGCATCTTCATCAACAATTAAAGGTCCATTTAAGAAAGCAGTCGGTGCAACCTTTGCACTTTTGGCAATCCAGATATCCTCTCCCCTCTGTTCAAACTTCTCCGGATTTAAAGATGCCCCAAGCTTTACGATGAAGGCGCTGATCTTTGCCAGCGCCTCCCACGGATAGGTCAGACCGTCAAACAAATCTTTGGCGATCGTCTCATTTAAGTCATACAAATTACTGATTTTTGCGTCTTCCATTGTGTTTCCCCTTTTCCTTTTTTGTCAATCTAAACCTTATTGTACTGCAATGGAACACGCACCGTCAATACATTACTGTTTCGGGATATAAGCGACGAACGTTACCGTTCCGTCTTCATTTAATGTAAAGGTCTGGATTACAAGCGAATCCAGCTCACCAGAAGAGCTGTAGCTAAATCCATCCAGCATCCCGGGCTTTCCGTCAGGGAACAGATACGAAACCAGCATATAATTGTCGCCAAAACCGCCCCCTCGTCCTTCTACTTCCCAATCTCCCAAATGAATATATCCTTCTTCATCCGGTGTAAGAACCTGTCTCGTACCCTCAACCGGTTCGCAATACTCATCAATGTTCTCTGCCGTCAGTTTATCCATGAACCTTGTAACGTCATTCTCTTCGATTTCGACTTCACTTTCTTCCTCTGGCTCATTCAACATTTCAATATAGGCTGCTGCTGCATCCGGATCTGCCTTGGATGCATCAAGCGGCAGAGAAAACAGCGCATTCAGTCCTGTATACTCCTCATTTCTCGCAATCTCACCGCTGGCCTCGTCATACAGGTATGCCTTGTTGTCATAAAACGTACTGTCTACCACACACAGATACAATTCATGGTCTGCAAATATTTCTACATTATCACACTCACTGATCCGGTACAGGATGCCGTTCTCTACATGGTCTGTGTAACCGCCATGCATTGTCACGCAGTTATACCATGCCGGATCATACCCTCTGATCAGCGGTGATACAAAAAAACTTTCCCTTCCGTAATCATCCGATGATGTCTCCGGCATCGGTGTTCCGTCTGTTCTCTCAATTGCAACGACCGAGTAGGTCTGATCCTCATCATCTTCATCCGGCGTTGTTAAAAATTCGGCAATATCTGTTCCCGAAACAAGTCCGAGCAGAGTAACCTGATAATCTCCGTACGTCTGTGTTTCGTTAATCATAACCGCATCGCTGCTCTGAAATGCCTCTTTTAGCCTGTTATCGCCCACCTCCTCTGCCACCTGTTCCGGTGTCAGATATTTCCATGCCGCATAGGTGCTGACAGAACCGATTGCAAGCACAACTGCCGTAGACATGATCAGTGCGGGAATTCTTGCTGTCTTTCTCTTCTTTTCCTCAGTCATTTTTTCTCTCTCCTTTGCCTTACTTATGATTTTCTGATTCAACCAGAAATCCGGTTCATCATTCGGAGTGAGGGCACTTTTTAACATGTCATCCAATTCTCGCTTCATCTCATATATCCTCCAATTCCTTTTTTAATGTTATTCGGGCCTGATGCAGCCTGCTTTTTACGGTTCCAACCGGTATATTTGCAATCGCGGCGATCTGTGCTACGGACATTTCTTCCATATAATATAAAAGTACGATGACTTTCTGTCTCTCTGGCAGCTTTGTCACTGCCTTTCTCACGCTCATGTACTCTTCCTTCCGCAGCAATCTCTCCTCCGGCGAATCCATACTCTCCCATTCATTCTCCATTCTTTCCTCTGTCACGATCCGTTCCTCTGTAATGCGTCTGCGCCATGCAAATTTTCGCTTTCGGTTCCTCCAGATGCGGAGCGCTATAGAGAGCAGATAGCTTTTGGGATTGTCATCAAAGTCCAGCTCATCATCCAATTCCATTGATTTGAGAAAGGTATCCTGATACAGATCGTCCGCCTCCTGCACATTGCAGGTGAGATGTCTGCAAAAGGAATAGATATCCTTTCCATACTTATTGATGCATGTTTCTAACTCCGTATTTGTCATTTGATTCTCCACTTCCAAGACGTCTTTTCAAAGGGATTTTTTCCGCCCTTCACTTATACATTGTAATATTTCTGTCTCAGGTTCAAAAGTATGTCACTAATATTCTCACAAAAAAACCGGCATATGCCGGTTTTTTTAGGTATTACTCTCTATCAATTCTGAATTATCAAAGTCAAATTGGATTTTACCGTCCTCAAATTTCAGGCAGGCATCAAACAAATTCCCCGTTTTGGATGTAAAGCCCGTAATTTTTTCTCCCGTCCTGCCCTTTTCGAGCAGTTCGCGNATNTTTTCCTCCGACAGNGCNACTTTAGCCACCGTATGCGCAACTTTAAAACCGCATTCACACTCATAATACCACTGGCTTTTCTGGAGCATTTTTTCACATTTCGGACATTTCACTTCTGTCGCTACCGGTTTCGGTTTCTCAGGGAAATCAAATGCAACCTTTCCNTCCGNTGTCAATTTNAACGGCGCGTCAAATTTCATTCCTGTTTTTGCAATAAATCCCTCGATCACCCCTGTCTTTTTNCGCGTCAGCANCTCCTTNACAGAGGATTCTTTTAATTTNACGCCTGCAATCTGCCCNATAGAGAACCTGCAGCTGTCCGGATTTTCCTTAGAGTAGTTTGCGCAGCCATATCCGAACATAGTCTTAACAATAGCTCCTCCGCACACCGGACAGACGACATCTTTGACTTTCGGCGCCTCCAGGTCTTCAAAATCAAATTTGAGTCCTGTGACCTTCCCGCTCNCATCTTTNCTCAGCGCCACTCTCGCNTCAAATTTTTTCCCCGTCTTTGATTTGAAACCGCGGATCGTTCCTGTTCTTCCATTCGTCAGAAGTTCTTTCACATTTGCCTCGGTAAGCGCTTTATCNGCCATCTTACCTACAGAGAATCTGCAGCTGTCCGGATCGTCTTTGGAATAGTTCGCACATCCGTAGCCAAAGGGAGTCTGCACAATNTCTCCTCCNCANATCGGACAGACGACATCTTTTACTTTTTTTGCCTCCACATGCTCAAAGTCAAACTGAAGGCTNGNTTTACCTTCTTCGTCTGTCACCAGNTCCACACAGGCATCAAATTTTTTTCCCGTCTTCGACTTAAAGCCGCGGATCGTCCCNGTTCTTTTATTTGTTAAAAGCTCTTTTACCTGCGATATGTTCAAATCCTTNCCCGCAAGTGTTCCNATNGAAAATTTGCAGCTGTCNGGATCAGACGCNCTGTAATTTGCACAGCCAAACCCAAAGGACGTCACATGAATCTCACCGCCGCACANCGGACACTGCACGCCNTCTACAATCTCCGCTTCNTTCTGNGAGAAATCAAACTCAATGCTTTTTCTTCCGTCCTCNCCTGTCACCANCATGAGGCATGCATTAAATTTCTTTTTATTTTTTGCNGTAAAGCCTTTGATCATCTGCGTTCTGCCTGTCTGAAGCAATTCCCTCACGTCGTCTGTNCCAATCGACCTGCCNGCAATCTTTCCCACGGAAAAATAACATTCTTCCGGNTTCTGGCTGTGTCGGCTGCANCTGTAGCCATAGTGCGTGATCTCCACTGCNGAACCGCAGACCGGACATTTCNCATCTTCCAATACATCNGCCTGNTTTTTNGAAAAATCAAATTCTATTTTAACTTTTCCNTCTTCCTCTTTTCTCANNACAAGNCTTGCATCAAACTTCTTCTTTGCCTTAGAGATAAATCCNGAAAGGACATCGGTCTGTCCGTCTGTGATCAACGCACTGACTTCCTCATCCGAAAGNTCTCTGCCTGCGATCGTTCCGANTGAAAATCCGCANCCGGTCCCGTCTTTTTTGTAATTGCTGCATCCNTATCCAAANGGTGTCGTCTCTATCTCACCGCCACAGACAGGACAGGAAACNCCNAGNCTGCGTTTCGCCGCANNCCCTCTTCCNCCCTTTCCCACNAGGGGNCTGATGCGTGAGGTCANNGGTCCGGTCAGATCATGCTCCATCATAGAGACTGTTTCCNTGCGGATAAANTCCTCNAGTTTTTCCCTGTAGTCTTCCATGACGACCGTGCCTTTTGTAATGCCGTCCAGACCTTTTTCCCATGANGCAGTCATTTTGGGNTTTAAAAGCGCCGGAACCGTCATGCTCACAACCTCAAATATCATCTCACCCAGCCTTTCCGGTGACAATACCTGAGTTCTTTTATTTAGATTTAAGTATTTCACTCGGATCAGCTTCTTGATGATCTCCGCCCTTGTCGCTGATGTACCGATTCCGGANCCCTTGATCTGTGCNCGNAGNTCCTCATCCTCGATCAGCTGTCCCGCATTTTCCATGGCAAGTACCATNGAACCGGAAGTATANCGTTTCGGNGGAGCCGTTTTNCCTTCCTTTATGGNAAAACCGTTCACNGNAAGCTCGTCTCCCTTAGAAACNTGCTCCGCAAACGCAAGCAGCTTTGCACTGTTTTCCTCTTCCTCTTCGCCGTCNNGCTCTCCCGNGNCNNNCTCACTGCCGTTNGNNCCTTCCCCNGNCTGCGNACCGCGAGAACGGCGNGGNATTCCCGCAANCTCNAGATANCCCGGTATCTTGAGTGCCTTCGCGGAAGCAAAAANCTTNTCTTCTCCCACTGNGACNATAAGNTTCACTGTCTGATATTCGGCAGGCGGATAAAATATGCTTAAGAACCGGCGCACGATCATGTCGAATATTTTTCGCTGCANCTCCGTCAGCGACTTGAGTTCCGTCAGNTGCNCGGTCGGGATAATNGCATAGTGGNCCGTAATCTTTGCATCGTCCGTATACTGTGTCTTTTCTATTCCGCGGCANCTGCCCTCCGCAANGATGCGCTCGGCAAACTTTTCCGTAGGCGCATAATTTTTAAGACGGCTCACCGTGCGTCCGATTTCCTTTGCGACTGCCGATGAGAGCACACGGGCATCAGTCCTCGGATATGTAGTCAATTTTTTCTCATACAGATCCTGTGCCGCCTGCAGCGTCTCATCCGGACTGATTTTGAATCGCTTGGAACACTCTGCCTGCAGCTCTGCAAGATTAAACAACAACGGTGCCCGCTTTCTTACCGTGCCCTTTTCGACGCTATCTGCGACGGCGCGCTTCCCTGCCATTTCACCGATCAGCTTTTCAGCACTCTCCTGCTTTTTAAAACCGTTTTCTTTATAGAGGAGCGGTGACTCAAAATAGTGGGAACTCTCCACCGCTTTCCATTCCGCATCAACTGCCGCATCGATCTGTTCCGTCGGCGCAAAGCTTCCGATCACGCGGTAGAACGGCGTCTCGGTGAAATTCCGTATTTCTCTCTCCCGGATCACAACCATTCCGAGCACACATGTCATAACACGTCCTACAGCGATCGCGGTGTAGCTTGCGGTTCCCGCAGCATCGTTGAGCAGCCTTCCGTATTTCACCGACATAACGCGAGAAAAATTAATTCCCATCGCATAGTCTTCGATCGTTCGCATGACGCCGGATTTTGCAAGATTGTCATACTCTGACATATCCTTTGCCTCCCGGATTCCGCGCAGAATCTCCTCCTCTGTCTGTGAATCAATCCACACGCGCAGCTCTTTCATGCCCTCTCGCACACCGCCAAACTTGCGGATATTCTCCTCAATCGTCTGACCTTCTTTTCCCGCATCTCCTGCCCAGTAAACCGTTTCGATATCCTCCCGAAACAGCATCCTGTGCACGATCTCATACTGCTTTTTGACCTCGGGAATCACATTGTACTTATAGTTTTCGGGGAGAAATGGAAGGTCCTCAAGTCTCCATTTTTTATATTTTTCATCGTATTCTTCCGGGTATACCATCTGCACCAGATGTCCGACACACCACGTGATCACATACTGACTGTTCTCAATATATCCGTCATTTCTTCCGGATACTCTTAAGATTCTGGCGAATTCCTGCGCCACACTCGGTTTCTCCGTGATGATCAATGACTTTGCCAAGGTACTTTCCCTCCAGATTTCTATAGTTCATTCATATCCACCAGTATAAAACGCCTGTCGCGCTCTGCTTTTTCCCGCAGCGCAGCGTCAAAATCCCGCGCGGAAAACAGGAAAAAATATTCCGCACCGATACGCGCCTTTTTCATACTGGAAAAAAGCTGTTCACACATCGCAACACTCAGCACAGGTTTGTCCCAGTTGCAGAGACCGACCATATTCTGNCTGATCTCGTTTTGTGCAATGATGTCGATNTTTCCCTCTTTTCCTACCCACGTTCCNATCTTAGCNATNTTCATCGGAAGCTTTCCCACNCTNCCGAGAAGCTTCATGTACTCCATGCAGACCTCNACAAAATAGCGGCTGACATAGGCNTCAAGTCCCGGNGCAATATGGGTATCGTAAAATTTCTCCGCACTCATCATATAAAGGTCAGAAAGATGCGGNTACACAAAATGGAACCAAAAATTNACATAGTTGTCNNGAATCCGNTAGACNCCCTTCTTNGCGTTCTCCCANCCNCCGGTTTCAAAGGAAACAACTTTCTGTATAATATCAAATGCCGCAAGATTTTTCATATATACACTGATTTTGGCACGGGAAAATCCGGTTTTTAAATAAAGATCGTTGAGCTTGTCNTTTCCNTGCGCAATGGAAGANANNATCGTCTCATACACGGANAGNTCCCGCAGGCTGGCTCCGATCAGNTCTTCCGCAGCATCAAACAGATANCCGCTCCTTGAAAGGANCAGACGGCANATATTGCTCTTTAAGTCTCTGTCGGAATCCCAACGGTTTAAATACCCCGGTACACCGCCNATCACNCCATACACCTTGATGCTCTCGCTCACGGGGTAGTCCGGCAGAGCACGGACTACTTCGAGGAAATTGAGATTTTCCAATTTGATTCTGCGGATGGCTTTCACCGCTGCAGCGTCAAGCGTGCCGTTCATCTCTTTTTCGACCCATGCGACGGCAGAACTGCAGAGCAGGATCATTACCGGTCCCGGATACAGCCGCCTTGCCTTCAATTTCAGCACAGCCTCCAGAAAAGACGGATCTTTTTTGCTGATATACTGGAATTCGTCAATAACGATGACAAGCTTGGTCGGATCNCCGCTCTTCACCCGGTTAAAATATTCTTCATAGCTTTGTTTATGCAGTGTGACACCAAATCTCTCTGCCACTTCCTCCCCCATCCTTGCAAGCTGTTCCTCTTTGGACGCCTGTCTTGCACGGTAGTAGAAGCTTTTTTTATTCTGTATCAGCGTCTTGATCAGCAGCTCCTTTTCTGAATCTGCACGTCCGTACAGCACGATCAGCTGGTTCCCCGACTGCTGATATGCCTCCTCCAATTCCTTTATGACTGCATTCTTCACAACCATAATCGTGATCCTCCCGGTTCATGTTCCCCCAAATGATTTCCTGTAAAGTAAAATACACCAGGAAATCACCTCTGTTGATTTCCTAGTGTAAGGAATTATATCATATTTTAATTTTTGGGACAACCCGTTCGGAACGATTTCTTATTTCTTTGTAATGTATCCCTGTGCTTTTAACAGCTCTGCGCAGAGCACAGCACCGCCCGCCGCACCTCTGACCGTATTGTGGGATAAGCCGACAAATTTCCAGTCGTATACCGTATCTTCCCTCAGACGTCCGACAGAGACACCCATTCCGTTCTCATAATTGACATCCAATGCGACCTGAGGACGGTTATCCTCTTCTAAATACTGAATAAACTGCTTCGGCGCACTCGGAAGCGCAAGCTCCTGCGGAACCCCGCTGAAGTTATTCAATGCCTCTATGAGCTGCTCCTTTGTGGGCTTTTTGCGGAATTTTACAAATACAGCCGCGGTATGTCCGTTCAGCACCGGTACACGGATACACTGGCAGGTGATCACTGGCGAATCCGCGGGCACGATCACACCTTTTTCCGTGTCGATATGTCCCCAGATACGCAGCGGTTCCTTCTCTGATTTTTCTTCCTCGCCTCCGATAAACGGAATGATATTTCCTTCCATCTCCGGCCAGTCCTTGAACGTCTTGCCTGCACCGGAAATCGCCTGATACGTCGTCGCTACCACTTCGTACGGCTCAAATTCTTTCCACGCCGTCAATACCGGTGCATAGGACTGTATNGAGCAGTTCGGCTTTACTGCCACAAATCCGCGCTTCGTNCCAAGTCTCGCTCTCTGATAACGGATCACATCCATATGTTCCGGGTTTACCTCCGGCACTACCATAGGCACATCCGGCGTCCATCTGTGAGCNCTGTTATTTGAAACAACCGGCGTCTCGGTTTTCGCGTATTCTTCCTCAATCTTCTGAATTTCTTCTTTTGTCATGTCAACCGCAGAGAACACAAAATCAACCTGNTCCGCAACCGCTTCCACCTCGTTGACATTCATAACNGTAAGCTTCTTTACCGCCTCAGGCATAGGNGTNTCCATCTTCCAACGNTCTCCTACGGCTTCNTCATAAGTCTTTCCTGCGCTTCTCGGNCTTGCCGCAATCGTTGTCACCTCAAACCACGGATGATTTTCCAGCAAAGANATGAATCTCTGCCCTACCATACCTGTCCCGCCAAGAATACCGACTTTTAACTTTTCACTCATTTGTTCTNATCTCCTTTGTTTGTCCGTACTCAGCGGACATATGTCTTTATAGTGAATATCTTATGCCATTTTCAACAAAAATGCAATGCCGATTCCGTAAAAAATTTTTTCAATATTTCAAAGAACTTATNCATTTCACACAATTTTATTTTNCGAGATATTCTTTTTGTACGGCAATGACACGCTCCATCGCCTCTTTTCCCGGCGCTCCGACTGTCAGCCGCTTATTGACGCAGGTTTCCATGGAAATCGCGTCATAAATATCGTCCNCAAATACAGGTGAGATCGCTTTTAGCTCCTCCAGACTCATATCGTCGATCGCAATCTGTCTCTCCACGCAGTAGAGCACNATCTGTCCCACAATCCCGTGGGCATCACGGAACGGCACTCCGTGATTTACCAGATAATCNGCCGCATCTGTGGCATTGGTNAATCCGTGATTTGCGGACGCTCTCATCTTATCCCGGTTGAACTTAATCGTCGANAGCATGCCGTCAAACAGGGCAATGCATCCCTTCACCGTATCCATGGCGTCAAATGAAAGCTCCTTGTCCTCCTGCATATCCTTATTATAAGCAAGGGGAATCCCTTTCATCGTGGTAAGCAGTGACATCAGCGCACCGTAGACACGCCCCGTNTTCCCGCGAACGAGTTCCGCGATATCGGGATTCTTCTTCTGCGGCATAATACTGCTTCCTGTACTGTAGGCATCGTCAATCTCCACAAACTGATATTCATTGGAATTCCAGATGATGATCTCCTCCGAAAANCGGGAAAGATGCATCATGACCGTGGCACACGCAGACAAAAATTCAATCAGATAATCCCTGTCTGACACACCGTCCATGCTGTTTAGCGTCGGTCCGTAAAATCCCATCAGTTCCGCAGTATAGTCCCTGTCTAACGGATATGTAGTCCCTGCCAGAGCGCCTGAGCCAAGCGGGCAGTAATTCATCCTCTCATAAATATCATGCANNCGNCCCCGGTCTCTTTTAAACATNTCAAAATAGGCACCCATGTGATGTGCNAGCGTGATCGGCTGTGCCTTCTGCAGATGGGTAAAGCCCGGCATGATCGTCTCCGTGTTCTCCTCCATAATGCGCAGGATCGTTCCAAGCAGACCTTTCAGCAGCGCATCGACCTGCAGCACCTCCTGTCTGGTATACAGGCGCATGTCGAGGGCAACCTGATCGTTGCGGCTTCTCCCGGTATGCAGTTTTTTCCCGGTGTCTCCCAGACGCTCGATCAGATTTGCCTCCACGAAGCTGTGAATNTCTTCNTATTCCGAAGTNATTTCCAGTTTCCCTGCTGTCACATCCTCCTCGATTTCTTTCAGACATTTTATGATCGAACTGCTCTCCTCCTCTGTGAGTATCCCCTNCCTGCCCAACATCGTCACATGGGCGATACTTCCCTCAATATCCTGTGCAAAAAACTTCTGGTCAAATCCGATTGACGCATTAAAATTGTATACCAGCTGGTCCGTCTCCTTGGTAAACCNTCCTCCCCACAACTGTGCCATAACAAANTTCCTCTCTTTCTCACTGTTTATCATTCGCANCGGCAATGGCCNCATCCCGCTGCCNTTTTGAAAAAATACACCCGCAATAGTACTGGCGGTACATCCCATATTCCCGTGAAAGCTCCACGGAACGTTTATAACCGTCTTTCTTTTTGAAATCGGAGTTTAAAAAAGTGACATTGTGTCCTTCCGTCAGACGNTTCCCGATCTCATTTAATTTCTCTGCATTNTTCAGCGGACTGATNGAAAGTGTTGTCGTAACATAATCCATGCCAAGACGTTCCGCCAACTCCACCGCTTCCTTAAGGCGCAGCTCATAACACCGNAGACAGCGTTCTCCTCCTTCCGAATCCTCCTCATGCCCTTTCGCCATCTCATAAAAGCGCTCCTTATCATAAGTCCCTTCCAGAAACGCAACCGGATATTTGACCGGAAGCGCATCAATGAAACGTCGCTGTTCTTCCACCCGCTTCGTATACTCCTCATCCGGATAAATATTGGGATTATAATAAAAAACCGTNATTTTAAAATAATCCGAAAGNTACTCTATGCAGTAAGAACTGCAGGGNGCACANCANCTGTGGAGCANCAGCGTCGGCACCTTATTTTGACGCATATTCTGCTCNATGGTATCCTCCATCACCTTCTGATAATTCTGTTTCATGCTCCGATCGGCTCCTTTCACNTTTCTCCGCCAAACTCCTGCCAGACATCAGCACTGTCCGTCCANATGACACAGAATCTGCGCAGCACGGCATTTCCACGTATGATTTTTCTCAAATTCTTCATATGCGCATGCAGCAATTTCTTCACGAACCGAGCAGNTCTCNAGCAATTCCCCNGCCCGCTCCGACAGAGTGTGTATCTCGGAAAGCNTATACATGCAAAGCTGCTTCCCGTCCGAAAAATGCTTCCGCAAGTAGGGGTTGCCGTCCGTCAGCACGACTGCNCNGTTTGCCATNCCTGCCGGAACNCTGTCATGCATNCCTCTGTTAAAAATCGGCGAAACGTTAAGCAAAATATGCTCCTTNGCCATTCGCTCAAAACTCAGCGCAAAAGGAAGTGCCTTCTCCCGCCTCAGACAGGATTCNTCTGTATGAGAATATTTCTCCCAGCCGTTTCCGAACACTGTCACAGGAATCCGTCGCGTCAGAAGCTCGTCAATCGCTGCCTTTCGGAAATAATCCCTCACGTAGACATCCACCGCATACATGGCATTCATGTAAAGAGCAAACTGCTCCGCGCTAAGCGGCGCGCCGTGAAACGGCGTATCGTTTTCTCTAAGATACTCTTCAAACGCCTGCTCCATCGGAAGCAGCGGATCGGAAAGCCTTCGCTCAAGCAGATCCCTCATAATGCTGCCAAGTGGCTCCGATGCCGCCTTGATCAATTCATACGCCTGTTCCGGCGTATCATAGGTCCCGAGAAATGCAACCCTGCATTCCCGCTCTTTTCCCCCCTGATACAGCGCCCTCGTCGCCCCAAGCGGCAACGTATACACACTCCCTACCTTCGGATAATAATTTCTGATATATGCCTCATGTGCCTCATCCAGCACAATAACATGCAGATTGTCAGTCTCCCGATTCAGGCTGTTGNAGTGGAACNGCGGATGGTCAAGAATATAATCATAAAACGGTCCGTCCAGCATATCCAGATAGCTTCTGTCATCGTCCATCACCAGCTGCGGCAGCATGGAGTTAAAGTCGAGGATCAGACGGTATGCTACCCCGATATAAGGCGCAAGCCTTGCATCCAGATCATCTCCCTTAGACAGTTCACAGACATCCACGACAAATCCCATCTCCTCAAAGGCTGCTGCAATCTGATTGGCAAAAAAACTGCCGGAAAAATAGCATATTTCTCTGGAGGAAAATACCAGAATACGTTCCCGATCTCTTCTGTCCATTTTTATTCAGATTCTCCTTGTTTTTGAACCAAAAAAGGCGGGCAAGCCGCCTTTTTTCTCTGTCTTTAGTCTCTGATCCACCGAAGTGCCAGAATGCCCACCAGATAAATCAGCACGCAAAGCACAATAAACACTGTCCTGCCGCACAGCGCACCCACGATGATCTGCGCAAGTATATTCAGTCCGTGGAGCCAGACCGGCACATCATGCAGGCATGCAGCCAGTGCACCTTCAATGACCACGATCGCGCAGACCGCAACAACCGGTATCTTCAATACCAAAATGGATATCAGGATCACGGCAAGAGCCGCCACGATAACGACAAACAGCGTCAGTATACTCTTGTTCTCCTTCAAAAAATCGGCCCCGGTCTGCTGCTTCTTTCTCCGCTCTTTGATCGACACTCTATTTTCCGTCTCGCCCATACACAATCTCCTCTTCTATGTTTTCCGCAACAACTATCTTTTTATATTTCCAGCTTTGTCCATTATACCAATTTACAGGAAAAAAACAAGCCATATCCGTCCAAACCGTTACGATAAAAAATCTCCCAGTCTGTCACTGAGAGATTTTCACTGTGAAAGCCGATAGTCGGACTCGAACCGACGACCTACGCATTACGAATGCGTTGCTCTACCAACTGAGCCATATCGGCATATGATAACCGGAAATCATCTGACCTCCGAACCACATCACATTAAATTATTATAACGGATATTTCAGAAAATGCAAGTTTTTTTTGTATGCAAATTTAATTCAGGTGTCAAAAGCCTTGTTTCAAAGTGATTGACGGCAAATTGTACAAAAAGAGTTGTGCGCGCTCCATTGCACCGAACATTCCAATGAGCCTCTTAGAGCGAAAATCGTGTTCAGCAAAAGCTTCCACGATTTTTGAGTCTCATTTCCATGGTGCAAAAGTCGCTTGCTCAATCTCCTTTTGTGCAATTTGCCGACCAATATTTTTCTTCAAAGCTTTTGACACCCAAATCAAAATTTTTGCCTGAAATGGCTTGATTTCCGTCAGGATCTGTGCTACAGTAGACACAATTCCCATTTGCATTACACTGGTAGAGTTTCCCCTGCAGCCGACGTTTCAACGTCCTACAGGAGGTTTTTAAATGACACACCAGGAATTCAAACAGCAAATCTGCCAGGCACTTCAAAGTGCGCTCGGCTCTCAAGTACGGGTAACCGTTCAGGACATTGTCAAGAACAACAATACCCATCTAAGCGGTCTTACGGTTCTTTCCGACCGCTGCAACGTATCCCCCACCATCTATCTGGACCCGTATTACCGCAAATATCAGAACGGGACTTCTCTTTCGGATATCTGTGAGGAGATTTTAAATGTCTATCAGGAAAATCAGCCCACAGACAGCATTGACGTCTCCTTTTTTACCGACTACGACCGGATCAAATCCCGTATTGTGTTTAAACTGGTCAACTACGAGAAAAACGGGCAGTTATTAAAGGATATCCCGTACTACCGCTTTCTCGATCTGGCCGTCGTATTCAACTGCCTTCTGGAATACGACAGCAACGGGAGTGCAACCATTCTCATCCGCAACCAGCATATGAAATTCTGGAATATCACAGCGGACGATCTCTATGCCCTCGCAATGCAGAACACCCCTGCGCTTTTAAAATACGATCTGCGTAATATGACAGAAATTCTGAAAGAATTTCTCACCGAAACGGAATTTAAGGAACTGTCTTCTTATGGCAGCCACCCCTGCACTATGTATATGCTTTCCAACCGTCTCAAGCTCAACGGCTCTGTCTGTATTCTCTATCCCGACCTGCTCAAAAGCTTTGCCGAGCATATCCAGAGCGATCTGTACATTCTTCCAAGCAGCGTCCACGAGGTGCTGCTCCTTCCGGCAGACGGGCAGAGCTCCTCTCAGGAATTATCCGACATGGTCAGAGAGGTCAACCACTCACAATTGTCCCGTGAAGAAATTCTCTCCGACCATATCTATTATTATTCCAGAGATACCTGCCAGATCACGATGTAGCGCTGCCATAAAGGATCTTATTTGGCAAAGGTCAAAAGCCGGTCAGCTTCTCATACAGTCTCTCATACTCTCTCGCAGAAGCATTCCACGAAAAATCCTGCTCCATTCCACGTCTCATAATGCCGTGCCAATCCTCCCGATATGCCTGATAAATCCGCATTGCATAACGGATAGCGCCGAGCATTTCATGCGCATTGTAATTGGCAAAGGAAAAGCCGGTCCCTGTGTGCTCATATTCGTTGTACGGCTCCACGGTGTCTTTGAGTCCGCCGGTCTCCCGGACGATCGGCACCGTACCATAACGCAGACTCATCAGCTGGCTTAGACCGCACGGTTCGAACAAAGACGGCATCAGAAAAGCATCGCACGAGCCGTACACCAGATGTGCCATCTCTTCCGAATATCCGATATTGACCCGCATCTTATCCGGATATTTATCAGAAAAATAGCGGAGCATATTCTCATATCTCTCTTCCCCGGTACCCACTACCACAAACTGGATCTGCTCCGTAGCGAGAAGCTCATCCATAATATATGCGATCAGATCAAATCCTTTTTGATCTGTCATGCGTGAAACCATACCCATCAGAAAAATATCCTGCTCTGCCGGAAGTCCCACTTTCTTCTGAAACTCGGCCTTGACAAGAGACTTTTTCTCCGTGACATCATCCACACTGTAATGATGCGGAAGAAAAGGATCCCTTGCCGGGTCGTACTCCTCGTAATCGATGCCGTTCGGGATTCCGTAGAGATCATTTCTGCGCGCATTCATCAGTCCGTGCAGCCCCTCTCCGCCCTCTAAGGTGGTGATCTCGTAAGCATAGCTCTGGCTTACCGTCGTGACAGCGTCTGCATATACCGCGCCGCCCTTCAGATAATTCGCCTCACCATACGCCTCCAGCTTGTCCGCAGTGAATATCTGCCTTGGCAGCCCGGTAATATCCATGACCGCCTGTAAAATAAATCTTCCCTGAAACTTCAGATTGTGAATGGAATACACTGTACGGATTCCTGAATAATATCTCTGATCTCCGTACAGAGTCTTTAAGAAAACAGGGATCAGGCCTGTCTGCCAGTCGTGGCAGTGAATGATATCCGGACAAAAGTCAAGATATGGCAAGGCCTCCAGTACCGCCTTGGAAAAATAAGCAAACTTTTCCACATCCTCATATATATTATTATACGGCCGGTCACCGGCAAAATAGAATTCATTGTCTACAAAATAATAGGTAATACCGTCCCATTCTGCCTTAAAAATGCCCACATACTGTCTTCTCCAGCTCAAATTCACATAAAAATGACATAAAAAATGAAGCTGCTCCTTCCATTCCTGACTCATACAGAGATACTTCGGCAGGATGATACGCACATCGTGGCTTTCCCTGTCAAAATATTTCGGCAGCGATCCCGCCACGTCAGCAAGTCCACCGGTCTTGATAAAAGGTACAGCTTCAGAAGCCGCAAAAAGTATTTTCTTCATGTTATAAACCCTCCAAGTTTCCAGATTTTCGCTGTGAAATCTTAAGAATATTATAACGCCTTTTTTCTGTCCTGAAAAGTATTAATACATTTTATATTCCAGACGTATGCGGTCTGTGATGAGTGCAATAAACTCAGAATTGGTCGGCTTTCCCTTTCCGTTATGGATTGTATAGCCGAACAGCTCATCGATCGTATCCATCTTTCCTCTGCTCCATGCCACCTCAATCGCATGTCTGATCGCGCGCTCGACACGGCTTGAAGTCGTCTGGTATTTTTTCGCGATCGTCGGATACAAAACTTTGGTAATGGAATTGAGCATTTCCATATCATTGACCGACATCACAATTGCATCCCGCAGATATTGGTATCCCTTGATATGTGCAGGCACACCGATCTCATGGATGATTTCAGTCACGTCAGCTTCCAGATTGCGTTCCTCTGCAGTCTCCGCTTTTTCGTATGCGTTGACCTTGCGCATTTCCTGCCCCTGCACGGTTCCATTTTCTTTGACACGCTTGATGCGGTTGAGCACCATTTCATTGTCGAATGGCTTCATAATATAGTAATCTGCACCGAGATTAAATGCATCTTCTGTAATTTTTTCCTGTCCGATCGCGCTGATCACAATAAATGTCGGGTGCTTTTTGATGCTCTTGTCATGGTTCACACGGTCGAGCACTCCTAAGCCGTCAAGCTTCGGCATGACAATATCCAGCAATACGACATCCGGTTCCTTTGTTTTTATCACATTGTACGCTTCTTCTCCATCTTTTGCAGTCCCTATCACATTAAGTTCATCATCACTTTCGATAATTTCACCTAATAATCGCAGCATTCTCTCATTATCATCCGCAATTGCTACATTGAGTTTTTCCATTTTAGCCCCTCCTGTGACAAAAATAATCTGTTTCCTATAATACCTATTCCAATCTAAGCTTTTTTGTCGAAGCACGTCGTCAAGCAACGCATCTGACAAAACCAACTTACGCTTGTATTATACTATAATCGTATCTTCTACTTTTGTCAAAGGCTTTTTGAAATTTCAATCTCAACGCAGCATCTTTTCAATAAATATTCCGTATCCCATCGATGCATCCGATACAAAAACATGCGTAACCGCCCCTATCACGTTTCCGTCCTGAATGATCGGTGATCCCGACATTCCCTGCACAATACCTCCCGTTGTGTTCAAAAGCTCGCGGTCTGTCACACGAAAAAGAATCCCCTTATTCTGCTCGCTTCCGCTGTAGTCCAGACTTTCTATCTGTATCTCATAAAGCTTTTCTGTTCCTGAAAAAGCTGATTGGATATATGCCGTGCCGAGGTGGACATCCTGCTTATACGCGACCTCATAGCTGCTTCCGTCAGAAAAAGCTGCTTGATCGCTGTTTAATACACCGTGAATTCCAAGCGGTGTATTTTCTGTGATCGAGCCGAGACAATTTCCNTNATTGTAGTCGATCACACCTGACAATTCTCCCGGTGTCCCTTTCTCTCCTTTTCGGATTCCCACAATATCTGCCGTATAAATCCATCCCTCGGACATTTCCATCAGTGTTCCCGTATCTCCGTCGCTGATTGCATGTCCCAAGGCGCCAAATTCTCCGTTTTCCCTGTAATATGTCAAAGTCCCGACACCGGCAAGATCATCTCTGACCCAGATCCCCAGCATATAGGCGCCGCTCTCGCTCCTCACCGGCATCAGGGATACCTCAATATATTCCCCATCTCTCTGAATCCCCAGAATCTCTCTTTTCTCCCCGTATGTGTTGATCTTCTCTACCAGCTCTTCTTTCTTTGAGACAGACTCTCCGTTTATGCTGACAATGTAATCTCCGCTTTTCACGCGGTTTTCTGCAGGTTTACATTCTCGTCCCACNTCATCCGTCACTGTNCCCGTTCCGATGATAAGCACNCCGTCTGTTTTGGCATAAATCCCNATCGGCATCCCGCTGGTATAGATGCTGTCCGCATCCACCAGCATAACCTCGACATCCTTCACCGGGAAAAGCCCAAACAGTCTGCATGTCACCGTATAACTTTTTTCCCCGCTGTCCGTATTGGCAAGATTCTCAAATACCTCTGCACCGTCATCCTTTAAAACCACACTGACCGGAACATCAAATTCATAGGAAATCTCTGCATCTTTGGCGACATAAATCTGATCCGGTATTGCATCGCGAAAGGAACGAATTGCAAACGCTGTCACAAGAAAAAATCCCATATATGTGATCTGCTGAATCAAACGGTAATATTTTTTCACATTTCTCTCCTTTCTGCTCTTTTATTTTCAAAAAAAGAGGATACCAAGACGGTATCCNCTTCTATTATATGGATATTTTTTATTTTCAAACNCATGTGCCTATACCATTTCATGGCAACNTCTATTTCTTTTTCCTGCCTGCAAGCTCNTTCATCTCCCGGGCGCTCTCNCGCACNGTCTCGGTAATCTCCACTCCACCCAGCATCCTTGCCAGTTCATCCACGCTCTCCTGTTCCGAGAGTCTGCGTATGGTTGATACCGTACTTTTGTTCTGCACAGATTTTTCNATCAGATAATGGGTATCTGCCATCGCCGCGATCTGGGGAAGATGCGTGATACAGATGATCTGGTGATTCCTGCCAAGCANATTCATTTTTTCCGATACCATCTGNGCCGTGCGCCCGCTGATCCCACTGTCAATTTCGTCAAAGATCAGTGTTTCCACCGCNTCCTGATCTGCAAGCACGGTTTTGACCGCCAGCATGATNCTGGACAGTTCTCCGCCGGAAGCAATTTTTTCCAAAGGCTTTAGCGGCTCGCCNGGATTGGTTGANATCAAAAATTCNGCATCGTCAAACCCTCTTGCCGTATAGTCTTTCGTGCGCTCAAATTTCATCTGAAACTGTACATCCAGAAAATTCAAATCCAAAAGCGCNTCTGTCACAGCNGCGGTCAGCTTCTTTGCATACTCTGTGCGNATCGATGANACCTCTTTGCAGGACTNCTCCAGNCACTTTTTTGTCTTCTCCAGATTCTCCTGCAGTTCTTTTAAATAAAGATCATAATCGGAGAGCTTTTCTAGACGCTCTCTTTTTTCNTCANGCGCCTGCAAAATCTCCGAAATGGAATTTCCATATTTTGCCTTTAAACGGTTGACTTCATCCAGCCGCTGTTTTGTCTGATGAAATGTCTCCTCGTCAAATTCNGCTTCTTCCAAATAGTCTGCAATTTCACGGTTAAAATCATTCAGCAGATTATCAATTTCCAAAAGCTGCTGTTCCATATCNNCNACTTTTCCGTCATAGGANCTGACNCNCGAGAGCTCACGCAGCGCTCTTCCCAACAGCTCNGAAGCGCATTCATTTCCGCTTCCGGTGCTGTCNTAAGCNGTTCCGACNGCTTCCATGATCTTTCTTCCGTTGCTCATTCTTAAGAAATCGGCTTCCAGTTCTTCATCCTCTCCGTCTCTTAAATCCGCCTCCTCGATCTCATGAATTTCATATTCCAGAAATGACATCTCCCGCAGACGCTCTTCCTCATCTACCGCCGCACTGTCCCACTCCTCGGTCAGTCTGCGATACTCGCGGTAATTCTCCTGCAGTA
This sequence comes from Roseburia sp., assembly GCA_014804775.1. GTDB lineage: Bacteria > Bacillota > Clostridia > Lachnospirales > Lachnospiraceae > Roseburia. The sequence continues at coordinate 21,787 of JAAUZB010000005.1, read as the reverse complement.
TCTTCTTCGGTTCCTCCAATGCCTCTCTTGCATATTCATCCAAAATATCCAGATGCTTCTTTTTGGATAGCAGCGACTGGTGCTCGTGCTGTCCGTGGATGTCAATCAGGACCGCCGCAATCTCGCGCATCTTAGACGCCGGAACACTCTCTGCATTGACCTTTGCCGTGCCGCGTCCGCCGGTGATACGGCGGCTCAAAATGACTTCATCCTCCTCCAGAAAAACATCCAGCTGTTCCAACTGCTCCTTCTGCTTCGGATCTGTCACTGAAAAGATCAGTTCCACCAGCGCCGGCTCCGTACCGCCGTCTGAAGCGGATTCCCGCAGCATTTCCTTTTGTACCTTTTCCCCCAGCGCAAGATTGATAGAGCCAATGATAATGGATTTTCCGGCTCCTGTCTCACCGGAAAGAATATTCAAACCTTCCGCGAAATCCACTTCTGCCTCATCGATCAATGCCAGATTTTTTACATGTAAACTTTGTAACATAGAATCTCCTTCTACTCTCCCAAAAGCATTTGTTCTATTCTACAAACTTTTTTAAACGGTTCATAACCGTTACCGTATCGTCCGCGCTCCGGATCGCACAGAAAATCGTGTCATCCCCGGCAATACACCCCACGACCTCATGCAGATGCATCGCATCTAATGCCGCCGCGACCGCCATCGCCATACCGGAAAACGTCTTGATGACAAGAATATTCTGCGCCATATCCATAGAGACAAATCCGGTTCGGAAGATATCCGTATATTTTTCGGAAAGATCCTCTCCGGTATCCGACAATACCGCATATTTCTGTCTTCCGCCTCCTGCTGCCGTTTTGATCAGCTTTAATTCACGGATATCTCTTGATACCGTTGCCTGCGTGACAAGAAATCCTTCCTTCTCCAAATGATCGGACAGTTCCTCCTGCGTCTCAATGTCATTTTTTTGGATCAGCTCCAAAATCTTTGCCTGCCGTTTTATCTTCACTCTTAACCTCATTTCTGCGCATCATCAAGCTATGTGTACGTCTGCATTTTCTTACTCAGAATCTCAAGAAAACTTTTCCTGCTGATCTTGCAGATCAGGGCTGTATCTTTCGCCCTGCCGACAAAGAAGCGGTCGCCCACCCCAAGCTTTACCGCGCTGTCCCCGTCAAAACTGACCTCTGCTGTCTCGTCCCTCTGGGAACGGCGTTTTCCGATTTCCACAACGATCTCATCCTCCGCACCGATCACGATGCTTCTGGAATTCAGGTTGTGAGCGTTGATCGGAGTGATCAGGATCATCTCCGCCTTCGGGTCCACGATCGGTCCGCCCGCAGACATGTTGTATCCTGTCGATCCTGTCGGCGTTGATATGATGATCCCGTCTGCGCGAAAAGTATTCAGATATTCCCCGTTGACATAGACGATCAGGCTGATGACCGAGAGCGCGCCTGTCCTGTGGATCACAATATCATTCAGTGCAATATTTTTTGTCATGCCCCTTGGTGCATTGCACTCTAGTGCATTGCACTCTGACTCGTTGCATCCATGTCCCGTCAGCATCATCCGCTCTTCCACAATATAGCGGTCTTCCATCAACTGGTCGATCGCGGCAAACACGCTGCCCTCCTCCAGCTCACACAGGTATCCCAGCGTTCCGAGATTCACGCCGATCAGCGGGAGATTTCTGCCCACAAGAGCCGCCGCTGCACGGATCAGGGTTCCGTCGCCGCCGAGCACAAGAACACATTCGATGTCTCTCGGAGCCCGCTCTGCCATAGAAGGCGTATCCCCGGTCTCCTCTCCGGTACCTGTCATACATACACAAGTTCCGCCTTTTTGCTCAATATAAGCTTTGATCCCCTCCGTCAGCCTTAATTCTGCATCCTTGTATATATTTGTAATCATCAAAAAATGTTTCATGCATCCAATTCCTCATGTGCGGCTTCCACCACAGCGCGGATATCCACGGTTTCCGNGTTTCCGCTCTCTTCCCCTGCATCNGCTTTCCTGATATGGACAAGGTACTCAATATTCCCCTCCGGTCCCTTGACCGGAGANTACTCCAGCGCAAGAATCTCAAAACCGCANCCNACCGCAAAATCTATGACTTTTGCNATAACCTCCTCATGTACTGACCTTTCNCGCACCACNCCTTTTTTNCCGACCTTTTCCCGCCCNGCCTCAAACTGGGGNTTGATCAGNCATACCATCTCTCCGTTCTCCGTCAGCAGCTCTCTGGCAGGCATAAGCACTTTNGTCAGTGAAATAAAAGAAACNTCCACAGAGGCGAAATCAAGACGGTCTGCGATATCCTGCGGGGTGACATAGCGGATATTGGTCTTTTCCATACATACCACTCNCTCATCCTGNCGCAGNTTCCACGCAAACTGTCCGTATCCCACATCCACGGCATAGACCTTCCTNGCNCCGTTTTGCAGCATACANTCCGTAAATCCTCCGGTNGANGCGCCGATATCCATACAGATTTTNCCCTCCACGGAAATACCGAAGCTGGAAATTGCNTTCTCCAGCTTTAAGCCTCCNCTGCTGACATATTTTAGNGGNTTGCCCTTGATCTCGATCATNGCATTCTCATCAAACGAAGCTCCTGCCTTGTCCTCCCTCTGATTGTCAACAAAGACATTTCCCTCCATGATCATCGCTTTCGCTTTCTCTCTCGACGGTGCCAGTCCCCGATTCACAAGCAAAACATCTAATCTTTCCTTCACCTGCCTGCTTCCTTTCCTCTGATGTGTTCATATTTTTCTATCACACGTTCGATTACCGTATCTGCGTCTATGCCGACCTCNCTGCGCAGAATCCCTACATTGCCATGTTCTACATATTCATCCGGAATAGCGACCGTAAGCACAGTAATCCCATCTTCCTTCCCATGATAGAAAGCTGTCACATGCTCTCCCATCCCGCCGTTGACCACATTCTCCTCCATCGTAACGATCAGCTTATGCCGCGCTGCAATTTCNTCGAGTGTTTCACCGTCCAACGGCTTTGCAAAGCGTGCATTTACGATGCTGCAGGAATATCCTTTCTCCTTCAGCACNTTTCGGACTTCCTCAGCCGTCTTTACCATTGAGCCAAGNGCAAACAGCGCGATCTCCGATTCGCGGTAAATCCACTCGCTTCTGCCATAGGCNATCGGTTCCCGATACTCTTTTAAGCCATCATANGCAATTCCTCGCGGATACCGGATCGCAACGGGATGTTCGAAGGCAACCGCATATTTGATCATATCAGAAAGCTCCCATTTATTCTTTGGAGCCATAATCGTCATATTGGGAATTGCCGAGAGATAGGAAATATCAAAAATTCCCTGATGCGTTTCTCCGTCGCTCCCCACCAATCCTGCGCGGTCTACCGCAAAGATCACAGGAAGATCCTGAATGCAGACATCGTGCAGGATCTGGTCATATGCACGTTGCAGAAAAGAAGAATAGACCGCAAAAATCGGTTTTAACCCTGCTGCCGCCAATCCCGCGGCAAAAGTCACTGCATGCTGCTCCGCAATCCCCACATCGAAAAACCTGTCCGGAAACATATTGCGGAATCGCTTGAGTCCGGTTCCGTCTGCCATGGCCGCGGTGATCGCGACCACCTTCTCTTCTCTGTCACCCAATTTGCGCATAACCGTAGAAAAAACATCGGTATAGTTTGCCGTAATCCGCGGATTCTTGGGAATACCGGTTTCGATATCAAACGGCTCCGTACCGTGAAATCTTGCCGGATGACGCTCTGCCGGCGGATAACCGGCTCCCTTATGTGTCAGAACATGGACCAGTACGGGTCCGTCGATACGGGACGCCTCGCGCATCAGTTTCTGTATTCCCTTGATATCTCCCCCGTCTACAGGTCCAAGATAAATAATGCCCATCTCCTCAAAAAGCATGCCCGGAATCAGCAGCTGCTTGATGCCGCTCTTGGTCTTTCGTATTCTCTGGACCATCTTATCNCCGTACACCGGTATCTTATTGAGAGAATTCATCACTCCTGTCTTTAAATCGAGGTAGGCATCAGCCGTGCGGAACCCTGCCAGATAGGAAGACATTCCCCCCACATTTTCCGAGATCGACATATTGTTGTCATTCAGGACAATAATAAAATTCGCTTTTAACTGAGCGGCATTGTTGAGTGCCTCAAAAGCCATCCCACCCGTCAGGGCGCCGTCGCCGATCACAGAGACAACCTTGTAATCCTCTCCGGTAAGCTCTCTCGCATGCGCGTAACCCAGCCCTGCAGATATGGAGGTAGAACTGTGACCGGTATCAAAACAGTCACAGTCACTCTCGCTTCGCTTCGGAAACCCGCTCATCCCGCCGTATTTCCGAAGCTCATCAAACCCCTCTTTTCTCCCCGTCAGAAGCTTGTGGGTATATGCCTGATGTCCGACATCCCAGATCAGCTTATCTTTCGGAAAATCCAGCGACAGGTGCAATGCCATAGTAAGCTCTATCACACCAAGGTTCGAGGCAAGATGTCCCCCCGTCACCGATATTTTCTCGATCAGAAATTCCCGTATCTCCGATGCGAGAATCTTGAGTTCTTCCTCCGAAAGCTCTTTGATATCATTTTCCTTTTTGATCTTCTCCAACACCATACAGAACACCTCTGTTACCTTTATTTTTCCCTTGCAGTCAAAGAACGGATCAATTCTGTCAAAAATTCATTTTTTACGACAAGAGAATCCATTTTGGCGATTGCCTGTTCTGAAATGTTCTTCACGTCCTCTTTCGCCTTTTCCAGTCCCTCGCAGGTCACATATGTAGTCTTGTTATTTCTCTCATCGCTTCCGATCGGCTTACCGAGCACCTCCGCCGTGCCGGTCACATCGAGAATGTCATCCTGAATCTGAAATGCAAGCCCCACGGCTGCTGCCACTTCTTCTATCATTTTCTGTTCGTTTTTGGTCGCTCCCGCAAGGATCGCACCGATCTGCATCGAGCTCTCGATCAATGCACCAGTCTTCAGCCGGTAAATAAAATCCAGCTTTTCCTTTGTCATGCCGCTCTTCCCCTCAGACTCCACATCTACCGTCTGACCTCCGACCATTCCGTAAATGCCCGCCTTTCTTGCGAGTGTCTGCAATGCCCGCGGAATGCCTGTATTCTCAGGCTCAATATCAAATGCAAGCGTTGCCGTCTCAAATGCATAGTTGAGCAGCGCATCTCCTGCCAGAATTCCCATCGCTTCCCCGTATACCGCATGCGTTGTCTTTTTCCCTCTGCGGTATTCATCGTTGTCCATCGCTGGCAGATCGTCGTGCACCAGAGAATATGTGTGGATCATCTCAATTGCAGCCATAAACGGCTCAATAATCCGGGATTTCCCGCCAAACAGCCGGTAGGTCTCCTGCATCAGCATGGGGCGGAGACGTTTGCCTCCCGCGAGCACACTGTAATTCATCGCCTCCATGACGGTTTTCTGATAACCCTCTTCCTTTGGCAGATAGCTGCGGATGATCCCCTCAATCTCTTCTGTCCGCTTTGCAATTTCCTGATTGAACTCCATAACTATTCCTTTCCCGCATTGTTTTATGCGTCATCGTCAGCATCCAGAACCTGCATCTTTTTCTCTACCTCATCGAGCAGTGTATTGCAGACCTTTAATTTCTCCACTCCCTGCTGGTAGAGTGCAAAGGATTCCTCCAGAGTAACCTCCTGCTGCTCCATCTTGCTGATGATCGTCTCGATTTGATCAAATGTCTCCTCCAAAGACGGTTTTCGCGTATTGTCCTCACTCATTATGAACCTCCGTAACGGCTGCCTTCAAGGAGCCTTTCAGTAAATGTATGTCAAGTATATCNCCCTGNTTTATCTTTGCCGCATCNGTCACTGCCNCACCGNCNGCATCCGATATATAAGAATATCCCAGACTCAGCCTCCGCACCGGCGAGAGGCCTTCNANCTGTTCGGCGAGTAAAGCCACTCTGTGGCGATTCCTCGCGAGCTGNTTTTCTGCCAATCCCTGCAGCTTCTCCCAAAGGTCTGCCGCNTATTTTCTGTTCTCACGCAGACGGCTTGCCGGGTTGAAATACCGAAGNCTCATTCCNAGNCGGTCTAACGNAAGNCGCGTCACTTCGAGCCGCTGNGACAAGAGCCTTTTCATCCGGGNATCNTACGATGTCATCTGCTCTTTGACNGCACGGTAATCAAATACCGCAAGCTCTGCCGCTGCGGAAGGCGTCGGTGCCCGCAGATCCGCCACATAATCTGCNATCGTCGTNTCTGTCTCATGNCCNACNGCCGAGATGACNGGNGTCTGNCACTCAAAAATTGCCCNCGCGACCGGTTCNTCNTTAAATGCCCACAAATCCTCNATGGAACCNCCTCCGCGTCCTACTATGATGACNTCAACACCAAGCAGATCCAGCCTCTGTATNCCCTTTATAATGCTCTCCGCNGCNCCCTCTCCCTGCACGAGTGCNGGATACANGATCAACTGTACGTANGGGTTNCGCCTNTTTGCAATGTTNNTGATATCCTGTACTGCNGCNCCGGTCGATGCGGTGACAATGCCGATCCTTGATGCATATTTCGGAATCGGCTTNTTATACTCCGGCGCGAACATGCCCATTTCCTCCAGNTCGCGCTTGAGCGCTTCATATTTCAGNTACAGNTCNCCGGTACCGTCCGGCTCGATCTCCCTCGCATAGAGCTGGTATTTCCCATCGCGCGCATAGACCTCGATGGAACCTGTCGCAACGANNGTATCTCCCTCCTGCATCCGAAATTTCAGCCCCCGCCTGTTTCCCGCAAACATAACNGCAGAAAGAGTCCCCGTAGAATCCTTGATNGTGAAATAGATGTGTCCTGAAGGATGGTATTTACAGTTAGACACCTCTCCCTTTACACTGATACGGTTCATCATNTAATCCTGGGCAAACATATTTTTGATGTATGTATTTACCTGCCCTACCGAATAAACATTTTTCATCATGCCAGTCTTGCCAATACTCCGTTGACAAAGGANGGNGAATCATCTGTGCCGTATTTNTTNGCAAGCTCTACCGCCTCGTTGATCGCCACNCCCACCGGAATATCCTCCTCATATCTCATCTCATATACNGCCAGACGGATCAGCGTCAGATCCACCTTTCCCATCCTCGTCGTCTTCCATCCCTCGGCAGCCTCATTGATCGCAGCATCTATTTCACCCAGATGCGTTATNATCTTCCCGCATTTTTCGGAAATGTACGTTCTGTCNTTCTCGTCNCACACNATCTCGTTNTCTCCGTACATNGCTATNTGCTCNGNCCGGTCCGCTTCNTCGTGAAATTCCACTCCGAACAACATGCAAAATGTCTGTTCCCTCAACTCTCTTCTGGTCATAAAATATCCTTTCTCATGTAAAATAAGAAAAAAAAGGATGTCATTGGGACATCCTTTCTGATTATTCCAGATATGAAAGCCAATGCTTTCACACCTTCTCTTTGAAAAGTGCTATTTGTTGCTGCCCATGTCCACGCTTGCAATTCGGATGTTTACGATCGATACTTCCAACCCTGTCATATTCTCAATCGCATTCTTGACCCTCTCCTGCACCTTGACGGACACATCCGGAACAGAATAACCGTATGAGATATTCAGTGCNACGTCCACATTCACAATGCCGTCCAGCACCTCTACNCGAATACCCTTGGAGAGATTCTTCATCCCAAGCTTACTGACAAGTTCATTGGTGATATTGCCCGCCATGGAACCNACGCCTTCTACCTCTGTCGCCGCCAGACCTGCAATGATCGCAACTACCTCGTCTGCAATCTTCACCGCACCAAGATTACCGTCTTTTATCTTAAATGTCTTTCTATCTTCACCCATTGCTAACTGCCTCCTAAGTGATATTATGCGTTTATTATAACAGACTATTCCCATTTTGGGAACTAAAAATGTATAAATTCTTCCTTAAGTTTTACCGCTTTTCACTTCCCACGATCTCAGCTGTGTCAATAAACTCAAACGGCGTCTGCTGATAGACATAATAGTTGAGCCAGTTGCTGTAAAGAATGCTTCCGTGAGATCTCCACTGCAGTCTCGGTTTTTTGCTGTCGTCATCGTCCGGGTAATAGTTCACCGGCAGATCGATGGGAAGTCCCTTGCCTTTGTCACGCCTATATTCCTTGTCCAGCGTAAATCTGTCATATTCGGGGTGCCCCATGACAAAGATCCTTCTGCCCTCATCCGCAATCGCCAAAAATACGCCTGCCGTTTCTGACTCGGCAAGAATCGTCAGATCATTCACCGCACGGATATCCTCTGCCCGAACTTCCGTATGCCTCGAATGCGGAGCCATAAAATAATCGTCAAACCCTCTGACAAGCGGAACCTTCCGATTCATGACATGGTGCTCATACACGCCGAACATTTTTTGGGGAAGCATATATTTTTTCAAACCATAATGATAGTAAAGTCCTGCCTGTGCCCCCCAGCAAAGATGCAATGTCGACGTCACATGCGTTTTTGTCCATTCAAAGATCCGGCAGAGTTCATCCCAGAAATCCACCGCTCCGTATTCGATCTGCTCAAGCGGAGCTCCGGTGATGATCAGCCCGTCAAAATAGCGCTGCCTTACCGCCTCAAAAGTCTCATAAAATTTGTTGAGATGGCTCATGGATGTATTTTTGGATTCGTGCGTGGAAACTGTAATAAATGTGACATCAACCTGCAGCGGTGTATTGGAAAGAGATCGCAAAAGCTGCAGCTCCGTCTCCTCTTTTAACGGCATCAGATTCAAAATACCGATCTGAATCGGCCGGATGTCCTGATGCATCGCACGGTTCTCATCCATCACAAAAATATTCTCCTGTACCAGTATTTCTCTGGCCGGCAAATCACTCTGTGTCTTAATCGGCATGATTTTCCCCTCTTTCTGATTCTCTTATTTGTTACTGTTCACTTCCTGCGCCCGCTCCTGTAACAGCATCCAGCAGTCCGCGCAGCTCCTCTTCTGAAATGATGCGGATCCCAAGTTCCTGCGCCTTGGCAAGTTTACTTCCGGCGTTCTCTCCTGCAAGAAGATAATCCGTTTTTTTGGAAACAGACCCGGTCACTTTTCCGCCGCACCGTTCAACTAATTCTGCCGCTTCCTTCCTGCCCAGACTTGGAAGCGTTCCCGTGATCACCACCGTCTTTCCGGCGAGCGGAGAATCCACAATATCTTCCTGCTGCGCTGCCATATTGACGCCACAGCTGCGCAGCCGGTCTATCATCTGACTGTTCTTATCCTCCGCAAAGAAGCGTCTGATACATTCCGCGCTGACATTCCCGATATCGCTGACGGCAGTCAGTTCCTCTATGGACGCCTGCTGCAGATTTTCCATCGTCCCGAAATGCTTCATAATTGATTTTGCTGCTGCTTTTCCCACATTCGGAATTCCGAATCCGGTCAGAAGCTGGTAGGCATCATTCTGCTTCGACTGTTCAATCGCATCCAAAAGTTTGTCCGTATTTTTCTGTTTCCCTATGATACCGCGTTCAATCAATTCCTCACGGTGTTCTTTTAAGAAAAAGATATCCGCAATATCCTTAATATACCCCATTCTGACCAGTTCTTCAATATAAACTGTGCCAAATCCCTTGATATCCATTGCATCTCTGCCGACAAAATTGATAATGCGGCGTTCCAGCTGTGCCGGACATGCCGGCGAAGTACACTTGATATCTGCCGTATCCTTCTCCCGTTCCGTTCTTGCACCGCATACCGGACAGGTATCCGGTATCACAAATTTCTGCCATCCGGACGGTCTTTTGTCTTTCTTTACTTCCTTTATCTTGGGAATGATCTCTCCGGATTTGTACACTACAACAGTATCTCCGATCCCAATCTCAAGCTCATCAATGAAATCCTGATTATGCAGTGTCGCACGCGATACCGAAGTGCCGCAGAGACGCACCGGCGTAAAGACTGCCGTCGGCGTGATCCTTCCCGTTCTTCCCACCGAAAGTTCAATGTCCAAAATCTTTGACTCCTTTTCTTCCGGGGGATACTTATATGCAACCGCCCAGCGCGGAACTTTCGATGTCGCTCCCAGCTGCTCACGATCCGTAAGNCGGTTCAGTTTTACCACAGCGCCGTCAATATCATANGCAAGATTTCCTCTGTTCTCTCCGATCGCTTCGATCGCCGCCCACACTTCATCGGCGCTCTTACAGATCTTGTAATCCTCAATGACCGTAATCCCCTGTTTTTTCAGATACTCGTATCCCTGCGTGTGCGTCTCAAACTGNANNCCGCGCACATCCTGAATATTAAAAATAAACAGAGAAAGCTCCCGCTCCTTTGTCACCGCNCTGTCCANCTGCCGCAGTGTNCCTGCCGCNCAGTTNCTCGGATTTGCAAAGCNCTTTTTTCCNAGCAGCTCCTGTGTCTGGTTCACCCTCTCGAAAGCGTCATTTTTCATATAAACTTCNCCGCGGATCTCTAAATATTCCGGTGTATCCTTAAGTTGGCTCTTTACATCCGCGATCACCCTCGCATTTGCAGTCACATCTTCTCCAAAATTAATACCGTCGCCCCTTGTCTCTGCCAGAACCAGAGTTCCGTTCTCATAGCGAAGCGCCATGGAAAGACCGTCAATTTTATATTCCACCACAAACTCGGGATCATCCAGCTGCTCTTTCATCTGTGCCACGAAATCATAAACTTCCTCTTTGGAAAACACATCNTGAAGACTGAGCATCGGCACATTGTGACGCACCAGAACGCCCGCCGTCCGTTTTGCACTGCCTCCCACCTTCTGGGTCGGTGAATCCGCTGTCAAAAGCTCCGGGTGTTCCTTCTCCAATTTTTTCAGTTCCTGCATCATCATATCAAACTCATAGTCAGTGATTTCCGGTGCATCCTGATTGTAATACCTGTCGCTGTGATATGCGATCTTTTGTCTGAGTTCTNCAATTCTTTCTGTCGGTGTCATACTCATTTCCCCCTCACTGGTCCGTTGGACGAATNTTTGATCAGTTCCAACAACTTTCGGTACTCCTCCTGCGTCACAGACCTGTAGGCTCCGCANTCCANANCACCAAGCCTGATATTCATAATGCGAACCCGTATCANCCTTTCCACNCGGTATCCGAAATATTCGCACATGCGCCGTATCTGCCTGTTTAATCCCTGTGTCAGTACGATTCGAAACTCCCGTTTGCCGGTGCGTTCCACATGACATTTCCTTGTTGTGACGCCAAGNTCTTTTAGAGGCACTCCTCCCGCCAGTCCACGCAGGAAAAAATCCGATACNGGCTTATTCACTGTCACAAGATATTCTTTCTCATGCATATTTCCGGCGCGCATCATTTTATTGACGATCTCACCGTTATTTGTCAACAGCAAAAGCCCTTCNGAATCCTTGTCCAGCCTTCCCACCGGATAGNCTCTTTTGGGATAGGAAAGATAGTCGACGACATTATTTTTTTCCCGCTTTTCTGTGGTGCAGACGATTCCCACCGGCTTATACAGTGCAAGCAGTACCGTTTCTTCCTCTTTTTCTACCGGCTCTCCACAGAAACATACACGCTGCCCCGGCAGGACGATTGCCCCGATTTCTGCAATGCTGCCGTCTATCGTGACGTTTCCCTCCTGCACCTGTCTGTCCGCCTGTCTTCTCGAGCACACGCCCGCTTCACTTAANAATTTGTTGATCCGNACTCCCTTTTCTTCCATCTCTGCCTCCATGCCAAAACAATTCGGTTTTGGCGTTCTCATTTCACGCGGAAGAAAACGGAGACTTCACACCTGAAAAGTCTCCGTTTCTCTCTTACTGTAATAACGATGTTTTGATATATCCTGTCTTGNTGTTCCANNTTACCTTAGTCCAGCCNTCCGCATAACTCATGACCACGGTGACCTTTTCTCCCGCATATGCGGTNCCTACCTTGTCTGCCGTCTCGCTCATACTCGAACGGACATTGACCGTATTCTGCAGCGTGACTACCGTTCCCTCCGCAATCGGATCTGCGGTCTCATTTGTCTGGGCACCGCCGGAAGCGGATGGAGTCAGATACTCACTCTTGATATACCCCGTCGTTCCGTTATAATCAATGATACTCCAATCCCCTTCTGTCCCTGTCCGTGTAACGGTCTGACCTTTTCCAACTGTTCCAAGCTTCTCTGCCGATGTATCAGCTGCCGCTCTCACGTTCACCTTATCGGTCGTTATCATCGTCTCAGTCGTCGCCGGCTGCTCCGGCTCCTCGGACTGCTCCGGTGGTGCCGGCGGCTCTTCCACCGACTCGGTAGGCTGTTCTTCTGTCGTCGGTTCCTCCACCGACTCGGTCGGCTGCTCCGTACTTTGCGCAACCACCGCAGTTCTCCACTCCCGCACTGCGTTCGGGATCGTAGCTAAAATCATATTAGAAAGATTCTCATCTGATGAAATCGCAGCATCATAGCGCCCCTGAACCTCACGCTGAAGTGCAGTCACATCCTCCTCATTTTCGAAATCCTCGATGCGGAGCTGCACATTTGTATCCCCCGCGATCTCCTTATAGCTTCGATTGTACGTACTGTATAAATTGTCGATAAAAAGGCTTCCGTTCTCATCTGTTCTCACATAGAAAAAGTCCATCCCGGGAGCAACTGTATCCACACCCGCAAATTTCAACTCCATTGTCACAGATACAAGATAAGAGCCTGCATCCAGTCCGCTCTTCGTATAGCACTTCACATTCTGATACGCTTCCACATACTGACTGAACATGGCGATATAACTCTGTTCATTTTCCGACAGCGGCACTGCAAGAGAAGACAGCGTTCCCACGTCACCTGATACATATGCCGTATAGTACTGCTGGATCAGCTCATTCACTTCCTGTATTGCGTCCACCTTATAAGTCTCCACAATCTGTGTGCCTGCCTCACTCGTCCCCGGAACAGTTCCGTCAGAGCTTTTTGGCTCCGTGCCAAACACAAGTATCAATACAAGAACAACAAATAAAGCACCTGCCGAAAAATATCTCACGTGCTTCTTAACAAAATCCAACGCCTTTTGGGCAGTCTCCTTGCTGAATATATCTTTTAATTTGGAAAACTCCATCTATCATCCACCGTACCTTTCTAAATCAGACATCTGCGCACCTCTGTTCATGCAACGCAAAAAAACACTGCTGAACGCCATTCCAAAAACCGGCATATCCCATGCCGTATAATTCGGACACCTTGTCCGTCAAACAATTCCTGTGACATGTGGGCGCAGATTCCCACACGCACGTCTGTCAAAATGCACCCGGCGGGAATCGAACCCGCATTGCCGGAGTCGGAGTCCGGTGTTCTATCCATTAGACTACGGTTGCCTGCGTTCAAAACACGTTTCACATCTCTCAAACGCATTCTAAATATTAGCATAAGATTGTGGCAATGTCAAACCGAAAGAATAAATTATTAAAATTAATTGCTCTGATGAATGATGTCGAGAATTTCCCCCAGACAGTTCATCTCAAACTGTCCCGGAGCACTGGTCTTTTTGTGTGCCCCGAATGTCACGCAGGAGCCGACACTCTCTCCGCAAATCCTGCTGATATTTCCGAGTCTTCCCATGGACATGGTGATAATAGGCGTGTCCGGATTTTCATCCCGAAACTCTCCTGTCACCTCCAAAAGATCCCACACATCTTTTCTGGATTTTGGCATGACCGCAAGTTTTACGATATCCGCTCCGCCCATGCACATTTTCTCCAACAGCATTTTCATGACCTCTGGCGCGGGAGTCTCCTCAAAATCATGATGGGAAGCAATCACATGTACACCCTGCTTCTGCAGTCTTTTTATCTTTTCTCTGGAATGCTGACCCGCAAAAAATTCCAGATCCACAAAATCCACACATCCGGATTCCGCAGCCAGATCATGCAGATCATTTACCGTCTCAGGATCTGTTTCCGTCTCTCCTCCCTGTTTTTTGCTCCGAAACGTATATAAAAAAAGCTTCTCTGTGAGAAACGGCGACACTGTTTCGAAAATCCGTCTCACAGCATTGTAATCCTTAAAATTCGAAAAAGCATCGACGCGCCATTCGATCATATCTGCCCTGCTCTTTGCAAGAAACGTGATCTCCCGGATGATCTCTCCTTCCTCATGTTCCATGACCGGAACACACACCAGCGGTTTTCCCTCTCCGATCTGTCTATTCTTTATTCTGAGCCCACTCATACGATTTTATACTGCCTTTCTCTTTCCTATCAATCTCGCATATCTTTTCGTGCAATTTGCCGTCAATCACTTTGAAACAAGGCTTTTAACGCCCACATCATTATATACGATGCGAAGAAATATTGCAAACATTTGACGTGTCAAACATTTGACGTGTCAAACATTTGACGTGTCAAGCATTTGACATATATACCGATTTCATTTAATATGTTGTTGGCTGTTTTTTGCTACATCGGCAGCCGTCAAAAATCAAGCAATACGGAGGAAAAAGCAAAAGAATGAGTTTTCAATTTTTAAACAAACTGCCTTCTCCGGCAGATATCCAGANAGAATATCCNCTCTCTGACGNCTTAAAAGAATTAAAAAAAGAACGCGATGCCGCCATCAGCAGCGTCATCACCGGCAACGATGACCGTTTTCTNGTCATTATCGGACCGTGTTCCGCCGACAATGAGGATTCGGTCTGCGATTATGTAAGCCGTCTGACCAGGCTTCAGGAAGATGTCGCAGAAAAATTGATCATCATCCCGCGNATCTACACCAACAAACCGCGTACGACCGGGGAAGGTTACAAAGGAATCGCCTCTCAGCCTGATCCGGAAAAAGCTCCTGATATGGTAGAAGGCCTGATCACAATGCGCAAAATGCACATCCGTGCCATCCGGGAAAGCGGCCTGACCTGCGCCGACGAAATGCTCTATCCCGAAAACTGGGGTTATGTGGAAGATCTGCTCTCTTATGTCGCGATCGGCGCCCGCTCTGTCGAAGACCAGCAGCATCGACTTACCGTCAGTGGATTCGATGTGGCATCCGGTATGAAAAATCCAACCAGCGGTGATTTTTCCGTTATGCTCAATTCCGTCTACGCCGCACAGCATCCGCATCATTTTGTCTACCGCGGTTACGAAGTCGAGACTACCGGAAATCCGCTCACCCACGTTGTACTGCGGGGCGCTGTCAGCAAGCACGGCAATACCACGCAGAATTATCATTACGAAGATCTGATCCGCCTCTGTGAGATGTACGAAAAAATGGATCTGGTCAATCCTGCCGCTATCGTGGATGTCAATCACTCCAATTCCGGCAAAAAGTTCAAGGAGCAGATTCGTATTGTAAAGGAAGTCATGCACAACCGTCAGGTATCTTCCGATATTCACCGAATGGTAAAAGGTGTCATGATCGAAAGTTATATTGAGGAAGGATGCCAGAAAATCGGCGATCATGTCTACGGAAAATCCATCACGGACCCCTGTCTCGGATGGGAGGATTCCAAAGATCTGGTTTATACGATTGCAGATATGTGTAAATAATAGAAAGCATACCTTGTATGCTTTCTACCGTACAAAAAGAGCAGCCATTCGGCTGCCCTTTTTTCGTCTCTGTTATTTTCTTGGGTGCGCCTTTACATAGACCTCACGGATTCCCGTCTGCCCCATCTGAGCGTATACCTGTGTCGTTGAGATATCGGCATGTCCCAGCATCTCCTGTACGGACTTTAAGTCTGCCCCATTGCTGACCAAATGTGCCGCAAATGAATGCCTCAGCGTATGCGGTGTGATCTCCGCCTCAATTCCCGCCTTTTTCCCATAAGCTTTGACAAGTTTCCAGAATCCCTGCCGGCTCATTGCCCCTCCGGAGCAGTTTGTGAACAGCCATTCCTCTGTCTCGTCTTTGATCATTTTCGGCCGACCGTATGTAAGATATCTTTTCAGCGCATCACGCGCCACGTCTCCAAACGGGATGACGCGCTCTTTGTACTGATCCGCGCAGGTCAGATATTCCATTTGCAGATTCACATCCTCTACTTTAAGGGAGACCAGCTCAGATACTCGGATTCCGGTCGCATAGATAAGCTCCAGCATCGCTTTATCGCGCAGCTCCTTGGCAGAGTCACCGTCCGGCTGCTCCAAAAGACGTGATACGTCTTCGGTGGACAAAATTGACGGGATCCTCTTCTCAATCTTTGGAGCTTTTAAATCTTCAGAAGGATTCGATGTCAGACGACATTGCTTCTCCATATAGTGATAAAATGCCTTGATAGACGCAATACTCCTNGAAATAGTTGACGGCTTCCTGCCCTCATTCTCCAGATACAAAATATATGACTGCAGCACTGTAGGTGTCACCTTCTGCACGCCGTCAATCCCCTGCGNAACAAGATACTGACTCATCTTGTTCAGATCACGTGCATAGGATACCTCCGTATTAGCAGATGTGTGCTTTTCCTGATGAAGATATTGGATAAAATTGTGAATATCCTGTGTCATATACTTACCTACCCCAACCAATCATTCTTATCATATTTCACAAANCTGTAAAAAATGGGCCTCAAATCGAGGTACATCATTCATTATAATGATTTGGTGGAAAAAAGCAATCAGTATTTTTCCTTATAAATTCAAGCTTTTCGGGCAATATACAAGATATTCTGTTTTTTTTTATTCCCGTACTACATATTGTAATATTTTTGTAAAATTTTTTACAAAATTTTTACGATTTTATCAAACAAAATCGGGTTCAAATAGCTCTCTGCCAGTATTCCCAGAAAGACCAGCAGCANAGTCAACACCCGTACCACTGCCTGNGCGGAGAATTCTTTCAGCCTGCTGATCCTGTACGCAGCGCACTCCTGTTCGATCCGGATGCGGCCGTACATCACNATCGCCAGCAGGTAAAAGATCCATTGCGGAAAAATTCCACCCAGGATTACCAGAATCCCNTTCACACCGAGATTTACGATTGCNACNGTCATCAGATATCCGATNCCCATGGCAAANATACTTAAAATCNANAAGACATATATCCTCCCGCGAATCAGCCTCTCAAGAAGTACAAGCAATATGACAGCTTTCAGGCGNTCCACAAAAACAGTGCAGAAAAACCTGTCACAGTCCAGTGCACGCCAGGAATACCGGTTCAGATAATATTCATTTAAAATTCCGTATCCCGCCAAAACTTCCTTTCCTGACAGGTTTGCAAGCACAATGCCTGCCAAAAAAGCGAGAAATATCAGCCATCCGCTTCTGCGCACATGCAGCTCCTAAAAATATCTTCTTTTATACATATGCAGCCGTCTGCAATATATGTCCTGACACACAAAGATTCATTGCCTAAGCAGATTCTTATACGCCAGCAATGCAGCCACAGTTTTGGAGTCCTGAATCCTGCCCTCATAAATTGCATCGCAAAGTTCATCNATATCACAGGCTTCCACATCAATAAATTCTCCTTCATCCAGATGCTGACTGCCTGGTTTTAAGTTCTTNGCGAGATACACATCGATAGCTTCATCACAAAATGCAACCGTCGTCTTTAGCGAGAGTAACAGCGTCAGATCATCGCTCCGGTATCCGGTCTCCTCCTCCANNTCTCTGGCAGCACAGACCTTTGTATCCTCAGTCACACTGTCGCGCGCACCGGCAGGAATCTCTAAGGTCATACGGTTGAGCGCATTACGGTATTGCCGTACCATAAGGATCTTGCCGTCATCGCGCACCGGCACTACTGCGGCCGCACCCATTCGGTGAGAAACAAAATCCCACTCTTCCGTTTTACCGTCCGGAAGCAACATGGTATCTGCATAGATATCAAGAATAGCTCCGCGCCGGACCAGCTCTCTTTTTACACATTTCACCTGATTTTCCATTACAATTTCCTCCCATTTCATTTTTTAGCATGTATAAAAAAGAACCATACTCTTTTTATGAATACGGTTCTTTTCTCTCGTTATTTTGCGTAGTCAGTTACTCTTGATTCACGAATTACATTTACCTTAATCTGTCCCGGGTATTCCAGTTCCGCCTCAATCTGCTTCGAGATATCACGGGCAAGCAATACCATATCAGCATCACCGATCTGCTCCGGAATAACCATAACACGAATCTCCCTACCTGCCTGAATTGCAAAAGATTTCTCTACTCCTTTAAATCCGTTTGAAATATCCTCTAACTGCTTTAATCTGTTCGAATATGTCTCTAATGTCTCTCTTCTGGCGCCTGGCCTTGCTGCACTGATCGTATCTGCAGCCTGTACAATACATGCAATCAAAGACTGCGGTTCCACATCTCCGTGGTGCGCTTCCACTGCGTTGATGACGATCGGTGATTCCTTGTATTTTCTACACAAATCTACACCGATCTGGATATGTGAACCCTCAATCTCATGATCAACTGATTTTCCGATATCATGTAACAGACCCGCACGCTTCGCTGTTCTCACGTCAACACCGATCTCAGCTGCAAGTAAACCGGACAACTGAGCCACCTCAATGGAATGCTTGAGTGCGTTCTGACCATAACTTGTTCTGAACTTCATTCGTCCAAGCAAGCGGACAAGTTCTGAGTGAATACCGTGAACACCGACCTCAAGTGTCGCCGCTTCACCCTCTTCACGAATCATTGTCTCCACTTCTTTTTGCGCTTTTTCCACCATTTCTTCAATCCTAGCCGGATGAATACGTCCGTCTACGATCAATTTCTCCAAAGCGATGCGTGCAACCTCACGCCTGATTGGATCAAATCCGGATAAAATAACTGCTTCCGGTGTATCATCAATAATCAGATCCACACCAGTCATCGTCTCTAAGGTACGGATATTACGTCCCTCACGTCCGATAATTCGCCCTTTCATCTCATCATTCGGAAGCTGAACAACGGAAATTGTCGTCTCAGCGACATGGTCAGCCGCACATTTCTGAATGGCTGTCACCACATATTCTTTCGCCTTCTTTTCCGCTTCATCTTTCGCTTTGTGTTCCATTTCTTTGATTAATTTTGCAGTGTCGAGTTTTACATCTTCTTCAACGGTTTTTAAGAGATATTCCTTTGCCTGTTCGGAGGTTAATCCGGAGATTCTTTCCAGTTCCTGTACGCGTTCCTCATTGAGCCTTGCGACCTGAGCTTTCTGTCGGTTGATTTCTTCCTCTTTCGCTGCAAAACCGGCCTCACGCTTTTCGATCGCTTCGAGCTTTCTGTCCAGATTCTCTTCCTTCTGCACAACCCGGCGTTCACTGCGCTGAATCTCAGCACGGCGTTCTTTGACCTCCTTGTCCAATTCATTCTTGACACGGATGGACTCTTCCTTCGCCTCGAGCGTCGCTTCACGTTTCTTGGTCTCCGCTGTCTTTACCGCTTCATCGATGATCTCACGAGCCTTTTCCTCTGCATTCCCAAGTTTTGCCTCTGTTACCTTTTTGTGGTAGGCAGTTGTGACAAGGTATGCAACAGGTGCGGTAATAACGAAAGTAATCACAACAGCAATCACAATCTCTAATGGTCCCACAGGAGCACCTCCTTTATTTAGTTTTCATTGTACATATAACATAAAAACACAGTTCGTTATCTGTCATAATTTACAACATATAAATTTTATTCTATTTCATTCATTATGTCAAGTAGAAGTCTCTCCATATCCGTCTTAAAAACCGTATCGGGTTAGTTCCGCTCCCTATCGACCGCTCCTGCAGCGGCATCCGGTCATTTGAATGCCGCCTTTTCACGGGACTCAATCCTGATTTTTCATCACATACAGGATATCACTGCTCTGGTATCCCCGGCGCATCAGGAACTGATAAGTGCGTCTCTGCTCCTTCTCGTCACTGTCCGCAAAATTGTATCGGCGTTTTTCCAACAGCTTCCTGATCTGAATTCGCTCATCACTGTCAAAGGCTTCCTTGAGCGCCTGTTCAATATCATTCCTGCTCACGCCCTTTCTCATCAGATCCAGTTTTAGCTTCTGCCTGCTTTTGCAGCACTGGTGGTATCCGATATAGTGTCTGGCATAACGCAGATCGTCAATGTAATGATATCCCTTCACATATGCGACGGCATCCCTGACACATACCTCGGGATAACCGCTGCTCCTCAGTTTCTCGCTCAGCTGGTGCTCTGTGCGGTCCATCCGCTCCAGCAGAAAAACAGCTCTTTTTTTTGCACGGAGTCCGACCGTCTCTGTCAAAATCCGCTGATAACACTCATAAGAAATTGCGGCTCCCTCCTGCATCAGAAGCCTCGCCTCCTCAGACGGCAGCTTTCTTATCTCACTTCCATAAAGTAAAAGAGATACTCCATTGTCAAATGTCACATTGACTTTCCCTTTTGTTCCGCTACACACGGACAACACTTGCAAATCATGCATTTTACTCACGCCTTCGTCTCAGTCTGATCCTCTTTCTTTACATCCGGTTTTTCTTTGGCTTTGGAAGTTTCATCATCCAGATCATAATACTCTCTTACCTTCTGCTCGACCTCTTCACAGATCAGAGGATTCTCTTTCAAATAATTCTTGGCGTTCTCACGTCCCTGACCGATCTTCTCTCCGTTGTATGCATACCATGCACCGGACTTGTTGATGAAACCAAGATCTGCTGCCAGATCCAGAATGTCTCCCTCTTTGGCAATTCCCTGACCGAACATGATGTCAAATTCTGCTTCCTTAAACGGCGGTGCTACCTTATTCTTGACAATCTTGACACGTGTGTGATTGCCGACCACTTCTCCGCCCTGCTTTAACGCTTCGACACGGCGGACATCCATGCGGACGGAAGCATAGAATTTCAATGCACGACCACCGGTCGTTGTCTCCGGATTACCAAACATAATTCCGATCTTCTCACGGAGCTGGTTGATAAAGATGACGATACAGTTCGATTTGCTTACAATAGCGGTCAGTTTCCGAAGTGCCTGACTCATCAGACGCGCCTGAAGACCTACATGGGAATCTCCCATCTCACCGTCAATCTCCGCCTTTGGTACCAGCGCGGCAACGGAGTCCACGATCACAATATCCACTGCCCCTGAGCGAACCATGGTCTCCGCGATCTCCAATGCCTGCTCTCCACAGTCCGGCTGTGAAATATATAAATTGTCAATATCTACTCCGATATTCTTGGCGTAAACCGGATCTAAGGCATGCTCCGCATCAATAAAGCCGGCAATGCCTCCTCTCTTCTGCACCTCTGCCACTGCATGCAGGGCAACCGTCGTCTTACCGCTCGATTCCGGTCCGTAAATCTCAATGATCCTGCCTTTCGGCAGTCCTCCCAACCCAAGCGCTATGTCAAGGCTTAACGATCCTGTCGGAACCGCTTCCACATTCATGTGAGCCGAATTGTCCCCCAGCTTCATCACAGAACCTTTTCCGTACTGTTTCTCAATCTGCGCGATCGCAGCGTCCAACGCTTTCAGCTTATCTTCCTTAGCCATTTCTTTTCCTCCATGCGAACTTATGTTCGTTTTTCTGTTATTATAGTATTATAAGTTGTACCAATTGTCAACAAGTAAATTATCATGTTTACTGTCCTATAATTCGGACACAAACATTTTTTTCCACAGTCAGCAATTCATGGGAATCCGGCAGAACATGCCAGACAAACCGGCCAGATGCCGGAACAAAAGATCAGATTTATCCTATTTATGACCTTATCACAGGTGCTGCAGAAATACAAATAAACTTTTTCTAAACTGCACATGCAATACGTCCAGGGGCAATCGTCTGATATAAAGTTACTTTTCGTACATTTGACATTTTACGCGAATTAAATCAGAGGATATCTCGCGCAGACGGGGCAATATTCCGATAAACTAACTGCTAACGGAATCTAAGACACGCAGGAGAACCTTTGTGCCTAAGATTCCGTAAGCAGTGGATTTTATCTTCATAAAAAAC
>JAAUZB010000004.1 GCA_014804775.1 Roseburia sp. | reverse complement strand
TCCAACACCAGTCATAAATATAATATTGACGATTATTATAAAATTGACCCGTCTTTTGGCACCAAGGAAGACTTAAAGGAGCTTGTGAGCAAGGCGCACGGCTTGGGAATGTATGTTATTTTGGACGGTGTATTTAACCATACGGCCATAGACTTCTTTGCATTTAAAGACATAAGAGAAAAGGAAGAGAAATCGAAATATTTAAACTGGTATTATATCAAGGATTTCCCGCTTGTGATGGAGTGGGGGAAAAAGCCCAATTATAAGACATTCAGCTATGCCGGTTTTATGCCGAAGCTCAATCTGCAGAATAAAGAGGTCGCGGATTATGTCATAGATGTTGCTTCGTATTGGATCAGGGAATGCGATATCGACGGCTGGCGTTTGGATGTGTCGGATGAGATTACTCACGCTTTCTGGAAGCGATTTAGAAGAGAGATCAAAGCGGTAAAGAAGGATGTCATGTTGATCGGTGAAATCTGGCATTTTGCCGGCGACTTCTTAGAAGGCGACGAGTGGGACAGCATTATGAATTACCAGTTCTATTTTGCGGTAATGGATTTGCTTGTTGAAGAACAGTTGAGCGCGAGTTCGTTTTGGGGAATGCTCAATTTTATGAAAGGAAATCTCAATACGGCGCTGGACGGATATCTCTGGAACTTTATAGACAGCCATGACACGGCAAGATTTTCACACAGTGTGGGAAATAACATCAAAAAGCAGAAACTGGCAGCGGCGCTGCAGCTTTTGCTTCCCGGCATGCCAATGATATATTACGGTGATGAGGTTGATTTAAACGGCGGACCTGACCCGGATTGCAGACGGGGCATGCTTTGGGATGAAAGCAGACAAAATAAAGAAATCCTTAGTTATTATCAGACGCTGATCCGAATCAGACGTGAGTATGCGGTATTGACAGAGGGAGATATCGTGGAACAGTATGCGGATGATACGGCGGGACTCATTTATACGGAAAGACAGCTTGGAGAGCAGCGCATCACAGTTATTTTCCACACACAGGAAGGCAGGGCTGAATTGCCGAAGCTGGAAGGCAGAAAAAACCTTGTGAACGGACAAAGCTTTTCGGGCAGCTTAGGAGACTATGAAGCAGCGGTGTTTTTGGAATAAATAATAAAACGGAGTGTAATTCTATGAAATCATTTTCAAAATTATATATTCCGATCGCGCTGGAAACGCTGTGCTTTATGCTGGCGGGGATGGTGGATACCATAATGCTTTCCTCCGTGGGAGACGACGCGGTCGGTGCGGTAGGTACGGCGAATACATATATCAGCGTTTTCATTATCATGTTCAATATTGTGTCGTCGGGAATGATTGCCGTGATGACACAGTATATCGGTGCAAAAAGAATCGGGGTCGCATATCAGGCAAGACAGCTGGGTGCGGTTTTCAATCTTGTGATCGGTATTGTGGTTGCTCTGTTTTTAGGTGTTTTTTCGGGAAAGATTTTGGAGACTGTGGGAGTGGCGCCGCTTCTTATGGACCATGCAAAGACCTATCTTAGGATAGTGGGCGGCAGCTGTTTCTTAAATGCCCTGATTCCGATTTTTTCGAATTATCTGAGAGCCTTTGGGCATACCAGACAACCGTTGATCGCTACGTTATTCGGAAATGTTGTGAATCTGAGTCTCAACGCAGTTTTCTTATTTCGATTCCACNNCGGTGTGGCGGGAGTTGCCGCTGCTACTGTGATATCAAGAGCGTTGAATCTTGCNATCGTTGTCGTGGCAGCAAAGATTCTGATCAAGGCAAAGGAAGATCCGGAGAGGCTGGAAAACAGAGAAGTCTTTGCCCAGATCATAAAGGTGGGTTTACCCTCTGCATTGGAGACTGCCCTTTATAATGTGGCAATGACGCTTACCATTCGGTTTTTAAANCAGATGGATGAAGCGGGACTTAANGTGACGGCAAGGGCATATGCCACCCAGATTGCAAACTTTTCTTACTGCGCCGGGGCAGCATTGGCGCAGACAAATGCCATAATGACAGGCTGGAGGATTGGCGAGGGAGATTATGAAGCCTGTGACAAAGGCACCAAAAAAGCTGCCTGTATCGGNATATGCATAGCAGCAGGACTTGAAGCCATATTTGCGCTGAGTTCGAANCANCTGATCNGGATATTTACAGATGATCCGGAGATGATAGCCCTGGTNGGAAAGCTTTTGGCTATCGATATTGTACTTGAAGTGGGACGTGTGACGAATCTGGTATTCGGTCAGGCGCTAAAGACCAGTGGAGATGCCCTTTTTACCACAATTATTGCAGTCGTATTTATGTACATTTTTATGGTGGGCGGTACATGGTTCTTTGGGATACATCTAAATCTTTTGGCGGTAGGTGCCTACATAGGACTCGCCAGTGATGAATGTGTGCGTGCAGTAGGCATGTTCCTGCGCTGGCAGACAGGAAAGTGGAAGACCAAGGGGTTTATAAAGCATGCATGAAGTCAGAGNCTTTTNCACATAATGACTTTNATGCTGATAATTATTATNTAAAGGAGAAAAGATTATGAAAAAGACAGTGNTATTTTTGTTAACGGCAATGACGATTTGTACATTAGCCGGATGTGGNAANGGACAGGATGTGCCTGANGGCGGACAGGGAGTTNCTCAGGACAGTCAGGAGGCAGAGNCACCGANATATNCNGAGNCGCTTGANGTGTTGAATGAGGTGATAGGCGGTTACGCAGAGGANGANCTGTTTGCGATTTNCGGAGGGGATCAGGAAAATGCCGTTATGGATGCTCCGGGNAAATTTGATGTNAGCAAAACAGAAGAACTNGAATATACACTGAGNNTGCCGGAAGAACTCTTTGACGATATTGACGATGCGGCATCNATGGTGCATATGATGAATGCCAATATGTTTACCGGTGCGGTTTATCACCTCAAAGACAGTGCTGATCTGGACGGTTTTGCGGACGCGGTAAAATCANATNTTCTGGNAAAACAATGGATGTGCGGACANCCCGATACGCTGATCGTCATCGATGTGGACGGNAGATACGTGATCACTGCATACGGAAATGAAGAGCTCATACAGATTTTCAAANATCATGCGCTGTCTGAGCTGGAAGGTTCACAGATGATTACGGAAGCGACCATTGTATAATGCGAATCCTATTGTTTGGGAGAAAATAACACTATGCTGTTTTCAAGTATTCCGTTTTTGTACTATTTTTTACCTCTGACAATATTTCTGTATTTTGTAGCTCCCGGACGGCTGAAAAATGCGGTTCTGCTATTGAGCAGTCTTGNATTTTATGCGTGGGGAGAACCGAAATATGTTCTGCTTATGGGGATTTCTATTTTTTCCGGTTATGGATTTGGGCTCTTGATCGAAAAATACAGACAGGAACGGTGCGGGCGGGTGCTCTGCNCTGTTTCTGTNGCTGTCAGCCTTTCTTTTTTNTTGTTCTTTAAATATGTAAATTTTTTTCTNGAAAATTTCAATGCCGTGACNGGGCTTCAGATTCATCTCTTACGCATCACGCTGCCAATNGGTATCAGTTTTTACACATTCCAGATCATAAGTTATACCATCGATGTATATCGGGGGGAAAAGGCACAGAGAAATNTTATTGATCTGGCATCNTACTTTGCGATGTTCCCGCAGTTGGTTGCCGGNCCTATCGTGCGTTACTCCGATATTGCCGGACAGATAAAGAGCAGAGTATACTCATGGGATGCGGCAGCAGGGGGAATCCGACGCTTTGTGCTTGGCCTTGCGAAGAAAATCCTGCTTGCGAATCAGTTGGGAGAACTTTGCAGTGCGTTCCGAAGTGCACAGGAACAGTCGGTACTGTTTTACTGGCTGTATGCGATCGCCTTTGCTCTGCACATTTATTTTGATTTTTCGGGTTACAGCGATATGGCAATCGGACTGGGCAGAATATTTGGGTTTCGGTATCTGGAAAATTTCGATTATCCGTATATTTCTGCAAGTATAACAGAATTCTGGCGCAGATGGCACATCTCACTCGGTTCATGGTTTCGGGACTACGTCTATATTCCATTGGGTGGAAACAGGTGCAAAAGAAGCCGCTGGTTTTTTAACATTCTGACTGTATGGATGCTCACCGGACTGTGGCATGGGGCGGCATGGAATTTTATCGTATGGGGACTTTTTTTTGCGGTACTGCTGATCATAGAAAAGCTATGGCTGTTGAAAAGGCTGGAAAAAAACAGGATATTTTCGCATGTCTATACGCTGTTTTTCTTGCTGATCAGCTTTGTCATTTTCAATGCGGCGGACATGGGACAGGCGTTTTCTGACATTGCGGGACTTTTTGGGGGAGGGGGAATCCCACTTGTTTCGGCGGAAGCGGTATATTGTTTTCGGAATTATGCGGTTGTTCTCCTGCTTGGAGTGATCGGCGCAACACCGGCAGTTCGCAACCTTGCCGGACGGATTGCAGACAAGCCGGTTGGAGCGAGAATACTCGCGGCCGCAGAGCCGGCTGCGCTGGCTGTGCTGCTTGTCGTTATGACGGCATATCTTGTGGACGGTTCCTTTAACCCGTTTTTGTATTTCAGATTTTAAGGAGAAGTAGAGCATGAATGAAAAGAGCAAAAATATTGCTGTCTGTATTGTATTCGCAGCGGTGCTTTTCGGAGGATTTTTTCTGTGTTTATATATGCCAAAGTCCGAATACTCGAACAGTGAACGGCGCAGCCTTGCCGCAATGCCAAAGCTGACAGCGAAGTCTGTCCACAGCGGGCGTTTTATGTCAGACTTCGAAGTTTATGCGGCGGATACGTTTCCTTTTCGCGATACATTTCGAACGGTAAAGGCATTGACGGCGGACGGGATTTTTTGCCGGCAGGACAACAACGGAATCTATGTGGCAGACGGTGTGATCTCTGCGATGGAATACCCGCTCAATGAGGACTCGTTAAACCGTGCATCAGAACGGTTTCGCTATATCTGTGAAAAATATCTAACGGATGAAAATCGGGTATTTCTTTCGGTCATACCGGATAAGAACTGTTTTCTAGCGCAAGAGAGCGGTCACCTTTCCATAGACTATGAGGATTTTGAGAAGAGGATGGCGGATATGGCAGATTATGCAGAGTATATCCGGATATCAGATCTTTTGGAGAGAGGCGATTATTACAATACGGACACTCACTGGCGGCAGGAAAAAATCATGGACGTGGCGGAGCGGCTTGCGCAGTCAATGGGGACAACGCTTTTGGATGACTATACAATCCATACACTGGAACAGGATTTTTATGGGGTATATTACGGGCAGGCAGCGTTGCCGCTTGCACCGGACACTCTGCAGTATGTAGCAGGGGAGGCAATCAATGGCTGCAGCGTATACGATTGGCAAAATGAAAGGGAAATACCGGTATACGATATGGAGCTTGCAGAGGGACGGGATCCTTATGAAATGTTTCTGTCAGGTTCACTTTCTCTTATTACAATCGAGAATCCGAAAGCGCAGACGGATAAAAGGCTTATCATATTCCGGGACTCTTTCGCATCGAGCCTGACACCTCTGCTGATCAGTGGGTATTCTCGGATCACGTTAGTGGATATCCGCTATATTCATCCGGATTCTCTGGGGCGGTTTATGGATTTTGAGGGGTGCGATGTGCTGTTTTTGTATAGTACGCTAGTGCTGAACAACAGTGATACGATAAAATAAATGATAGTATGAGAGCGTTTATTTGGGCTTATATATATGCATTCTGCGCTAACCAGAACACAGATTTTTTTAATGCCGTAACTGTTTTTGTTTCCACGACACATCTGCAGTTCTGTTTTTGCGCAATGCTCAGTCTCTGCTTCAGATCAACTTCACCGGTTCCCAGTGTCATATGGTCTTGCTTTTGAAGACTGTCATGGATATGAAAGTGGCACAGTTTGTCCTTATTTTCCAAAATAAATTTTTCGTCAATGTTATTTGCGGAATTTGAATGTCCGATATCCCAAGTTAAACCAAACAACTCACTTTTTAGCAAAAATTCAATTGCTGTTTTCTCATATTCTCTGTAACCGTTTGTGTTTTCTATACAAATTTTTATATTTGCTCCGCCGGCAGCATCTTCACATACAGCGCGAAAATTCTTCCATGAATCCGTATATTCTGTCTGGTATTGTTCAAACAACTGAACCTTTCTGTCTGGCAATGTAAAATGTACGCCATGATTCATATGCATATTTAAAACGGGCACTTCTAAAGCCTTTGCTACCTGAATCGTTCTCTCGACGGTATCTATATATGCTTTTGCCACGGCTTTATTGAAATCGCAGACATTCAGGTTTTCGTCAAGATGAATTGTGAAGCCAATCTGATACTTATCCTGTAACGATTTTAAATAAGAAATATTTTCCAGACAGTCTGCTTGATACTGCGGCAGATTCATATTTAGCTCTACGAATGACAGGCTCAGTTCCTTGCATAATCTCATAGTATCTGCAAGGCGGTCTATTTCGATCAATGTTGGCATACCAAATTGTAACATAATTCAAATCCTCTCTTATCAGCAGGTCTATCCCTTCGTACAAATTCTACGCAAAAGTATTCCGCAAGTCAATGCCTGCGGGATAAACGACTATTTTTTGTACACAAGTCGTGGGTAAGGATTTGCCGACTTTAGCACTTATGTAAATATTTTCGAAAAGTCATTGACAAAAATTTTGTATTTGGTAGAATACTATCAAAGGAGAGTCCTGCCAATAAGTGGACGTTCAAAAAGCGTTAGCGTCGCTGCGGTGACACTACATTCAAGGACTATGGCAACATAGTCCTTGAAGTATTTTATGGGAGAATTTTATGACACAGTTACCATTAGAGGTTTATCGGATAGACATGAAGTACATTAGAAATTTGCATAATATTGATGATAGAGTCTTTTCTGTATCGCCACAAATAGGGAAAGATGAAAGACCTTTTCTTGGCATAATTATTATATGCAATAAACACAAATATTGTGTGCCACTGTCGAAACCTAAGAAAAAGCATGAAAAAATGCGTGATAAGATAGATTTTAAGAAAATTGTACATAATGGTTCTTTGATAGGAGTTTTAAATTTTAACCTTATGATACCGGTCGAAAATGCCCAGATACAGCGAATTGATACTAAAATCCATAAACATGATAATATGGATACAAGAAGAAAAAAGGAACTTCTTATCAAAGAAATAGAATGGTGTAACAAACATATAAGTGATTTAGCTAATACGGCAAATGTCCTTTATCAAAAATATATTTCTGGGGAAAAATTTGCAGCTAGAAAGCAGTGCTTGGACTTTAAGAAAATGGAATTAGAATGTAATAAATATAATAGTAAGATGCAGAATCCCCCTAAAAAATAGATAATATACCCATTCAGGTTCGAATAGAAGAGGATGTTATGTATGTCAGCAATTGCAGTATGCTTCCGTTTGGGTGGACCGCAGAGACACTTTTGGGTGCCCATACATCAAAACCGTATAATCCAGATATTGCCAGAGTGTTTTATCGAGCCAGCTACATTGAAAGCTGGGGACGTGGTATTCAAAAAATTTGTGATGCCTGCAAGAGTTTAGGTACTAAAGAACCAGAATATATTGTTCATGGTGAGGATATTATGGTGAAGTTTATAGCTCTCCAAAGTGCCAAAGTTCCAGATTTTGTAAATCCAAAGCCTCAAAATGATGCTTTGGAAAATAGACTATTGAAGCTTTTGAAAGAAAATCCATATTTAACACAAAAAGAAATGTTTGAGAGATTATCTGTATCAAGGGCGACAGTTCAACGACTTATTAAAAAATTAGTTAATGAAAAGAAATTAAGGCGCATGGGAGGGAAGCGTTATGGCTATTGGCAAATCCCTAAATAGCGGTTACAATGTAATATATTAGTTATGCAGTAATAAGCCATGAACCGGAAGAAGATGCAATTGCTCATGTAGAATGATGGGCAAATAAAAACTTGATTTTGTAAGATAAGAAGGTGAAATAAAATGAATTATTATATTGCAGATACACATTTTGGACACGATAATATTCGCAAGATGTCAAATAGACCATTTAATACGGTAGAAGAAATGGATAAAACTATTATTGATAATTGGAATGGTAGAGTAACAGATGATGATGATGTGTATATCCTGGGAGACTTTTCTTTTAAAAGTGATGATCCAATTTTATATTTAAAACAATTAAAGGGAAAAAAACATTTAATTATAGGAAATCATGATGGGAAGTTATTAAAAAATCCTGATTGTAAGAAATATTTTGTAGAAATTGTTGATATGAAAATGGTTAATGACAATGGAACACAAATTGTTTGTTGTCATTATCCTATGGTTGAGTGGAATGGATATTATAGAAATGTTTTGCATTTCTATGGACATATTCATAATAATTTCAATAATGAAACTAATCAATATATTTCAAAGATTAACAAAGCTTATAATGTAGGTGTAGATATTATTGGGTTTATGCCAAGAACGTTAGAGGAAATTTTAGAGAGTAAAAAATAGTTCATAAGTAACTATTGTTATCTTTTCGTGATGGTGATTGGGAATGGAATTGGTGCAAAACTTTTTAGTTTTAAACAGTACTTGAGATGAAAGAGGGAATGCAATGACTAATCCATGGGAAGAAATATCATTATCTGATTATGAAAATCACATGAAATTGGATTCTGTTATGCAATTACAGAACATGAACCAAATGATGAAAGGTCAGTTTAATGCTTATCCTGTAAGTTCTGTTATGATTTTAGGGGTTGCTGGTGGTAATGGTCTGGAACACATTGACAGGAACAAATTTCAAAAAATATATGGTATTGATATTAACGAAGAGTATTTAAAGGCAGTTAAAGAAAGATATACAGATATTTCCGACATATTGGAATGTATACATTTAGATCTCATTGAGGAAACAAATAAGCTGCCAAAAGCAGATTTATTGGTTGCCAATCTGTTAATTGAATACATCGGATATGATTGTTTTCAAAAGGCAGTTGAACAGGTACAGCCCAAGTATGTATCATGTATTATTCAGATAAATGTGGATGACAGCTGGGTATCCGATTCGCCATATATCCATGCATTTGATGACCTTGATAAAGTTCATCACCAAATGGAAGAAAGTTCATTGATCCAATTAGATTTTGAACATTAAATTTGTGCATTTGACTACCCGAATTGGAACGGAATAATTATATTGAGAACAAATGCGAGAACAATTCCAATCGCTGTCATAATTATTGTTTCTTTAACAGTTGTGCGTCTGACAACAACTACTCCGCAAATAAATACTACGAATTCCAACAATGAACGCACATCAAAATATATCCACCCATATAGAAATGTCATATTGAATAATACTGCTATAATTCCTGCTGAAATAATAAGAGATACTTTGCCATTACCTTTAGAATACCAGCATATAAAGGCTAAGAAAGGTGACAGAATAGTGAAGCCGATCCATATCAGTGCATAGCTTTTAGGGAAAAAGCCGGCAATAAATTTTGAATACATATAGTAACTCGTAACCATTCCGGCAAAGAATAAAAACACATTTACGGATGCCCTTGCTGGCGATACGCTATAAACTGAAATACATACAGCAAGAAAAATCCATATAGCAAACCGTCCTAAAAAATTACGGACATCTAAATATTCAATGATGAACGGTAAGTTATTTGAAGCGGTGCAATCCAAATACTTTGAAATAATTCCTAATGCAATTCCTAAAAGCATAACGCCGATTGTATCAAGAATTTGTTTTCTCATAGGAATTTTATTTTTTGCACATCTAATATTATTCAGAAAATCAGACATATCATTTTTCCTTCTACACAAATGCCGTTTTATAACTCATGATAATAAGGGCAAATATTTTCAAAATGCCCATCTTTCATTTTGAAACCATTTGGAATAGTTCCCAATTGAACAAATCCAAGCCGTTCATATAAATGCCTTGCGTGGATATTACTTTCAACTACTGCATTAAACTGTAATATTGCGAATGCGTGTTTCTTTGCTTGACATAGGCTGTCAAGAACAAGCTGTTCTCCAATATGCTGACCTCTATATTCAGAACTAACGGCATAACTTGTATTGCAAATATGTCCGCACCGACCAATATTGTTTGGATGCAGTATGTAAAGTCCGCATATAACATGGTTATTTTCATCTTCTGCAACAGCTGTATAAGTTTGCGATGCAAAAAAATCAGCCCCCGTTATATTGTCCAGTAATTCTTCTTGAGGGAAAGCAATACCTTCCGCCACAACTTCATTCCATATTTTAATCATTGATTTCAAATCTTTTTTTTCATAGGCTCGAACTATCATTTGAATTTCTCCTCAATATCAGATATTAGCTTTTGGAAAGTATTTCCGGTAGGTAAATATAAACAGCGCAATTGCAAGGGCAGTGGACAGATAGTCCGTAACCGGCTGTGCCGCTGCGAGCATAGTTTCGGAATTAAAGATGCTTCGGAATAGAAACAGCACCGGAAGATAAATAATTCCCTGACGGCTGATGGAAAGGATCAGGGCAGGCAGCGCCGCACCGGTAGACTGGATGGCATTGACAAATACAAACAGCAAGCCGATCACAGGTCCTGAATAAATATAGATGCGGGCAAATGACATGCCATATGTAAATGCGTCCTGATCTTCTAAAAAAGCATGTACCAGCGGACTGGCACCGCAGTAGCAGATGACAGTCATGATAGCGCTTAATCCAAAGGCGAGAATCAGGGAAAATTTAAGGACTGCCATATAGCGCTTTCGGTTTCCGGCGCCGAAGCAATAGCCAAGGACTGGCTGGATGCCAGTGCCAAGTCCGATTAAGAGCATTACCACAATCATATTGACCTTCATTGCCACGCCAAGCCCTGCAACTGCCATATCGCCGTAGTAGAACATAATATTGTTGACAATGATGTTCGAAAGACTCATCAGAATGTTGTTTAGCGATGCCGGAACGCCAATGGCAAGGACTCCGGCAGCAATGCCATTTCCAACCTGATAATATTTCGGATGAATGGAGAGCGTTGCATTTTTTGAAAGCAGATGCCGGATGTAGAAAATGGCTGCAAAGACGTTGCCCAGGACGGTTGCAACTGCTGCTCCGGCTACATCCCAGCCCAGGCCGAGGATCATGACCGGGTCCAGTACGATATTAATTAAATTTCCGATAAGCATTCCCAGCATGGCAATATTTGCTTTGCCTTCGGCACGGATGATATTGCTGAAACTGTTGCTGATGATCAAAAAGGGAATGGCGGTGGAAACGATGCGCAGATACTGTGAAGCGTAGCCTACGGTGTCGTCGCTTGCGCCAATGACCCGGCTCACCGGCACGGCGAAGATGAATATGATGATCATCGCAATGATACCGATACAAAGCCCGGTCCAGAAGCAGAAGGCGGAAGTGTTTTTTGCCTTCTCTGTTTTGCCTTCGCCAAGTAATCTTGAAATCAGGGAGGTGCCTCCTATGCCAAAGAGCATTCCGATCGCCATGAATAAAAGGAATGCCGGAGTCGCTACAGAAATGGCAGCAACCATGTAGGCATCCTTGGTTTGTCCTATGAAGAAAGTGTCAGCCAGATTGTAAATCAGAACCATGATCATACTGATGATGGATGGAACGACATTGCTGATCACTGCTTTCGGTACAGGGGCGTCCCGGAATATTTCTACTGTTTTGTCCTGCATTATAGTTACTTCCTTTCTTTATTATTCCGGTTACATTTAGAAAAAGTGGCTATGCATTAGGAATAATTCGTGATAGAATATTTTAACATAAGTTTTGTTTCCCTACAAGCAGCCTTCATTTTATGCCTTGTAGCGAAGCGGAAAGGTATGATCGTAAAAATGAAAAAAATATTGAGATTTCCTTTAACTTTTATACTGATAGTTTCAATCAGTCTTTCAGGCTGCTCAAATCAGACAAATGCAACCGACTATTCAAATAACTCGAACTGGGCGTATTTTGAAACGGAAACAACGGATAAGATGGCAGATGTTTTTTTTGTGTGTCCGACTGTTTATTTTGGTTCAGATGACTCATACAATATGGCGCTTACAGACGAGGATACAAAAGCAGACTTTCTCGGTGCAGTCAATATGGAAAAAGGTATTTATGACGGTGACAGCCGCTTCTTTGCACCGTATTACCGGCAGGTCGGATTGAATGTATATTCAATGGAAACCAGCGACCGTGAGGAGTATCTTGAACTGGCATTTGATGATGTTGAGAATGCTTTTGAGTATTACTATGAAAACTGTAATGACGGCAGGCCGATCATTCTGGCAGGATTTTCACAGGGAGCAGACATGTGCATCAGGCTTATGAAGGAGTGCTTCAATGATGAGAGCAGACAGGATCAGCTAATAGCCTGCTATGCAATCGGTTGGAGTATTACCGAAGAAGAAACCCGAAAATATCCTCAGTTGAAATTTGCCGAAAGCGAAAGCGATACAGGAGTGGTCATATCCTTCAACAGCGAGGCGGAAAGCGTTGACAATTCGCTTACTGTTCCGAAGGGAACAAAAACCCTTGCGATCAATCCTCTTAACTGGAAGACAGACGGGACGATTGCAGACAAAAGTCTTAATCTCGGCGCCTGCTTTACCGATTATGACGGCAATATTACAAAAGAAATCAACAATCTTACAGGCGCCTACATTGATGATGTTCGAGGCACATTAAAAGTAACAGATGTAACGCCTGAGGAATATCCTGCCGGACTCAATATCTTTGAGGATGGTGTTTATCATCTGTATGACTATCAGTTCTTTTACCGCAATTTACAGAAAAATGTTCAGACACGAATGGATGCCTACCTCGAATGATNTAAGAGGCGGAAAAAAATTTCTTGTTTTCTTCCGTGTATCCAANCTTCATGGCAGCATTTTTCTTCTGTATGTCAGCGAGGATGTTCTCAAGTATATNACTTCCGGGACGGACTGAGCCNATCGTATGNGATTTTTTATCCTTNGTATATACGNNNAGNTTTTTTCCCGTTTTTATGCCGTACTTAGTTTCAACGGATACATATCCCCAGATAACATCCTCGTATTTAATTGCCTGTATTCCGCCGANAATGTACTTTNGGGTCAGATATACGTGACATTCCTTATATGGGGTGTCTGTCANATTTTCNAGTTCTTTNCTTAAATCCTCAACTAAATCTTTGTCTTTGCAGAGTTTTNCTGCCTTTATAATGGCGGGAAGTACAAATACAAACGCAAATACAAAGAACAGTAAACTGAATATTGCGGACATCTTATATAATGTGANCNCAGTTGAACTCTTCGGAGACNTNTTCTCATCAATATAAACTTTACCAAAATATTGAGANAAATTATCTGAAGTTAATTCTCCTTTTGCAAACACTTTTTCACTTGAATATAAAGCCAGATCTTCTGTCTGNGGGTCTATGTNATAGGTNAAGCCTTCCAGATGATAGACAGAATCAAGTTTTCCGGTCGCCTCATCACTAATGNTTTTTATACGGTCAAATGTTTTATTTGAAAGTCNTANAATATAGGTNCGNCCTTCTTCNTCTATTNCATAATAAAGNTAATTGTCCTTNTCTACATTTGCNGCCAATACCTGGGGCAGATANGCAATNTCCAGTCCGACAAANAANCCNTCTTGNTCNGTNCCGTTAGANATNAGCTCTGATANATNNTGCGGGTCTTTCCGCTCNTCATATCTGCCGTAAAANGCNGGGANTACAAGCGCGATTCCNATCATGANNTAAATAATAAATAGAGCGATNANCTTTTTTCTTGGTTTTAAGATTTTGTTGATTTCTTTTTCTGTCATTTTGNTTTTTCTCCTTCCGTTACAATTCAATTCTATTCTATTATNCGGATGGACGCAAGTGATTTTAATAAACAGANTCGGAANNCTANCGTAGGAAGCTAAGCTGTGATATAATATGATCTGTCAGACAGCTTTCAACGGTTTCAATGGAAGGAATGTATCTCGATGCGAAAACATTATATTGATAATCTGCGCAATATGACAATACTGCTCCTGTTTCCGGTGCATACCTTTATGATCTGGAATGATTTCGGATCAAAGTTTTATGTCTGGCAGGGGGAGAACCGGCTGCTAAGTACATTGATCGTTTTGGTAAATCCGTGGTTTATGCCAATACTTTTTGTGCTTGCAGGAATGAGCGCAAGGTANGCANTGGAAAAGCGGTCCAACCGGGAGTTTGTGATGCAGCGCGTGAATAAATTATTGATTCCGTTTATCTGCGGTCTTGCTTTGCTGGTACCGTTCCAGACTTTGTTTGCCAGAAAATTCTTTTATGGCTATGAGGGAGGGCTGTTGGAAAACTGGAAATACTTTTTTTCNCANNTNACNGATTTTAGCGGGTATGACGGAGCATTTACGCCGGGNCAATTATGGTTTATCCTGTTTTTGTTTCTGATCTCAGTATTTTCTCTGGCAGTGTTTCNNCTNATTCCCTATCAGAAAGCTGCCTCTAAAGTGGAAAAGATNCCTGCGGGNGGAGTGNNTCTNCTCTTTATTCCGATATGGATTATGTACTATCTGGGCAATTTCGGGGGATTCAGTTTGGGAAAAGATCTCGCACTGTATTTGATCGGTTATTATTTTCTGAGCAATGATGCTGTGATGGAAAAAATAGAGAGAAATATAAAATGGCTGGCGNCTTTGGGAGCAGTGGGAACGGCTGCATNGGTGGCGCTGTANTATAACTTTTCTTACTACGGTGATTTGTGGATTAATTTTATCGGATGGATTTCTATTTTGGTTCTTCTTGTTTTAGGNAAAAAATTTTTGAACAGGAGGACAGTGTTCACAGAATATATGAACCGTGCNTCCTATCCNATCTATATCCTGCATCAGTCTATTTTGGTGGCACTTGCCTATTATACCGTGCAGATTTGTGATATACTNTCCGTACAGGTATTTGTGATATGTGTCGGGAGCTTTGCAGTGACAGTATTTGCATATCATTTGATTCGGATGATACCGGGCATTCGCAGGATGTTNGGCATTATATAGGGGGAGGACAGNAGAATGAAAAATTACAATTGGGTTAGTTTGGGATGTGGCGTGATCGCAAATCAGCTGGCAGAGGCAATGCAGAAGGAGGGNAGAACCCTCTATGGAGTTGCGAACAGAACATACAGTAAAGCNGTTGCTTTTGCAGAAAAATATGGGATAACAAAAGTTTATGAAACGATACAGGAAGTTTTTACAGATGAGAATGTAGACATCATCTACATCTCAACTCCCCATAACACGCATATCCAATATTTGAAGGATGCTTTACAGCATGGAAAGCATGTTCTCTGTGAAAAATCCATCACGTTAAATTCAGAAGAACTGGCACAGGCAAAAATGCTGGCAAAGGAGCATCATGTGATATTGGCAGAGGCAATGACAATTTATCATATGCCGCTTTATAAGAAGNTGTCAGAGCTGATGAAAAACGGNAGTNTAGGNGAACTTCGGATGATCCAGATGAACTTTGGAAGCTATAAAGAGTACGATATGAGCAACCGTTTTTTTAATCCGTCTTTAGCCGGCGGTGCGCTGTTAGATATCGGTGTATATGCGCTTTCATTTATCAGATGGTTTATGTCGGATGCTCCGGACCAGGTCGTATCACAGGTAAAGCTTGCACCCAGCGGTGTGGATGAGCAGGCAGGAATTCTGTTAATGAATTCTGTCGGCGAAATGGCGACAGTTTCTCTCACGCTGCATGCAAAACAGCCGAAAAGGGGTATGGTAGCGTTTGACAAAGGTTATATAGAAGTATATGAATATCCCCGTGCCGAAAAGGCCGTTGTCACATACACTGAGGACGGACGGCAGGAGGTGATTGAGTGCGGAAAGACAGAGGATGCTCTGCGGTATGAAATATGCGATATGGAACAGGCTGTATCGGGGATGGCAGATGAAATGCACTTGGATTATACATGGGACGTAATGTCAATTATGACCGAAATAAGAAAATCATGGGGATTATCTTATCCTGAGGAAAAAGAATGAAAGATTTTCTTGACTCTCAACCTGGTTCATGCCTTATAGTCTGCATTACAAAACAGGAAAGGGAGGCATGAAGATGTTTGGAAGAAGGAGAAGAATACAAGAAATAGTATCGAGGAATTATGGAAGGAATCCTGTCGGCGGCAGCACTTACTATGACGCGTCAAACCGGCTGGAGGATATAAGGAGATATCATGATTCCATAAAACAGTCTGCAGAGCCGGGNGGGCTGTTAGATGATATTACATGGGAAGATCTGGAAATGGATCAGGTTTTTATCAGGGTCAATCATACGAATTCTTTTATTGGGGAACAGATGCTTTTTCATAAACTGCACAGAGTAAGAACGGATGATGATCCTGATTTTGAATGCAGATTAGAGTTTTTAGATAAGAANGAGAAGGAACGNGNCGATATTGAGACAAGGTTATTCCAGATNGGGAAAGATACAAGCGCATATTATCTTTCGGAGTTTTTGCAAAATACGGATCTTTGGAAAATTGGAAACAGTTTTGTGCTCCATATCTTGCAGATATTATTGGCGTTTTTCTTTCTTACGGCAATCCTTTTTGAAAATGTATGGTTCGTGGCGGGATTGGTGTGCGTGGCTATGCTNAACCTGATGATTTATCTGGGNCTTAAGGTGAAATATGAGATTTATCTTGANGCANTGGGTGAATTTATACGAATCTATGACTTTGCAAATTGGATGGTCAAATATGATAANGAGAGCCGTTTTAGCCCGGAGCATGTAAAGAATGCNGTAAAGTCGCTTAAGAACCTGTCCAAAGGTGTAATGAAGATNAACGGAAGAAAGCAAAGTACCATGATGGGAGATGCTGTNGCGATTTTGGCAGATTATATTTGGGGCGTGACTCTGCTGGATGTGTCCATGTTTAATCATATTATGAAAACGATATATGATAAGCAGGATGCCGTGATTGCTCTTTTGGAATNTGTGGGAGAGATCGATTCNGAANTAGCTGTTCTTTCNTANAGGAANAGCCTGGATTTTTGGTGTGTACCACAGTATGAGGNGCGGGGGATCAGGCTCANGGGATTAGTGCATCCGTTGCTTGANCGTCCTGTNAAAAATGATTTTGAACTTAATGACCGNGCNNTNATNACCGGAGCGAATGCATCAGGGAAATCCACATTTATGAAAGCGGTTGCGATCAATTGCATATTGGCACAGACGATCAATACATGCACGGCNGAAANAATGAGCCTCGGCAGGATGTATGTTATGACATGCATGTCNTTGCGAGATGATATCATGNCGGGAGAAAGTTATTATTACAGAGAGGCAAAGTATCTGAAAAGAATGCTTGATATGATCNATGTTGGNATNCCNGTTTTNTGTGTAATAGATGAAATTTTAAAGGGAACAAACACCAGTGAAAGGATTGCGGCATCAAAGGCTATTTTAGAGTATATTGGAAAGACAGACAGTATGGTGTTAGTGGCAACTCATGACAGAGAATTGACGGAGTCAGAGNGTTACAGGAAATATCATTTTGAAAACCGNATCAGTAACGGTGATATCCAATTTGACTATAAGATTTATGAAGGAAATAGCGAGCAGTCAAATGCGATCGCGCTGCTTGAACTGTTGAACTACCCAAAACCGATCATAGAATGTGCAAGGAGAAANATGAGATGAGAATAGGGGAAGTGGCAGAAATTACCGGNCTTAGTATAAGTAANATCCGTTTTTANGAGAAGAAGGGACTGATNGGACCTGANCGGGANGCAGACAGCAAGTACCGAAACTATTCAGAGGAGGATTTGAANAGAATCAGGTTCATTATCCTTTTGCGNAAAATGGATATTTCGGTCGAAACCATAGGCGGCATATTGGCGGANAAAATATCGTTTGAGGATGCACTGGAACAGCAATTNCTGGATCTGAAAATGAAGCAGAAAACAGTACAAAGCTCNATTGAACTGTGTGAGAAAATGATAGACGATCAGGCATTTATAAATATAGATATNGATTACTATTCTAATTATGTGAAAGAAGAAGAAGCGAAGGGNAAAACNTATGCANGATTCAATGATCTGCTGGNGGATNTGTCTGCNTTTACAAAATTTGATNANTTTGTAAGCGGAAGCCGTGGAGGNANGTGGCTGCTNTCACATCCGCGGATATNCAGGACGGCAAAANTNGTATGGAGTATGATACTNATAATGCTTCCTGTTATTGTAATTATTGATGACNTGNTGGATGAAAACGGCGTCAGCGGAATGATGCTNACTTTCTGGATATTATGGGAGATACTTTTTATAACTGCTTTTGTGGAATTTCACAAACGGCTGCAACACTGAGTATATACTTTTAAGTATCATCCTTGTAAAATCTCAGAGAAATGGTATGTTGATTAGAGACGTGCAAAATAGCAACAGGAGGAGATGTTTGTATGACAATAGAAGAACTTAAAAAGCTCATAGATACAGGCGAGAAAATTGACATTGAATTCAAGAAATCACAGGATGGATTGAATAAAGATTTGTATGAGTCTGTNTGTTCTTTTAATAATAGAGATGGTGGACACATTTTTCTTGGCATAGTTGATAAAACAAAGGAAATATGCGGTGTTAATCCAGATAAGATTGATAAAATAAAGAAGGATTTTACTACAGCTATTAATAATCCTAACAAAATCAATCCTCCAATGTATCTCGAACCTGAGGATTACGAAATAGATGGAAAAAAGATTATATATATTCGTGTGCCTGAAGGTACTCAGGTAAGACGTTTAAATGGACGTATTTTTGATAGAACATATGAAGGCGATATTGATATTACGGATAATGCTGAATTAGTGTATAAAATGTATGGAAGAAAGCAAAACACATATTTTGTAAATAAGGTGTATCCTAATCTTGGGTTGGAGTTCTTGGACTTTGATGTTATCAAAAGAGCAAAGAAGTTGGCAATAGGAAGAGTAGATAACCATGCATGGACAGATATGGATGAAGATGAGATTCTTAGAAGTTCAGGCTTGATTTTGACGGATTCAGATACTGGAAAAGAAGGCATTACACTAGCAGCAATATTGCTTTTTGGCAAAGACAGTACAATTATGTCAGTATTGCCACAATATAAGACAGATGCAATTTACAGAGTAAAGAATATGGATCGTTATGATGATAGAGAAGTCATAATTACTAATCTTATAGACAGCTTTCGCCAACTGATGGATTTTGGCAAAAAACATTTGAATGATGTTTTTGTTCTTGATGGAGAGCAGAGTGTAAGTGCAAGAGACAAAATCCTTAGAGAGATTATTTCAAACATTTTAGCTCACAGGGATTATTCCAGTGCTTATTCAGCAAAGTTTGTTATTGAAAAAGATAATATGTATACAGAGAATAGTAACTTGCCACATGGACATGGAGAACTTCAGTTGAATAAGTTTAAAGCATTTCCTAAAAATCCAACAATNTCAAAGGTTTTCAGAGAAATAGGNTATGCTGATGAACTTGGNTCTGGTATGAGGAATACAAATAAATATACAAAGCTTTATTCNGGTGGAAAGCCTACATTTATTGAGGATAATATATTCCAGATTACAATACCAATAGACAATGTTGCCAATCTTAAGGTGGGANCAACGGCTGCGGAAATAATAACAAAAAATGATGCTGATAGACAAANAGTGAGCGATAAAATGAGCGATATGTTGAGNGATAAAGTGAGCGATAAATTAAATGGGAAACAAAAAGTATTTTTAGAAATACTTATTAGTCAGTTAAAAGAAGATAAATATGTTACAACGACGGTTATGTCAAATATAACAGGTATTCCGACATCTACGATTAGAAGATATATGAAAAAATTCTGTGAATTAGGTATATTAACTTCAGAAGGGAAAAACAAAAGTACACAATATCATTTAAGGAAGATTTAGTGTTCGGAGATACTTTTTATAACTGCTTTTGTGGGATTTCACAAACGGTTGCAACACTGAGCACAGGCTAAGAGAAAGGGATGGTTATTAGAAATGANCAGTAAAGAAATAANGGAACATTTTGAATTCAGNAATATTTTACCGGAGGAGGCNAGAGCNGCCGCAAGGATTGAGCAGATCTGTTTTCCGCCGAATGAAGCGTGCTCCGANAAGATGATAACGGCGAGAACGCTTCAGGCACCGGAGCTTTTTCTGGTTGCGGTGGACAAAAAGACGGGAAAGCTTGCAGGATTTCTGAACGGGCTTTCGACAAATGAGNATGNCTTTCGGGATGAGTTTTTTACCGATATNGGATTGTANGAACCGGACGGNAGGAACATCATGCTGCTTGGTCTGGATGTCCTNCCGGAATACCGCGGTCAGGGNTTGGCAAGTGAGATCATGCGCCGGTATCTGCAGCGGGAGCGGGAGAAGAACAGGCAGCTTGCCATATTGACATGTCTGGAAGCAAAAGTTGGGATGTATGAGAAAATGGGATATGAAAACAGGGGGNTCGCGAACTCNTCGTGGGGCGGGGAGCAATGGTATGAGATGATCTATAAACTGGAGGCATAAATGAAAAAGATATTGATTACAGGNGGTACGGTATTTGTNAGCAGATATGCGGCAGAGTATTATGTAAAGAAAGGCTATGANGTTTATCTGNTGAACAGAAACCGGCATCCGCAGCCGGACGGAACAATACTGATAGAGGCGGACAGGCATAATCTTGGAAATGNATTAAAGNAGCACCAATTTGACGCNGTGCTGGACATCACCGCATATACNGGCGAGGATGTAAGANTTTTATTGGATGCGCTNGGGAGTTTTCAGGACTATATANTGATCAGCTCAAGCGCAGTGTACCCGGAGTCTTTGCCGCAGCCTTTTTGCGAGACGCAGCAGACGGGGGAAAACAGGTATTGGGGAGCTTACGGGATCAATAAGATAGAGGCGGAACGGGAATTGCTTGAAAGAGTACNGGATGCTTATATCCTCCGTCCGCCATATCTGTACGGA
Source organism: Roseburia sp. (assembly GCA_014804775.1). GTDB lineage: Bacteria > Bacillota > Clostridia > Lachnospirales > Lachnospiraceae > Roseburia. Next base: position 24,042 of record JAAUZB010000004.1, on the reverse strand, counting down.
CCGATGAATAATGTNTACAGNGAAGCGTTTGTCTTCGAGTGNGCGGACCGTGACCGGCGTTTTTACCTTCCCCGAAAAGGTGANATGAAGCTGCAGTTTTTCCATGTAAAAGATTTGTGCAGATGCATGGATNGCATTTTNGAACGGCATCCNGCCGACCATATTTTTAANGTGGGTAATGAAAGCAGNNTNTCAATNCGGGAGTGGGTCNACCTNTGTTATGATGNGGCGGGGCGTACGCCGGAATATGTGGAAGTATATGAGGATATGGANCAGAGAAGCTATTTCAGNTTTTATGACTATGANTACAGNCTTGATGTCATGCGGCAGAAGGAGCTGATCGAAGATACGGTCCCGTTAAAGCTTGGANTGCAGGAGGCTTACCTCTGGTATCGGGAGCATAAGGATGAGGTGAACAGAAAGGNATATACGGATTTTATTGACAGGACTTGGGGGAATGAATGAGTGGATATATCACAGCGCAGGGGTTAATCCTGTTTCTGACAATATACGGATTATTTTATACAGAGAGACCGTACTGCCTGATGAGTGCTGCCGGACTGCTGATGGTCGTTGTCACAGTGGAAAACCTGTCAGATAAAAGGAGCGCAGCAACAGTATTGCCTAAGATGATACTGACGGCAGTATGCTGCGTGATTTCTCACGGTTTTTGTATGTTCCTGCTGTGGGAACAGATTGCGGCAGACTGCAGAGGCAAAATACGGATCATGTTTCCTCCAATTCTGTTTGCTGTGTGGCAGCTGTTTTGCCGCAGGCAGGACCTTGCTGATGCGCTTCCGATCATGATTGTTGAGATGGCGGTATTGACGGCGGCGTCAGCTTTGCTGTGGTACATTCAAAAGCTTTTTGAACGGTATGCAGATTACAGGGAGCAAATGTCGCAGGCAATCGGAATGCTGGCATTAAACGAGCTGAAAGAAAAGAAGATGAACCGGATGCTGATGCTGCAGAGCAGTATGGCAGAACGAAATGCAAGGCTTGAGGAACGGGAAAACATCAGCCGCAACATTCATAACAGTGTGGGTCATACCATTACGGCCGCCAGCATGGCACTGGATGCTGCCGAGACGCTGTGGGAGTTCGACTCTGACAGAGCGCTGGATAAAGTAAGAAGTGCAAATAAAAGAATACATACGGGGCTGGAATCCATTCGACATGCCGTCAGGGTATTGGACGCAGAGACGGAAAATATTTCTCTGGATGATTTTATTCTTGAACTGGAAGCTGTGGTGGAACAGTTTACAATGGATGCGGATGTGAAGGTGCATTTTGACAAAGAGGTTTTCTGCCCCAATTTAATGATTGTACATGAACATACGGAATTTTTTACCGGAGCAGTGCAGGAGCTATTCACCAATGGGCAGAAGCATGGACATGCAGCACATTTTACACTGCAGCTTCTGGCAGACAGCAGCCACATTAAAATCACTGTTGCGGATAACGGGAAAAGTGACTTTAAAGAGCAAGACGCTAACCGGCTGCTTCGGGACGGTTTTGGACTAAAGAAAATTCTGCAGTATATTGAAAAAAATGGCGGAAGCACAAAATTTACAAATGAGAACGGATTTCGGACGGAAATGACGATACCCATAGAATTCACAAATGCAGGATGATGGAAAAATAGAAAAGGATGGTGATGCCTATGACGGATGTGTTGCTGGTGGATGATGAACCGCTGTTGCTGGAAAGTCTGGAGATAATCCTGACGGTAAACGGGATTCGGGTGACTGGAACGGCGCATGACGGAGCGGAAGCGTTAAGTATATTAGAGCATGAGCAATGCGGGATTGCATTGGTTGACCTGAATATGAAAGGAATGGGCGGAATTGAGCTCATACGCCAGATGAAGAAGCTTTATCCTGACATTAAGATTCTTGTTCTGACGACCTTTTATGACGATTTCAATATCACGGATGCAATTGCCGGCGGTGCGGACGGATACCTGTTAAAGGGCAGCGGAAAGGACGCGATTCTTGGAGCGATAGAGCGTATCATGGGCGGGCAGAGTGTGATAGATCCAAAGGTGATGCAGCGAATGGCGATACTAATGCAGGGACGCAGGGAAGCGTCCGCTGCAAGCACAGAGCTGCTTTCTGACATGACAGAGCGCGAAAAGGAAATCTGTACACTTCTCTCAAAAGGATTTAGTAATAGACAGATCGCAGACGAATTGTATATTTCGGAGGGGACAGTAAAAAATTATATTTCATCTATCTATGATAAAACCGGCATTCATGACCGGTCTAAACTGATCGTAGCGATGAAGGAATAATGTGACCACAGTCATACTCAAAATATGACTGTGGTTACTTTTATGCTGTGAGAAAATGGGCTATCATAAGAGCATGCTGACCAATGCAGGTAAAGGAGGAGATGACTACATGTCGCAAAAGATATCAGCTTTTTATTACATAAAAAATAACAAGAGACGTGTTGCTGTTTTGGCAGTCAGTCTTGCAATGTTTTTTATTGCAAATTATCTTATGACATTTTTACTTTCCACAACAACGGAAACCTTTCAGAAGATACTGACGGAGACGACAAAATATGTGCAGTACATTACTCTCAATGAGGATGATCTGGAAACGGATTTCAGCGATCCGTCAAAAAGCTATGCCCGGATTTATGCGGACGCCGTATCAGAAAGGTGTAAGGAGATCGTACCGCTGCTGAAAGAATGTGACGGTGTGGAGGACGCATTTATGGCAGCTATCGCATACAGCCGTGTAACCTCTGTAGTAGGAGAATACACAGTGGAAATTCCGCTTGTCACAAGAGAGCAGATGGAAACACTGCTTCAGAAAACGGATGCAGTACTGATAGACGGGAGACTGCCGGAAAACGCAGATGAAGTGGTGCTGGACTTAAAATTGATGAAAAATTATGGATATGAAGTTGGAGATAAGCTGAGTCAGAGTAGTGAGATAACGGTCGTCGGTGTGATCGACTGTGCGCATTATTTTGGCTGTGGTCTGGCTGATGAAGCGAAACCATATACAAATACTGCGATATGTGTTGTTTCAGACGGCTCCATAAGCGATTTGCGAACGGTAGCGAAAGGTCAGGGGATCATGTTGGAGCACTCTGATTTTTTTGATGTAAAAGAGGGAAAACGAGAACTCAAGGAAGAGATTGTGGATGTGATCTCCACTTCCACAAATCTGATAAGCGTGGGATTTATGGCAGTGATTTTTGTATTGGTCATTATTGTAAACATTTCTTATCTGAGGGACAGAAGAAGTGAATGGTGTTTATACGCCTCGATTGGATACAGAAGAAACACTATTTATTTTTCCATCATAAGAGAGCTGCTCTTTACATTCTGTATTGCCATCCTTGCAGCATTCCTGATATGTGTGGCGCTGATGGTCCTACTGGACGGACTGGTGATCGGGGCGAGAGGACTTTTATGCAGGTTCTTTCTGTGGGATACAGTAATTGAAATTTTATGCGCATATATTGCATTATTTGGGGCGCTGCAGTTACCGATCCGTATTGAGATATACCGGATCAAGACGATAGATGCGATTGACGATGACATATAGGAGGATGGGAATATGTTTCAGGTAAAAGAGATTACAATGATCTATGATATTGAAAAAGAAAACAAAGTTTATGCGCTTGGAGGATTTGATTTAGAACTGCCGGACTGTGGACTGATCGGGTTCATCGGACCGTCAGGGAGCGGAAAATCTACATTGATGTACTGCCTGTCCACACTAAAGATTCCGACGTCGGGGGAAATTTTGTATAACCGGAAAAGTTTACTGAAGCTGAAAGCAGCAGAGCGTGAAAAATTAAGAAGGGAAGAATTCGGCTTTGTATTTCAACGGCATTTTCTGGTCCCGTACATGTCGGCGATTGATAATGTGATGATAGCCGGGAGCGAGGCAGACAGGAACTTAAATACGAAGGCAGAGAATATTTTAAAATCTCTCGGGTTGGGAGACAGGGAGTTAAAGAAGCGGCCTTCAAAGCTGTCGGGAGGACAGAGACAGAGGGTTGCGATTGCAAGGGCGATGGTGAATGAACCGAATGTGCTATTCGCGGATGAGCCGACGGCCGCGCTGGATCACGAAAACGCTTTTGCGGTTATGGAGGTTTTGAAGGAATATTCAAAAGAACATCTGGTGCTTGTCATCACACATGATATGTCAATTTTAAAGGACGCAGACCGCGTGATTGAAATGTGGGATGGGATGATTGACAACAGAAAAGGCGGTGAAACAATTTGAGACCTTTTACGGCATTATATTTTATAAAAGCGAACAGATGGAGAGCGTCATTAATCGTAGCTATGTTTGTGCTCACATTTGCGGTTTATCTGGGCGGACTCTATATTTCCAATATAGGAAGCATGTTTGACTATGCGATTGACCGGATGGACCGGGTCGCGATCATTGAACCGATACAGACAGACTATGACGGTGCAGAGTTTCAAAGGGCGGTCGATATGCTTGACAAAAATGACAAAATCACATTCTTAAAACAGGGGAAAAGTGGACTGATTTATACAAAATCAATTATGGGATTTGCAACCGGAGTGTTGCCGTATGCCTTTCGGAATGCGGAGGATTTTCTTTTATACTGTGATTTTGTCGGAATATCGCTTAGCGAGACGAATGCGGAGGGAGAGCTTGGAAATGGCAGTGTTATTATGAGTGGTTTGCAGGCGAACAATCGCGGTATGCAGCTCGGTGATTTCCTGACAGTTGATAATCCAGGCGAATATTTTGACGGTGATTTCCGGTTAGATGCCCTGACAGACGAAGAGGACTACAGCGCATACTATATCAATGATACGGAGACGCCTGCCTATATGATCCTGCCGACAGGGATGAATGATGATGAATACNGCGGATTGTTGGAGGTGTTAAAGACAGATTACAAGATAAGGGTTATGGATTACGATTATTACAGGGAGATGATGGACCGCCAGCTGTCCGTATTTGAGTATCTGTATTTTTTGCTCATCATTCTGATGGCAGTAGTTATGGCAATCACGACAAATGCTGCGCTTACGGGAATGTATCAGCACCGGCAAGGCGAATTTGCACTGTATCAGGCGATAGGAATATCAAAGTGGAAAATCAGAAAGAAAATTGTCGGAGAGGTATTTCTGATGGATGTAGCAGGGATCGTGACAGGAGCGTGTATCGTGATGCTGGGAGTTTACCTGATGAACAGTCTATATCTGCTGGAGCGTGGGTTAAAGCTTTTTTACTATAATAAAATGGCATTGCAAGGACTTGCGGTCAGCAATGTGATTATTTTCATGCCGGTGACTGTTCTGCAGGGGCGCAGGCTGATGAAAACAGACATTTGCGATTATTAGCGATAAGGGAATTGATTCTACCGTAACAGGTAAAATTCGGTTTGTCAGATTGTGCGACATATGATAGAATTCTGTCAAGAAACAAATCCGATGATGCAGCAGTTTAAAAAATCCCCATAAACACGGAGGCCAATTTGTACAAACGAAACCATCTCCAATATGTAAAAAACAAAAGACAGANACGCGGAAGAAAACGTATCGCATATGCAGCGCTCCTGACAATGCTGCTGGCGGTNTTTGACGTGCCGGCAACGGTCCGTGCGGTNAATGATNNGCCCGCNGCTGAGTCTGGCAGACAGGACGATGTNCTNGNGCTCTATCAGGANTANANAAGCCGNNTGGAAGCGGTAGAGACTGNGTATGACATTTCAGAGAACGGATTTCGNATTGTAGAGGAGCAGATTTTNCCGATGCAGCTGACAGTGTCCGAGGAAACATCCGGGGAGGAAGAGANTGAGGAGATGGCCGAGGNGGANGGAGCATATCTGATNCCGGCTTTTGATGAGACATACANCCGTCTTGNCTTATTTTTTNCNGACGAAAGCGGTACGGTTTTTTATAAGACNGATCNGNTNGAGATGAATTACANAAATATGGGACAGATGGAACAGCCGAATAAGAGNATTGCNGCNGTANCGTTTCANGATCTGAACGGNGACGGNNTGACGGATATTGCGCTGATCGCTACCTGCGTCAATGACAGCGGCGCTTATGCAGGAAAGAGCTATAAGGTGGGTGACGTGCTGTTCCAGAGTGAAGAGGGANCTTCATTTTACAGAGATTACCGCATATCGGACAAGATCAACCGGTTNGGAATGAATAAGAGTGTGAANCTGATCGAAGCCTTTGTCAGGGGCGAAGTTTCCGCNGAATTCATGTATACGGCGACGACTTTNGAGGAATTGCAGNGGCAGGGAATGGAAATCGTCGAGGAGCAGAACTATACCAGAACCTTTGAGAAACTGGGCAGACTGCAGGTCGTTCCNGGGACATACAAAATGGCGGAGTATGATGTATTTATGATTTATCTGGTGAACGAACAGGGATATATCANNTCGAGCCTGCAGCCNATGGGAAATTCNGACAATTTATATGCGTTAAAGGGTATCCGNTGCACGGANATTGACGGAGACGGNCTGAAAGATATTGTGGTGNTGGCAAGATACAGCTACGATGATGAGCAGGGCAGNTTTGCGGTAAAAAGTGATTACGTTGTCTACTATCAGCGGACGGGGGGATTTTCCGTTGACATGGAAATAAAGAACAGTCTGCNGTGCGGCGACGAGGATACCATGGATGAACTTGTAGAAAAAGCACGCGCTTATTGGGGGTGGAAATCAGAACAATGATTAAGATATTGGTTGTGGACGATGAAAAGGCGATATGCGATCTGATCGATCTGAATTTATCGTCGGCGGGATATCATTGCAGCACGGTGCAGAATGGCCTGGAGGCGATCGACTTGATCGAACAGGAGGATTATGATCTGATCCTGCTCGATATCATGCTGCCGGGGGCGGACGGCTACGATATTATGGAATACATACGNCCGCTTGGCGTGCCTGTGATNTTTATTACNGCGAAACACGAGGTAAAGGACCGGGTGAAAGGGCTGAAACTAGGGGCAGACGATTATCTGGTGAAACCTTTTGACGTGGTGGANCTCGTGGCAAGGGTGGAAGCGGTTCTCCGGCGTTACAATAAGACAGAGCAGCAGCTTACGGCAGGCGATGTGGTNGTGGANGTNGAGGCNCNCAGGGTGACAAAAGGAGGAAGACCGGTCGAGCTGACNAATAAAGAATTCGGTCTGTTGGTACTCTTTATGAAAAATAAAAATGTAGCGNTGTTTCGGGAAACTCTGTATGAAAAGGTCTGGGAGGGCGAGTATTTCGCGGACAGCCGTACCTTAGATCTTCACGTACAGCGGTTGAGAAAGAAACTGGGATGGGAACATAGTTTGGTGGCGGTGTATAAGGTCGGATATCGCTTAGAGGTATCGTAATGAAATTTTCATTCAAATTATTACTGTGGACGATCATTGTCATGGCGATGGCATTGGGATTCAGCGGATTCTATTTTGTAAATTATGTGTTTGAATCGTCGCTGGAGAGGGAAGTCGGACAGGCAATGGACGAGAGCAGCATTTTAAGCTTTGCATTTGAGACAGCGGCGCTCAACGTACCGGCAAAGTATAGCGTGTTGCCGGACAGCACGGTGGAGGAGATCGCTTTGAAGCTGGAAACCGGCGGCAGGAGTATTGGAAGGCTGTTGCGTATTTCTGGGGAGGAGAAAAATGTACTCTATGTCAGCGACGGCTTTGAGGCGGATACCGGACTGCTGGCAGAAATGGATGAGGGAACAAAGTCGTACCGCGTGATCAGAACTGATCATGGGTATTATATTCATACATGTGTGGCAGTAAATGTCTTGGACAGGATTCTGTATCTTGAGACGATGAAGGATGTTTCCGAGGTGTTTCAAGAGCGGGCGTCCGGTTATTCCCTGTACCGGAAGGTGACGGTCGCCATGCTGCTTATCGGTATGGTCATCATGCACTTTATTGCGTCTTTTCTGACGAAACCGATCCGTCTTTTGACAAGGGCGACCCAAAGAATGGCAGCAGGTGAATATGAATACCGGGCAGAACAGGTGAGCCGTGATGAATTAGGGCAGCTTACAGTCGATTTTAATCATATGGCAGGCGCGCTTGAAGAGAATGTGAGAAAGCTTGAGGAGGAAGTGGAGGCACGGGAAGAATTCGTGGCGGCATTTGCCCATGAACTGAAAACGCCGTTGACGGCGATTGTAGGATATGCGGATATGNTGCGCTCTCATAAGCTGGATGAAGAAAAAAGCATTATGTCGGCAAATTATATTTATACCGAGGGTAAGAGACTGGAGGCAATGTCCTTCAGACTTTTGGATATCATTGTGACAAAGAAAAGTGAGATAGAATTTCAGACAGTTCCGACAGAGCTTGTGTTTGATTATCTGGGAGGAATGTTCGGCGAGGACAGGGAGAGAGAGTTTCACTTCGATTACGAGAAGGCAACAATCTGTGTTGAAGTGAATCTGATCAAGACGGTATTGGTGAACCTGATCGATAATGCCTGCAAAGCGTCAGAACCGGAGAGTGTGATCGAGATCAGCGGTCAAAAGCTTGCGGAAGGATATCGGTTTTCGGTTAGGGATTTTGGAGTCGGTATACCGAAAGAAGAGCAGCATAAAATCACACAGGCTTTTTATATGGTAGATAAATCCCGTGCCAGAAGCAAAAACGGCGCCGGCTTGGGGTTGGCGCTCTGCGCAGAAATCCTCCGTCTGCACCACAGCGAATTGGTGATTGAGAGCGAGCCGGAAAAGGGTTCATGTATCAGCTTTGTTCTTCCGGGACAGGAATGGGAGGCGCAGGATGAAAAATAAAAAAGTGATTGGTGTGGTATTTCTTCTGTTTGCCGGATTAGTCATGATACTGTCCATTTGGGGACCGGAAGCTTTGGCGCGATATAAGGACAGGAGTATTTTGGAGCAAATTCATGCCGATGCCGTGGAGGAGGCAGGGGAAGGCTACCGCTACACATTAAATCAAAACGAAAAGGTATATATCTTATCCCGCTGTCTGAGCAGTCAGACACTTCCCGAAAGTGAGCTGAATTCCCTTACGCGTCCGGAAACTGCGAGCATAGACTATTGGGATCTGGAAGGCACTTATGCGTTTGTGATCAATCACAAAGGTCCCTCCGGTCAGGAGATCACAGACGAGCAGATCTACGAGAGCTGCAACGTCGGGTTGAATAAGCTAAAGGAGCTGGGATTGCTGCCGCAGGAGATGAAGGAGGTCGATGCGTCGTCTTACGATGCGACACTGTATTCGGCAATTGATGTTTTAGAGCCGCGAAATAATGTGGCGGTCTGGAAGGTGAGCCTGTCAAACAGTCAGAAGAATGCCAATAAGGAAAACAGACTGATCGATGCATATCTTGATGCGGATGACGGGAAAATATACGAGTTTTACGTTAGAATGGATCTGCAGTGGGAGGACATCGATGCAGATCTGATCGTGGAGGAGTGGAGAAAATATATGGGACTCGACAGTCCCGAGCCTTATGAGTCGGATAATCCGCTCTTAGAGACGACGCCATATTTTAAGAAATATGTCTTTTTGGGTATGGGAGATGACAAAACCGTGGTGACAGTCGGTTTTTATGAAGGAATTAACGAACTGTTTTTGAAAATTTCCAAATGATGCAAAAATGATGCAAAAATGATGATATTTTGATGCAGCTTTTGTGTAATCTAAGTTCAACAGGATCACACAAGAGAGGAGCATCACGTCATGTACGAAGGAAAAGGATGGAACAGAAAGAGGAGAGGAAAAGGAAGGTTATGGAAGGGCTTTTGTATGGGGATCATGACGCTGTGCATGATCGGCGCCTACATTGCGCTGACAGGCAGATTGCTGCCGGCAAAGGCGTTTGTGATGACGCAGCCGGAGACGGAACCGACGGAAGAAGCGGAAATAAGAAATGAAACGGTTTCCGAACCTGAATATATAGAGAAAGAGCCGGGGGAGCCGGTAATCGTCCTTGATCCGGGACATGGCGGAGAGGATGAAGGCTGTGCGAGTGAAGGTGTGTGGGAAAAAGATGTGAATCTGGCGATTGCCAGGCTGGTACAGGGAAAGCTGGAGGAGCTTGGNTATCAGGTCATTATGACAAGANAGGACGATACCTATATCGCAAAAGANGACCGTGTGAANCTGGCNAATGAAAGTCAGGCTGANATTTATGTGAGTATTCATCAAAANTCTTCCGANGATGCNAGNGTNAGCGGAATGGAGGTATGGTTCGAGGGAGAGGANGCGCAGCGNGANAATCAGAGNCTNGCNCAATTNNTANATAANNANNCTATANAGAGTACNGGNGCNGNNGAACGGGNGCTTNGCNGNGACNCGGAGNTNCATGTGACNNGANAGACNNANATGCCNGCNTGTCTCATNGAGACNGGATTTTTGACAAATANGGCAGAGTGTAAAAAANTGGTTACNGAAGAATATCAGGAGAAAATCGCAGAGGGAATTGTGCAGGGCATAGAANTGTATTTTCACCCGAAGACGATGTATCTGACTTTTGATGACGGTCCCTCCCCGGAAAATACGTACAGGGTATTGGATGTCTTGAAAGAACGGAATATCAAAGCGACATTTTTTCTGGTAGGGGAGAATGTGAGAAGGTATCCTGAGGTGGTACAAAGAATCGTGGCGGAAGGGCATACGATAGGCATTCATAGTGACAGCCATGATTATAATGCGATTTATGAGAGTGTGGACAGTTTTATCGAAGACTTTGAAACAGCGCATCAGACGGTGCTGGAACTGACAGGGGTTGATGCAAAGCTGTACCGTTTTCCGGGCGGCAGCATCAATAATTTTAATCGGGATGTGTATGAAGATATCATAGAAGAAATGTCGGCAAGAGGATACATCTATTTCGACTGGAATGCAAGTCTGGAGGATGCGACGGCGAAACCGGAGCCCGAGCAGCTGATCGCAAACGGAGTNGAAACGACANTTGGACGGNAAAAGGTGNTAATGCTGGCACATGATGTNGTCTATCAGACNGGNATCTGNCTGGACGNGCTNTTGGANNGTCTGCCGGAATATGAGATGANGCCGCTGACTGAGGATGTTNCGCCGATACANTTNTGAGTTCACTTATTGATTTTGNGCATGGCTTATGATANNATNNGNAGCNGANAANANNANTATGAGGAGGACAAAATTATGCCATTTATCGANTCAAAAATTACAGTTCCGGTNANAGCGGAGAAAAGAGAAAAAATCAAATCTGAGCTGGGGAAATCGGTTTCTCTTTTGGGAAAATCCGAGACTTATCTCATGGTGGGTATGGAAGACAATTATGATCTTTATATGGCAGGACAAAAGCTTGACAAGGGCGCATACGTGTCGGTCAGCTTATTTGGAAATGCATCGTCCGATGCCTACAACCGCATGACAGGAGAAATTTGCAGGATATTTGAGCAGGAGCTTGGTATTCCGGGCAAGGCGGTTTATGTCACTTATCACGGCGTCAATGACTGGGGCTGGAACGGACAGAATTTCTAGTAAAATCGGGAACCTTCCGATCTGAGAGCACATAGTTTTTCACCCACTGCACATAATAAGTCCGAATGAAGTTCGCAAGAACAGACGCAGCCGGAAGGATGGAAAACTATGAACTCGATTTGGACTGAGAATATTGATCTGCCGCATTTTCAAAGCTTAGAGGGCAGTCAGAAGACGGACGTGTTGATCATCGGAGGAGGCATGGCTGGAATTCTGTGTGCCCATTTTTTGCGTGAAAAAGGAGTGGACTATGCGCTGGTGGAGAGGCAAACAATTTGTTCCGGGGTGACAGAGGATACTACGGCAAAGATCACAGCTTTGCACGGGCTGAAGTATCATAAGCTGCTGCGGCATGCAGGGGAAGAGAAAGCGAAACTCTATCTGGAAGCAAACCAAAATGCCGTGCAGACATATGCTAAGCTGTGCAAAAACATGGACTGTGATTTTGAGATCAAGACAGCATATGTCTATTCCATCGATCAAAGGCAGAAGATAGAGAGAGAAATTGATGCATTGCGCAAGATTGGATACAATGCAGTTTTTTCACAGGCGCAGGAGTTGCCTATTCAGACGGCAGGTGCCATCGGTTTTGAAAATCAGGCTCAGTTTCATCCGTTGAAATTTATCTCTAAAATTGTACAGGGTCTGAATATCTACGAGCACACATTCGTGAAGGAATTTGGGGACCACATCGCTGTCACCGAAAAAGGTGACATTTCTTTCCAAAAACTAATCTTTGCAACACATTTTCCAATTGATAATAAGCATGGAATGTATTTTCTGAAAATGTATCAGCACCGTTCCTACGTCATTGCTCTTGAAAACGCAGCGAAAGTCAGGGGAATGTATGTAGATGAGGCAAAAACGGGACTGTCTTTTCGAAATTATAAGAATACTCTCCTGCTGGGGGGCGGCGCGCACAGAACCGGAAAAAGCGGCGGAAACTGGCAGGAACTTCGAAAAGCGGCAGGAATGTATTATCCAGGCGCAAAGGAAACGTATGCATGGGCGGCGCAGGATTGCATGACACTGGACGGCATTCCATATATCGGAGCGTATTCAAAACATATGCCGGATTGCTATGTCGCGACCGGATTTAATAAATGGGGAATGACATCGTCTATGGTTGCGGCAGAGATGCTGTCAGATCTTGTGCTTGAAAAAGAAAGCCCATACACGGAGCTTTTCTCTCCGTCGAGAAGTATGCTACATTTACAGCTTTTGTGCAATGGGTGGGAGGCGCTCGCCGGCCTGCTCACATTTTCAAAGAAACGCTGCCCTCATCTGGGATGTGCTTTAAAGTGGAATCAGGCAGAGCATTCATGGGACTGTTCCTGCCACGGTTCACGGTTTGATGAGAATGGAGCGTTGATTGACAATCCTGCGAATGGGGATTTAAAGATAGCAGACGGTCAATAGACAGGTCATAATGAATAATATTTTAATCCTTTCTTGCCTTTTTTGTGATTATGGGTTAATATATTAGCTATGAATACTCTGATTTTTATGAAGAAAACCCCAAAAGAACTAAATATGACCATTGCCAATAGAATTGTAAAAATTCGTAAACGGCGGAAAATCTCACAGAAGGTATTAAGTGCGAAGTCAGGCGTAAGTCTTGGCTCTCTCAAACGCTTTGAGCAGACGGGTGAGATTTCCCTCTTGTCTCTGTCAAAGATAGCCATTGCACTGGAAATTGATGGGGAACTGGAATCACTTTTTGAAAACGTGCCCTTTTTATCCATTGAGGAGATTATAAATGAACAAAATTAGGTCTTTATCGGTTTTGTACCGTGGAAGAAAAGTCGGTACGCTGGCGCTCTACCAGAACAGGTTGGCGGCATTTGAATACACAAGCGAATGGCTGGCAGAGGGATTTTCAATCAACCCTTTCTCTTTACCGCTACAGAAAAAAGTGTTTCTGCCCAAGGTGGACCCTTTTGATGGGTTATTTGGAGTTTTTGCAGACAGCCTTCCGGATGGCTGGGGGCGTTTTCTGGTAGACCGTCTGATGCTGAAAAATCATTTAAACCCTTATGAGATGGGAAATCTTGACAGGCTGGCAATTGTGGGAAGCTCAGGAATGGGAGCCCTCACCTATGAGCCAGAAACAGCTTTGGAAATCAAAAATGCAGGTATGAGTTTAGACGAAATCGCAACGGAATGCCGAAAACTTTTGAAAACAGAATTTTCCGAGAAATTGGATCATCTTTTCTCCATGGGTGGTTCTTCAGGAGGAGCCAGACCTAAAATTCTCACAAATGTAAACGGTGAAGACTGGATTATTAAATTCCCATCTACTATGGACTCTACTGAAATCGGAAAACAAGAATATGATTACGCCTGCTGCGCCAAAGAATGTGGTATTCCGATGGAGACTGTAAAACTTTTTCCTTCTGAAAAATGCAGCGGATATTTTGGAACCAGACGTTTTGACAGGATGAACACGGAAACTGGTGTACTTCCCATTCATATGATTTCTGTATCCGCATTGCTGGAAACCTCACATCGGATTCCTAATTTAGATTATGATATACTCATGCGGCTGACATTCCAATTGACAAAGGATATGTCAGAGTGTGAAAAACTTTTCCGCTTAATGTGCTTCAATATATTTGCCCATAATCGGGACGACCACTCTAAAAATTTTTCTTATCTTTATTTAGAAGAGGAAAACCGTTGGATTTTATCTCCTGCCTATGACTTAACCTACAGTAATTCTCTTGGCGGAGAACATGCTACCACTGTTCACGGCAATGGTGCCGATCCCGGGATTCCCGATATCCTTGCAGTGGCAAAAGAGATAGGCATTAACCAGAAAAAAGCAAAACAGATTGCCAAACAGATTCAGGAATGCGTATTGGAGCATTTATCCAAATATCTTATGTAGGGCAATTACGGTCACAGACAGTTAATTCCGTATATCGGAGCGTATTAAAAAAACGCTGTCCTCATATGGGATGCGCTTTAAAGTGGAACCGGGCAGAGCATTCACGGGATTGCTCTTGCCACGGTTCCTTTTTTTACGGGAAGTAATATCAATTTCCTCTTTTCTGCACATCAATGTCAGTGATATACCCATAACGGTCCCTCTGGACTGTGACATCAATCAAGCCATCTTCATAGAACTGATAGATGCCGCCTGCGTTATCGGTAAAGCTGTGGCAGGCAGAGCCCTTGTAAAGGAAGCGGCCCTGTGCATCCTGCGTGAGTTCCCACGGTGCATACTCATTAAGTCGATCTTCATCGCTTAAACAAAGGCTGAAACTGAGACTAAAAGCATTTCTTTCCACATGGAACTCATCTGATAAAGCGTCTTTCATTTTTTCTTCCATAAGTTCCGGGTTGTTTGTCGTATCTGCCGCAAGGATGTCCAGCAGGATATTTTCGGCGCGTTTCTGGGAATCTCTCCCCAACACAATATCACGTGTGATCTCTGCACGTACACCCCACCGGCAATTGCTGCTTGCGCAGTATGCAGTCAGATAAGGCGAAAACGGGGCTTGTATACCCGTGGCAAATACAACGGTGCTGCATAGCATAAGAGTGATCGCTGCTGTAAGCAGCAGAGCAGATGCTTTCTTATAGTTCAGGATGCTCTTGATCCGCTTCTCTACTTCTGACTTGGAAAAAGCACTGTAGAGCATTGTTGTGCGGTTCCCGGTAATTGCCATGGCAAGCAGACCAAAGGCGTAGCTTTTGCGCTGTTCTTCGTCATGATAACGGCGAAGCACGGCCTCGTCGCATGCCGTCTCCAGATCGGAGGAAAGGCATTTTGACATCAGCCAGACGAGCGGATTGAACCAGTTTAAGCAGAGCGCAGCGAGCATAGCTGTCTTGATGAGATTATCCCAACGTTTTATGTGCATGGTTTCATGCATAAGAATGTGACGCAAAAGCTCCGTATTGCAAAAATCCATGCGGGTCGGCAGATAGATATGCGGTACAAATATGCCGCATACGAAGGGCGAGGCAATTTCATCATTTGTGAAAACAAGAATATGTCCCATTCCCATTTCACGGAGAAGAGTATTGATTGTCTCATTGTGCTCGACCAGTAAACTGTTTTTCAGCTTTGCATTGCAGCGGTATTTTTGCAGGAGCAAAATGCCTGCTGTCAGAAAAAGCCCGAGAAAATATGCAATCGGCAGCAGGGTGCGCCACGGGAAGGCGTACAGACTCGCACTTCCTACATAGGCAGTGGAAGTGCCCTCGGTGATACACTCAATCACGGGTGAGTCATCGGCATAAGAGTGGTAAACAAAAGAATCGTAAGTAGTTTGAGCCTGAGGCTCGGCTACAATGTCACTGCTGACCGAATCATAATTGAAAGGTGCGTACAGCAGAGAGTGTTCCGATACTTTCAGACTCAGCGGACTGCTTAAAGAAAACGGGATCAGCAGACGCACGAGTATTACACACCAGAGAACCGGAAAAACAAATTTAGGCAGTTTATTTTTAAGCAGACTGCGCAGAAGCAGGACGATTAAAATCATAATACTCCCTGAGAGTGCCATTAATACAAAAGGCATATTCATTCTAAAATGTAACATATTATTCCGCCTCCTTCTTCTTTTTTGGAGGCGTTGCCTTCTTTTTCTTGGAAGGTGTTGCCTCCATGATCATCTTGGAGAGACGCGCGGCATCTTCCTCCGAAATTCCTTGATTTTTTATAAATGATGAAAAAAACAGTTCGCTTGAACCGCCGAACATTTTGTCGATCAGCTGCTCTGTTTCACTCTGTGCGACCTCATCCTTTGTGACAAGAGGTCTGCAGAAAAAGTTTGGTTCTTCCCGTGCAATGGCATCCTTTTCGATACATTTTTTGATCACGGTGTAAGTCGTATTTTTGTTCCAGCCAATGCGTTCTGACAGGATATCTACGATACTGCGGGCGGGCATGCCGCCTTGCTCCCATAGAACTTCCATGACTTTTAATTCTGAATCATACAGCTTCATAGTGTGACAACTCCTTTCTGGACTATTGCAATAGTCTGCGGCCTTGAAGATAGACTATCACAATAGTCTGAGCGTGTCAAGCATCATAGCACAGATTTTTAAAATATAAAAACTATATAAACTCATCCATATTCTATTGACAATAAGTTCCAATATGATAACGTTATTAAATGTTGATGTTAGTTGCCATTGACAGTACCGAGAGAAAGGAGCAGAAGAATGAAGAACATTTTTAGAAATCTAAAAAAGTATTGGTATTTTGTCATATTGATACTTGTGCTTTTGATCGTTCAGGCATACTGTGATCTTTCGCTGCCTGATTATACATCAAACCTGATCGATGTTGGGATTGCCAATTCAGGAATTGAATATGCAGTTCCAGAGTACCTATCGGAAAGCGGCTTTCAGGAAGTAGAAGCTTTTTTGACTGACGAGGAAAAAGAAGATTGGGAAGCGGCATACGTTTATGATGAGACAAAAGGATATTACACTTTGGCATCTGTGGAGGAAGAGGATTGGGACAGCTTGGAAGAAGAATTTTCTTCGGTGATTGCAATCGTATATATGATGTCATCCCAGAGAGATTCCCAAGTTGAAGGAGTGGAAGCACTGGCAGATATGGGGATTGATCCTACAAGCGACACGTTTTTGTTAGATATCAGGCATGTCTTTGAGGAAAATCTGGAATCATTGGGAGATTCCATGATAACCTCTATGGCGAAATATTTTGCCAGGGATCAGTATAAACTCTGTGGAGTTGACTTAGATCAGCTGCAGACAGATTATCTGTGGGCGACCGGAAGAAAAATGTTGGGAATGGCTCTCGTTATGGCTCTGGCAGCGATTATAGTCGGATTTCTTGCCTCAAAAACGGCGGCTGGGGTCGGGCGCGATCTGAGAGGCAATATATTTCGGAAGGTCATCGGTTTTTCAAATGCGGAGCTGGACCGGTTTTCAACTGCATCATTGATCACACGGAGCACCAATGATGTACAGCAGATTCAGATGGTGACAGTCATGCTGCTTCGGATGGTATTGTATGCGCCGATACTGGCAATAGGCGGTATTGTGAATATACGTAAATATAATTCGGGAATGAATTGGATTATTATATTGGCGATCGCGCTGGTTACATGTCTGATAGTTGCTTTGATGATCGTCGCAATGCCTAAGTTTAAGATCATGCAGACTCTGGTTGACAACGTAAACCTTGTGGCAAGGGAAATACTTACCGGTATTCCTGTGATACGGGCATTTAGCAGGGAGAAAAAGGAAGAGGAACGCTTTGATGAAGCAAACCAAAGCCTGACCAAAGTTATGCTTTTTACAAATAGAACGATGTCATTTATGATGCCTGCCCTTATGGTAGTGATGAATGGCGTATCCATTTTGATCGTCTGGGTTGCCGCACAGAAAATTGATGACGGTGTGCTTGAGGTTGGTGCGATGACCGCATTTATTACTTATGCGATGCTGATCATTATGGGATTTCTGATGTTGACCATGGTGTCGATCATGCTTCCGAGAGCGGGAGTTGCAGCGGACCGTATTCAGGAGGTTCTTGACACGAAGGCGACAATTGTTGATAAGGATAATGCGGTTGTGGAAGCTCCTTTAGATGCGACTGTCCGGTTTGATCATGTAAGCTTCAGATACCCGGATGGAAAAGAGGATGTTCTTGCAGATATTGATTTTGTGGCAAAGCCGGGACAGACAACGGCTATTATTGGAAGCACAGGATGCGGAAAATCCACACTGGTGAAGTTGATTCCAAGATTTTTTGATGTGACGAAAGGATCAATTTCCTTTGGAGGAACAGATGTCAGGGATCTGGCAATTGACACTTTAAGAGCTCAGATCGGATATGTTCCCCAGAAAGCGGTCCTGTTTTCAGGAGATATCAATTCCAATATTGCTTACGGTGCGCCGAATGCAACAGAACATGATATTGTGGAAGCGGCATCTATAGCGCAGGCGACGGAATTTATTGAAGAAAAGGAAGAGAAATATGAGAGCCCGATCGCTCAGGGCGGAACAAACGTATCCGGCGGGCAGAAACAGCGTCTGTCCATTGCGAGAGCAATTGCAAGACATCCCAAGGTCTATATATTTGATGACAGCTTCTCCGCACTTGACTTTAAGACGGATACTGCACTCCGCAGGGCACTTTCGGAGAAAACAAAGGATTCCACGGTGATCATTGTTGCGCAGCGTGTCAGTACCATCTTAGATGCCGATCAGATCATCGTATTAGATGAGGGGAAAATGATTGGCAAGGGAACTCATAAAGAACTCGTGGCAAGCTGCGAAGAATATAAATTGATCGCACAGTCGCAACTATCGGAAGCAGAATTTCTTGCAAGCATTAAGTGAAAGGAGGAATGCTAGATGCCGCCAATGGGAGGAAGGGGCGCAAAGGCTCCGGTTACAAAGGCAAAGGATTTTAAAGGGACCGTAAAAAAAGTGATAAGGTTCCTCGGTGGATATAAAATCGGGGTCATAGCAGTTATGGTTTGTGCGGTCATAAGTGCCGTATTCAACATTGTAAGTCCCAAAATATTAGGTAAGGCGACAACCGCCTTGTCCGAAGGGCTGATCGGAAAGATTACAGGCAGCGGTGAAATTGATTTTTCCTATATTGGAAAAATATTGATCATTGTTTTGTGCCTGTATGGAGTAAGCTTTTTATTTGGTCTGATTCAGGGATTGACCATGACCAACATTACGCAGAAGCTTTGCTATAAGCTGCGCAGGGAACTTACGGAAAAGATTAACCGTATGCCGATGAAGTATTTTGAAAGCAGGACGCATGGCGAAGTGCTTTCGCGGATCACAAATGATGTAGATACTTTTGGAAACGGTTTTAATCAGAGCGTGACACAGCTGATCACTTCTGTGACTACCATGATTGGTGTTGTGGTTATGATGCTTACTATCAGTCCGCTTATGACGCTGATCACGTTTTTGATTTTGCCTGTAAGTGTGATCTTTATCAGCTTTGTAATGAAAAAATCACAGAAATATTTTAAACAGCAGCAGGATTATCTCGGACATATCAACGGGCAGGTAGAAGAAAATTATTCAGGGCATTTGGTAGTCAAGGCATTTGGAAAAGAACGAGACGTCATAGATGAATTTGACCGTACCAACGACGTTCTTTTTGAATCTGCGTGGAAGTCGCAGTTTTTGTCGGGGCTTATGATGCCTGTCATGCAGTTCATAGGTAATTTAGGGTACGTCGGCGTGGCAATTTCCGGTGCATTCCTTGCAATTAAGGGATCGATCGAGGTAGGAGACATACAGGCATTCATTACCTATGTAAGGAATTTTACCCAGCCAATGCAGCAGCTGGCACAGGTTACAACTATGATGCAGTCTATGGTTGCGGCTGCTGAGCGTGTGTTTGAGCTTCTTGAGGAAGAGGAGGAAGACCAGACAACAGAGAATGCGGTATCCATCGATCAGGTAAAGGGAATTGTGGACTTCAAGCATGTACAGTTTGGATATGATGCGAACCAGATTATCATCAAGGATTTTAATGCGCATGTAAAACAGGGACAGCAGATTGCGATCGTCGGACCGACCGGAGCAGGAAAGACCACCATGGTAAAGCTGCTTATGCGCTTCTATGACGTGAATCGCGGGGCAATCGAACTGGACGGACATAATCTGAAGGAATACAACCGCAATGAACTGCGGGGAGCTTTTGGCATGGTTCTTCAGGATACATGGTTATTTAAGGGAAGTATTATGGAAAATATCCGTTACGGCCGGCTGGATGCCACAGATGAGGAAGTGATCCGGGCTGCAAAGTCAGCTCATGCAGATCATTTTATCTGTACTCTTCCGGGTGGATATGATTTTGAGCTGAATGAAGATGCGACAAACGTTTCCGCCGGACAAAGGCAGCTGCTGACGATTGCAAGGGCGATTCTGGCGGATAATCCGGTGCTTATTCTTGACGAAGCGACGTCTTCGGTGGATACCAGAACAGAACACAGGATACAGAAGGCGATGGATAATCTTATGAAGGGAAGAACAAGCTTTGTAATTGCCCACAGGCTGAGCACGATCCGGGGAGCTGACCTGATCCTTGTCATGAAGGACGGAGATATTATCGAACAGGGAAATCATGATGAGCTGATGAGGCAGCAGGGATTCTATGCGGAGCTGTATAATGCACAGTTTGCTTAAGAGGCAGAGGGGTGAGTTACAGTCTGTTTATGGTAATAGAAATATTCTTTACTGCGTATAAAATTTAAGATATAATTATATCATAAAAGTGATACGGAGGTGTTTCAATGATAATTAAAGCATCATCAGCGTTGCGCAATGACTATACATCAATTTCTAATATTGCGAAAGAAACAAAAGAACCAATATATATTACAAAAAATGGTGAGGGCGATTTAGTGCTTATGAGTATAGATGCTTTTGAAAAACGGGAGCAAATTCTTCAGCTTCGGGCAAAAGTTTTACAGGCAGAGCAGGAGCGCATTGACGGAGCGGAGACACTCAGTGTTTCTCAAGCGAGAAAACGGTTAAGGGAGAGAGTAAATGGCATATAAGGTTGAGATTCTTCCTGCTGCATGGGAAGATTTAAAACGTATAGAAGACTGGTACTCGGTACAGTTTGACGTGGAAACAGCTTTAAAAGTAAGTGACCATATACTTGATGCGATTGAGCGATTGGAGAGCTTTCCTGATTCGGGATCACTGACACCGGATGAGTGGTTGAACCAGCAGGGATACAGAATGGTAATCTGTGGAAAGCATGCTGCAATTTATAAACAGATTGAGAAAACGGTTTACGTTTACCATATAGCAGATACACAGACAGAGTATACGAAGTTATTTTATTAATGCTGGTACACAGTTTGTTAAGAACAAGATATTTACTTTAAGAAAGAGCGAACGACAGAAGATATTATCTGTTGTTCGCCTTTTCACATATGGGGGATTATGTTGCCTTGTTTATGGATGGTAACGTGATATTATTTACAGCTTTGATTAGTCACGCATGCATTATAAAAAAATGAAGATATTTTACAAGACTTTTGAAACTCTTTGCTTTACAATGGTTTTGGCAAGGAGGGAACGTGATGAAGAGAGAAGTCAGAACTGCCGTTTATGATGAATCACTGCGGATTGAAGCATACCGTTTTGAGGGAACACGGCAGCCATTTCCAAATCATTTCCATGAGCATTATGTGATTGGTTTTATAGAGGAGGGGGAACGCTGCCTGTCTTGCAGGAACAAAGAATACTCAATCGGACAGGGAAGCATTGTCTTATTTAATCCGGGCGATAACCATGCCTGTGCACAGGCTGATGACGGTACGTTGGATTACCGTGGGTTTAATATCAGCAAGGAGATTATGCTTGATTTAGCGGAAGAGGTGACAGGCAGACGGGAACTTCCGGGATTTTCAAAAAATGTGATTTGTGATAATGAAGTGATCTGCTATCTGCGTCCATTGCATGAAATGGTCATGAACGGGAGTAACGACTTTGAGAAAGAAGAAAATCTGCTGTTTCTGATCTCCAGTTTGATTCAGAATTATGGTCAGCCTTTTGAAAGTTGTGTTCCAGAGTGCAGGCAGGAAATCGAAAAAGCCTGTAGATTTATGGAACAGCATTTTGCGGAACGGATTTGTTTAGACCAAATTAGCCGTCAAGCAGGATTGAGCAAGTCAACGCTGCTTCGAGCATTCACAAAATCAAAGGGAATTACACCTTACCGTTATTTGGAAACAATCCGTGTCAATGAAGCAAAAAAACTATTATCCAGTGGTGCATCCCCACTTGATGCAGCAATAAAGACAGGTTTTTCAGACCAAAGCCATTTTACAAATTACTTCACCAGATTTATGGGGTTTGCTCCGGGTGTATACCGTGAAATCTTTTTTGAAAAAGAAAAGGGTGGTGAATAAAATGGTGATGAAAAAACAGGCAGGACATTTGGCGGCATTACTTACAATTCTTATATGGGGAACAACGTTTATTTCTACCAAAATTCTGCTTGCAGACTTTCAACCTGTAGAGATCTTGTTTTTCCGTTTTGCTATAGGATATGCGATTTTATTGGCAGTATATCCACACCGGTTAAAGGGATTGAAGCGACAGCAGGAAATGACGTTTCTTGCTGCAGGATTTTGCGGAGTATGTCTGTATTATTTGTTGGAAAATATTGTATTAACCTACACAATGGCTTCCAATGTGGGGGTGATTATATCGGCAGCGCCCTTTCTTACAGCAATATTGGCGCATCTGTTTATGAAGTCTGAAGAAAAATTGCGGACGAATTTTTTTGCTGGATTTATCGTTGCAATAGTAGGAATTATGCTGATTAGCTTCAACGGTTCACAGCTAAAATTAAATCTTTTCGGAGATGTACTGGCATTTGCTGCCGCTTTTGTGTGGGCGTGTTATTCTATCTTGACAAGAAAGATAAGCAGTTTTGGATTTCCTGTTATCCTTACAACGCGCAGGACATTTTTTTATGGTATTATATTTATGATACTTACATTGTTCCTGTTTCATTTTCGGTTGGATGTGTCACGTTTTACAGATGCTGCTAATCTCCTCAATATTTTGTATTTGGGAATTGGGGCATCTGCGCTTTGCTTTGTGACATGGGGGTATGCGGTTAAGATATTAGGGGCTGTCAAAACAAGTATTTACATATACATGGTTCCTGTGATAACCGTTATAACGTCTGTATTGGTTTTAAAGGAAACGGTTACATGGATTTCCATAGCAGGAACGGTATTGACTGTTGCAGGATTGTTTCTTTCTGAATACAATGGAGCGGAGGAGAAAGAAAGTCAGTAAATTAACAGGATGAAATGTGAGGGGGATGATATGATGAGGCGTGTAATTGCTGTTATAATGTTATTACTTAGCACATTGTTATTTTCTGCCTGTTCGGGGGGCATACATAATCCGGGTAATTCAAGAGAACAATATTTTCCTGAAGAATATCAGGTGAAAAACCGTGCTGATGGAGAAATAAGCGCATTTGGTTTGAATATTGCTCCTGCTGATGAAATGGGCGACTGGGTTGTTGACTGGGTGTCCAGTGTAACTGTCGGAAAGGGGGTTCAATATTTTATATATTCTGATCCGGATTCCTGGGATGTCTATCTCTATTATCCGGAGAAGCAGGCGGAAATACAAACGCTGACGAACGATGATGTTGCTGTGGAATATTCCGACGGTACGTTAAGCGTCTATGTGACGGCAAACCCCGCGGATGACATTTTGGCAGATGAAAAAGAGAAATGGATACTGCATTTTGCGGCGAAACCGTTCGGGGCATGGCCGTCTGAAATAAAGCTATATTGGGATGACAGTGAGGTATTATGCGATGCCGTGGACATTAAGGATTAATATGTTGGAGATATAGCGAGACGATTCATCAACGAAGCTCGTGCTCTGGTTCTTACAATTTAGTTAATGTTTTCTGACACCATAAAAATAATTTCGAGAGTATGAAAGTTTTTCTGTAAATAGCTATAAGCAGTAGGTCTTCTATGGTAAAATCTAAATCATAGGAGGCCTATTATTATGGCAAGAGAAAAGAAACCTGTTCACAAGGTAC
>JAAUZB010000003.1 GCA_014804775.1 Roseburia sp. | reverse complement strand
GCAGATTTGAAAATAAATTGGGTTCCCAGCTTCCGCATACCGACGATCAGGAACGGAAGGTTNAGTACCANNGTCAANACNCCCAGNGGAATCNTACTAAGATTATTGATCATAATCGAGATACCCACGATCCCTCCATCCAGGATCGTACATGGAACCAGAAATTCTTCAATAGAAAAAGCAGCGATTATTGCACCTGCCACCAGCGTCACATAACTAAAAATCTCCTTCATATAATCTTTCGACTTTGCAACATTTTCTGACATAGATATTACCTCCGATATTATCATATCAATGAAAACCATACCCGTCAAACCAAAAATCATAGCCAAAAAAGGAAGGGATGATGTCTCCCTTCCTTCCTCGTATTTTCATAGCCTAAATATCCGACCACTTATCAATCGTGCATTCTAACACATCTTCATCAGTTTCAAATATATACTCACGGTTCTGCTTCTGAAGCGGCCCTACAAGATCCTCTCCCGCGGCGTTCTGCTCGCGCATGTCCCAGCTTCCTCGTGTGAACTTGTACTCCATAGAAGAGTACGCCTCTGCAGTGAGCTTAATTTCACAGGTGGTCTCAGACGTTCTCGTCATAATATAGTTTTCGTCACACTCATTCCAATCATTAAAAGTTCCTACGATATATATATTCTCATCCATCGGCGTATTGTCCGGCAGAGTAACTGAAACGGTAATTGTGTATTCCCCTTCGGAAATATCTTTAGAAAATTCATCCGCACTAAGCGGTGTCCCGCCTGCCGCACATTTCAAAATCAATGTATTTTTCGATGGCAGCTTCACCGTATCGTCTGCCGCATATTCCGTTCCGGTCAGCAGATCGGTTCCCGCACTCTTAAGCGTGAAAGAAACATCTTCCCTTAGCGCATGTACGATCAGAAGCATATCAGATCCAGAATCATCTGTCACACAATACGCATAGGCGCCGTCACAAAAACCGATGGTTTCATACTTACCGTAAAACAACATCGGGTTTTCCNTCCGGATGGCAATCANCTTTTTGTAATAATGGAACGTACTATTCTCNTCNGCCGCTTCTTCCTCATANGAAATNCCGTCTCCCGCAACGGTATAAACCATATTATCGAAATACGTTCCCTTCATAACCGTCATGCCCTCTCCTTCTGCAGAAGCATACCAGTCAAAAGGCTCTCTCCTGTTTCCGTCCGGAGACTGTCCGTACTGTCCCAGCTCATCCCCATAGTAAATAAACGGTGTTCCCGGTAATGTCATGAGCAGCGCTGCCGCCAGACNTGCATTTNCCTGACTGCCTGCTCTGGTGGCAATCCGGTCCATATCATGNTTTCCNACCATNGTAGAATCTGCAAAATAAGAAACCAGCCCGTTAGAACCTTCNGCCGCAGCCGCATAACTCTCATGTACGTCCNTTAAAATGGACACCACATCAGTCTGACTACCTCCTGTCATATCGGCAATCTTATTACACAGCGGAAAATCAAATGAAGAATACATATCGCNGTAATAGGGCGCTATGGACTGCGTATTGCTGTACCAGTTTTCACCGACAATAAACGCATCTGGATTCTTTTCTTTTACATAGGCGGTAAACTCCTGCCACCACGCATGTGTAGCGCTTTCATTTTCTTCATCAATATTATTGGAACCGTCCAGACGGAAGCCGTCTATCCCTTTATCCAGCCAGAATCCCGCAACATCCTTTATTTTCTCATGAACCGCCNCATTGTCNTAATTAAANTCAGGCATAATGGAATCATAATGTCCGTAGTAGTACAGTCCTGTTTCTTCATCCTGCCACCACATTGACATATCTTCCGGCTCCGTATCCTGAATCAAATAATAATCCCTGTATTCACTTTCCGGGTTGGAAAGCGCATCCCGAAACCACTCATTATAAGAAGAAGAATGATTTACGACAAAATCAACAATGATTTTAATATCATTCTCATGACAGGAATCCACTAATTCCTGAAACTCTTCCATCGTACCATAGTCCTGCTCCACACTGTAATAATCTACCACATCATAACCGTGATATGTAGAAGATTCAAACATCGGCATCAGCCAGATNGCATCCACCCCAAGCTCCTTCAGATACTCAATATTCTTCGTAATTCCCTGAAAATCGCCTATTCCGTCACCATTTCCGTCATAGAAGCTTCTCACAAAAATCTGGTAAAACACGGCATTTCTTGCCCATGCATCCGCCGTTTCCGGCTCGGCAGGCTCAACATCATTTCCTTGCTCTTCACTGCTCTGCAGCTCCTTTTCCGTCTCTTCCTGTGGNGTATTTTTTTCGCCGCATGCCGCTAAAGATACCGTCATCGCGGCTGCCAGCAAAATTGCCGTTGCTTTTTTGAAAAACATAACTCTACCTCCTTTAAACCATTCTCTACTTCGGATGCAATCCGCAACCAAAGCAATATATTCCCTGTAAATCATTCCCATTTACGGCTTTAAAAACGATATGCATCATTTTTTAGATAATAGTACCATAAAGCCCAATATTTGTAAACTTTAAGGATTTTTGTTTTGGAGCAGGAAAATTAGAATCAAAATATGCATTGAAAGCACCCGCAAACAGCATAATCAACACAGATGTACCAAGAAAAAGCTTACTTTTTCTTGGACTTAACCTGAATCCAAAATAAATGATAAACAGATATATTAAATAATTTGAAATGTTGTCTACGATATAAATCATATCTCTCTCCTATTGCAACGCAATGCTTATCATAACATTTTTCTTACTTTTCCGCAAACATCTCCCAACTTAGCGGGTAATAAAAGTACGAACTCGATTTCCAAGTGTCATATTAGTGTCACGGTGGAAACAAAAAGACCAAGAACCCTTTATTTATCGGATTCTTGATCTAAATGTCCGCTATTCGAACTCAGGTCATAATATCCTTTTCCTATTGCTACAAGCCTTTTTTGCTTGATTTTATCAGATTTTCTATTCTGAGTATCTTCTCTTTTTCTGTTTGCCTAATTTTTTAGTGCCATTTTAGTACCACACTCAAATACTGTTGATGTGACTCAAGCGCCTGCCAGCTCCTCACCAGAAAGCATAGCGCATCTGGCCAGCCCCATCCAGAACTCACGCTCATAGTCCTTTTGGAGCTGCCGGAACTCCTTTAACANNCTTTCGTACTTCTCNNACCNCATATANCGTGGTTTGGGAATATNCCACAAGTCCTGTATTGGCATATAGGAATAGTCCCTAAACCACCATGTATACCCCAGCTCCTTTTCTACTATGCGCTCCATCTTAAGCCGTATTTCGTCCATTCCGCTTTTTTGCTGACTGGAATAATTAAGCTTTGCGCATTTCCTGCACGCATAATGTTTATAGTAATCATAAAGATACCGCGCACGTCGCCCACAATATGGACAATGGAAATACATTCTGACCGACTTTCCATCTATGCCGGGAACTCTTGACAACGGCAAATCCATATATCTGTATTCCTCATTCTGTACACTGAAATTTTTGATCACGGCTGTTTTGCTCTGTACATGATAGATAATATCTCTCCTAAACAATGGATATTGTATGGTTGTCTTATATTCGAGGTATTTATCGCCTACGAGGTAATCATAAAAGGCAAAACTGTCAAGCCGGTGAAAACTTTCAAGCCGCCTGTGTGTCTTATTATGCCCACCACTGCCACTTCCGCCCATATTACACCACATCCCTTTCCAGAATCAGCAGGCTGTTAAGTATAGCCAGAGTATACCGTCTGTATGAATAGAAATCAGTCCTGCCGCAAGCGATCCTGCCTAATGCCCTGTCAAATTCCAACTTGTCATAGCTTCTGTTTTCTGTCATTGATTTGATGATATATTCCTCTATGTCCGGTGCTGCCATGTGTGCTGATTTCTGCACAAGTTCCCTATGCTTCCCACATTTACACTCTTTCAACAGTGATTTTGCACGTTCCTCTGACAGTCCATAATCAGAATAGCTTTGCCGCATACCATTCCTCCACATACAAAATCCCCTGCCACCATTATGGAAGCAGGGGAGGCTATTATTTTGTTTCCTGTGTGCTGCCGTCCGGCTTCGTTGCGGCCTTTGCTGCCTGCTCCTGATAGTAAATAGCTTTCACCTTATTATCCAGTACAAATGCATCATAGCAGATGCGCCCCTCTACAAGTGACCCACTGATTCCCGGCGGGTCAGCATGGATTTTATAATCCTCCAGCTTCGTAGGAGCCACGCATGCACACGGATGCGCCAGCATAAAGCCGAAATTCTCCGGGAGCCTTACTGCCGGAACCTTAATCACCGCCGCGCCGTCAAGATTGGAGATAACTCCTCTAAGCCGCATATCTTCCGCAATATCGGTTTCCATGACAATGTCCTTACTGCGCTTCATAATGGTGTACACATCTGGCGTGACTACCAAGATACGCCCCGTTTCTGGTACTTCCGCATTGTCCAAGGCGTTATTTGCCTTGAGAATTTCATCAAAGATATTCTCCTGTGTCAATCCCACTGCTGCCGGCTTATATCCTGCATTTGTACACATCACACTGTAAGTGTAGGTATCTACTTCCGGCACAACCTTTTCCCGTACCTGCCTTGCCAGTGCAGATGCCGCCGCTAACTGCTGTGCTGTTTCGTCATTGTCCAGCTTATCAATCGCAAAGGTAAAGGAACGGTCATTCTTAAGGGTGAGCTCTTCCGTCGAAGCGTCTAAATCTTTGATTTCTCCGTATCTGCTCCCGGTAAACCCTGGAACGGGGTTCCTGCTGTAATCGGTCATATCACTTGTGCCGATTTTGTAAATCTTAATACTGTGCGCCCCTGTCCAGCTAAAATCCTGATTTGTCAGGAGCGACTTTTTACTTTCTGTGGTAAAAATTTCATCCGTATATGGCTGAAACTGTGTAACTAAACTGATTGCCATAAATTATCATTCTCCTTTACTTCAAACTCATGGCCTTTCTGATCGGGTCTGCGCCTGCCTTTCGGAATTGGTTGAGCGGCATTGTAAACGGTTTTGCCCGCTCTGCCTCAAGCTGTGCCTGTTTCTCCTCATCCTTCTTTGAAGCCAGACGCTCATTCATCAAGCCATCTATTATGTCTAATGCTTTATCAAACTCTTTTTCACTGTTACAATTCAGCGCATCTAAAAGCGATTCCGGATATCCCTTGTCAATCAGCTTCTGACGGCTGTTTAAACGAAACTCACGCTGTGCAAGTTCCTGTTCCCTCTCACCCAGTTCCTTTGATGCTTTTTCCCGGTCTTTTGCAAGCCTGTCCTGCACAATGCGGTTCACATCGTCCTGCGTGAAAGTCTTCTGTCCCCCTGTCAGGTCCGCCGGGGTCGCTGTCTGTTCTGCTATTGTATTGTTGCTCTCTGTATTCATAATTTCCTCCTAGTTTTACGCCATAGTAGGCTGTTTCTGGCAAATAGAAAAGGCATGAAAAGATTCCATTTCAAATGAAACCTTCCCATGCCTTATATATGGCTTCCGTCCATCGTTTCCAGTCGTCCGGGGTACTGCTATATTCTGTTTGCCCTATTAATATTATAGTTTATACCATGCCGTTTTGCAAGCTTTATTTCGTGTGCATTATCGTAAAAAACTTTTCCAAGAAAAAGAGTAGCATTATTGCCGCCCTCTCATTTACATATCATTATTTTTTCTTCTCAATGACTATTTTCCCATCATTAAAAGATATCAATACGCTTTTATCCTCTTGTGTTACCCCCAACTCTTTTACCATTTCTGCAGGAAGGCTGATTTTGTAATTGACAGAGTTCTTTCCGGCTGTTCCTCCAGCTTTTGCTATGATTATATTTCTTTCTACCATTTCCCTATCTCCTTTTATTGGTTTCCAATACCATTATATATTGATTGACTACCCAAAGCAAGAAAAATATTTTTAAATAATTTCATAAATCCCTTGACATTATTGGTTACCAATGATATAATAATATCATCAAGAGAGGAAAGGAGGAAACGCAGATGGACAAAAAAATAGGCAAGCTGATAAAAGTGGTACGAGCACTCACACAACTTGCCCTTGAAGTTGGAACTCTCATAGCAGTTATCAAAATGATAATAGAGAGTATCCAATAAGGAACGGGGAGGGAAACCTCCCCTACCCAAAAAATAACATAGTCTGTCTGTAAAATCAATATGAAAAAAGAGCTTTTTAAACTGGCAATCTCGATTGTTCGGTTGATTATTATCGTGATCGGATTGATTTTGTTGTTCAGGTAAATTACCACCACTCATCCGACGGAGCTGCGCCGGGAGAAAGTGAGAGTGAACAGGCGGCAGGATAACCTACCGCCCTTTCTTATATAGCTATGTTTTGCCTAAATCAACGGCGAGTTTGCACCTTTTCCGCATTTTCCTGCGGTATGTTTACTTCCAGATAGGCACGTCTATACCGTCCATTTACGCCCTTATCTGCCTTGCACGACTTAATTATCGGCTTTAACAATTCCGTCACTGTATGAAGCTCCTGCGGCTTCTCATAGCTTATTCTTACCTTTACCGCCATTATACCAAATATCACCACCTTTTGCCAGCCCATGCTGTTATTTTTTCTCTATAGTTCATTCTGCACCGCCTTTCTTCATTTCAGCCATTGCCGCTAGGTAGCCTTTTGCATAACCGAAATTGAAAAATGTGGTAATAATCGCAAACGCTCCATTTGCATCCATAACACGAAAAACTTCATTCATGCCACTTTCCATTTCTTTGAATGACATTCCATATTGAGAATTTTTCTTTGTAGTTGAAAAGAACCTCTCAACATACTTTCTAATCTTCTCCATAAATAAAAATCTCCTTTCCATATCCGGAAAGCCGTGTTACAATAATTATGTATTGGTTGTACAGCTCCGGCTGTGCTTCGCCCTGTAAGTATTGGCGTACTTATGGGGCGTTTCTATTCCTGCATTATAGTTTTTACAAATTCTTTTGTATGCTTGTCTGCTATCTGCCTCCTTACATTTATCTCCGGCATTATGATGGGAACCGATACCGCATAAATCCTTTCTGAAATCCGGGAATCTGTTTTTAAATCTTCCATCCGAACATTGCTTGTAAAAATTGTCGGATCATGGTTTGTGTAACGTCTGTCAATCAACCGAAACAATGCGGTCGTTATCCACTCCTTGTTTTCTACCTGTGCGCCAATATCATCCAGGATCAATAACCCGGCTTCAAGTATAGATTTGATGCGTTCCCTGCTGTTATCGTCTTTTGCTTTTACAAGTTCTATGTAATCGGCCACACTGATAAACTTAACAGATATGTCATGCGTTCTAAGTACCTCATTTGCTACAGCACAGGCAATCATTGTTTTCCCGCTGCCTTTCGTGTCGGAATAAAAATACAATCCTCTCCCTTCACGCTGAAACGTCTCAAAATTTATCACAAAAGCATTTACAATATTCTTCTGTGTTGTTATATTTGCGGATCCGTATTTACTCCAGTCAATGCTTTTTCCTGTACAATATACATATTCCAACGGCATACCGCTCCGGCTCCTGCGCTCGTCAATCCTAGAATCCAGCATTGCTCCGTCAGCATAAAAAACATCCTGTGTATCATATCCAACATCTTCATACCTGTGACGTACCAACAACCCGCTTAACGTTTCCGTTTTCAGTTCCTCCACCTTAGTCACTGTCGCCAATCCCCAAGAATCGCTTATAGAAGTCTGCTGCCTGTCCCCGACTTTGATTGTCCGTTCCACTTGCATCACCGCCTTTCTTATCTGCATCATCATCCATCAAATATTTTTTGTAGTAGTATTCTGCTGCCGAATCCCAACTTTGATTGTTCGTTCCACTTGCATCACCGCCTTTCTTATCCTCATAGTTGCCGTCAAGCACCTTTGCCATATTTGCATCCTTAACGAGCCAGTCAAAGTTTGCAGACCAGTTCCCGCTATTCTTCCCTTTTAAGAAGCTGCTTTCCTCTGCCATGATGAAGAGTTTACGGAAGTCCTCTATGCTGTACTGCTTCAATCTGGCTTTAATCGCTTTCTTTCTGGAATCGGATAATTTGGTCAGTCGGGGGAACGAAATGCAAATCTCATTATACAGATCAGCTATCTGCTGATAGTTAATACTGTTATTATTTAATCTGTTATTATTTAGACTGTTATTATTTGGATATTCATTTTCGAGGTATTTATTTTCGATTCCCTTATTTTCGAGTTCTTTATTATCGAGGTATCGAAAAATATTTTTTAATTCTCTTCTCACTTGAGTTTCATGAGTAATTTTATAAATATTTCTCCCTTTCAGGTTACCCGCATTTTCCCTTGTCTTTTCTACTACCCCAGACGCAACAAGTATAGATAAATGTTTATCCAGCCTATTTTTGCTCATAGCCAATTCTTTTGCCATCAAATCACGCGATGGATAGCATTCGTCTTTATTCCCAGCCATACTCGACAAGTAAGCATAGATTGCTTTTGCCTCCGGGGTCAATTCTTCACTTCGCATTACGTTTTGATATACCAATCCATACCCCCCTTTTTTCATGCATAATTTTCATCCTCTCTCCTAATATTCTCATAAAAATACTGTTTCAAAAGTCTTGACGATTCTTCAAGCTCCCGAACTGTTTCTTCACTTATAAATAGTGCATTTTCATCTGTAGCAGCAGAATCCCCTCTACTTACTGATAATAAAGTTGCATGTATTTTTTCAATATATTCAATCACATCATACCTATCCATAATCACTAATCCTCCTGTTCTCACTCAACCTTTTCCATCGTCGCATCACAGTAACACTTCTCAAAGAAAAACCGCCTTGAAACCTTTCCCGGCACGATTATGAAGCCTTTAGACTTCAATTCGCTGTTAAGCTCTCTGATCACACCATAACTCTTGCTTTCAGAAACCCCTAAGATTTCAGAGACTTCTTTTACTCCCATAAATTGTTGCTGCATGAATTCACCCCCACTCGCAGATACTCTTTACATATTCCTCTGACACCATGACGGGAATTTCTCCATCCTCACAATTAGGATTGTAAACCACATCTATGCCAATAGTTACATTGTCAATCTGCCGTTCTAATTCCAACATTATACCGCTTACCTCTGCATTGATTCCAGTAAACACCTTTGCTACTGTAAAACCCTCCATCATGCTTTCGCTTACCCCTGCATAATCTCTGTATACTCCTTTTGCCATTGTCTGTTCTCCTTTCTAATCCTCAATGATTACTATATCCTTTGCCGACAAGCCTAATGCTTTGCAGATTGCTGGGACAACCTTTACTTTGCCTACCCGGTTGCCGTTTAGGGCATTGGATACTGCCTGTTGGCTTACACCGCCTTGTCTGGCTATCTCTGTAGCCGTAAGACCTTTTTCAGCCATTGCTAAATAAATTTTCTTTGTGTCTAGCATGATTTTCATTCTGTTCTCCTTCCTGTATTCGTTATTGAATATTTTTCTTGACACGTAATTTAATTCGTGTTAGATTTATATTACACAATTTAATTGTGTGTGTCAATTATATATTTCAAATTTCTTGAATTTAATTGTGTATTATGGTATTATCACTACTAAATGGGGGGATGATATCATGCCAAATAATAACATTGTTGGAAATAAAATTAGATATTTTAGAAACAAAAAAGGAATCACACAAAAAGCATTGGCTGATTTAATAGGGAAAACAGAAAGTTCAATTCAAAAATATGAATGCGGTAGTACCGAGGTTCCATTTAGCGTACTGGAAAAAATCGCAAAAGCTTTAGATATTGAAATATTATTTCTTTTAGATGATGAGTATTTAGAATCCGCTTCTGCCTATTTTATGGAGAAAGGAGATACCAAATTATCCACACTTCTTTATGATTTGGCTTCATTAAACAAACAGCTGGTTGTAAACATTGACGCTAACTATATGCAAATTTTAAATACTCTTTTTTCCAAACTAAATGATAGTGGCAAGAAAAAAGCCCTAGAAAGATTAGAAGAGTTAATTGAAATTCCACGTTACACTAACCCTGACTATTATGACTCGGAAGACTAGCCCCGGCATTCTGGGGAAATGAGCAAAAGGGGGTGCCAGATCAGGCATCCCTCCACCACTGGACCGGCAGGGCAAGATGCGGGTCCAACTTTGGCTTCGGCTTCGTTGCACCATGACAATATAATATGCTCAATCAGAGAGCCGAAAGGGCGATTACGTCAGCCACCGGACGAAAGAAAGGGGGCTGGTGCTATGGTTACATACAGTGACTTATTCACTTTCGTAATTATGCTTTGCGCCGTTATAACTCTTGTTACCAACATTAAACGCAAAAAGTAGCGCCCTCGCTCTGGTAAAGTAAGGCGCTACTTTCGTAACAAATTATCTTTCCGGCGGCTAGGTGTACTCTAGCTTTCGGCTCTCTTGTTAAGCATATTATATGTCATATAAGCAGATTTTTCAACCACAATTTTTAAAAGCCCCAGTGCTACCAACACCGGAGCCTTTCAGATAGATACCATAAGGATTATGATATGCAATCTTCCACAAAGTCAGTATATCACAGTCCTTTATAAAATGCACCTATTTTTAAGAAAGGACTGATTTTTTATGCCGGCATATTATGATGAATCAACCAAAACATGGTTCTGTAAATTCTACTATACCGATTACACAGGAGCAAAGAAACAGAAAAAGAAACGTGGCTTCAAGCTACAGAGGGAAGCAAAGGAATGGGAACGGAATTTTCTTGAAACACAGCAAGCCGATCTGTCCATGAATTTTGAAAACTTTGCAGCAATATACAATGAGGATATGAAGCACAGGCTCCGGGAACACACTTTTATCCAAAAGCAGTATGTGATCAACAAGAAGCTGCTCCCATTCTTCGGGAAAATGGCAGTATCGGAAATTACCCCTGCACACGTCCGCAAATGGCAGAATAGCTTGATTGCTTACCGTGACGATAAAGGAAACCCTTATTCAGCGACATACCTCCGCACCATAAATAATCAGCTTGCGGCCATTATGAACTACGCTGTCCGCTATTACAATCTAAAAGACAACCCATGTCGTAAGGCCGGAACCATAGGAAAAGACCATGCAGACGAAATGAATTTTTGGACTACGGAAGAATTTAAGCGGTTTTTAGGGAAGATATCTGATAAGCCGCCTGCATATACCGGATTCCTCACCCTGTATTACACAGGCTTGCGTATAGGGGAACTTCTTGCCCTGGAATATGGTGATATCGACTTTGAGAACTGCACGCTGTCCGTCAGCAAGTCATATCAGCACCTAAACGGCAAGGACGTTATCACGCCGCCCAAAAC
The DNA here is from genome assembly GCA_014804775.1 of Roseburia sp. GTDB lineage: Bacteria > Bacillota > Clostridia > Lachnospirales > Lachnospiraceae > Roseburia. The sequence continues at coordinate 76,694 of JAAUZB010000003.1, read as the reverse complement.
GCCAAAAAGCATCCGCACTGTGTCTATCCCTGAGTTTCTCCGTGATGAACTGAAAAGCTATACAGAACGGATCTACAGCATCCACAATCATGACAGAGTTTTCCCATATACAAAATCTTTCTTTGAACATGAAATGGTGAGAGGAACAAAGGACGGGGAAGTGAAGCGCATCCGCTTGCACGATATCCGTCACTCGCACGCCAGCCTGTTAATAGAACTTGGCTTTTCACCGCTGGCCGTTGCCGACCGTTTAGGACATGAGAAAGTGGAAACCACACTAAACACTTATTCGCACCTGTTTCCACATAAGCGTGACGAAGTAGCAGAAAAGCTCCAAAAATTAAAATAGTGCCATTTTAGTACCAATAGCAAATTAAAAGAGCCGATTTCCCTTGAAAATACAAGGTTTATCGGCTCTGTGTACTTTATTCGAACTCAATCGTTCCCGGCGGCTTACTCGTCAGATCATAGAACACCCTGTTTACCCCTCTGACCTCATTAATAATCCTGCTCATCACCGTCTGCAGCACCTCAAACGGGATCTCCGCGCTCTCCGCCGTCATAAAATCAACCGTATTCACAGCCCTCAGCGCCACCGCATAATCATAAGTTCTCTCATCACCCATGACGCCAACCGATCTCATATTCGTCAGAGCTGCAAAATACTGTCCAATCGTCTTATCAAGACCTGCCTTCGCAATCTCCTCCCGGTAAATTGCATCCGCATCCTGCACAATGCGCACCTTCTCTGCCGTCACGTCTCCGATAATGCGAATACCCAGTCCCGGTCCCGGGAACGGCTGCCTGAACACTAGCTTCTCCGGAATTCCGAGTTCCAGACCGGCTTTTCGCACCTCATCCTTAAAAAGATTCCGCAGCGGCTCAATGATCTCCTTAAAATCTACACAGTCCGGCAGTCCACCCACATTGTGATGAGACTTGATCACTGCGGACTCACCACCCAGACCGCTCTCAACCACATCCGGGTAAATCGTTCCCTGCACAAGGAAATCAACGGCTCCTATCTTTTTCGCCTCTTCCTCAAATACACGGATAAATTCCTCACCGATAATCTTCCGTTTGCTCTCCGGCTCTGTCACTCCGGCCAGCTTCCCATAAAACCGTTCCTGTGCATTCACACGGATAAAATTCAATTCGTAAGGTCCGTTTGGTCCGAAAACCTCCTCAACCTCGTCTCCCTCGTTCTTGCGTAGCAGACCGTGATCCACAAACACACATGTCAACTGGCTGCCGATCGCCTTTGAGAGCAGCACTGCCGCTACAGAAGAATCCACGCCCCCGGACAGCGCACACAGCACCTTTCCTGTCCCGACTTTTTCACGGATCTCCTCAATCGCATTCTCCACAAAATGATCCATTCTCCATGTCCCTGCACACCCACAGATGCCGCGCACAAAGTTGTCCAGCATCTTTGTACCTTCCTGCGTGTGAAGCACCTCCGGGTGGAACTGAATTGCAAAAAGCTTCTTTTCCCGGTTCTCTGCCGCCGCCACCGGGCAGTCCGCCGTGTGAGCCACAGTTGAGAATCCCGACGCAGCCTCTGAAATGTAATCAAAATGACTCATCCAGCAAACCGTGGTCGGAGACACATTCTCAAACAGCGGAGACGAACAGTCTACCATAACTTCGGTCTTTCCGTATTCACGAACCGGTGCTTTCTCTACCTTTCCGCCAAGCACAAGCATCATCAGCTGCGCGCCATAGCAAAGTCCAAGTACCGGAATCCCCAGCTCGAACAGCTCCTTTGTATAGGTTGGAGCCCCTGCCTCATAGCAGCTGTTCGGTCCGCCGGTAAGGATGATCCCCTTGGGATTCATTGCCTTAATCTGTTCAATGTCCGTCCGGTATGAATATATCTCACAGTAAACGTTGCACTCTCTGACACGCCGCGCAACCAACTGATTATACTGACCGCCAAAATCAATGACGATCACTTTTTCTTGGAAATGTTTTTCTTGGAAATGTTTTTCCATGTTCATCAGAATCTTTTCCTCCTAACGGTATTCGATTGTCCCTATTATAAAATACGGTTCCAATGTTTACAAGGTGTTTTTCTCATGATTTAATCATTTAATAATTTACTTCTATTTGGGGTACACTATTCCCATGAGCATAAATAAACATGAGCCTGACTTTAAAAGTCTGTCCCAACAAAAACAAAAATCAGTCTGGGAGTTGATCTCCCTCATCATCTTCTATTTTTTTGCGGCTTCCATTGCAGGATTCCTCTGGGAAGTCCTGATTTTCCTTGTCAAAGAAGGACAGTTTCGAAACCGGGGTTTTCTATACGGTCCCTGGCTTCCTGTTTATGGCACCGGAGCCGTCCTGATGTATGTCCTTCTTTTCAAATTCAAAAAAAAGCCGCTCATGGCTTTTCTTTTCTCCCTTATCATCGGAAGCACACTGGAGCTAGCTATCGGCTGGCTGTTAGACAATCTCTGGGAACTGCGCTACTGGGATTACTCAGATTCCCTACTGAACTTCCGCGGCTACGTATGCCTTGCATCCGCTCTGGGATTCGGTGTCGCAGGAGTTCTCTGGATCTGCCTTCTGTCCGGTCTTTTGGAAAAATTATGGTTTAAAATCCCGATAAAGATCCGGCGCGCTGTCAATACAATAACCGTCCTGTTATTTGTGTTGGATTGCGCTGCTGCACTCATTTTCCCCAATACCGGCCGCGGCATTACATTCCCATGATCGGCACGAAAAAACCCCGCCGGCACAAACCGGCGGGTCTGCTATATTATTTCCCAATCGTTCTATCCTTCAATTGCAATATGGCGTTTCGTTTCTACTTCCGCCCTTGCCTCCTTTTTGGGAATCTCTATCTGGAGAATACCGTTTTTAAAATTCGCATGAATCTCTTCCTCTGTAATATTTTCCCCGACATAAAAACTTCTCTGGCAATTTCCCACATAACGCTCACGGCGGATATAGGTACTGTTATCGTCCTTATGCTCCTTATTCTGTGTACGTACCGCACTGACTGTCAAATATCCGTTGTTTAAATCCGCACAGATATCTCCCTTTTCGTATCCCGGGAGCTCAAAGTCAATCCTGTATTTGTCACCGAATTCCTGCACATCCACACTCATTGGACTCTTCTGTTTTGTCCCAAAAGACGTCTGAAACATGTCATCCATCCAGTCGTCCATCAAATTATTTCGAAATATACCCGGTAGCAGCATACATCATTCCTCCTTTTCTTTTCTTGGTATTATTCCCACTCAATGCTGACATTATACCGGGTCACTCAACGCATCAAAGATTACGTCCCTGCAATATAATGATGTTTTTCCCGAAGGTATTTATCTTTTGTCGCTAATCCTCCACGAATATGGCGTTCCGATTTATTGACATCCAACACCTTTCTGGCTTCTGCTGCCAGGGACGGATTTACCTGAGCCAGACGTTCCGTTACATCCTTATGTACAGTCGTTATTATTTAGAGCGCCTCCTCCAAACCCAAGTCACCGAACAAACGCAGGAAAATTTCTACGTTTCCTTCTTTGTCCACCTCAATCTTCTGGATCATGCGTTTTAGTTGGGTGTTAGTCATCTCACGGACATCTGTGACATCCTCGATTTCCTTAAATGTGTGATTTAACACACTTTCAAGCTGCTCCCCTTTGGTCAAATGATAAGATACCATTTTCAATTCGTTCTCCAGACGTTCTATTTCTTTTCTCGAAGTGCCAATTTTATCATTCAGTTCCTGTCTGGAGATCAGATCGTCAGTATACATATCCATATATTTCTGTCTGGCTTTTGTCAACTTGTTCAGTTGGCTTTTCAGCTCTTTCTCATATTCCAGGTTTTCATCCTTCGCCCTATAAGTACGCTGAAATTCCTCTACTACATACTGGACTACCTTCTTTTTCTGACTGAGGATATGATTAAAATATTCCTGCAAAACATCCATCAGTTCTTCTTCATCGACAGTGACTGCGTTAGGGCAATTGTCCGCCCCTTTTCCGTTATGTCCGGAGCACACCCAGCGGACATAAGTATTTTTGTAAGTCCGCACTGTTCTACGGAAAGACCAACCACATTCCTTGCAGCGGATTAAGGTGGAAAAAAGATGTTTATTGCTCTGGCGCTCTCTGTTCATATGAAAAGATGCGTGTCTGTCACGAAGAATCTCTTGCGCTTTTTCAAAATCCGTCGGCTCAACAATTTTCAAATCAGACCGTTCTACGACCATCCATTCGGTTTCGTCCTTGTCTTTCCGCTTCCCGGTAAGGAAATCTTCTACTTCCTGCTTTCCATTGATTATTTTTCCGGTATAGAGCTCATTGGTTAAAATCCGGCAGACGGCATTCTGGCTCCAGTTGCAATTCCGCTTTGTTTTGAGTCCTCTTTCATTGAGCATATTTGCAATTTTAGCCGCGCCATAGCCCTCCTGCAAATACCATTGATAAATCTGTTTGACTACTTCCGCTTCCTGCTTATTGATTTCCAGATTAAAATAGTCGCCTATAGTTTTATCGTATCCATAGACAATGTTTGGAACACGTCCCTTTTCTGCGTTCATCTTTTTGCCGAACTTCACACGTTTGGAAGTGTTGGCACTCTCTTCCTGTGCCAATGCGCCAAAAATTGTCAGGACAAACTCGCTGTTGCCCATGCTGGTCATGTTGGCGGTGAGGAATTGAGTTTCAATGCCAAGAGCTTTCAGTTTGCGGATATTCTGAAGCAAGTCCACTGTATTTCGGGCAAAGCGGGAAATGTCCTTTACCACTACCATGTCGAATAGACCGTGTTCGGCGTCGGACATCATATGGAGGAATTCTTTGCGGTTTTTTATTTTCGTACCGGAAATACCCTCGTCAGCATAAAGGCGGACAAGGTTGTCCCCTGTCCGTCCCGTGTATTCGGAAAAGAAAGTTTTTTGAGCTTCTAAACTGTTTAATTGATCTTCTTTATCGGTGGATACGCGGCAATATGCGGCGATGTTCATGGAAATACCTCTCTTTGTTTCAATGTCCTTTCACCATAGCAATCCGACAACTCCCTAAGCTTTCTCTCCACTTTTCCTGCATTTGCCTGAACAAACACATCCAGCAGTACTTTAGCAGTTTCCTCCACGGTATTCGGATTATGTATTGTATAATTCAACTTTCTTATTTTTCCATCGGAAAAATTTTTCATGGTGGAAAGCACCTCTCCGCCCTCATGATCTTTGTCCATTCTATGAAAATTACACTGAAATTATTATCCATTTCAAAGTAATATTTATAATTCTGCAAAGACGCACAAAAGGTTGCCACTTAACAAATAAAAATTTGTAAAGTGACAACCCCTTTTGTGAATATAGCATGTAAAATAAACCTTTAAACTTCCTTCGTTCTTTACTTAATCGATTATGCCAAGAGCCTGCATTCCATCCAGAATACCGATTATTACATCATCTAACGCCACTGCATCCTCTTCCGTGAGCATATCCTGTGATATCCCATCCATCTGAGTGATCACATCCGCTGCCCGATTCATCACATCTTCAATCTCTGGATTCGCCGCGATCTCATCCGTATTGTATGTTTTTGCCATTAAATCGTAATTCTCAAACATTATAGCATAATTGTCCTGCAGCATTCCATAAATTTCATCCGATACCGGCGTTCCTTCTTCCCCACCCGCTTCGGCAGGCTCCATTGCATCCACAACCCCGTTAAGGACATCCACGATTTCGATCATTACATCATTTAACGCCACTGCATCCTCTTCCGTGAGCATATCCTGCGATATCTCACCCATCTGGGTGATCACATCCGCTGCCTGATTCATCGCATCTTCAAGCTCTGGATTCGCCGCGATCTCATCCGTGTTGTATGTTTTTGCTACTGAATCGTAATACTTAAACATTATAGCATAATTGTCCTGTAAAACAGCAAACGTTTCATCCGATACCATATCGCCGGCATCCGAATCCTGTACACCGGACTGTACATCATTACCGGCTGATGACGCGTCATTGCCGCTTGCTCCTGCGTCGCCTCCACATGCCGTTAATAAAGTTGCTGCCATAAAAGAAGCAGCCATAATAATTGCTACAAATTTCTTTTTCATTTTTTCCTCCCTTTTTACAACAGTTACTGCGTTTGCAAACGCCATTCGGATTTTTTAACAATAACATATAAAATGTCAGCTTGTCAAACAAAACGCATTCAAAGCATCGCCCGTAAAATAAACTTGCCGTTTTCGACCGAAAAGTTACAGATGCCGTCATATTTGTCCACAATAGCACATATACTCCGCACTCCAAGCCCGTGTCCCGGACTGTCTGCAACCGGAATTCCATGATCAAAGGTTACGTTCTCTTCACAGGAATTTGTAAATTGCATAAGAATCTTATTATTTTTTTCACTTACAGATACCTCAATTGTTCCGGATGCCCCTCTTTCCTTCTGCTTCCGGCAGGCATATAACGCATTTTCCAGCGCATTGGACAGCAACACACACAGATCACTTTCAGACACAGATATCGTCTGGGGAATATCCGCCCTGATCGTTATGGAAACGTCGTAGTCCCTTGCCCTCTCGGCAAAGGCGGAGAAGATCAGATTTGCCACTTCGTTATTACAGAACGTGATAATTTGATTTGACTCAATTTCCGAATATACTTCCCGAAGGTATCCCTGTGCCTGTTCCAACAGTCCGTTTTCGATACAGGAAGAAAGATACTGTATATGATGGCGCAGATCATGGCGGTAGATACTGGTCTTCCTCTGAGACTCCCGCAGTGCCTCAATTTCGCGGACGGCCTGTGTAATCTGCATATTCAGACTATTCTGTGTCTGTTCCAACTGGCTGCGCACCCGTTCCGCCTTTGCCGTATGAAATACAAACACCAAATATGCCACGCTGCATACAAACGGCATAAATTCCACTGCTACCAGAACACCGTCCAAAAGCATATCTGTATAAACGCGTGTCAGGTAATCAAAGCCGTAATACAGCGCCGGCACCAGTCCAAACTGGCACTGTACAGATATTGTATAATGTGAAATGGCCCGCACCGAGGGCGAGATAAACCGCAATAAAAGCAATAACAATGGAAGGGTTATGACCAGCTCAACTGCATTTTGCATCAAGGTCCCGCCTGAAAATATCGTGACGACCAGCAATGCCAGCCACCGGCGGAGCTGGCAGCAGAGATATGCCGTCAAAACAGAAATGATCGGCCAGACGAATTTCCTGTTAAGAACACAAAGCACTACGACCAACGGAAGATGTGTGACAAACGGATAAACAAGTGCAGTCTCTTCTAGATCGACCCAGAAATAGAAAATCCCCTGCACCGCTAAAATTACAGCCATGCCTACTGCTATTGCCAACCGCTTTTGCCGCGTCCGGAGACTGTCACAAAAAGATGCGGCCAGGATCATGCCAAACACACCTACAGATCCCTGATTGATCAGTTGTATATATTTCATAATATAACCGTCTGCTTTCTGCTAATCGCATATTCAAGATACGTGCTTTTAATTTCCGAACATTTTCCATGCGGAATCGGGATTCTTTCCAGATTATCCAATGTAATTGCCTTATAGGAAATGCTCTGAATATATTCCATATTAATCAGGAACGAACGATGGGGCCGCATGAAACTGCCATACTGTGCCAGTTCACTGCTCAGTTCATCCAGGCTTCCAACACTTTCAAGATTTATTCCGTTTTTCAAATGAAATACCAGCGTGCGCCCGATCACCTCGCAGTATACCAGTTTATCCAGATCGATCCGTGTAATACCACTTTTGCAGCGCAATACCAGGCTGCCCTGCTCCTCCCTTTCCCACTCGGAAATGGCAGAATCCATCAGCCTGTAGAAAACTTCTGCTTTGATAGGCTTTATACAATAGAAAAATGCGTCAACCGTGTAGGACGCTACTGCAAATTCAGAAGATGACGTCAGAAAAATTATTTTTACAGTTTGGTCATTTTGCCGAATTTCCCTTGCCACATCAATTCCGTTCTGCCCCGGCATAATGACATCCAGAAATAGAATATCAAAATGAGCTCCCTTTTCAATTTCTGCCAGCAATTCCAAAGGACTGTGGAATACCGTACATGCAATTTTCTGATCGTGCTCCACACAATATTGATCAAACAACGCATTAATTTCGTTTGTTGCAAAAAGATCATCATCGCAAAATGCCGCTTTTTTCATACCGACAACAATGTCCTTTCCACATACTTTCCCGCTCGGTCCGTCTCCCCGCCTTTTACACAAAAATAAACAACAGCAACATTCTTGACTGTTGGTATATAGTGGCAGTTCTTGACATAATACTTGACTCTTATTATAGTATAAAAAAAGGAGAAAAGAACTTTACCGGCGCAAGTGGTCGCCGAAACTGCGTGAACGGCAAGCAATGCCGCCAAAGAACGCCTCAAAACCTATGAAGCGGAGGACACATATATGAAAATAAAACTGCTACTTGCCGCAGCGTTAGCCATTCTGCTAATGACATCAAAAGATCCTTTTCCAGACGAAGCTCCTGCGTTCAGTGCACGCATAGAATACTCTCCCCAGGGATATGTTGCAAGTGGCACTTTTACAGAATTCCCCCCCAATACCAGCCTTGTCAGACCGCTGTATTCTCTTGATGGAGAAGTCTGGCAGGTCTGCGAGACGACATGGAACCTACAATGGTTGGGCAAGGATACTGCAGATGACCTGGAACAGTTGCAGAATCAGATCTGTCTTTTTAGCTCACATGAACCGCTGGCCAGTTATCTGGCCGGGCAGTTGGACCGTTTCTACCTAAAACTGCAGATTACTTTGGAAAACGGGATTACATATGAAACCCAGGCAGCCATCATTGACCGCAGTGACCCACAGCCAATCCCGGAAGAGTTCAATCCTGTCGCCGATTTCGTATCCGCCATGCGTATCCGTCAATGGAGACCCTTCAATAGCTATGGACAATTCCAGATTACCGTAAGCGCTGATGCCACATCTGAGGACATATCCACGCTTTTGCCGGATACACTTCCGATTGAGGTCCAGCTTTATGCAGGAATTGATTTTATCACAAATGCAACCGTGGATTGCCCCGTCACATGGAAATCCTTTTCCCTCCCCCGGCTCACTGCAGGCGAAAGTGTGACCATTGAAGATGCTGCGGAGGAGATCATTGTTCCTGCCGGAACCTTGCTGAATACGCCAACCGGCACTTATCAACTGAATGAACCTTTGGATATTGACTATGATGAAATCAGACTGGTTTTAAATGTGATTGAGGAAAATGCAGCTCCCACAGGAGTCCTGGCATGTGATATCAACGGCTTGCAAATATCTTTTCACCTGAAACCCACCGGTGCTACAGCAATCCGGGCATATACCCTTTCAGCGGATGGAGCAGACTGGATGGAGCTTCCTGATCTCCTGCTGCCGGAAGAGGTCAACGCCCCGTCCTCCACCGCCAACAGCACCTATGCGCTCATACTGGGAAATACTTCGGAACCCTATCGGTCATATCTGGCCGCCTGGAATGCGGGAGATGAACCTGTTCCTTTCTTACTGGGATTAAAAATCGAAGGTGGTGTTTACGATGGCCAGCAGTTGATCCTTGCGTGGCCGGACACCTATGATCTCCCCACCAAATTACCGGCTCTAAACGGTTCCGGAGGAAACGAGGGGAACGCCGGTGCCAACAACAGCGGCGACAGCACAGCGGAAGGACAGCGTCCAAACCTGCCACAGGAACCTGAACTCCCGCAAGACCCGAAAGACCAGCAAACGGAGCAGCTCCGCCCCCATGAGGATGCGGCAGACGGACATGCCGCCAGGAAAAATGATTCTTCCACACAGCTTTCTACTGCTGAGGTTATATTCTCCCCGAGTACCGGAGAAGAAAACGGTTTACACTGGTTTCTTCTCCTCGCAACGGCAACGGTCCCCATCGGCATATGCATCATCATAGCCGCAAGAAAGGCAGATACCCCCGGATGATATATCTAAATATCATCCGGGTGTATTTATGTTTCAATATCCTGCGGAAAATCCATGAGAAATTTTGTCCCTTTCCCTACCGCCGATTCAACTTTGATCGTACCGCCAAGCTCAGTCACAATGCTGTGAACAATGTACAGCCCCAGTCCCGTTCCAGTCTCTCTGTTATTCTCTCCCACATAAAACCTTCGGAAAATAAGAGGCAGTTCTTCTTCCGGGATGCCGCAGCCGGTATCCTCCACCGTCACACAGATCCTGCCGCCTTCCGCCCGGGCAGACACAGTAATGCTGCCGTTGCATGGTGTGGCTCTAAGCGCGTTATAAATGAGATTTTCAAAGAGTATATAAAGCTTCTCCTGCCAAGCTACAAGAAATACGTCCTCCTCTGGAGGTTTCACAACCAGATACACCGACTGAACCTCGGCTTCCCCGTGATGGATATCGTAAATTTCCAGAAGCAGCTCCCGAAGGGACACGCGAGTCTGCTCCCCTTCAATTTTGTCCAGTGCATTAATGGTGGAAAGTCCTTGAAGACGCCGGGCCATTTCCCACTGTTTGGCTTCTGCCTGGTCAAGATAACCCTGCAGCTCCACATCCACTCCCACACCGCTCTTTCGAATGGCCTCTATGAAAGACCGGGTGGCAAATACCGGTGCTTTCAGATCATGAGCCATATCAGAAAAGAAAGCTTTGCGCTCCTCCAAAAGCTGGGTGACTTCTTCCGTCCGTTTTTTCACCTGCTCTTCCAAATGATTCGTAAGCACATCATTTTCCTGCAAGATGCGCCTGCTGCGCGATACCATCATGGCACCAAACAGCAGCACAAGCAAAAGACCGCACCACTCAAACTGCCAGAAAAAGCGTATCGGTTCAAAACGGTTAGAAAAAAGGAGATTCGCCAGTAGTCCGGCTCCAAATATAACACATCCCGCCAACGTATAGCGGCTTTCCCAGCTTTTCGTCATGATCCCCCGCACAGCAAAAAAAACGGCGCAGCAAAAAGTAGAAATATAGTAAATATCTGTCAGTCTGCCATGCACCCAAACCGCCCATGGCAGTACCGGAATGAGCACACACAACATCAATAATACCGCCTGCAGCGTCAAAAGTATCATTTCCGCCCAGCGCCACACTCTGAAGTACCTGTCACCGGAAGCCAGCACAGTAAGCCGCGCCACACAGAAGCACAGACCATATAGTGCCAGATTCTGTGCCAGATACCAGTACTGTGCCACCGGCATGGAAAAAAGAAACACAAAATATCGGAACATATACAATGCATAACAGACACACAGCAGCCCAAACCATCGGCTGAGTCTTCCGCCTGTCCTCCACAGAAAAAGGGTAAAGACAGCCAATGAAAGAGAAAGCCAAAATGCAAGCGCATAAGAAAAACTCTGCACACTGCTCACCCGCGCAAGTGTCTCAACGGTGCCTAAAGCAGGAGGAAAATACATTCCACTATAATATCCCGCTTTTGATGAAGTCTCTACCGTGAGAAGATGGTCTCCCGATGTCAGCAGAAAGGTGATCTGTCCGCTGCCCATGCCTTGGCCAAGCGATACCCCATCCAGAGAAACAGCATACCAGAAAGAAAGCTGCGGAAAATCCACTGATACAATCTGATCCCTGCCGTCATAGCACAAAGTCAGCTGATAACACGCCTGCCCATGAGGCGAAAGCCGCGGATTTCCCCGCTGGAGATTGGAAAATTCACCGATATAAGTGAATCTGTCCGCTTCACGATCATCTGTGAGCCGCCATCCGTCAATCAGAAAGATAGGATTATCCCTCTCCAGATCACGCTCATTTAAAATTATCATACCGGATCTTCCATAAGGGGGCGGCGCCTGATACTTATTATCCACATAAAAAAGAAACGTCAAAAAAGCCGCCAGCATGACCAAAACAGCCAGCAGCTGCCACCAGACTCTTTTCCGCTTCATATGCACCTCCTTATAAAGTTAATTACCGGTTGGAACAAAGCGGTATCCCTGTCCCCAGACTGCCTCAATAAAATGATGCTCTCCCCAGGCTTTTTCCAGTTTTCGACGAAGTCGGGACATATGCGTCTGCACCATCTTCCCGCCATCCCACGGCTGNCCGCCCCAGACCATACCGAAAATCTCCTCCGGTGTAAAAACATGGTCCAAATGNTCTGANAGNTGCCNCAAAATATCGAACTCAATGGGGGTAAGNAGCAGTTCTTCCCCATTGATCAGCACCTTGCGNCCCGTCAGGTCCAGAAGAAGCGGACCATACCGGAGCTGAGTNCGATCCGACACAGCCAGCTTAATACGTGTCTCTACCTTTGCCCAGAAAAGTTCAGCGGGAGTATCTTTCGTAATATAGTCTATGCCGCCGGCCNAAAATCCCTGCACCTGCTTGTCCGACTCGGTAACGCAGCTTAAGAAAATGACAGGTGCATGCGTCAGCCTGCGAAGTCTCCCGCAAATAGAAAAGCCATCCTCTCCAGGNATCATTACATCTAACAATATACAATCATACGTTTCATCCGCCGCCAGCCTAAGCGCATCCTCCCCNTTCCCTGCCAGATGCACTATGCAGCCATGACANCNTAAAATATCTGCCCAGAAAGTCCGTTCAACGGGCTCGTCATCCACTAACAGTATCCGCCACAGGCCGTCATTACGCTCCTGTTTTTCAGAAGATAACACGGTCTGACCGTCCGGCACAGAGGCGGGAGTTACNGTCCGGTTCAAAAAGTTCATATAGGCATTTTGNACCTGATTATGCCGTTGCCGTGATACCGGAATGCTATGTCCTCTCTTCGTCACGGCGCAATTGACCCCGATAGACTGAACACAGTTTAAATTCACAATATAAGAGCGGTGAGTCTTTATAAACTCCTGTCTGGTCAAGAGCTCCCCCTCAATATCCGCCAGGGCGGCGGTCACTTCACGGATCACACCGTCCGTTAAATGAAAAGAAACCTTCTTATTTATGACTTCCACAAATTCGATTTCCGCAAAAGACAGCCTGACAACCCCCTCACGGTTCTTCAGCACAAATCCCTGCTCCTCCTGTGTGGACAATTCTTTCCCTGCTTTATCCAACAGCGAAAATAGCGCATTCGCATCTACCGGTTTAAGCAGATAGTGGTATGCATCCACACTATAGCTCTCTACTGCAAATTCCGGGGATAGTGAAATAAAGATGAGCTTAACATTCTTGTCCTTCTCTCTTAGCTCCTGCGCTGCTTTTATTCCGCTTATACCCGGCATAACCACGTCCAGCAAAACAAGATCATATTCTCCGCCTTTCACATCGCACAGAAAATCAACACTGTTATGAAAAAAATGGCAATCCAGGCTCACCCCGCGGCTTAACTGATATTCGGTAATCAGCTCCGAGAGATGGTTAATCTCCCGCTCGTCATCATCACAAACTGCTACCCGCATGGTTCCAACCTCCCTGCACAGAATTAATGCTTATAATACCATAACACAACCTGCGGTTGCAATCAAACTTAACTTTTAATCCCCTATAAGATATGCATACCGTTCTATTTTGTTATGACCATATGTACCGTACTCTTACTGATTCCAAAATGTTTTGCCGCCTGACGCACTGTAGTGTTATTGTCGATGATATATCTGGCAATTTCCATCGCTCTTTCTTCAATATAACCTTTCAAAAAAATTCCCCTGCGATACTTATTTTTACATTGTATGCAGGGGTTTTTCCTGTTATGAGCCAATTTTTTCAGATCATACAGGACTGTTTTCTATTGTTTTATCAGCGCAATAATTTCTTCACAAATCTGTGGTATCCGCTTTCCGTCTGTCGCCACGGTATAATCTGCTACCGCCTCATAACGCTCACGCCGCTTCTCCATCAGTCCGCGTATATATTCCACATTCATATTTCCGTTTAAAATCGGCCGGTTCTTATTATCCTTTACCCTCTCATAAATTGTTTCCGGCGTTGCCGTCAACAGCACAATGGCACCCTCTTTTTTCATAAGTCCCGTATTTTCATCCCGCAGCACACTTCCCCCGCCGCAGGAAACCACAAGGTTCTCCTGCCCAAGGAAAGAGCGGAGCAATTCCGTCTCAAGATTCCTGAAATACTCCTCCCCATGCCGTTCAAAAATCTGTGTGATCGGCATGCCCTCCTGCTCTTCTATCAACTGGTCCATTTCAATACGCTTTGCGCCGATCTGCTGTGCTAATTTTCGGGCAACCGAACTCTTTCCCGCCCCCATAAAACCGATCAGATATATGTTTTTCACGTCTCCGTTCATCCCTCTCTGCCTATTCTACTGAAAAAATCTTTCTTTCACTTCCTCCACCGGCATATCGCAGCCTGTGTAAAGCTTAAATGCAGCCACACCCTGCCAAAGCAGCATTCCTTTTCCGTTGATGCAGGTAGCGCCTGCCTCCTTTGCCTCTCTGAGCAGTCTTGTCTCCTCAGGATTGTAAACAGCGTCCGCCACCACAAGTCCCGGTCTAAAAGCTCCAAGATCCTTCACCACGCTCTCATTCTCCATCGGTTTCATTCCAACGATCGTGGCATTTGCAAAAATATCGCTGTCCTTGATTTCTTCCGTCATTTTTGCCGTGTCAGCGATATCATATACGTTCACAGTGCAGTCAGGAACTTCCCGTCGGATTTTCTCTGCAGTCTGTAGCGTACGTTCAAAAAAGTCATCCTTGATGTTGAAAATGCTGATCTCTTTTGCACCGTCCAGCGCGCACTGTACCTGAATTGCCGTCGCTGCTCCGCCGCCGCCTGCTACCGTGATTTTTTTCCCTTTGATATCAATCCCGTGATCCCTTAAATTATTGACAAATCCCTCTCCGTCCGTAATATATCCTGTCAGCTTCCCGTTCTCATTCACGATCGTGTTGACCGCGCCTATGATTTTTGCCGCCGGAGACAGCTCATCCATAAATTTGGCAGCTTCCGTCTTGCAGGGCATTGTCACATTGCAGCCGCGCATTTTAAACGTTCTCATCGCTGCAATGGCATCCTTTACTTCCTCTTCTTTAATATCAAACGCCACGTAGGCATAGTCAAGACCCAGGCGGGCAAAGCTGTAGTTGTACATTGCGGGAGAACCGGAGTGCCCCACCGGAGAACCGATCAACGCCAAAAGACCCGTATGTCCTGTAATTCTGCTTTCCATATCCATTTTCCCCTTTCCGTCCGTAATAACTCTTTCTGTTCCATCATAACCACTTTCTTCCTCTATTTCAATCTTTTTTCTGTTCAAAGCATCTTTAACTTCCATAAAAAAAACCACCCTTGCGAAAAGGTGGTTTTTAAAAATAAAAAGGGAAGAATGTTATGAAAAAGAGTCCATCTATCTTTGTGACATCATTACCATACACTATATTTGTGAAATACTCTTGTATAATTTTTGAATTCTCTTTGAACGATATGTAACAATAGCGTTTCTTTTTTTTATCGCTTTTTTCTTCCATATATGGTAAACTGGTATTACTGTGAAACAGACAGAAACGAGGTTTTTATGAAAATATTGATTTTATCCTGCGATACCGGCGAAGGACACAACGCCGCTGGAAAAGCAGTGAAGGAAGCTGCAGAGCTCCGCGGTCATTCCGCAGACATGCTGGATATGTTTCTTTTGTCAGGCAAAAGAACCTCCCACGCTGTAGGCGGGACATATGTCAATCTGGTTAAGCACATTCCGAGATTTTTCGGTTTTATCTATAAAATCGGACTTTTGATCAGCAGCTCACGCCGCAAGTCACCGGTCTACCACGCCAATGCGCTGATGGGACGCAAGCTTTCCGCCTATCTTGCTGCACACAGCTACGATGCCATCGTGACGCCGCATCTGTATCCGGCAGAAACCATGACATGGATGAAAANAAAGCATTTGCTCTCCCTTCCGACTCTGGCCATCGGGACAGACTATACGTGCATCCCGTTCTGGGAAGAGACAAATTTGGACTATTATGTCATTCCACATGAGGATCTGATGGATGAATATATTAACAGAGGCGTTCCGGAGGAGAAACTTCTCCCCTATGGAATTCCCGTCAGGCAGTCCTTTGTCCGCGCAGTGGACCGCGCTACAGCACGGATGAAATGCAATCTTCCTCAGGATGTTCCCATCTACCTTGTCATGAGCGGCAGTATGGGATTTGGAAAGCTTGCCGTTTTTTCCGCCGAGCTTGCACTTCACTGCCGAAACGGAGAGCACATCATTATTATCTGTGGAAACAATGAGAAGATACGGAAAATCTTAACCAAAGAGTTCCGTTTTAATAAACAGGTGCATGTTCTCGGTTATACGGAGCATGTCAGCCTCTATATGGATGCCTGCGANGTCATCTTTACNAANCCGGGCGGTCTTACCTCCACGGAAGCTCTGGTCAAAAATATACCGATCGTCCACACTGCACCAATTCCCGGTTGTGAGACAGCCAACCGCAATTTTTTCGGTGCAAGGCATCTGTCCGTCTCATCCAAGTTTCTTGTCAAACAGGTTCAGCTTGGAAGACAGTTGATGAATGATGTAAGACTCCGCGAGGAAATGACCTCCGCTCAGCGTATGAACCGCAAACCGGAAGCAGCAATGCATGTCATAGATAAATTAGAAGAAATGGTGAAACAATAATGGAATTTATATTTTTTACTCTTATGGGCTTCTGTCTGGGGAGCACACTGTTTGCCTACTGGATTCCCAAACTTTTAAAAGGAATTGATATCCGTGAACTGCCGGAAGATCACAACCCTGGCGTTGCAAATGCCTACCTTTACGGCAATTTCTGGCTTGGCACCCTGGCGCTGTTCTGCGAGTTAGGCAAGGGTTTTTTTCCTGTCTTTCTTTCCCAGCGCTTCGTGACTGTGACTTCACTGCTCTTCGTCCCTGTAATGGCAGCGCCGGTATTCGGTCACGCCTGCCCCTTTTTTCACAGAGAAAAGGGCGGAAAAGCCATTGCCGTATCGTTTGGCGTCATGCTCGGACTCTACCCTGTAGTACAGCCCCTTTTCTATCTTGTGCTCTTTTATCTGCTGTTTTCGCTTGTACTGATCATTCGTCCGCACAGCAGACGAACGATCGTGACTTTTACCCTGTTCTCCTGCGCGGTCTTTCTGCGGGTCCCGTTTCCGTCCATAAAGCTGGGATGCTTTATAATCTCCGCGATCGTGGTTTCAAAGCACGTAGTCAGCCGTTCTACCAGCAAAGCACCTCATGTCCGTCCTCTGTGACAAGCACCATGATCTCCCACTGTGCAGACGGCAGTCCATCATCTGTGAAGACCTCCCAGTCGTTGTCAGAATCAACGTGGATATCCACTTTTCCCATGTTTACCATCGGCTCAATCGTAAAAATCATGCCCGGCACCATCAGCATTTCCTGTCCCCGTCTGCTGTTGTAGCCGACCCACGGTTCCTCATGAAATTCAAGTCCCACTCCGTGACCTCCGATTTCGCGGACGACAGTATATCCGTTGGCATACGCATGGTCATGGACCGCCTGCCCCATATCTCCCAAAAAGCCCCATGGTTTTACTTCCTTTAATCCCAACTCCACACACTCTTTGGTAACCTCAACAAGCTTTCTTTTCTCCGGACCTACATCTCCAATGCAGAACATTCTCGAAGAATCCGAGAAATAACCGTTCAGGATCGTGGATACGTCCACGTTTACGATGTCACCCTCCTTTAAGATCACCTTGTCTGACGGAAATCCGTGACAGACCTGATCATTGACAGAAGTGCAGACGCTGTACGGATATCCCTGATAATGCAGCGGCGCAGGTATTCCACCCATACTAGTCGTCATATCGTATACGATCTTGTCAATCTCCGCCGTATTCATTCCTTCATGAATGTGTTCTTCTATATAGTCAAGTACTGCTATATTTATCTTACAGCTCTCTTTGATCCCTGCAATCTGATCCGCATTCTTTATGATATCATGTGTCGGTACAATGTGTCCCTGACCTGCAATACGTGCAATTTTCTCGTCAAATGCCTGATGGCATACTTTATATTTCCGTCCGCTTTTGCACCAGCACGGATCGTTTCTACTAATTTTAAGTGACATATTCTCGCTCTTCTCTTCTTCTATACTAGTCTATTCCAATTCTTTCAATGCGGTACCGTAATACTCCCAAAATGTACGCGTCCCCAGAGATCCTCGTTGATCTCGTACGAATGTTCAAGCAGCAATTCCTCATACGCCTCCCCGGAAACAGAGTACTCTTCAAACTCCCGCTCCTCTGCTGCAGCCATGAGTGCCTGATACTTTTGTGCAACCGCTATTTTGTACATGCTCTCATCAAATATATCCCGGCCCACTCCCAGCACATCGCTGTTCTTCTCTCCATAATCGTCCCAAAAATCCTGCTGTTCGTTCGCCAGATAACTCTCTTCCTGTTCCGTCAGCTCTATGCCTTCCTGCTGGCTTAGCCGGAAAAAGACTTCGTCGTGAACCATCTGATCCATAGCCGCCTGCTTAGCCTCTGTCCGCACAAACCTGCCGCTCCTATGAATGTTCCAATAACGTCCGGTATTCTGCGGATTATAGATGAACGCCTGTCCCTCCACAAGGTTTTCCTGATACGTGATATAAAACGCCGCATCCCGCAGCGTCAACTGTTCTCCGTCCACCGTCACGGCAACTCTGTCCAAAGATTTATGGTAAGTGATATAATTCATGCGATGTCCGGAAATCATTCCCAAAACTCCGATGATCGTCACAATGATCAGCACGATTGATGTAAATCTGATCTTCACGGACTGTTTCCTCCTCCTGCACCTGTCCCTTATTATAGCACTGTCGCGGTGAAAAAACAAATTGATACCGCAACAATTTTATCTACAGCACACGCCTCACCGTTGTGATCGTCCGATAGGTAGCATTTCCGTAACAGATTCCCGTTTTGGGAGTGGATGCGTGAATGATCTTCCCGTTACCGGCATAAATCGCCACATGACCCGGATAGCAGATGATGTCTCCCGGCTGCGCGTTTTCATAGCTGACTGCCTGTCCACAGCTTTGCAGCGCATATGAAGTCCTCGGCAGCGAAATGCCGAAATTCTGATAGACCAGCGAGACGAAGCCGGAGCAGTCCGTACCTGTCGTCAGACTGTTCCCGCCAAGTACATACGGACATCCCAAGAATTGTTCCGCATAAGAAACCACGCTGCTTCCGCTGATCCCTGTCGTGTATGAAGGATTTAATCCGTCTGACGTCAGTCCCGTACCGGAAGGTGTGCCTGATGCCGTTGTTCCTCCCGAGGAAGTACCGCTTCCCGCAGCGGCAGTCCCTGCGGTTGATGATGTTCCGCCGCTCGCTGCCGCTGCCGCTGCCTCCTTTCGTTTCCGCTCCTCTGCCTCTCTCTTCGCCTTTTCCTGGGCAATGATCTGATTCTGCTGACGGATCGTCTTCGCATACTGCGTTGCCAGACTTTTCGCGTTTGCAAGCTGCACATTAAAGTCTGCGATCTGCGCGCTCTTTTCGGCAATGAGATTCTCCAGCGATGCCTGCTGTTCCTGGTAGCTGATATTCAGTTCTTCCATCTCTTCCATCTCATTATTTANCTGTTCTGTCAGATCTGTCACCTGCTGCACAGTGTCCTGATATTTTGTCAGCAGATTCCTGTCGTACTCNTACACNTCCGAAACATACTCCACGCGGTTCANCAAGTCTGTGATNCTTTCTGCTCCCACGATCGCCGACCAGAATGACTGNTCTGAATTTTCATACATATACTGGATGCGCAGCTTCATAGCAGCATANTGCTCCTGNTCATCCAGNCTGGCCTGTTCCAGATCCGCATTCGCCTGNTCNATCTCCATCTTCTGTATCTCGATATCATTCTCCAGNATATCCATATCNGTAAGAAGACTCATCAGCTGNCTGTCATAAGCCTGCATTTCACTCTGAAGNCTGTTCTGTGCATTCTGAATATCCTGAATCTGCTGATTGACTTCATCCAGTCCCTCCTCTGCCTGAGACTTCTTCTTCTGNGCATCCTTCTCTTTTGTACTGGANGCAAAGGCCGGGTAGGATGCCAAAACTGNCATACAAATAACCAGCAATGCGGCAAGANCCCGTTTTCCGATATGTGTTTTTCGCAAAAATAAATTATGTACTTTCATGGCTTCCTCATACTTGATACTGTAAATGATTTTCTTTTTAATACCCGCTATTNTTATTTTATCACAGATTTCTCCAAAATGGTTACAGTTTCCTTAAATTCACAAATACTTAAGAATTTGTGCCCNGGCGGCNGCTTTCTAGCCCACCTTCTTTACGATCAGTATTTTTTCTCCCGGACTGAGCACTGTCTCCTTTCTCTGGTTCGTCTCGAGAATATCCTGAACCGTGGTATGGTTTTCTTTGGCAATTCCCCAGAGACTGTCACCCTCTTTGGCAATATATCCCACNAGACCGGGGCGGTTCTCAAGCTGCTCCACATCCAGCGGTTCCTCCTGCATTTCCTCAATATTGGCAATCGTGTGCTCCATAAATGCCATCAGGTCCAGATGTATCACTGCCTTGATCTCAATATGCTCCTGATCGAGCATGACGGCAGATANCTGCTCCACTCCCGGTTCCAGCTCAATGCGCANACCGTCNGACATCTCAGGAACTTCGATCAGCTGCGAGAACGGATAGATTTCCTTTGCCGTGCCTATCGGCATATTGTCGTCTGTGGTAATATACAGCAGTTCCACCGTGACGGTTCCCTCCGCACGAACNCCGTTCTCCACCGNCTCCTTTTTCTCCAGATTNACGCTTCCCTCACAGGCACAGATCTGAAGGATCTTTTCCTGNCTCTCCGGNAGCTCCATCTGCTCCGTCANCCTGCATTTCGCGTAATTNTTNACNAGAAGCTTTTCCGTCTTACGCNCTTTCCTTACCGGTACCACTTTNCTTTTCAANGAATAAATGTCCTGCAAAAGCTCAATATTCTTTTCGCACCACACACGAATATCCATATCCANCGAAAGTTCTAAGACCAGGATCCGCTCCTCTCCGTCNTAATCNGGTTTTACCTCCAGNTCCATTGACAGCGGCGTCGCGCGGATCTTGTGAATGCAGCCGTCATCNTCCACCTCGCATTCCGTGCCGCAGGACAGCGGCACCGTCGTCTCNTACCACTGCATCCGGTCTTCCTCTTCCTCACTGTAAAGCACGGATACCAACACTTCTCCGGTCACATTTGCCTTACCTTCCTCGAGCCTGCCTTCCACATTGCGCAGTTCAATACTCTTCCACAGTATCTCTCTGACGTTCGGCTTGCTGGAAGGAAGAACGATCTCACTTTTCTGCCGGCAGATATCCTTTTTGGACATTAAAAGCTGCAGGATATCCTCATTGACAATATTGAGTTCATAATCCTCACCGTCCTCAATCCCGGATGTCAGTTCCTCATCATATTCCTCCACGGCCGTAGCTCTCAGAACAATGACTGCCCGGACATTCATCTTGCGGGAATTGATGACGCCAATGGTGAGATCCTCTAACTGTCCTTCCGCACGCACCGCGGCAAATTCCTGCAGATTGTCTATATTCAGTTTTTCCTGAAATGGAATTTCCCCGCGGAGACAGCTGATTTTTCCGTTGGACTGGTCGCTTCGGTAGAGCACGCGGAACACCATGCTGCCTTTGATCCAGACCGCACCGTTTGCCGCTTTTACCTCATCAAAGCGAANCTCTCCCTTTTCCTTTAAGACCTTNACAATATCCGGTCGGTAATCCGGCACATTATAGTCATCATCCAGCGTNATCTGGCTGACTGCCGTNCCTATTTCCTGGTTTCTATGTATCTTTATCTTTTTTTGTTCCAAAAAAATTCCCCCATATCCGAATCTTTGTAACCATCATATTCGAACAGGGGAATTTTTATACATATAAAATATCTGAATTGTCATCTTATGTGTCGTTTGCGATCAGCATAGCTTCATCCGGATATCCCTTGTGATGATATCGGAATAACTAAACGATAATAAATGAGGTGGGTTCTGATCCCTTTCATCGTTGACCAGGATTGTGAAAACGCTTGGATATGCATTCTGNATGATGCCTTCCTGAATGTCCACCTTGTTGCGCCCTCTGTCAAGTTGAATCAGAACTTTCCTGCCGCACTGCTGATGCACGGAAGCACGGACTCTGCTAATGTCTGCCTGCTGCACTCCTATACCTCCCCGACCCGGCTTCGTATCGTTTTCATCACCGAATCTTCTCGTCGCTTTAGTATAGCACTGTGTTAAATTTTTGTCAAATATAAAAGTTAATCAAAGATTACATTTTCATCCCTGCCTGTGGTCTTTATGACAATATATGGGTANCTCGGACTCTGGCTGGTCGTCTCGCCTTTTCTCGGACCGATCAGTTCCGTNTCGAACAAAATGGCATTGGANGTAAGATAGCACTCCTTTATCCNGATGCTGTAGCCNCCGGTCACCTGTTCCCCGTATCCCCGTATTATGTACAGNTCCTCTCCTGATTCATATGTCAGTTTAAAATCTGCCGCCTTTTTCTCCTCGATCATGGTCATAAGTTCCTCCGGCAGCATACTCTCCTCCACAATTTCATACTCCAAGTCGCTGACCTTTGTTCCGTTTGTCTCCTCAACGCTGCAGCCNCACAGAATAGTGCCATATATCATCAGCACAAACAGTGCACACAGACNTTTTCTTCCTTTATTTGCCCGGGTCATTTCACAATACCCCCAATTTTAACTTTTATAACATTCTATGCTGTCTTTGCAAAACATATTCCGAAAAATATCCCTGTTGCGGTTGTTTTTTCCAAGCATTCCATATATAATATTTCATGGANCTTTTTGACCTAACGCGTATTCTATTTGATAATATGCGCAGAAAGGAATTTTTTATGTTGCGATCTCTGTTTGCCCTGCTTTTTGCAGTTCTCTTTCTGATTCTCGGAATCCCTGTTCTCTTTGTCGAGTGGATCATCGGCAAATACAACAGAGAGGCNGCTGANCTNAGCCAGCTGCGCATGGTGCAGTGGGCCTTCCGCGTGATCCTTTTTATCAGCGGAACNAAAATCACAGTCATCGGCGAGGAAAACATACCGNAGAACGAACCGGTGCTCTATATCGGGAATCATAAGAGCTATTTTGATATCATTATAACCTATGCACGCTGCCCGCGCCTGACCGGCTACGTCGCNAAAAACGGAATGGAAAAAGTGCCGCTTCTCTCGACATGGATGAAGCGCCTGCACTGCCTTTTCATTAACCGCAGCGATGTAAAAGAGGCTCTCAAAACGATACTNTCCGGTATTGACAATATCAAAAACGGAATTTCCATGTGCATATTCCCTGAGGGAACCAGAAATCAAACAGAGGAGCGGATGCTTCCTTTTAAGGAGGGTAGCTTTAAGATGGCAGAAAAAACGGGTTGCGCCATTATTCCCATGGCACTTAGTAATTCCGCTGAAATCTTAGAAAATCACTTTCCAAAGATCAAGCCGGCCCATGTCATCTTAGAATACGGCAAACCGATCTATCCCAAAGAGCTGGATAAAGAAACCGCCAAAAAAATCGGCGTCTACTGCCAGAATGTCATCACCGAAATGCTCGATCGCAATGATCCAATGATCTGAATATACGGAAAGGCTGTCACCCCCCTGCCGGAGTATGACAGCCTCCTTTTATTCTGTCAACTGTTTGACAATCTCGGGAAATCCCATAAAATGTGATGCTTTGACCAGAATGGTATCTCCCTCTCTTTTATACTGCTGCAACGTCTCTATCAGTTTCTCTTTGGTATCGAATTCGTGCACTTCCGTGTCCGTACTGTTTTTATGTACTGCCGCGGCAATTTCCCGGGAAAGTGTACCAGTGCAGAAAAGTGCGTCAATTCCCTTTCCTGCAAAATGCTCGCCTACCATATAGTGAAGTGCGCGTTCTTCTTTTCCCAGTTCTCCCATATCTCCGAGCACTGCGATTTTCCGTCCGGTCGCCTGGGCCAATACATTGACCGATGCCTTCATGGAGTCCGGATTTGCATTGTAACAGTCATCAATTACGGTGATTCCGTCTTTTTGGATCAGATTGCTGCGTCCACTGATAGTCTGAACGCTCTCGATTCCCCGCCGGATCTCATCGGCATTTAACCCCAAATGCACTGCCACCGATGCAGCCGCCAGAGCATTATAAATATTGTGCTCGCCCGCGATCGGAATCTCCACCGGAATGACAGTCTCTCCCTGTTTTGATGCGATATGGATCACTGCCTTTGTGCCCGCAAGCGCTCTGACCTCCACATCTGATGCATAGGCGCTCTTCTCCGGAAACACTTGATATCCGGTGGGCGTATCACCCGCAACTGCCTCCTTACACATGCCGTAAAACACAGGCGATCGTCCGTTCACCGCCTTTATACTGCCAAGCTTGTCGTCGTCCCCGTTTAAGACGGCAATGCCGTTATCCCTCATGTGATCAAAGCATTCTGTCTTTGCCCTCAGTATCCCGTCTCTGTCGTGCAGTCCCTCCAGATGACAGGTTCCGATGTTGGTAATGACGCAGATATCCGGATTTGCCATCTCCGCCAGGCGATGCATCTCCCCGAACTCAGAGATTCCCATCTCAAGAACTGCCACCTCATGTTCCTCTCTAATCTGAAATATAGTAAGCGGAAGACCGATCCCATTATTCAGGTTTCCCTCTGTTTTCAATACGCAAAACTTCTGCCCGAGCACAGACGCGATCATTTCCTTCGTGCTGGTCTTACCGACGCTTCCGGTAATCCCGACTACCTTTACGGACAGCGAGCGGCGGTAAAACGCGGCAAGCTGCTGCATCGCTCTCTCTGCATCGTCCACCAGAATATACGGTCCTGCTGGATTTTCAAGCTCACGCTCCGACAAAACCGCAAGCGCTCCCTTTTCAAACACGTCCGGGATAAACTGATGCCCGTCTGCCCTCGCACCCTTGATGGGAATAAACAGATAGTCTTTTTCTACAAGTCTGCTGTCAATGACAGCCCCCTTTATTTGTTTTTGTTTCGCCTCTTCTGCTCCGAAATAAGTTCCACCGCAGACTGCCGCGATGTTTTCCAATGTCATATTTTTCATACGGTCTCAATCCTGTTTCTGATATTTTTGAAGTGATATTTCAATCAATTTTTCGCAGAGCTGATTGAAGTTTATTCCGACTGCCGCCGCCTCCTGCGGGAGCAGACTCGTCGGTGTCATGCCCGGGAGTGTGTTTGCCTCCAGACAGAAGATTTCATTTTCACTGCTGAGCATGAAATCCATGCGGGAATACGTGTCAAGCCCCAGCACCCGTGTAACTTCCTCCGCATAGTGCTGCATCTGTGCGGAAATATCTTCCGGAAGAGCTGCAGGACATGTTTCCACGGCGCTGCCTGCCTTATATTTATTTTTATAATCGTAAAATCCTTGTAGCGGTGCAATCTCAATGACCGGAAGTGCCTGATTGCAGATCACTCCAACAGAAAATTCCCTGCCCTCCACATATTCTTCGATGATCAAATGGTCTTCCCACCGGAAAGCCTCCTCAAGCGCCTCCTCAAATTCTGCCTCCGTNTGTACAATGGACACGCCGATGCTTGANCCTCCGCANCACGGCTTTATCACNCACGGAAGCGACAGNCCNAGNNCTTTTGCACTGCACGCTTCATCCCCTTTTTTCANGGATATCCCCNTCGGNGTGGGAATCNGGTTCATTTGNAACAGCTGCTTTGCCCTGCTNTTATCCATCGCAAGCGCNCTGCTCAGATAGCCGGANCCGGTNTANCGAATTCCCANCAGATCAAATGCNGCCTGGAGCTTTCCGTTCTCGCCGTTTTCTCCGTGCAGCGCCAGAAAAACAATATCCGCCATCTGACACAGTTCGATCACATTCGGCCCGAAAAAGTTATCCGACTGATCCTTTCTCTGCGCCCTGATCTTCGCCAGATCCGGCGCCACCTCCGGNATNCCTTCCACCTGTATACTGACCTCATCCGCNCTGTCAAAAATCCCGGTAAGATCTTCCNGCTTATCACTGTATCCCATAAAAACATCGAGNAAGATCACCTGATGTCCGTTTTCTCTCAATGCCTTAGAAACCCTTCCACCTGTCTGAAAGGAAACATCACGCTCCGTACTTAAACCGCCTGCCAAAACGACAATTTTCATCGCACTCGTCCTCCTGTGCCAAAGTTTTCCTCGCTTTATAGTATACCTTTTTTTTCCTTATGACAAGGTAATCTTCCCTGTTTTCCTGTCCTTTTTTTGCCCCGCATGATGATTTCTTTCTTTTATCTTTTGTATGAATTCTTATTTACTTTCCTGTTCCATTGCAGCCAGCCACAAAAACAGCTGTCTTTCCATCAGGTCCTTGCTTGTCAACATGCTTCCGTATAAATAGATCTGACGTGTCAACTCTTCCCTGTCCCCGTTCTGTGCACCCTGTAAAATACGGATCAGGAGTTTTATGCGCTCCGCATTTTTTTCCACGTCTTCTTCTATCAGCCTTGCTATTGTCTGATTCTGCTGTAAAAGCTCCGCGATCCGCCACATCTGTGCGCCCGGACTTACAGCGTTGTCTTTTCTTCTCTCATCTAAAATGCTTCTCATATTTTACCTGTAATCATCATGCGGGCACTTACAATACCATTATACTACGCGTGTTTATTGTTTGTATTCGCAATCCGCGTGTACACTGTTCGTTCATTTCTATACAAAACGGTTCGGCAAACAAATAAAAGCCCCTAAAGCAGCGGTAAGATCAGCTGCTCTAAGGGCTTCTTCCTATTCTCTGGCTATATTTTAAAATTCCGGTTCGATCAATCCGTAGGTGCTGCCTTTTCTCTTGTAAACTACATTGACATCCTCTGTCTCTGCATTGATAAATACAAAGAAGTCATGTCCCAGCAATTCCATCTGCACGCATGCATCTTCCGGATACATCGGTTTCACATCGAATTTCTTGGTCCGGATGATCTTGATCTCCTCGTCCTCATCGGAATGCGCCTCCAAAAATTCCTGCTTAAATACAGATGTCACATTCTGCTGCTTCGTCACAAGCTTGGTCCTGTATTTTTTCAGCTGACGCTCAATGACCTCTTCCACAAGATCAATGGAAACATACATGTCATTGCTTACCTGCTCGGAGCGGATGTAATTGCCTTTCATCGGAATCGTAACTTCGACCTTCTGCCGTTCTTTTTCGACGCTCAGCGTCACATATACGTCTGTGTCCGGAGTAAAATACTTCTCAAGCTTTGCGAGCTTGTCCTCCACTGCGGCTTTTAAGCCTTCTGTCAGTTCAATATTTCTTCCTGTAATCTTGATCCTCATGATGCCCAACCCCCTTGCTGTTTATTTGATATCTCTTTATATCATATTTGTATTATACCATATTTCGCGTCCATAGCAAGAAAAGTCGGCAAAACTTTTAAGGTTAGATTAAGGTTATTCCATTTTTACTTTAAGAAACCTGCGATATGATATGCCAAGAACAAAAGTAAGCTTTTCAAAAACAGGAGGTCATATTATGTGGTCAAGAATAAAATTAAAGGAAAAAGCAAAAATACGTTTTCAGGCAAATTACTGGCGGGCAGTTCTGGTCGCACTGATCCTCGCATTCCTCGCAGGCAGCGCCGGTTCCTCCCGCGGAGGCACCCCCTCGTTTGACAGCGATTTCCCATCAAGCTTTGAATCTTCGGCCGCCATTATGGAGATTCCGGAGCTTGTGGATTCCTTTGAGGACGATCTTTCTGACGAGTTGTATGATATAGATCTGCTCTTCACGGCAGGCGTCGCCAGCATGATAGCCGCTATTATTTTTGTGGTCGTCGTAGTGATCATATGCGCGGTCGTGCTTCCGCTCCGCGTTCTGCTGCTGAATCCGCTTGAAATCGGATGCAACCGGTTTTTCACAAAAAATTTAAATGAAGATGCACAGGTAAAGGAAATATGCTATTCTTTTGACTATGGATACAAGAACAATATCAAAACCATGTTTTTCCGGGATTTGTACGTATTTCTGTGGTCACTGCTTTTCGTGATCCCGGGCATTATAAAATCCTACGAATACCGCATGATTCCTTTTATCCTCGGAGAAAATCCGGGAATGGATACGGACACCGCTTTTGCGATGAGCCGAAAAATGATGGACGGAAATAAATGGGATGCTTTTGTTTTGGATCTGTCCTTTATCGGCTGGCATATTTTAAGCGCATGTACCTTTGGAATTTTGGGCGTCTTCTACGTCAAACCTTACGTTTATCAGACAGACGCCGCGCTCTATGAAGCGCTCAAGATGCAGGGAACTTCTCAGACATTCTGACACGGAGGACACAAATGGCATACACAGTATTAGTTGCAGATGATGAAAAAGAAATCCGGCAGTTACTGCGCCTTTATCTGGAAAAGGACGGCTATCGGGTACTTGAAGCGGAGGACGGCACACGCGCCGTCTCTCTGCTTGAACAGGAAAGTATCGATCTGGTGCTGCTTGATATCATGATGCCCGGTCCAAACGGATATCAGGTATTACAGAATATTCGGGAGAAAAGCAATATTCCCGTAATGATCCTGTCCGCCAAAAATGCGGACGAGGATAAGATTCTCGGATTGGATCTGGGTGCGGACGATTACCTTTCCAAACCCTTTAACCCGCTGGAGGCCATGGCACGCATCAATTCCAACATCCGAAGATTTTACTCTCTCGGCGCCAAAAGTTCCTCCGTCAAAGAATTGACGGTCCGGGACCTTCGTCTGGATATTGATTCCTGCACGGTATATAAAGACGGGGCAGCCATTGAGCTGACATCAGTGGAATATAAGCTGCTTCGGCTTTTTATGGAAAATCCGGGCAAAGTATTCACCAAACAGCGGTTATTTGAAGAGGGATGGGGTGCAGAATATATTGTTTCCGACAACAACATTATGGTCTGCATCAGCAAGCTGAGGGCAAAACTGTCTGATGACGGAAACGCCTACATCAAGACAATTCGCGGTCTTGGATACCGCATGGAGAAAGACGGGAAATAACGATGAATGATAAATACGCTCTGCGCGGTTTTTTAATCAAACGTTTTTTGATCCTTCTTGCCCTCACGGGAATCGCGCAATTTTTCTTAAATCTGCTTTATCGCAACTGGATTTATCCATGGCTCTCGGAAATCTTTGCCTTAAAACAGCTTCTGGCAGATGCCGACCTCTCGGAGACCCTGCTTGGCCTTCTTCAAAGTTTTGCGCGAACCGTCGCAGGCTCCGCTTTCGATCTGCTCCCGGGCGGTATCGGAATTTCCCTCAGGACAGTATTTCTGACGCAGACGGAAGAACAATTGACTGGACAGTTACTGGATCATCTGACGGAAACTACCAACGGTATGCCCCCTTTTCAGGCAAAGCTTTACGTCGCGGGCATATTCTGCTCCTTTTTGATTCTGCTGTTCCTGTGGCTTTTACCTTATATTGTCGCTTCTGTCTCTTTTGCCGTGACCGTATCAAAAAAAGCCGCAGCGCTTGAGCTTGCAGCAAAAGAACAGCAGCTTGCATATGAGCGCCAGAGAAACCTGCTGCTCTCCGACGTTGCACATGACCTGAGAACGCCGCTTACAACCGTAGCCGGATATGCTCTGGCACTGGCGGAAGGACAAGTTGAAGATACGAACGACCAGCAGGATTATCTGAACGCCATCTATCACAAGTCGATGCAGATAAATGAATTGGTAGATCTTCTGTTCGAATATGTAAAGCTTGACAGCGCCGGCTTCTCTCTGAAAAAAGAAAATACAAACTTATGTGAACTGTTAAGAGAACATGCGGCAGATCTTTACACAGATTTTGAGCAAAAGAAAATGACGCTGGATGTCGCCATTCCCGACGCCCGCATCTGCGTCTCCCTTGACGCCCTTCAGTTTGGAAGAGCCATCCGCAACCTGCTGGTCAATATCCTCAAGCATAACCCCGAAGGAACTGCCGCCGGCATAGAACTCGTAGAACAGGGGGCCTCCCTCTGCATCACCGTCTGGGATACCGGCACCGTGATACCGGAAGAAACCGCCCTCCATCTCTTTGAGCCCTTTGTGCAGGGCGATGTCTCCCGAAGCAGCAAAAGCGGCAGCGGACTCGGACTGTCCATCACAGCCAAGATCGTCGCCATGCACGGAGGAACCATCGTCTTAAATCAGGAACCTCAGGCAACGCGCACCAAAAGCTTTGTCATAACACTGCCAAAGCCGCCGGCAGACTATTGACCGCATGCATTGCGTCGCGTATGATCTGCTCTGCCGCCGCAGCTTCCTCCCTGGTAAGCTGCGGCGTATCTTTTAATGTATAATCTATCCCAAGCTGTTCGTATTTCACCCTTCCGAGGCTGTGATAGGGCAGCACCTCCAGTTTCTCTATATGAGAGAGCGTCCCCAGGAACTTTCCTAATTCGGCGAGTTCCTTCCTGTCAAATGTGATCCCCGGCACCACCACATGGCGAATCCACATCGGTTTTCCCATTTCATCAAGATATTCTGCAAAAGCGAGACTGTGCCCATTGCCATGTCCCGTCAGTTCTCTGTGCGCCTCATCCTCCATATGTTTGATGTCCAGCATCACAAGGTCTGTCATCTGCATCAGCCGCCAAATCTGCCCCATACGGCTGTCTGACATCTCTGATCCCGTCGGAAACATAATGCCGGAAGTATCCAGGCACGTGTGAATTCCCCGCTCCTTTGCCAGCGCGAAAAGCTCTGTCAGGAATTCAATCTGAAGCATAGGCTCCCCTCCGGTCGCCGTAATACCCCCGGTACGGTAAAATTCCAGGTTCCGCACCATGCGCTCCAGTATCTCCTCCGCGCTCATTTCCTGTCCTTCCGCAAGCTGCCACGTATCAGGGTTGTGGCAGTATCTGCACCGCATCGGACATCCCTGAAAAAAGACGACAAAGCGTACTCCCGGTCCGTCCACGGTGCCAAACGTCTCGATTGAATGAATTTTTCCCATATTTCTCCTTTTATCGCAGCTTACATGCGCTCATGGAAAGTTCTCGCGATAACCTCATCCTGCTGCTCTTTTGTCAGTTTGATAAAGTTTACTGCATATCCGGAAACGCGGATGGTCAGCTGCGGGTACTGCTCCGGGTGCTTCTGTGCATCCAACAGCGTATCTCTGTTCAATACGTTGACGTTCAGATGATGTCCGCCTTTCTCCACGTAGGCATCCAACAGCGCGACAAGATTGCTTTTTCTGCCCTCCGCATCTCCTCCAAGCGCATCCGGCACAATCGTGAATGTGTTGGAGATTCCGTCCTGCGCATCCCGGAAAGGAAGTTTTGCGACAGATGCCAGTGATGCGATCGCTCCGTGGGAATCTCTTCCGTGCATCGGATTTGCCCCCGGCGCAAACGCTTCTCCTCTCTTTCTTCCGTCCGGAGTCGCTCCTGTATTTTTGCCGTACGATACGTTAGAGGTGATCGTGAGGATGGATGTTGTCTGGATCCCTCCCCGGTAGGTGTGATTTCCTTTGACGTAGCTGATAAATGTATGCAGTACATCTTTGGCGATCTGGTCTACCCTGTCATCGTCGTTTCCGTATTTCGGGAAATCACCCTCCACCTCAAAGTCAACCGTAACTCCGTTCTCGTCACGGATCGGTTTGACTTTCGCATATTTGATCGCAGACAATGAGTCCGCCACGACAGACATTCCTGCGATACCGGTGGCAAACCAGCGTCTTACCTGCTTGTCATGCAGAGACATCTGCAATTTCTCATAGCTGTATTTATCATGCATGTAATGAATGATGTTTAACGCATTGACATACACGGACGCGAGCCACTTCATCATGTCTTTGTATGCGTCCCACACCTCATCATAGTCAAGATATTCCGATGTGATCGGGCGGTATTTCGGTCCCACCTGCTTTCCGCTCATCTCGTCCACACCGCCGTTGATCGCATAGAGCAGACACTTGGCAAGGTTCGCCCTCGCACCGAAAAACTGCATCTCTTTTCCAATCCTCATTGATGATACACAGCATGCGATACCGTAATCGTCTCCGTGTACCACGCGCATCATGTCATCGTTCTCATACTGGACCGCTGAATGTTTGATCGACGTCTCGGAACAGAATTTTTTAAAATTCTCCGGCAGCTTGACTGACCAGAGTACTGTCATATTCGGCTCCGGCGCTGCGCCGATGTTATTGAGCGTGTTTAGATAACGGTATGACATCTTTGTCACCAAATGCCTTCCGTCCACACCGATCCCGCCGATCGACTCTGTCACCCAGGTCGGGTCTCCGGCAAAAATATTATTGTAATCGGGTGTGCGCGCAAATTTGATGCATCTTAATTTCATGACAAACTGGTCAACGATTTCCTGAATCTCTTCCTCCGTGAAAACGCCTTCCTTCAAGTCGCGCTCCGCGTAAATATCCAGAAAAGTGGAAGTACGTCCGAGGCTCATGGCAGCTCCGTTCTGCTCCTTTACGGCAGCAAGATACGCAAAATAAACTGCCTGTACCGCCTCCTTTACATTGCTTGCCGGCTGTGAGATATCGCAACCATAAATTTTTGCAAGCTCCTTGAGCATCTTGAGTGCGCGGATCTGCTCTGACAGCTCCTCGCGCTCTCTGATCACGTCGGAATACATGATGGTCCGGGTACTGCCCAGCTGCTCCTCTTTATCTTCGATCAGACGGTCCACCCCGTAAAGCGCCGGTCTTCTGCAATCGCCGATGATCCTCCCCCGTCCGTAAGCGTCGGGAAGACCCGTGATGATATGTGCGGAACGGCAGGCACGCATTTCCGGTGTATAAGCGTCAAACACTCCTGCGTTGTGTGTCTTCCTGTGTGTCGTAAAATACTCTACCACCTCAGGGTCCACCTGATATCCGTTGTCCTCACATGCCTTGATCGCCATGCGGATTCCCCCGTATGGCTGCAGCGCACGTTTAAACGGTTTGTCAGTCTGAAAACCGACAATTTTCTCTTTCTCTTTATCCAAATATGCCGGACCGTGGGACGTGATCGTGGAAATGATCTTTGTATCCATATCCAGTACACCGCCCGCCTCTCTCTCCTGTCTTGAAAGCTCTAATACCTCCTGCCACAGGTCTGTAGTATCCTGTGTCGGACCTGCCAGAAAAGATTCATCACCGTCATAGGGTGTATAATTTTTCTGGATAAAATCCCTGACATTGATTTCGGTCTCCCATACACCGCCGTTAAAAGTTCTCCATTCATTTCTCATAATACAGTAATCCTCCATCCGAAATTATTGTTGATAAGAACAACGCGTGTAAGCCCGTTTCAATTTCATGGTATAAAAAAACCGACGATCCGGGCTCTTGTGCCCAGACGGTCGGCATTATAATTGTTATACTTCACGTGGTTCCCCACTTATCCGTCAGTCATATAACATCATGATATTACAATGAAACTAATTTTATTTCAATAGTGATTTTCACCAAATCCCCAAAAATTTTTGCATTGCAAGGCTCACTGCCACAATCCCCACCCAGCAGCAGGCACCCATAAACAGAGGTTTTACGCCTGTCCTCATCAATTTCACAAGGTCAGTGTTCAGACCGATCGCAGCCATCGCCAGAACGATA
This sequence comes from Roseburia sp., assembly GCA_014804775.1. Lineage (GTDB taxonomy): Bacteria > Bacillota > Clostridia > Lachnospirales > Lachnospiraceae > Roseburia. The sequence goes on along the minus strand of JAAUZB010000003.1, from coordinate 43,160 downwards.
AGAAACTTGCTCAGCTCCCTGAGCGGATTGAAAATGTCAGACGGCACCCCAAAACTGGACGCTGCCGTCGTGATTACCGACGCCAAAACAAAATAGAGTATGAAAAAAGGAAATGTCTTGGAAAACCGGACTGTATTTTCCCCTGCTCCACTCTCTTTTCTCGCGCGCATCAGCACGAGTGCCAGCGTGATCGGCAGAATTGCCAGCGTGCGCGTCAGCTTTACCATAACTGCTTTATCTAAAGTTTCCGTGCCCAGCCCCCACATACTGTCCCATGCGGACGCAGCTGCCGTCACAGAGGAAGTGTCATTGACGGCTGTCCCTGCAAAGAAACCGAATGCCTCACCGGATGTCCTGTCAAATCCGATAAGCTTCCCCAACGTAGGAAATGCAAGCGCCGCCAGTATGTTAAAAAAGAAAATGACGGAAATCGCCTGCGCCACTTCCTCGTCATCCGCATCAATCGCAGGCGCTGTCGCTGCAATGGCAGAACCACCGCAAATAGCAGAACCGACACCCACCAAAATAGATATTGTGCCTGGTATTCGCATAATCTTATGCAAAAGCCATGCGATGAGCAGTGCCACAGTTATCGTACAGATCAGGATCGGCAGCGACTGTCCTCCGGTTTTCAGTATCACGTTCAGGTTTAAGCCAAAGCCCAGCAGTATGACCGCCCATTGCAGCACCTTTTTTGCCGTAAACTTAATCCCCTGATCCATTTTTCCCTTATCTCTCCAAAACAAGGCTATGACCATACCGCTCAAAAGGGCGATCACAGCGCCCCCGATCAGCGGGAAGTATCTGCCGAGAATATGTGCAGGATATGCGATCAGCAGGCAGATCAGAAATCCCGATATGTTTTTTCGGATAGCATTCATTTGCATTTTCTCCAAAATCTCCTGTTTTTTATTAGCTTTCCCAAATATGGCTGCGACATTCCCATATTTTCTGTTATTATTTTTCATAGACGATTGCAATTTTTTCCTCTATAATAACAAACAGAACAAGCATTACTGGAGGTACAAATGAGAATTGGTATTTTATCCGACACACACGGTGTGTTTAAGGATGAGTGGATTTCAAACTTTAAAGGCTGTGACTACCTGATTCATGCCGGAGATATCTGTACCAAAGCATGTTATGATAAATTCAAGTCTATTGGCATCCCGATCTACTTTGTGCGCGGCAATTGCGACTGCGGAGACTGGGCCAAATATCTGCCTGAATTTCTGCAGGTTCCCATCGGTGACAAGATTTTCTTTATCGCTCACAATCAGAGAGATCTGCCCTATGATCTCACTGATGCGGATTTTATCATCTTCGGGCACACACATCAATACACTAATTTTGAGCGTTTCGGAAGAGTCTTTCTCAATCCGGGTTCTGCCGGGCAGCCTCGCGGTGACCTTGCAAGCATGGCAATTTTGGAGTTCACGAATATCCACTATGAAATCCGGCGTATTTACCTCTAAAATTTCATCTGTTCAAAAATATCCAGTGTATCCTCATCGTTTACACCGCTCATATAATATGTCACCCCATCCGCATCAATGCGGATGAACGCCTGATTCTGCGGATTTAAGAATACTTCGCAGTTCCCCTCATTGCGAATGTGAAAGGTTCCCTTGCATAAATTATCCATTCCGGTTCCTTTGACCTTAGACCAATGCGGCATTTCGTCAGCATCAAGCAGCTCCACATCCTCCATTTGATCCAACGGAATCACATATTCCACTCTAAGGTGCTCTGCCGTCAGTGCATCATTCTGCACGCTCAGTCTGATCGGTGTAAATTCCTCCAGTATAAGCCAGACACATACCAGTGGAATTGCCAGCAATACCAGAGCAGAAAAGACGGTCAGTCCCATCCCGACGGGCGTTGCCATATTCATGGTAGTCCCGATTCCGACACGCTTATTTACCATCACATGGCGGTCTTTTTTGTTGTAGTAAAAGATCCCTCCGATCCAATCGTCATCATCATCCTTTTCCGGCACAAGATCTTTTCGTTTGGCATAGTTTTTATCAATCCGGTTGATCCGCTTCCATGCCCAAAGCATAAGAAACAGCAGAACAACGGTCACTGCCAGACATCCCCAAACCAACAGATCTATCCGCATTCTCGCCGGGTGCATCGCCCATGCCGTCACTGCCACATAGGCGGTATTGACCCATGCACATGCGAGCCAGGTATTTTTCCAGACATTCTTCTTGGCTCTGCCATAGTTGAGATTGACTTCACTGTCACTGCTGATCACTTCAAGCTTCTGCCGGTCCATCCATGCAGCCATAATGTACAGCAGCACTGTCGTGAGAGCAAATGCAGCAAGCAGGACTCCCAGCATCTGCAGTTCCTCTTTGGCAAAGGAATAGAATCCCCACCCAGCCACTGCCAGACTGATCAGAATCGGTGGCAGAAACGGCAGCAGCTTTGTCCTGCGCACCTCTCCGGCATTTCGGATTTCCGTCACCGTAACTTTTTGTTGACTTCCCACCCAGCCACGCTCCCGCTTGATCTCCTTCAGCCTCTGGCTCGCTTTCACAAAGGGAATCGCAGGAACAACGATCACCACAAGCATCCAGCACATCCAAATGCTAAAAGAAATGGAAAAATAAGGGATTACAAATGTGACAATCGGGATGACTGCCAATATGATAAACAACCATTTCATTTGTTTCGCGAACTCTTCGCAGCACTGCTTCACTGCTTCATCATTCTGCCATTCTGCTTTCATGCTCACGCCAAAACAGTAGCCGTTGCTTTCCCTGCCCGCGTTTTTCATTATATAGTACATAATAAACAGAACAGGATATAACCCGATCATAAAAATTGCTGTCAACATACCATTACTTCCTTTCTTTAAAATATTTTTCGCATAACTGATAAAAATCTTCCTTTGTCATTCCGCCGATTCTCGCCTCCGAAATAATGCGCCCCAGCGTCTCTTCCGATTCCTTAGACAGTCCGGGTCTGCCGTCAAACGACTCTCGCACACGGGCGCCGTTCCGTCGGTCCGTGTAGATATATCCCTCCTGCTTCAACAGCTGGTATGCCTTATTGACTGTCATGGAGTTGATCCCGATTTCCTCTGCAAGTCCCCGCACGGTTGGAAGCTGTTCCCCCATCGCCAATCTGCCGTCCGATATGCCCATGACGATCTGGTTGCGTATCTGCTGGTAGATCGGGATATCTGAATTGTCGCTGATCGCTATTATCATCTCATCACCTCGCTCTTTGTATTATTAATAGTAATACAAATAATACAAAATGTCAATAAAAAAGAGGAGAGCCGGAAATCTACTTCTCCGTGCCGTCCTCTTTGTCCAAATTCTGTTCCTCGCCGTCGCTCTCTTCTTCCACAGGTCTCCATGCCTGTCCAAAGTTTACGTCCTTAAACAACGCTGTAAGACCGGTAATCTGCTTTAATCGGAGAACTTCGTCCCGGTCCATCCCCAGATGTTTCTGGATCCATGCATCCGAACGCCCGAATTCATGCAGTTCTTTTACAATATTGCTCATCAGATCTACATCATGGCTTCCTCTCGCCCTGTTATGCCGGACTGTGCTTGCCATCCGCTGATCGATCGGCTTGTCGATGACTGAAACAGGCAGCATCCCTTTTTCCCTCTCATAGATATCCTGATGCTCCAGCATGATCCTATACCGGTGAAATCCGTCCACAATGACATAGTTGTCATTTGCTTTATTATAGTAGCAGACGATCGGCATTGTATATCCGTCTGCCCTGATGCTTTCGTAGAGAAGCTTCATTTCCGGCGGTGCCACCGCATTGGGATTGTATGTATTGGGCTTGATCTTATCGATCGGAACTGCGATCACATGATAAACGGGGCTATTATATTCCATACTCCACTTCCTCCAGACTTTTATATTTATTCTTGAGCACATCAATGCGTTCTTTCTGCTCTCTTGTCAATCCAAATCCCATAAAGCGGCAGATATGATCGTTCTTTAAGATGCAATAACACATGCGCTTCCAGCTCGGAATATCTTTTGACGATTTAATATCGTCTGTATTGTCCGGTATGTTTCCGATAAAAATGACTCTGGACTTTTTGCTCAGCGTGTAATTGGAAACCCCGTTTCTTTTGATCCGGTAGCCGTGCTCTTCCAATTCCTGAATGGTCTCCTCATCCAGCCCGCCGCCCGTTTTGTGCCAGAATTCAATTGACGTGTTAAACTTTTTCGCATAATTGTTGCGCAGCCTTGCCGGCAGTGTATCCAGCAGAAACATAGTATAGGACTTCCACGTATGCCCTTCGGGCAGCGTTACATTCCGGTATCCCATCGCCTTGCTTCTTCCGTAGAGGGACGCAAAATTCGCCCCCTGTACTCTCCCCACCAGCTTGACCCATATTTCCGGGTCAATGACCCTGTAAAGATTCAGCGCATCTTTGGAGTAATCGTTAAACGGCGACGCAACCCTCATCTGGGAAACCGTAAGCCCTGCCTTATAGTACAAGTCATACAGACGGTTATAGTCGTAATTAAATAAATATATTGCATGCCAGATATCGTCCAGCGACCAGTCATACAGCGGAGAAGCGCACCAGACATCCTTGAACTCCCTGCTGATCCAGCATTCTCCCTCATAGCCGTATTTTTTATTTACAAAGCCGCTGTACCTCTGCAGCGACTCGTCCGCGCGCATTCCCAGCAGACAGACCGTCTTCCCTTGACCGTGCGACTGTCTGTACCAGCGTCCGAACTGCTTTGCAAGATCCTCCTGATGCATCCGGTAACGGTAAGTACCGATTGGATTATTATCCAGATTGATGACGTATTTTTTGTCCGGCATCTCCCTGACCCAGCTTTCCTTCTTGGTATCGTCCCACGGATACCAATACATTTCATAACTGCTGAGTGCGGTGCGGGTCGCCATGGGAAGGCAGACCCAGTAAGGTTCCACTTCGTTCTCGATGCGTGCAAATGTCCTCTCGATATATTCCGTCGTTACCGTGTACTGCGCCTCAAAATCCTGATGAAAGACACCGATCTTTCTGTCCGGATAATTTGCTTTCTGGTAATCCAGTACAAGGTTCAAGAGCAGTCCGCTGTCCTTTCCCCCGGAAAAAGACACGTATATATTGTCAAATTCTTCAAACAGGAATTTCATGCGTTCCCTGAATGCATCGTACACATTCTGTGCCAGATATTTCCGTACCATCTGAATTCCCCCTGATAAAATTTCCAGATTTTGGTAATTCTTCGATAGTTAATTTAGCACACTTGTCGCCTTAATTCAACAAATTTTAGCTTTTCAAAGATTTATGCATATTATTGCAATTTTTCCAAATACTGTTTATATCGCTAAAACTCAAAAGGAGGATCACTTTCATGATAAATGAAGACACTGTTTACTTATTGCGGGAATGCAATTCCAGTGCGCAGATGGCAGTACATGCCATCGATGAGATTCTTGAGAAGATAAAAAACCAGAAGCTCTACAAGCTACTGTCCATATCAAAAAATCATCACGAACAGCTAGGCGGCGAGCTTCACGAGCTTCTGCATAAATTCGGAGATCCTGCCAAAGATCCCGGTGTGGTTGCTAAGGGGATGTCGTGGATCAAGACAAATGCCAGGCTCATGCTCGACAACAGCGATCAGGTATGTGCCAGTCTGATCACTGACGGCTGCCATATGGGAGTCAAGACAATGCATCGCCTTCTAAACGAATTTCTTGCAGCGGACCGCACCGCGCGCAATAAGGCAAAAGAGCTGATCCAGATGGAAGAAAATCTTGCCTGCGAGTTAAAACCATATCTGTAACGACAAAGCGTGCAGAGCCATTTCCCCGGTTCTGCACGCTTTGTTTTTACAGATAAATAAATAGTTCGGCAATATTCTTTATATGATAATCTGCATATTTGATGATAGATTCTCTCTGTTCTGCATTTTTCGTTTCAAGCATTTCAGAAAAAACGGTGCCCATCCCTGCCGACTTCGCGCCACATAATTCATTTGAGCCACCATCTCCAACAAACAGACATTGCTCTGGCGATACATTCAAACGCTGCATTGCTAACTCATAAATTTGCCTATCGGGTTTTAATAATCCCACATTACACGAAAAGATAGCATCATTAAAATACTTAAATAAGGGTGATTGGTTCCAATACTTACAATCAATACAATCCGCATTACTTATCAACCCCAATTTGATATCTTTTAGTTTCAATTTTTGTAAAGTATCTAATATTTCTTTTGATATCATTTTTAGAGCATTTTTCATTCTCTGCTCGCGAGCATATAAAACTCTTTCTTTTTGAACATCACTAACTTCAAATGGTATAAGGGACATTATCTTATCCATAATTTCTATTTCAGTTTTTACAAATCCCAAAGCTCTTTCATGATACAGTATATCGTTTTCAGCGTATTGTTCCCACTCGCCAACAGACAAGTTCAATATATCATATTCGTTGTTTGTTTTTTCATATGTGGGAACTATCAACGTAAAAAATAGATCAAAATAGATCGCCTTAATCATTTCTCCTCCTATATCTTCCGACTTGTCGCTGTCAATGATATTGAAATTATGACACACAACCGGTTATTTGGACCAATAATCACGCGTTGCAAATAATCCCCATTTTTCGTATCCAATGGTTTGCAACTCTCTAAGGTGCGAGTAATCATTCAGTCGAACCAATTGATATGTATGGCTTTCTTTTTCCAAATTAAGTTCTGTCAGTGCAGTATTCTCCATCCAGTTTAGAAAATTTATGTCTTCGTCCGGACGATTCAATAGACAATTTGTCAATATTCTTAAAGTAATGCCGTGAGAAACAATGATTATGTTTTTTTCATCTGCTTCTTTTTCTAAATATTTTTCTGCAAACATTTTGCACCGATTCTTTACATCCTGATAAGTTTCTCCACAAGGCGCCTGAAGCAGGGACAGTTTCTTATCCAAATCTACTTCCGGGTATTTCAGCCTACGTTCTTCCCATGTCATTCCTTCAAGCAATCCTAAATCCATTTCTCTTAAAAAGTCCGTTTCTGTGATCTCAATATTTTCCTGTCCAATGCAGCGCAGAATCTCTATGAGTGTCTGTCTGGCTCTGGCAAGCGAACTGCAATAGGCTGATATCGGTGCATCTTTCAATTCCGAACAAATTTTTTGTCCGATACGTTGTGACTGAACGACCCCTTTTTCTGTCAGTTCAAAATCTGTGGTAGATATTATTTTTCCCTTTATATTTCCATAACTTTCTGCGTGTCGTATTAAATAAAGCCTCACTTCTTACCTCCTCCGAAAAATCAGCTACCTCCCCGATATCGTCTGAAAATATATCTTTCGGTTCGTTAAAATCATATTTATAAATCCAAAATAGAAAGAATGTCACTTAAAGATTCCAATGTATAATCTTGTCCAAAGTCCTTTATTTCTTTGCTTTTCATCCTGATACGTTTGTTCCCAGAACGGTACTAAATTTTTGTCCATTAAAAATCTCCTCCTGTCTAAACATACCTATTCCAAGTTGCAATTAGTTTTATCAAAAAAATCATATCTCTGTTTTAATGTCAAGTAGATACAAATACCATGATTTCCATCACAGAGGCAAACTGAAATTCAAAAAAATTACATTCCAACTATCTTTCTAACCGTATTCGCTGTTCTTATCGTTAATTTGCTACTGATATTTGCACTTGCTGTCTTAGACCACCAATTTGTTTTTTGATAATCTTTCCTGATAAAAGACCAAAATATTGCCTCTTTGTAATCTTTTATCTTTTCTAATCCCTCTTTAGGTTCTCCGATCTCACTATACACCTCTGCAAACGTAGCAGGTGGCATAACAAAAATTAGATTGTCATAGATTTCCTTATTTTCATTTCCCCACCAGTCGGGCGCATTGTCCAAAATGTCATCAAGTTCTTCTCTTGATATGACAAAAACAGGAATATCTAAAGCAAACTGATTTTTTATCATTATCTCAATCTGTTTTGTGAACTCCTCTGTACCATCTTTATCGCTCGAAAAAGCCACATTGCCGCTGTTCAGATATGTCTTAACCTCTCCAAACTCAAGTTTTTCAAACTCTTTCTTTAATTCTGCCATTGGTACTTTATTTTTACCGCTTATATTGATACCACGCAGAAATGCTATATATCTTTTCATATTTGCTATCACCCTTTCAAATACCGTCCCCAGTGACCATCGGTCTGTTTATCCTGAAACACCAATCCTTTGCTAATGACGTATGGAGTATTGATTTTAAGAGGACATGAAATGATGAACTTTTTATCTTCCTTTTGTCCTTACACTCATACATGTGTCCTCCAACAAATTCCGGCAAGGGAAGTAAAATCTCTTTTAGCCAATCGTGATCCAATATCTCTTAATAATACTATTGATGAGGTATTTTTAAATATCCATAGTCAACCTTATATATAAAATTAGGATATCTGGGATGTGCCGTTCCCTTTGGTCTGTCTATTACAATTTCTGAATTATATCATTCAATGCCAAACTCTGAATGAAGTATAACTTCTTTTCCCTTACTTTTGGCAAACTCTATTTCTTTTGAAACCTGATTGCCAATGTATCCTTGAATATCAACAATATAAACAGCATCCGAGAGTTCAATTTTCCTAAAATGTGCGTTCTCGAGAAAACCTCTCTCCGTCTCCGAAATCTCTATATTATCCGTATTATATACGCATTGTAAAACATTTAAATCATGTTTCGTTTCTAACAGAAATGCTATTCTTTGCATTTCTTTCTCAAATTTCATACTTCCACATATTGTAACTGTCTTCATAATTTACCTCGATAAATTTTCATTATTGGCACAATTATAATCTATTTTCATCAGAAATACAATTTCCAACTCTGTCCCTATATCAAGAAAAGTCCCATAAACACAAAGTTTACAGGACTTTTCCATATCATTTATTCTCTTAGAAATCTACGAATAACTGTTACGCGCAGCTTAGCTGTTACGCGCAGCTTAACATACACCCTGTGCGATCATAGCATTCGCAACCTTCTCAAATCCGGCAATGTTGGCGCCTGCCACATAATTGCCTTCCATACCGTAACGCTTTGCCGCATCGTCGATATTGTGATAAATGTTTACCATGATCTGCTGCAGCTTTGAATCTACTTCCTCGAACGTCCAGCTCAGTCTCTCACTGTTCTGTGTCATCTCAAGCGCTGATGTTGCAACACCGCCTGCATTTGCAGCCTTACCGCCGATAAACCATACGCCGTTCTCCTGCAGATACTTGGTAGCATCAATCGTGGTTGGCATATTTGCGCCCTCACATACTGCCTTACAGCCGTTTGCAACAAGCTGTTTTGCATCCTCAAGAAGCAGCTCATTCTGTGTAGCACACGGCAGAGCGATGTCACATTTTACCTGCCATACGCCGCGTCCCTCATGGTACTCTGCGCTCGGTCTTGCAGCAGCATACTCTGTCAGACGTGCACGTTTTACTTCTTTTACTTCCTTTAACAGTGCAACGTCGATTCCTTCCGGATCATAGATCCATCCGTTTGAATCGGAGCAGGTCACTACTTTCGCACCCATCTGCTGTGCCTTCTGGATCGCATAAATCGCTACATTTCCTGCACCGGAAATAACGACCGTCTTACCTTCCATAGACTCTCCATGGCATTTCATCAGCTCCTGGGTAATATATAACAAACCGTATCCGGTAGCCTCGGTACGCGCCAAAGATCCGCCGTAGGTTAATCCCTTTCCTGTCAGAACGCCTTCGTAAGTGCCGCGGATCTTCTTATACTGTCCAAACATATAACCGATCTCTCTCGCACCGGTTCCGATATCACCTGCCGGAACGTCAACATCTGCTCCGATGTATTTGCAGAGCTCTGTCATGAAACTCTGGCAGAACGCCATAACCTCACGGTCTGATTTGCCCTTCGGGTCAAAGTCAGAACCGCCCTTGCCGCCTCCGATCGGAAGACCTGTCAGGGAGTTTTTGAAAATCTGCTCAAATCCTAAGAATTTGATGATACCAATATTAACTGACGGGTGCAAACGCAAGCCTCCCTTGTACGGTCCGATCGAGTTATTGAACTGTACTCTGTATCCTACATTTACCTGAACCTGTCCCTTATCGTCTACCCACGGTACACGGAATTTAAACTGTCTGTCCGGCTCTACCAGTCTCTCCAGCAGTGCTTCTCTTCTGTAAAGCTCCTCGTTCGCATCAATGACCGGTCTTAAAGACTCCAGTACCTCTTCTGCAGCCTGAAGAAACTCCGGCTCAGATGCATTTTTTTCTTTCACTTTTGCCAATACTTCATCAACGTATCCCATTTTCTTAATCTCCTTACTGTTAGCATCACACTTTATTACCGGTTCTATTTTAGTATAAAATGACATTTCATGCAATCTTTTTTTCTTTATTCTTTTAAATTATCAAAGTTTTATAATAAAATTTGTCTTTTTTTGCAAGATTTACTTTCTATTTATTCATATTTTACAAAAGCCGGTATACAATAATGCCGATAATGATGCCAATGATGCTTGCGATTGTGATCCGGATTGACAGTCCGAATGTGATGACAAGAATTCCCAGATCCAGCACAAACGGCTGTGACAGTCCGAATGACTGTCCGTAATTCAGCCAGCTCAGTCCCGGAACGCCCGCTGCCAGGCTTCCCAGAAAACCGCCAANTACGATTCCTGCCAGCAATATCAAAAACAATGCCCAGTAATTCTTTCCCAAAATTCCTCTGCTCATATGCAATCCCTCATTCCTCTTCTTCTGTACTGCCTTCCTGCTGAAAATAGTCAATCAGCTTGGCAAGCGCATAAATCAGGATCGGCGTCTCCTGCTCATTTAACTGACCTTTTATATTTGCGATCATCTTTCGGTGGAACGCCTCATGATGCGCATAGGCATCTTTCCCCTTCTGCAAAAGAGAAACTCCGACCACACGCTTATCCTGTTTACTACGCTCCCTTATAACATACCCCTTTTCTGTCAATCCGTCTATCGCTTTTGTCAAAGTTCCTGTCGTAACCTGCATCAGTTTTGCGACTGTTGACATGCTCTTGGGTTCTTCTACTCCGATCGCCTCAATAATATGGAAATCGTTATAGCTGATATCCCGAAACTCCTCCGTCACAAGACATCGCCCCTCAATCTCCATAATATTCTTAAATAGACTTACTAATAATTCGTTCAGTGTTTCGTCTGTTGACATGTGTCATACCCCTGTTCACCATTCTACTACTGCGGCTCCCCATGTTAACCCCGCACCAAAGCCTGCAAGCACGATTTTACTTCCTTTTTTTATCTTTCCGTCACGGTTTACGTCGTCGAGCAGAATTGGCACGCTGGCTGCCGAAATGTTGCCGTATTCCTGCAGGTTTGTCGGAAATTTTTCCAGCGGCTGACGCAGCCTCTTTGCCACCGCTTCGATTATCCTGTAGTTTGCCTGATGCAGCAGGAACAAGTCGATTTCTTCCAGTTCAAGTCCGGCACCCTGTACCGCCTGTAAAACAGTCTTTGGGACCGTGCGCACTGCAAACTTATATACCTCCTGACCGTTCATGGCCGCATACGCGAGGGAAGCATCATTTTTGACATACGGATTATTGACCGGACGGTTTGCACAGTTTAATACCATGCCCTGTGCTCCGTCAGACCCCCACACAACATGGAGGATTCCCGCTTTCTTCTCCGTCTCTTCCTCCGCGCAGAGTACAGCGGCTCCCGCCCCGTCGCCAAACAGCACGCAGGTGCCCCTGTCGCCCCAGTCAATGATTTTGGAAAGCGTTTCCGCTCCCAGGATCAGGGCATTTTTGCCCGCCCCACTCTCCAGATACATCTTCGCAAGGTTCATCGCAAAGAGAAATCCGGAGCAGGCNGCGCTGATGTCAAACGCNGTNGCTTTTACCGCNCCCAGNGCNCTCTGNACCTCACAGGACAGATTCGGGAAAAATTTATCCGGCGTCACNGTCGCAGCGANGATCATATCAAGTTCTTCCGCTTCNATGCCTGCCTCATCCAGTGCCTTTTTCGCCGCCTCGACAGACAGACTTGTCGTACTTTCCTCCACAGCAATATGTCTGTTCTCTATTCCTGTCCGGCTCTTTATCCATTCGTCCGAGGTATCCACGATCCGGCTCAGTTCCTCGTTAGATACCCTAAGCTTTGGAACCGCGCTTCCGGTTCCCTTTATTCTTATATTCATATANTCCTCCATGCCGGAGCGCCTTTTTCAGANTAACTCTCCACTAAAATGCGCGGAAACGCTCATAGCGCTCTGCNGCNAGCTGTTCGCCGCTTTTTCCGTCCTGCCTCTTTAAAAACTCTTTCATNTGNCCCTTCATATATCTGGAAATGGATTCACATGCCTTTTCGTCCGCCGTCCCGTACTCCGGGATCACATCCTCCACAATNTGCAGATTGTAAAGGTCGTGCGCGGTGATCTTCATAACCTCNCTCGCTTCTTTCGCACGTTTTCCNTCTTTCCAGAGGATGGATGCAAAGCCCTCCGGTGAGAGAACACAGTAAGTGGCATTTTCCATCATCCATACTTCNTTNCCGACAGCCAGAGCGATCGCTCCGCCGCTTCCNCCCTCTCCGATCATGATGCAGAGGACCGGCACTTTCAGTGCGGACATTTCGTACAGATTTCTGGCAATCGCNTCACCCTGTCCGCGCTCTTCCGCTTCCATTCCGCAGAAAGCTCCCGAAGTNTTGACAAANGTGATGATNGGNCGGTTGAATTTCTCTGCCTGCTTCATCAGGCGCANCGCTTTCCTNTACCCNTCCGGAGAAGGCATACCGTAGTTACGCTTCATACAGTCTTTTAAATTNTTTCCCTTATGGACGCCAATNACNGTNACGGGCTGACCGTCCAGATAAGCGATCCCTCCGACGATCGCAGGATCNTCNCGGAACTCTCTGTCCCCGTGCAGCTCCATAAATCCGTCAAATATATGCTCTATGTAATCAACAGATGCACACCGGTCAGTTTTTCTCGCTGCCTTCACNTTTTCCCACGGTGTGAGAGGCTGNGATTTTGCGGCNCGCTCCTTCATCAGCTCTGTCGGCTCATAACAGTCATCCATCCTAAGCGGGTCAAAGTTNGCATANCCNTCTTTTTTATGATGCAGCTTNAGNATCCGATACAGTGTCATCTTCATGTCTTTTCGCTCTACAATGGCATCGACAAAGCCATGCTCCAACTGGAATTCTGCACGCTGAAATCCTTCCGGCAGCTTCTGCCCGATCGTCTGCTCAATGACGCGCTGCCCCGCAAACCCGATCAACGCCCCCGGTTCTGCAAGAATGATGTCTCCCAGCATCGCAAAGCTTGCCGTCACTCCGCCTGTCGTCGGGTCTGTCAGCACCGGCACATAGAGAAGCCCCGCTTCGGAATGTCTTTTCAGTGCAGCCGATGTCTTTGCCATCTGCATCAGAGATATGATTCCCTCCTGCATACGTGCCCCGCCGGAGCAGCAGAACAGAATGACCGGAAGCTTTTTCTCTGTCGCCCGCTCTATCGCACCGGCAATTTTCTCACCGACGACATGTCCCATGCTGCTCATAAGGAAACGTGCATCACAGATTCCCAGCACTGCCTCCTCGCCGTAAATCCTACAGCTTCCAACCGTCACTGCCTCATGCAGACCGGTCTTTTCCCTGGCTGCTGCCACTTTCTCTTCATACTGCGGAAAATCAAGCGGATTTCCCGATTCCAGTTCCTCAAACCACGGTTCAAAGGTTCCGGGGTCAGCCACCATTTTTATCCGGTTCTTCGTGCGGACACGAAAATGACTGCCGCATTCATAGCAGACATATTTGTTCTTTTCCGTCGTTTTGCGGTTGATCTCCCTGCCGCATGACGGACATACGATGAGCTCCGGAGACGGTGTCCCCTGCTCTTTCTTTTTAAATATTAATGCCATATAGCAATCTGCCTCCTTAACTGATAGCAAAAGTAAGTTCAGCCATACACGCCACCTTGCCGTTTACCTTCGCAGTGGCCTTTCCGACACCGATCGGTCCCTTCTGTTTGATGATTTCCGTTTCCAAAGTCAGCACATCTCCGGGAACTACCTTCTGCTTGAACTTCGCCGAATTGATTCCGGCAAAATATGCCGTCTTCCCGCGGTTTTCCTCCATGCAAAGAATGGCAACCGCTCCCGTCTGTGCTAGTGCCTCTATGATAAGTACCCCGGGCATAACCGGTTCATTGGGAAAATGTCCGCCGAAAAACGGTTCGTTGTAGCTGACGCACTTCTTTGCAACTGCCCTTACGCCGGGTTCCAGCTCCTCTACCGTATCGATCAGCAGAAATGGCTGACGGTGCGGTATGATCTCCATTATCTGTTTTGTTGTAAGAACTGACATATTCTCTCCTTTTGACTGCCCGATATTATTCGCTGTATTTCTTCAGAAGAAGACTCGCGTTATGTCCTCCGAATCCCAGAGAATTACTGAGTGCATACGGTACTTCCATCTCTACCGCCTCTTTACAGTAATCCAGATTAAGTTCCTCATCCGGGGTCTGATATCCCACTGTCGCGTGAACAAAGCTTTCCTGAATTTCCTTGACACAGGTCACAAACTCAACGGCCCCCGCTGCTCCCAGCAGATGCCCGATCATCGATTTCGTCGAATTGATCTTGAGCGAAGCCGCATGTGCTCCAAACGCGAGTTTGATCGCTCTTGTCTCAAACAGATCGTTTAAATGAGTCGCTGTTCCGTGCGCATTGATATAGGTGATATCCTCCAGCGCCACGCCGGCATCTTTGACCGCATTTGTCATGGCTCTTGCAGCTCCCTCTCCGTCCTCTGCCGGTGAGGTGATATGGTATGCATCCGAGGAGCATCCGTAGCCTGCAACCTCAGCATAGATTTTTGCTCCGCGCCGCTTTGCGTGCTCTAATTCCTCTAAGATTACGATTGCAGCTCCTTCTCCCATCACAAAACCGCTGCGGTCCTTGTCAAACGGAAGAGAGCATCTTGCTGGATCACTCTCAGTGGAGAGCGCCGTCAATGCTGTAAATCCTGCAATTCCAACCGGACAGATGCAACTCTCGGTGCCGCCCGCCACCATCACGTCTGCCTCTCCGTGCTGTATGCTGCGGAAAGCTTCCCCGATGGTATTTGTTCCGGTGGCACATGCCGTTACCACGTTAATGCTTTTTCCTTTCAATCCGAACTGGATCGATACGTTTCCTGCCGCCATATTGGATATCATAAGCGGAACGAAAAGGGGATTTACCTTGCCAGGTCCCTTCTCCATAAGTTTTTTGTGCTCGCGCTCTAAAGCCTGAAGACTCCCGACGCCGCTTCCGATCGCAGTACCTACCATGTAAGGATCTTCCTCTTCCATCTTAAGTCCTGCATCCTCGATCGCTTCCTTCGTCGCAGCCACCGCATACTGGCAGAACAGCTCCATACGCTTTGCCGCCTTTGCGTCCATATAATTTTTTCCGTCAAATTCTTTGACTTCTGCTGCCACATGCACCTTATATTCTGAAGTGTCAAAACGGGTGATCTCTCCGAAACCGATCGTCCCTTTCTTTACCGCCTGCCAAAATTCCGGTACGGAAAGTCCGATCGGAGTGATCGCGCCCATTCCTGTTACAACTACACGTCTGCTCATATTTTTCCTCATTTCTACTAGATGTTCATTCCGCCGTCTACGGAAATCACCTGTCCTGTAATGTATGCCGCCTTATCGGACGCCAGAAATACTGCCGTCTCCGCGATATCTTCCGTCTTTCCTGTCCTCTGCAGCGGAATCCGTGCGATGACCTCTTTCTTTGCCGCCTCAGGCATGGCATCTGTCATCTCCGTCTCGATAAAGCCGGGCGCTATCGCATTGCAGGTAATACCGCGGGAAGCCAGCTCCCTTGCCACACTTTTGGTCAGACCTATAATACCCGCTTTGCTTGCGCTGTAATTTGCCTGCCCCGCATTTCCCATAACGCCGGACACGGAAGAAATATTGACGATCCTCCCCGCACGCTGCTTCAACAGATATCGGGACGCATGGCGGATCACATTGAATGCTCCCTTCAGATTGGTATCGAGCACCCTGTCAAAGTCTTCCTCCGTCATTTTCATGATGAGACCGTCTCTCGTTATTCCTGCGTTGTTGACAATGATATCCAGATGTCCGTATGTCTCAATGATGTTCTGTATCATTTCTCCACATGCGGAAAAATCTGACACGTCACAACCGTAAACAGCCGCGCTGCCGTCAGGCATATTTTCGGGAGAAATCCTTCCCGCCTTTTTTGCCTCCTCATTGATCTCGGCAACGACCGCTTCGGCACGTTCTTTCGAACCGTTGTAATTGACAACAACAAATGCCCCTTCTCTTGCCAGTGCCTTTGCGATTCCGCTTCCGATTCCGCGGCTCGCACCGGTAACAAGCGCTATTTTGTTAGTCAGCATATTATTACATCCCTTCTGTCCCTGTAGCATGTTCACTCACGAACTTTTCAAAATCTTCCATTTTGTCAATGTTGCACACATTCACTTCCCGGTTGATNTTTTTCATAAATCCGCTCAANGTACGGCCCGGACCGATTTCCACAAANTCATCCACTCCGTCCGCGATCATTNTCTCCACAGACTGNTGCCAGCGCACNGANGATGAAACCTGACGTNTNAGCAGATCTCTGACCGANGCTTTATCCGTCACATAATCNGCNGTCACGTTTGCNACATACGGAATNGAAAAATCNCTGATNTCTACATCCGCCAAAGCTTCGCCCAGTTTTTCGCCGGCNCCNGCAAGCATCGGTGAGTGGAACGGTCCGCTTACATTCANCTGTACAATCCTTTTCGCNCCCGCNNNGCGGCANGCTTCNCCGGCNGTCAGAACCGCNTNCTCTTCNCCNGTGATNACGATCTGTCCCGGNCAGTTATAATTTGCAACNGAAACAGTTCCTTCGGTTTCCTCGCANACCTTTTCAATCACNGCCGANTCCAGTCCCATCACGGCTGACATAGCNCCTCCGGTCGGCACCGCNTCCTGCATATAGATTCCTCTTTTTCTCACAAGTGCAAATGCATCCNTCTCACTNAGCACNCCCGAAGCGATCAGCGCNCCGTACTCTCCNAGGCTTAANCCTGCCGTCACATCCGGCNCATANCCTCTTTCCTGCAGCGCCTTTAAGATGGCTGCCTCCGCTGTCANCATACAGATCTGTGTATACTCTGTGATATTAATCTTNTCNTTCTCCTCAAAGCACAGCGCTGCAATATCCAATCCNGATGC
Organism: Roseburia sp.; assembly: GCA_014804775.1. Lineage (GTDB taxonomy): Bacteria > Bacillota > Clostridia > Lachnospirales > Lachnospiraceae > Roseburia. The sequence goes on along the minus strand of JAAUZB010000003.1, from coordinate 25,900 downwards.
CTCNGATGCAGTCTCAAATACTTCCCTGCACGCCGCNATCTGCTCATAGAATGCCTTNCCCATTCCGATNTACTGTGCTCCCTGTCCCGGAAATATAAATGCTCTTTTTCCCATTTTTCCTCTCACTTTTTATTTTGCCAATAATGCGGCAGCNTCTGCCATCATCTCATCTATGATTTCCTTACAGCTCTGCTCTTTTTTGACCAGACCTGCNCTCTGTCCTGCCATCAGACTTCCGTGAGTCACGTCGCCNTCGATAACTGCCTTGCGCAGAGANCCGAGTGTCAACTGTTCAAGCTCCTCAAAGGAAGCTCCCTCTTTTTCCATTTTNAGATANTCACGGCTCATCTGATTGCGCAGCACACGGATCGGATGTCCCGTGCTCATTCCCGTGATCTCCGANTCGATATCCCNCGCCTTAATAATGCGNTCCTTATAATTTTTATGTACAATGGACTCATTTGCCACGACAAAGCGGGTACCNATCTGAATACCTTCTGCTCCCAGCATCATAGCTGCCGCGACTCCTCTTCCGTCCGCGATTCCGCCAGCTGCAATGACCGGAACAGAAACTGCATCCACGATCTGGGGTACCAGCGTCATGGTAGTGGCGGANCCGATNTGTCCGCCCGCCTCCATACCCTCTGCAACTACTGCATCNGCACCGGAACGCTCCATCATTTTCGCCATGGCAACNCTTGCCACCACCGGTATCACAGTNATCCCNGCCTTTTTCCANGCCTCCATGAATTTTGCNGGACTTCCGGCTCCGGTCGTAACCACCTTCACACCCTCTTCTATGATGACCTGTGCCACCTCAGGTGCGTTTGGATTGAGAAGCATTACGTTCACTCCNAACGGTTTATCGGTGAGTTTTTTTGCCTCTCTGATCTGCTCTCTNACCACCTCAGCCGGCGCACTTGCCGCGCCGATCAGNCCGAGACCGCCNGCNTTTGACACNGCNGCAGCCAGATGATANTCTGCCACCCATGCCATNCCGCCCTGGATAACGGGATATTCGGTTCCAAGCAGTTCTGTCACTCTTGTTTTCATATGGACTACCATACCTTTCTGACAACCGTATCTTTATGCCTCTACGCCCTTGCCTTTTAAATACTCCATAACATCGTTTACTGTTGCGATNGACTGCAGATCTTCTGAAGGGATCTCTACATCGAATTCCTCCTCNAGCGCCATAACAAGCTCAAATAAGTCCAGCGAATCCGCACCGAGGTCNTCCTTAAAGTTTGCCTCCGGCTTTACCTCTGCCTCATCCACGTTTAACTGCTCTGCGATAATCGGTATCATTTTCTCTAACATTATTCTTTTTCCTTTCTGGTCTTTTTTGTTCTCTGNAATTATTTGNCNNTCAAATATTTTGACTGTCAAANATTTTGCCATNCGAAGTATATTNCCATTTCCAGTATTTGTCAAGAAAAATATTGAGTGTGAACTNNAACTATGTTACNATTGANNCAAAATNANGCAGGATGGTATTTCATGAAAANNCNTAAATCATTCACAATCGCATTGCTTTTTCTTCTNCTGCTGTGTTCGTCATGTGCAGCCGTNCTTTTCGGAAGTGTCCNCGTAAGCATTTCAGATATTATAAATGTCCTGACAGGAACGCAAAAGGGGACAACCGCNTATGTNCTGATCACCACCGTGCGTCTCCCCCGGCTTCTCGGCGGNCTTTTCGCCGGNATCGGNCTCTCCGNCGCNGGTGTCATTCTGCAGGGAGTGATGAACAATTCTCTGGCAAGCCCCAACACCATCGGNGTAAACTCCGGTTCCGGNTTTGCAGTAATGCTTTCACTCATGCTCTTTCCCGCAGGCACGTCATTCATCCCNTTTTTTGCTTTNTGCGGAGCNCTGCTCACAACGCTNGCCATATTNTGTCTCGCTGCAATTTCNGACAGNTCGAGGACAACGATCGTGCTCGCAGGCATCACTCTGTCAAGCTTCCTGAANGCGGGNATCAATGCGATCAANCTCCTCGATACGGACCTGTCTGTCAATCTGACCTCTTTTTTGATCGGCAGCCTGTCAGGTCTGACCTTTCGAAAACTTTTTNTNCCNTGTCTNTGTATCACNGCAGCGTTCCTGATGTCCCTGCTTTTTTCNAAATCCTTAAANCTGCTGAGTCTCGGTGATGACGTGGCGCGTTCCCTCGGNCTTCNNGTTTCTCTGACAAGNTTTTNGCTTCTTGTCATTTCAAGCATACTTGCAGGGTGNGTCGTCAGCTATGCCGGTCTTTTAAGCTTTATCGGTCTTGTAGTGCCCCACATATGCAGACATCTGTTTGGCAGTGATGCCCGCTTTCTGATCCCCTGTTCCGCACTGCTGGGNGCAAGCTTNGTCATCCTGTGCGACCTGNTTGGCNGAGTTCTCTTTTCACCGTTTGAGCTGCCTGCAGGTATCCTGATGTCCTTTATCGGCGGTCCGTTCTTTTTATATCTTCTGTTAAAAAAGAAAGGGGGCAGGAGAGTCAATGCTTGAATTTTGTCATGTATCTGCCGCCTGTGGGCGGACTCCCATTTTAAAAGATGTCTCNGTCTCCTTCCATGNCGGGGAGATCACTGCTGTGATCGGACCGAACGGCTGCGGAAAGACAACCCTGATGCAATGTTTAAACGGCAGTTCATCCGTAACCTCGGGTCAGATCTTGCTNGNNGGCAGAGATTATCTGAAAATCCCCCCGCGTGAGCGCGCAACAATACTTTCCTTTCTTCCGCAGGTGCGCACTGTCATCCCCACNCTTCCTGTGAAAACNCTGGTCGAGCACGGGCGTTTTCCCCANCTCGGCTTTTATCGCAGNAAAACATCGGAAGACNTTGANATCGTNCAGCGTTCTATGGAGTTTACGCATGTGGATCAGTATGCCGCGCAAAANACGGATACACTTTCCGGCGGAATCCGGCAGCGCGTCTTTTTTGCGTTGGTGCTNGCACAAAACTGNGATTATCTTGTGCTGGACGAACCGACGACTTATCTGGACCTCGCCGGACAGCGCGACTTTTTTGCCATGCTGNGCATCTTAAAATCAGAGGGAAAGACGGTCGTNCTGACTCTGCATGATCTGAATCAGGCAGTTCGGATCGCAGACAGGCTTGTGGTCATGGACAACCGAAAAATTGCTGCGGCCGGCACTCCCGAGGAATGTCTGTCGCAGCATGTCATTGAAGATATATTTCATACANGGTGGAAAAAATTTACCGATGCCGAAGGCACCTATTATTTTTTTGAATAGTCCTGCGGCAAAAGCTCCATGCTTGCCACATCTCCGATCACGATAACTGCAGGCGTCTTTATGCCGGCCGCTTTCGCCTTTGCGGCAATGTCTTCCAGCGTACCGCGCACCGCATCGGTTGTCCCGTCAAAGCCGCCGTGTATCACGGCGGCAGGTGTCTCTTTCTTCTTCCCATACTCCATCATTTTTTCCGCAATCGTATCCAGATGATGAAAACACATGAGAAAAATACAGGTACCCTCCAATGCCGCGATTGCCTGCAGATTTTCCGGAATGCCGCATTTTGCGTCCGCAGTATGTCCGGTGACGACATGAAAGCTTCTCCCAGTCCCCCGTTCCGTCACCGGGATCCCTGCCGCCGCAGGCACTGCGACCGCTGATGTGATGCCCGGGATCTCTGAGAACTCAATCTGCTCTCTCTGCAATGCTAAGATCTCCTCGCCGCCTCTTCCAAAGACAAAAGGGTCCCCTCCTTTTAATCGCACCACATANTTTCCCTCTTTCGCCTTCCCAACCANCAGNTCATTGATCTGCTCCTGCTCTAAGCCGTGTGCGCCCATACGCTTTCCCGCGTATATTTTCTCNCAGCTTTCCGATGCAAATTCCAGAAGACGGGGATCAAGCAGATCGTCATAGATCAGCACCTGAGCTTTTTTGACCGCATTCAGTCCTCGGATCGTGATCAGATCGTATGNCCCGCAGCCCGCCCCGACAATCGCGACATGCCCCTGCATCTTCATGTTCCGGCCCCCGTANGCAGTNAGCCGGGCTTCTGTCTCCTCCGCTGTCAGCGGTCTGTCGTATGTCATACACAACCGGGCAATTTCTTTTAAAAAAGCTGTTCTCCGGTCTTTATCACGAATTCGCTCCTTNGCAGCAATNCTTTGTTCTGCCAGATAATCTAAAATCTCATCCATACGGTTCGGAAGCTCNGCTGCCAGCTGCCCCCGCAGCGTCGCCGCAATCTGNGGGCTGGCGCCCCCGGTACAGATACCGGCNGAAAGACTCCCCGACTTTATCAGTGCCGGAAAGAGAAAGCTGCACTTTTCCCTGTCATCCGCCACGTTGACAGGAATCCNTTTTTCTCTGCACAGACGGCTGATNTGTCCGTTCAGCTCCTCATCATCCGTTGCCGCGACCACAAAGCTCTGCCCGTCTAAATCGCTGTCGGCAAAGCTCCTTTCCCTGCAGTCCAAACGCGGATGTTCTTTTAGTNCCGCATCCACGCANGGTGCCACAACGGTCAGTGCCGGCTCGAACGGCAGCAGCTCCTCAATCTTGTGTGCCGCAACCTTTCCTCCGCCCACCACCAAACCTTTTTTCCCTTTTATTTCCACAAAAAACGGAAAGTATCCCATAANTCCTCCATTGCCGCCGCTTATTCTTCCGGATAAAGAATATCTGCCATCTGCCGATACGCTTCGCCCCATCTGGCATTCGGTTTCAGATTAAACAGTCTCTTATCCAACAGATAATAGCGATCATTTTGAACTGCACCAAGAGAAGACCATGCCGGATGAGAGATCAGCAATTCCTCTATATTCTTCATCACGGCATCCGAATCGTTTCCCTGTATTGTCACAAATATATATTCCGGGTCCGCTGCAATGACAGCTTCCATGCTAAGATCATCCAGAAGGCTCCCCTCCCTGTCCGCCACNTTGATGCAGCCGAGGTCAGCCAGNATTTCCCCGCAGACATTTCCCTCACTGCCCTTCGCTTTCACTCCGCTGGCNGATGCCCGCAGNAACAGGACAGTCGGNTCTCTCCCGTCAANTCTCGTCTTTTNGGACTGCNATCTGCTCCTGTACTGCAAGACCGTTCTGTTCATACAGATCGTCTCTTCCGGTAATCGTCGTGCAAATTTCGAGCATGNGAAGATAACTGTCAAAATCCGCCACGTCAAAGTACGCCACCGTGCATCCCGCCTGTGTCAACGTATCCTCCATCTCAAGATCGGCATCCGTGTTCGCGCTTGCAANCACGAAATCCGGGCAGGAAGCGATCAGCTGCTCTATATCAGGCTCTAGGATACTGCCGAGATTTACGACGTCCTCGCCCAGATCCAGATCAAGACTCACCCATGCATCATNGACAGTTGCAGTAANCTCGCCTCCCGCNAANATCCATATATCNGCAAAGCTGCCGATCAGCGCCNCTACCCGCTTNGGATGATCTACCGTCACTTCTCTTNCCAGATCATCGACAAAAGTTACCCCNCCTTNCGCTTCCNCCGNCNATTCTGTCTGTTCCGTTGTGCCAGGCAATCCCGAAGATGCATGCGATACGTTTTCATGTCCACCGCAGCCTCCTGTCAAAACCGCGGCCGCTATTGCTGCAAGGCTCNCCATANAAACAAGTTTCATATATTTTTTCATTGACATATTCTCCCTACACTGTTATAGTTAAAACCATCATTTGAATAACTTATGCTAGGGGTGCCGATTTCCCTCCGCCGTCAGGCGTACGGAAATCAGCTGAGAGATGCTTATATCGACCCTCATTACTTGAACCGGATAATACCGGCGTAAGGAAGCAGTGATTTTGCGCAATCTCCTTCTGGCATAAAGTATTTGCCAAGGAGGTTTTTTTATGAACAATTTTTTTGTCACCACAGAAGGCGCATGGGATGACGGCTCAGTCCGTCTGAAACTTATCGGAATTATCGCTGTCATCGCTGTCATTGCACTCCTTCTCATCATCGCTGCCGTGATGCGGCAGAAAAACGCGAACAAGAAAGCTGCGCTCACCACAAAGCAGCTTGTCTACTCTGCNGTTGCAATTGCTCTGGCAGTCGTCTGCTCAATGATCAAGCTCTTTGAAATGCCGATGGGCGGTTCCGTGACTCTGCTCTCTATGGTCTTTATTGTGTTGATCGCTTACTGGTACGGTCCTTATGTCGGCATCATGACAGCAGTAGCCTACGGTTTAGTNCAGTTTGTCATGGAGCCGATCTTCTATACCGTTCCGCAGATGATNTGTGACTATCCGCTTGCCTTTGGCGCTCTCGGCATTGCCGGATTTTTCAACAAAAAGAAATGGGGACTTCAGATCGGATATGTCGCCGCTGTGCTGGGGCGCTGGGTTTTTGCCACAATTTCCGGTGTGATCTTCTTTGCCGCTTATGCTCCCGAAGGCATGCACCCGCTTGTTTACTCCATGGGTTATAACGGNTCCTATCTTCTCGTAGAAGCNGTAGTGACACTGATCGTTATCAGTATTCCGCCGGTCACAAAGGCATTGATCTACATTAAACAGCGCGCTGTAGAATCNTAAGTNCGACAGCAAAAAATCCCCCGAGCCAGAATGATTCNCTCAAAATCCAGTAGCTCGGGGGATTACTGCTTAATCTAACAGCATCTTTACGCATCCATACATTCCCGCATCATTTCCAAGAACTGCCAGCGCAAACCGCGTATTACGGCATGCGTGGAAGGATGTCTCTATGTAATGTTCCTGAATCGTCTTTATCAGAATATCGCCGGCCTTTGATACACCGCCGCCGATCACGATGACCTCCGGATTTACGACACAGGCAATATTCGAAAGTGCCGCTCCGAGTATTCCGCAGATCTCTTCCACCACGTCAAGCGCTGCGGCATCGCCCGCTTTTGCCTCATCAAAAATATCTTTCGCCGTCAGATTCTCGTACTTGGCAAGCCCTGTCTCTTCCGCCGTCTTCGCAAGCTTTCTCTTCGCCATTCTCACAATACCGGTCGCCGACGCATACTGCTCGAGGCAGCCATACTGTCCGCAGTTGCACGGCTCGATCTCATCGTTATTGACCGTAATATGACCGATCTCTCCGCCTGCTCCGTCAAAGCCTGCAACAACCTTACCGTCTACGATAATGCCCCCGCCAACGCCTGTCCCAAGCGTGACCATAACGGCATCCCGGCTTCCTTTGGCGCCGCCCTGCCATAATTCTCCGAGCGCGGCAACATTTGCGTCGTTTCCTGCCCTGACCGGCAAACCGGTAAGCGATCCCAATTCCTCCGCTACGTTGACCATTCCCCATCCAAGATTAACGCACCGGTTTACCACGCCGTCACTCCTCACGGGACCCGGTACACCGACGCCGATGCCCTGCACATCGTCCCGGCTGATTCCCTCCTGCGCCAGCTTGTTATCCACCGCCTTTGCAACATCCGACAGAATCATTTCTCCGTTATTCTGCGTGTTGGTTTTGATCTCCCACTTGTCGAGCAATGTACCGTTGGTCTCAAAGAAACCGATCTTGCATGTTGTTCCACCAATGTCCACTCCAAAAGCATATTTTTTCATCATTCTCTTCTCCTATTTTACATTATGACCTTTCATTTATGATAGCGTTTCAGCGCACATCTGTCAACTACATCTCCGGCAGCTACGCATCATTTCCGTCNTCCTCCAAAGGCGGATTCTCCGGCTCACCCCCTTCGTTTTCTGCATCCTCAGGCATTTCCACATCACCGTCTGCATCCTCAGGTGTTTCTTCTTCATCTTCGCCGTATGGTGTATCCTCCGGCGTGCCCTGCTGCATAAAATCATCCGACAGCTTTGCAGAGGAAAGGAAATCAAGAGGTATCAGTCCCTCATGCACCTTTTCCATAAAGTCCTGCCATATGCCTCCCGGATAAGTGCATCCCCTCAGTCCGTCTATNCTGCGCGGTATATCATAACCGACCCAGACGCCGGTCGTATAATATCTTGTATAGCCGACCAGCCAGCCGTCCTTATAATCGTTCGTCGTCCCGGTTTTTCCCGCACAGGGCATATCCTGAAGCCCGAATCCTTTTGCCGTCCCCACTGTAAATACACCCTTTAGCACATCTGTCATCACCCGGGCAGCATTTTGTTTATATACAGACTTCTCTTCCTGCTCCGAGACATAAACCTCATTTCCCAGCGCATCCACAATTTTCACAATGCAGGTCGGCGTCCGGTACATCCCATCGTTTTCAATGGCGGCATACGCCGCTGTCATCTCAAGCGCGGACACCCCGTTGGTAAATCCTCCNANCGCTGTCGGCAGTCGATAGTCTTCATCCGACAGCCGTGAGAAATTCATTTCCNTTAAATAGGAAAGTCCCACCGCAGGCGTCAGCTCGTCGTACAGCTTCCATGCGATCGTATTGATAGAACGCTCAACCGCAGACCTTACNGTCACNGCTCCGGCNTAAGTACCGTTCGCGTTTTTCGGTCCGTCCTCAATCGGTTCNTCCACCACGATGCTGTCNGGTGTATAATTGCGTTCAAAAGAAGGCGTATACACGATCAGCGGCTTGATCGAGCTNCCGGGCTGCCTGTAACTCTGATATGCACGGTTAAGCGTGTATCCCGAAAAATCCTGTTTGCGTCCGCCCACCATAGCGTTGACATACCCTGTTTCGTTGTTGATNCACACNGCAGANGCCTGCAGCGCATANATCCCNTCGTCATTTGTTTCCGTAAAGGANGCNAGATTCTCATCCACNGCCTCCTGCANCTGTTCCTGNAGCTTCAGATCAAATGATGTGTAAATCTGATATCCCGNGGTATACAGTTTTTTCTGACATTCCTCATACAGCGCAGAATATGCCTCATTATACGCTGCCTCCTCGTCTTTCGTTGCAAACTCATTCTGGAACACAAAATCTTCGTTCTCCATCAACGCCCGGGTCGCGCAGTAAAATGCATACGTCTCAACATAATCATTTTTCTGAACAGCAGGCGGACGTTCTANAATGATCGTCTCATCCACCGCACCGGNATAATCTTTTTCCGATATCTTGCCGTCCGCCAGCATATTTGAAAGAATNCGGTCACGCCGGGAAATCGTATTTTCCATATTGGTCAGCGGATCATACAGGGTAGGGTTNTTGGGAATCGCGCACAGAAACGCGATCTCTGACAGACTAAGCTCGTCTACATCCCGNTTAAAATAACCGCGGCTTGCNGACTGCAGTCCATAATACCCGTTTCCAAAGTAAATATTGTTCAGATAAAATTCCAGAATCTGTTCCTTGCTGTATTTCTCTTCCAGATTCCATGCGATAAAAATCTCCTCTACCTTCCGCTGCCATGTTTTCTCCTGTGAGATGAACACATTGCGNGCNAGCTGCATAGTGATCGTACTGCCGCCCTGNGTCACCTCTCCGTTCTCGATCAGCGCNTTGACTGCNCGGACCAGTGCCTTGTAGTCAACACCGTCGTGNCGGAAAAATTTTTTGTCTTCAATNCTGACGATCGCCGAAATTGCAGCGATAGGCATCTCATCTATCGTTATATAATAGGACTCCTTGGAACCTTTCAGCATGCTGATCACGCTGCCGTCCGCNGCATAGACAATGCTCGTTTGATTTGANCGGAACGTGTCCTGCGTGGANGCCGNCACCAGTTTCTTTGCCTCCGCCTGCATGCTCTGCACTTCTTTTCCGTAACTGCCNAAAANATACTCCNCGATCGCTGCGGTAATCAGTATCAGTAACAACAGTTGTAACTTGACGAACAGCCAGAATGCACGGTATTTTTTCTTTTTTTTCTTTTTTCGAGCCATGGCTGCCTCCATTGTCTCCGTAATTTCGCAACTATTATTTTACACGCTTTCACACAAATGCACAACAACGAATGCCACGCTTCGCGAGTCATTCTTATGTTAAAGAAAAAGCCTGATATTAAAATATCAAGCTTTTCCATAACCNATAAGTTTTATCGCACTATTGTTCCATCTGTCTTCCCAAAAATCCCGCCGCGGCTGCCGCAAGCTTACTTTCCACGTCTCCCATCTTTCCCTTATCGTCTTTCGTATACAGCACGACCGCCCCAATGGCATCGCCCTCGCAGATGATCGTGCTGATCGCCTGCTGACAGTATTCTCCGGTATCCTCCGCTGTAATTCGGATAAAGTCCGCATCATTTTGGGACGCCAGAAAACTNTTTCTGGAACTGATGATCTCCTCTAACTGTCTGCTGATCGCCTTGCCTTCAAATTCTTTTTTTCCGGCTCCCGATGCTGCCACTACGTGATCACAGTCCGTGATCAACACCAGATGTCCCGTCGTCTGCGCCAGACTCTCCGCATACTCGCTGGCAAACTGCCCCAGTTCCCCTATGGGAGAATATTTTTTTAAAATGACCTCTCCCTCGCGGTCGGTAAATATCTCCAAAGGATCGCCCTCACGAATTCTCAACGTTCTCCGTATTTCCTTCGGCACAACTATTCTGCCAAGGTCGTCTATTCTTCTAACTATACCTGTTGCTTTCATATACCCAACATTTCCTCCATATTCATTGCATTTATGGAGTTATTATGTGGAAATGAAGGCGAATTATACATACGTTTCTTTCAATTAGTTTACACCAGCAATTCATATTTGACGACATCCATTGTCACTGCACCGTCTGCAAAAAAAGAAATGCCATCTGCCGACTTATCCGTATACATGGTCGCCGAAAGTACATGCTCTCCGTCATTTACAAAAATCTCAACACTGAACATATCCAGAATGATCCTTAATTTTATCTTTCCGTCTTTACTATTTACATAACTTCGTCTCTGGTGAATGGCAGCTCTTCTGCTTCCCGAAAACTTCCTGTCCACTTTAAGAACGGATTCCCACGGTCTGAAACTTACAGATGTATAGTATATATCATCCTGGGCAAATCTGACTGCAAATTTCCGATACAGATCCGTTTCATCAGCCGGACGGACAGAAAGCTCCATGTCAATTTTTCTTCCCTTTATCCCCTCTAACTTCGTGATCCCGGAAAAGGTGACGTTCTCGTATTTCACCTCTTCCCCACGCAGCTTTTCCAGTTCCCGAACGGGCTTTTGGATCAGTCTTCCGTTTACCACCGAAAGTTCTCTCGGCAGGCTCATCTGTCCAAACCATGCTCGCTCCGAAGAGTAAAGATTGCAGGTATCCCAATTCTGCATCCATCCGATCATAATCCTTCTTCCGTCCGGTGCCTGTACCGTTTGAGGAGCATAAAAATCTATTCCGTAATCTATCGCCTGATCCTGCTCCTCAGTAAATACTTCTTCTTTTTCATCATAAGTTCCGATCAGGCAGAGGGTTNCNTTCCCGTTATGATATTCCAGCCCTTGCGGGAGCATATCTGTAGGGCTTGTAAGCAGCACATGTTTCCCATNCAGCGCAAAAAAGTCCGGACACTCCCACATTTTTCCAAATCGGTTCTTATTGGCANCTAAAATTTTTTCGTACTTCCAATTTACGCCGTCCNGACTGCTGAAAAGNAGAATCTGTCCGTCATTCTCCTCCGTGCAATTCCCGACCACACACCGAAACGTTCCGTCNGATGTTTGCCACAGCTTGGGATCTCTAAAGTCGTATTTGCTGGCATTATAAGGTAAATCCTTTTTGTCCAGTACCGGATTTTTCTGATATTTCTCATAATCTCTGCCGTCCCCGATGGCAATACACTGCGTCTGTATATCACGAATCCCNCCGTCGTCCTGCGCTTCTTTGTAAACTCCGGTATACATCAGCAGGTGTCTGCCATCCGGCAGCNTNATTGCGCTGCCGGAAAAACATCCCGCCTCATCATAGACCGTGTCCGGAGCCAATGCTGCCGGCANATAAGTCCACTGCAGCAGATCCTCGCTGACAGCATGCCCCCAATGCATCGGTCCCCAATGCGTGTCGAACGGATAATACTGATAAAACAAATGATATTTTCCGTCATAAAACGAAAACCCGTTTGGATCATTCATCCAGCCTACGCGTGCCGACAGNTGAAATNCCGGTCTATCCTCGTTTTCAATTTTCTTTTCTGTTANTTCCTCGTATTNTCGCGCATCGCGTAACGTCTGACTCATAGTAGAANATCCCCTTCTCCTATTACTCTGTGCTTTCTACAGATAGTCCTTNATATCACCGGGCTGCCCTGCAAACCATACCGCTCCGTGCTCTGTCAGGAAATCCCTGTCGCGGAATCCCCATAGCACGGAGATGCACGGCAGTCCGGCGTTTTTAGCNGTCATAATGTCNACNTCAGAATCGCCNACATAAACNGCNCNNTCCCGCGGCATCCCAAGTTCCCGCAGCGCAGCATACACCGTATCCGGTGCAGGCTTTTTCGCCACACCCTCACACTCACCAATGGCGACTTTTACCAGGTCCTCAAAATAGATTTTNGACAGTTCTTTTACCGCAGAATCNGGCTTGTTGGATACGATGGCAATCGCATATCCCTCATCTTTTAATTCCCGAAGCAGAGGAAGNACNCCCTCATAGGCTTTCGTCCTGTCGTTACAGTGAATNCCGTAATATTCCCGAAATGTTTCAAGCGTCTGCTCAAANTGCNGATTGTCGGTTCCCTGCGGCACAGCGAGTTCCATCAGACNTCTCACTCCGTTTCCCACAAACTGNCGNACCTCCTCGAGCGTCCGTTCCGGCATCTGCATTGTGCGGAGNGCATAGTTTACGGAATCCGCAAGATCGTCCAGCGTATTGAGCAGCGTTCCGTCCANNTCGAAAATTACTGCATCATAATTTTTCAATTTACACTGACCTCCCCCGCAAGAACACGCTTATAGTCCTCATAATTTTTCTGAAGCAGGGCAGGTGTATCTAAACCGTAGGGACATTTGCTCTTACACTGATCACAGTGCAGGCAATTCTCAATCTTTTTCATCTTCTCCTGAACTTGCGCGGTCAGCTGAAGTTCGGACGGAGAACGGCGCAAAAGCAGTGACATGCGTGCACAATTGTTAATCTCAATCCCTGCCGGGCACGGCATACAGTATCCGCATCCACGGCAGAATTCTCCGCTCAGCATCTCTCTGTCATGCTCGATCAGCGTTCTGATATCCTCTGTCATGACGGGCGGACGTTCAATATAAGAAATGAATTCATCCAGCTCCGATTCCCGCTGTATCCCCCAGATGGGGAGCACATTATCATACTGTGCCTCAAAAGCATATGCCGCCTGCGAGTTGGTGATCAACCCTCCCGACAGCGCTTTCATGGCAATAAATCCCATATTCGCNGCTCTGCATTTCTCCACCAGCGNAATATCCCGTTCTGTTGCAAGATAGCAAAACGGAAACTGCAGTGTCTCATACAGACCGGACGCAATTGCCTCCTCCGCCACTGCCAGTCTGTGATTTGTAATTCCGATNTGCCGGATCTTCCCCTGCTGCTTCGCCTCCAGCATCGCCTCATACAGTCCCGTTCCGTCTCCNGGCTTCGGGCAGAACGAGGGATTGTGAAACTGATAAAGGTCAATATAGTCTGTTCTCAGATTGTGAAGTGAAGTCGNAAGCTGTTCCCAGAACTCTTCCGCNCTGGAGGCNGCCGTCTTAGTNGCGATATANACCTTTTCCCGCATACCGTAAAAAGCCTCNCCAAGCTTTTCCTCACTGTCCGTGTAAAACCTTGCCGTATCAAAAAATGTGATCCCTGCGTCATAGGCTTTTCTCGCCAGCTTTACTGCATCCTCCGTGCAGANGCGCTGGATCGGCAGTGCTCCAAATCCGTTCTTGTTTACCGTAATCCCNGTTCTTCCAAGTGTCACCTGTTCCATACTTACCTCCATTCCGAGAACGTCACAAATNGCCGCTCNGTCTCATTTCAGATAAGGGAAAAATGNNTCGCTCTTTCCCNTCCGGTCAAACATACTGTTNTACTGCAGGATTTCATATTCCCGNATCCATTCTGCCTCCCTGCCCACTGCNTCTTCCACATGAATANANCTNCCCCNCGCCNTGGAATAATATCCTCTGGCGTTGATCGCCGGCACCGTCTCCATCATTTCCGNCAAAAANCGGTTNTANGCCGGAAGCTCGATTCCCGCNCGNTCNAACGCCATAGTGGAAAGNAAATTCAGACTGGTNATCTCCACTTCCTTTGCCTCGCTCTCGTAATTCGTCCAGATGAAGAACGGNACCGTNTANANNTNTTCCAGNTCATTNNNNGTCAGNCCGGACAGNCCTTTCCCGTTCAGATACGGATAAAAGCTGGAGGAAAGACTNGGCTGATGATCTCCGAAAAAGACGATCTCCACCGGATCTTCCACATTTTCAAAATAGGTGATCAAATACTCAAGCGCCTCATCACTCTCATGCACNAGGGAAAGATACTGGTTCACATCCGGATAATCNACCCCAAGCATCCGCACCTGCTCTCTGAAATTATCATACTTTTCCGTGTAGCCCCCGTGGTTCTGCATGGAAATACTCATGATAAACAGATCNTCATTCGCAGCTCTGCTCTCATAACGGTCAATGATCTTTTCGTACATCGCCTGATCCGTAATATAATCCCGCAAGACCCNCGTCTGGTCAAAATCNTCAATAAAATACGTCTCGTCAAATCCCATATTCGGGTACACCGCATTTCTGCTCCATCCGGTCTCGTAATATGGATGNATCGCCACACAGCTATATCCCACATTTTTCAGATTGGACACGATAGACGTCGGCGTTTTTGATATATACTGCTGGTACACGACAGAGCCGCTCGGCAAAAATGCCATAGAATTTCCTGTCATAAATTCCCACTCGGAATTCGGTGTCTTCGCCCCAAAGACGGATGCAAGCGCATACCCCTTTACCGTGTTTTCAGTCAAAGAGTCATAAAACGGCGTCAACTCTATATTGGTGNNNAAATCTCCCACNACANTNAANTCTGCATAGGANTCGCTCATGACCACGATNATNGTNGGCTTTTTCCCNNCCAGATTGCNNNCNGGCACGGTCTCACCGTCTGTCTCTCCCNCGGCATACCGTCCTTCCAGTTCCTCGATTTCCTCTGCAGAATACCCGTCGGGTTCTGCAACAAAAGAATCCCTGATACTCAGCACAAAGTTCAAAATATACCCGTTTCGGTAGCTTCCCTTCTGTTCCCATGTCTCCGTCACGGTATTCTTCGTATGGTTTCCGATATACACGCAGCAAAACACTGCCAGAGAAAGGCAGAGTACCGACATTAAAATATGTTTTTTAAATGAAACGGAAAGCTTTCGCATAAACGCTATGTACAGCGTTGAAACCAAAATGACATATCCCGCCCGGTCATCCATGACAAATTCATAGTTGCCCGCCACAGAAAGTCCTGTCTGAACAGATCTCAGATCGCTGAAAATAAACTCATTTCCCCGAAAAAGGTACACAAAGTAATTGATTCCCGCTGTAAGCATCAAAAATATATGTGCAATGATACAGGTCAGCGACGCATTGTTGGTAAAAATCTGCACCGCCAGAAAAATCACTGCACAGCACATAATATTCAGCAAGAGCTTCTGGTCGGTAAGCTTCGCTCTGAGCTCTGCATCCAGCAAGAGATACTGAATATGATATGCNGTGAAGACACTTCCGCCNCCCAGCATGAGTCCNGTCCAGATCCANGGCAGTTTTTCACTCAATTCAATTTTAAGACTTTTTATCAAAAAATACAGCGCTCCAAAACCGGGCAGAACCCAAACTGCAAATCCNATCCTCCACCAGAGAGCCAGCGCCAGTGTCAGGGCAATCGCAAGCCGTCCCAGATTCCCCTTGTCAAAATATAATCTGATCTTCATAATTCCTCGTTTTGTCACAATNGCNTNTCATTGATTCATCCAGCGTTATTCTATCACCATGTGCGGATTTGTCAATTTATATGAAGCTTAAAGTTTTCTTAAACTTTTCTGTGTATGCGCATTGCAGCCACAATGACCGCCCCCACAAGGAACGGAAATACAAAGGTTCCAAAGCGGTATAAGAGCGCCGCGGACCCCGCCGATCCCATTCCTACAATATCCGAAAACAGGGAGGTAAAGACAAACTCTGTGGTGCCGATCCCTGCCGGTGCCGGCATCACGGCAGCAAGCATCACCGACAGGGAAGTGACCGCCATCGTCTGTGACATTGTCACCCCTTTCTCTCCTGCAAAAATCAGATACGGAATCCCATACCAGAAACAAAATTTGAGCAGATTGAGCAATATGATTTCTGCCACCATAGCCCTTTTTCTCAGGAGATATTTTGACGCATCCTCAAGCATCTGGCACTGCCAGCGCATGTTTTCGACAAAATCGCTGATTTTTCCGCCAATCTTTTTGTTGAAGAAACCCAGCAGTCCAAGCACCCATTTGTGGGCACGTGATGAACAGCAGCATAGGATCAGTCCGGTTGTGATCACCAGCGTGAGCAGGTATCCGGCGGCAAGTAGCCACATATAGTCCGCAAAATAGCGGCACATAAAATCCCAGTTCAGCACGAACAGTATCATGGAATAACATGCGATACTGAATTTGTGGAGTGCATATTGCAGCATGTAAAGTCCGAATCCCTTGGAATATTCCACATCGTGCCTGCCAAGATATATGATCGCCGCAATGCCGGCGCCGCTTCCGAGCGTCGCCACCCGGTAAAAAGAACAAAAGAATGAATTTGACAAACCCGCTCCCATCGTAAAGGACGGATTGTACTGCTTTGCCAGCATTGTGGTAATAAGCCCCTCTATGATCTGATAAACCGTTGCCATGACACATATTCCTGCCACAACCGCCGGTGTTGTCTCCTTCAACTCCTTGATGATCGGTCCCGCAGAGTCACGGAACGTATAAATGATGACTCCCACGATCACGATCACAAAAATCCATTTTAAAATCTGCCGTTCTCTTTTTTTAATAAAAATCGCCCCTTTTCCGATTCTTTCGTAATTTTTTTATTATTTTTAATACAATATTCTTAACTCTTTTCCCATAAATGGTTATAATAGATTTTGATCATATAAAGAAAGAAGGAAATCCTTATGCCCGGTTTTGTCACACACTATATTTTCGGAAGGGAAGCTTACCGCAAATTAAGCTCCGGCTCTCAGAAAGAAAATCTTTACCGGCACAGAGCCGCTTACGGCCTCGGTCTGCAAGGACCGGATGTTTTCTTTTACTATCTTCCCTCGTATATTTTGCACGGGCATAATATCGGAGCTCTGGCACACGCCGAAGGCACCAATGCCTTCTTCAGCGGCCTGCTCCGCAGCTGCATGCGATTTACCTCCGATGAGGACTGTCATATCGCCGAAGCCTATCTGGAAGGATTTCTGGGACATTATATTTTGGATACAGTATGCCATCCTTATATTTATGCAATGACTCCCTATGACAGAAAAGCGAATGACTATTTTTCCCATCACGCTTATCTGGAAACAGATATTGACACGGAATTTCTGGATACGAAACTCCACAGGCAGCCCCGGAATTTCCGTCAGGCAGACACGATCGCGCTTTCGCACCGTCAAAAGAAAGTCATTGCGACAATGCTTCATGACGCATATCGCTATGCCTATCCACAATTGAAATTACACAAGATCACCATGTACCTCGGTATTTTTTCCATGCAGCTGGGACTTCGCATTCTGCGCGACGGCTCCGGTCAGAAGAAAGTACTGTTTCGTTTTCTCGAACGACTTTTCCCCGGATATCCGATATTCTCCCCGTTGATCGCCAGCGATACGCTCTTTTTCCGGACCGACCCGCTAAATCTCCGGCATGCCGACTGGACAAATCCCTGGGATTCCTCCCTTCATTCCAGTGAGTCATTCCCGGAGCTGTACGATAAATCCATGCAGCTTTATCTGGACCGCCTAAAAAAGCTATATGACGTTCTGCATGCCGACCGTACCTCTGGCACCTGCGAACAGCTCGCCCAGGAGTTCCTTTCCGGCTATGGCAACCGCTCGTTCCACAGCGGGCTCGACTGCTCTATCCCTACGTGAGCGTCCACGTCTCTCTATTGGAGCTGAAAAAACTCACGGATCTGTCCTTCAATGATTTTCATCAGACGCGTGCGCGCCTCCACGCTTGCCCAGGCAATGTGTGGGGTGATAAAAAGCTTCTCACTGTCTTTTATTGTACGCAGAGGGTTGTCCGCGCTCATCGGCTCTATTTCAAGAACATCCAGACCGGCTGCGGCAATGCGGTTGTCCCGCAGCGCTTCCGCCAGATCCTTCTCCACCACGATCGGTCCCCTTCCAAGATTCAAAAAAATTGCCGACTCCTTCATCTTAGAAAAGGCATCCGCATTCATCAGATACTGTGTATTCTCATTCAGCGGCGCATGCACCGAAACAACATCCGATTCCTGCAGCAGCATTTCAAATGATACTCTCTCATATCCCGGCTGGTCATTGCAGCCTGAAGTCGAATAATATATGACGCGGCATCCAAAAAGTTTTGCAATGTCTGCGACACGTCGGCCGATTGTGCCAAGTCCGATAATCCCCCATGTCTTTCCGTTCAGTTCATGGAACACATTTGCAAAGTGTGTAAAAGTGGTGTCCCCAATATATTTTTCACTCTTTACATAATCGTCATAATAGCGCAGCTTTTCCAACAGATAGAACAGCATCGCAAACGTGTGCTGTGCCACCGTTTCTGTAGAATACCCCGCGACATTTCTCCACGCGATCCCCCTCCGGTCCAGATACTCCTTGTCCAGATTATTAGTTCCGGTCGCCGTCACGCAGACCAGCTTTAAATTTGCAGCCTCCCCGATAGAGTTCTCATTGACCGCAACCTTGTTCAGCACAATGACATCCGCATCCCGGGTCCTCACTCTTGCCTCATCCGGCGTGGAAAAATCATATTTTATCACGGTTCCCAGTCTGTCATAGCCCGACAGGTCGATATCGTCCCCTATGGTCTTTGCGTCTAAAAAAACAATCTTCACTGCTACTGTCATTCTCCTCTCAGATAATTCTTCCACGATTCCTTTTGCTGCTTGGCCAGACGCACACCCTCATCATATAGTCTGCGTAGTTTTGCCGGGTCCGATTCTGTCCGGCCCACTCCGTAGGTCGTATCCGGTGCAATGACATAGATTTCACCATTTTGCTCCAGCTCTTTCAGCTTTCTCATGCATTCGTTATAGCGGTCCGCACGCGATTCCATGGCATCGACAATCTTAGGATAATTTTTGTACAGGCTGTTCGTCAACCGGACACCCTTCTCCACCGTCTTCACATAATCCCGTTCCCGCGTCAGAACTACGATAATCCTGTCGCATCCTTCCTCAATGGCATGTTCAAACGGAATCGAATCCGAGATTCCCCCGTCCAGATAATAACGTCTCCCGATCCTGACCGGCTGAAATAAAATCGGCAGCGAGCAGCTCGCCACCAGCGTATCCCTCATCTCTTTTCCACGGGGCACTTCAAGGTATTCTGCCTTTCCCGTGTGAATGTTCGTCACTACCGCCTCCACTTTTCCCGGAAATTGGGCAAATGCCTCATAATCAAAGGGAAGCAGTTTATTCGGCACCTCGTCAAAAACAAATTTTGTATTGTAATAAGCTTTCTCTTCCCTGTCAAACAGATGCCTTATACCCATATAGCGCTTGTCCGGCATATATTTTTCAATCAGCGTCAGATTTCTTCCTTTCTGACCGGACAGGTATGAAACCCCGTAGGCAATTCCTGCCGACACGCCAATAAAATAATCCGGCAGCAATCCCTCCTGCAGGAAAACGTCCAATACCCCGCAGGAAAATACAGTCCGGCTCGCCCCACCTTCGCATACAATCCCAAGTTTCATTTTTTCCTCCATCTTCGCACGTCTTTCTCTCTCACATCTCTTCCGAATCTTCTTTTTTCGGCATCATGCCGCTCTCCACCACATACATGGTCACTCCGCGGATCTCTTTTACCTTTACGATAGTTCCCTCTTCAAAGATTCTGCCGTCTTCGTAGGCTCTTGCCGTCCACTCCTGACCCTTCAAGACTGCCGTGCCGGTTCTTTTCATATTATCGATCGTCTCTGTCACACAGACATCTTTGTCAATCGCATCCTCATAGTTGGTTTTTACCAGACGCGGTTTTAAATATTTCATCGCCCACGGTCTCGTAAAGAATAACAGAATCAGTGACACGGCTACGAATATGATGAGCTGCCATAATTCGTTCAGTCCGGCGGCATACGCCAACAGTGCCGCAAGCGCACCGCCCGCGAACCAGATAGATGTCAGTCCCACCGTCACTATCTCAAGTACCGCAAAAATCACGATCAGTGCAATCCAGATTATTGCTGCCATATTTTAAATCCCCCTTTTTTGGAAAATTGGTGTTTTTATTGTATCACATCCTATTTTTTATTACTATGGTTAATTATATGCGATTTTGTGCCGAAACATATATTAGATTATTTCAAGGAGGAAATTTCTATGGCTAACAATACACATGCAGGTATGGGGACCAGTTTAAGTTCATCTTACTATCTCCGCAATTTATATATTTCGAACCGGGACGCCGGCACATCTTCCAAACGTTCCTCATTCAAGAACTCAGAGCTTTCCCTGGCAGACGGAATGGCCCTGCGGCGCGCAGTGAAAAATCTTGGATCTTTTACTTATGACGACGATTCCGACAAGAATATCCGGAACAGCGTGCAGGCTTTTATCTCTGCATACAACAACACTCTTTCTTCTGTGTCAGACTCCACGGATCATGATCTGAATCATGATTTAAAGCAGCTCAAAAATCTGACATCCGAGTATAAGGATGAATTGGACGATATTGGAATTACAGTGAATAATGACGGAACTCTTACCAGTCGGAGTTCTCTGCTTTCCACTGCCTCCCTTTCCAAGTTTAAGGAGCTTTTTTCCAGTGATTCCACCTATATGCAGCGTGTATTCTCCTATAGCAAGCGCATTGAACAGCGGAGTGAGGCACTCAATCTCACGGAAAAAATGGCATCTAACAACAAGACGCAAAAAAACGGCTCTGCAGCAAATTCTCCTGCAGAATTATTGGCAGAGACCCTTGAAGATGCTCTGCCAAATACCGGAATTGGAAAAAATGTGAATATTGTATTATAGATTTATGAGTATTTACATCTACTTTTCATTCATTTTAATTTCTATATCGTTTCCAGCTGCCGTGATTCCGGCATAGCTTCCGCAGATCAGGGGCATCATCGGAGAGAGGTGTCCCAGATCCGCGTCCATGATTATGGGAACCTGATATTCTTTCAGCAGATCACAGACTGCATGATACTGATCCAGCCCCATCATCTCCTGTCCAAACACCAACGGTCTTCCAAACAAAAAGCCCTTTACATGCGCAAACCAGCCGGCATTTTTCATCTGCCAGACAGCTCTGCGGATTGCCATGACGTTTAAATCGCAGGATTCCAGAAACCAGATGATCCCGTCTTCTTTGTATCTGTCTGTAAAATCTTTTACGTTGTCGTATTTTGTGCCAAGCAGATTGACCAGACAGTCCATGCATCCGCCCAAAAGTCTTCCCTCAAAAGCCACCTCCGACGATTTCTCCTCGGACACTCTGCGAAGATTCCCTGCGCCGTCCGGCACATAGGTCTGCAGCTTTCTCGGCTCCGTAACGTTATAAGGAGCCAGCGGATTTTCCTCCGTCTTAGCACTTTCCTTTTCCCACAGTTCATAACCGTGTACAACATTCTGCTGTCCGCGGAGCAAACGGTAAGCGTCCTCAAGACTTGGATGCCACGGCTCCATGCCAAATGTGGAGGCACACGGACCATAGATGGACGCCGTATCACAAAGCGTAGTCAGAAGAAACGTCATATTGGTATTGTCTGAATATCCCATATACCACTTTGGCTCTGCCTCGCGGATCCTCGCAAAGTCAACGTGATCCATCGTCTCACACATCAGCTCACCGCCGCCGCAGGAAATCAGCACGTCATTGTCCTGGCTGCAATAATACTCCGTCAATTCTCCGCCGCATGCCTCCGGCGTATTGCTGATCCCTATCCCCTTCTCCACGTAGCAGTTCGGTCCCACATCAAGCCGGTGACCTAACGCAGTAAATTTTTTCTGTGCATTTTGAAAAGCCGTATAGTATGGCTCTGTCGCGCATCCAAAAGACGGCGCCACAAAGCCGATCGTGCCTTGTTGCTGCAGATGTTTCGGGTATCTCATTGTTATCCTCCTTGTTTTGCGAAGCAAAATCCGAGTCCCTATGGACGAGGAGAGGATTTGCCTCCTCTATTCTATTTCTAAAAATATTGTAAAATAGAAAGAATCTGCTTGCAATCTTTTTCTTACACGCATATAATAATATACATGCAGACATAGTATATCGGTAGTACATCAGCTTCCCAAGCTGAGGAGGCGGGTTCGATTCCCGTTGTCTGCTCTATTTTTTTGGAAGCATAGCTCAGCCGGGATGAGCGCTCGCCTCACACGCGAGAGGTCAGGGGTTCGAGCCCCCTTGCTTCCATTTTTTATAAATCCAGCGAAATCAGCAAAGTGTTGATTTTACTGGGTTTTCTTTTGTTCGGTTTTTGCCATTTTGGCACTGCCTATGCCAAAATAGCATGGTAAACGCGGCAAAATATTCCACGAAACATTCCACAGAAAACTATGCTTTTATGATGATAGCGTCAAATCCTGCAGCTTTAAGCTTCTCCTGCATCCGATCGGCATTGTCTTTTACGCTGTATGCGCCGACCTGTACACGGTAGAGCTCCCGTTTGGTTCCGACTGCGGTCTCTGCTCCGGCTGCCGATGCGTCCGGATCTGTCGCGACAGTCTGTTCCGGCACTGCACTCTGGTCAGTGATGCCAAAGACGATCGCGTCAGCCATCGACTTATAATCATAAAGCTCCACATCGTCTTTATCATCCACAAAGCAGCATTCGATCAGCATAGCAGGAGCCTTTGTCTTCCGCAGAAAATAGAGTCCTGCGTTTGTCTTTACACCCCGGTTTTTAAAGCCGAGTTCTGCAATGGCGTTGCAGATCTTTTCCGCATACGGTTTTGCCTTGCTGTCTGCACTGTAAATATATGTTTCCACACCAGTGGTTTTGCCGTTTCCGGTCGCATCGCCGGCGCCTGCGTTAAAATGGATGGAGACGTCGAGATCTACGTCGTGTGCATTGCATGCTGTCACAATCTTAGTCAATACATCCGCTTGACTTGTCCCATTGTCGCAGGTGCAGTCATAGACCGTATGACCAAGCTGACAGAGATGGCAGATCACCTCATTCTTGACCCTGCGCGCCTCGGACGATTCGCGAATGATTCCTACGGCTCCGCAAGCTGTTTTTCCGTCCGGATTATGTCCGGCATGTACATTGATTACCATATTATTTCTCCACGCTTTCTTGCTTTACTTCCGGCAATCCTGCCAATGATGTTAATATTGATGTTGCCCCTGCCAGTGCAGCTGTGCCTGTTACTGCAAGCCAGTCCACCTGTGTAATCGTCACCGCTACCGGAATTAATGCAACTGCTGTCTGTGCCATTGTTTTGACCGCTCTGACACCTGCTGCTTTTAACCACTTTTTTGTTTTGTCACTCATATCTTTTCCTCTTTTAAATAAATTGAGCTATTAAAAAAATCAACCCTGTAGCCAGTGCTCCTGCTGCAGTGCTAATGATAGCCGTCACTGCTGTACTCTTATACTTTTTTGCATCCTCTGCCGGTGCGCGCTCCATGATATCAACTCTGTTATCTAAGCGCTCCACTTTTTCGCTTAACCCCTGTACAGATTCATCCGTGTGTTTCACCACTTCCGCAAGCTGTATCATTGTCTTTGACATCGTATGTATCTCATCAACGATCGGCTCTAATTTTTCAAGCCGGTGCGTATTTGAGCGGGCACGCTGTTCAACCTCCGTGATTCTGTGTTCAATGTTTAATTCGTCCATTCATACATCTCCTTTTAATTATTATCTATTAATTATTATCCTCTAACAAAATCCAATGTAATACCAACCTCTAAGCTACCAATACCAGAAAGTGTAAAACGAAAATGTTCTCCCGCCATAACACCACTTATATTAATACCACTAGAAGTTGTAGTCGCTACAGCATTACTAAGTGCCCACCATTTATTATTTAAATAAACATCGAAAGTACCACTAGTTACACTAGCAACACGTCTTTTTATTCTAAAATTAATTGTAATACCAGATGCATTTAATAATCCTTCTTGTGTTATATTAACAGAAACATTAGGATTAATATCTGATATTACAATACTGGCTGCGCCTGTAGTATTCAGCCGAACCACTCCATATCTTTCTAAATTATCTTCATCCACTAGTGTCCCAGTAATCAATTTTCCTGATTTATCATGAGCTGTATAACTTGAAAGTAATGCTGATGATGTAACAGTATCGGCAGTTAAGTCAATCAGAGTATCATCTCCAAATATTACCTTATTTACAGCCATAAAAATCACCTCCTATTTTATTGCTTTATTGTCACTGTTGTCCCATTTGCCGAATTGGATTCTTCTGAATACAATATTGGACCTGCTACCATCTCATAATTTGAACCATCGTACACAAACCCATATATCCTATTGGCTTTTATCATGTTTGCTGTTATTGCTGCCCCAGCATAGTAAATAGCTTTTGCACCTGTGCTGTTCACGTTAAGCGTTGGATTCGCGGCAGTATTTGTTACGGTGAATTTAACACGGACCGTCGCCCCTGCGACAAGTGAAAATCCTGTACACGCTACCACTTTAGCCGCTGTTGCCGCTGCAGTGGAACATGTGCCATAGTGTGTGATAGCTGCACTGCCGTTAAAACTCACTCCGTCTATAGTTCTTGCCGTTGCAAGTTTTGTCGCAGTGCCTGCATTTCCTGACACGGAAGTTTGTAATGGATGCACATGGTCGCCCCTTGCAAATTTCGCCGTTTCCGTTCCTATTGCCGCCGTTCCGTTTTCTTTTGGTGTAGTAGAGCTTGCCATTGCGTGTCCGTAGTTTGCCGCTGTGCTTACCCCATATGTGGTTGCTGTGCTTGCGTGGGAAGTCGGAGCCGCCCCAATATTGGCGGCCGTAAGGGTTACATTTCCTAATCTGTACACTCCGCTTTTTTCTGCATCTCCTCTAATGCCCGACACACCGTTTCCAGATAGCACATCCCACATTCCGTCGGCGGTATAATATACATTCGAACCCATGGGATATGAAAGACTCCCCCCATCCTTAAAACGACTATCTGAATCAAAAGCGTCACTGATGTTGTACATCCATCCAGATTTAATGTCTGATGTGGGGAGGTTTTTAAATGTGACTGTTCCCATAGGAATCAAGCCTCCGGTTCCTACTGTATTAACAAGAGTGGCGGCTTGCATCGCATAATACTGAGCGTTATCAGTGTCTTCTCCTTCTCTTTTCCCGGTTCCGCCCACTGCATAACTTTTTGACTTATCTGCATAAGTAGACGCTTCTGTCGCCTTCGTAGTTGCAGTAGTTTCGCTTGTGGCTGCACTTGTGGCAGATGTAGCCGCCGCGGTTTTGCTACTAGCCGCCGCCGTCTCGCTTGTCTTGGCATTAGTCTCCGATGTTTTGGCCGCCGCCGCGCTGTTGGCCGCCGCGGTTGCTTTCGAGGTTGCTGTAGTTGCGCTGCTTTCCGCATTTGCAGCAGATGTAGCCGCATTAGTTTCCGATGTTTTGGCCGCTGTCTGACTTGCTTTGGCTGCATTTTCACTGCTTTTGGCATTCAATTCACTGGTAGCTGCTGCATTTTTGCTTGCCTCTGCCTTTGCAACTTCCACTTTGATGTCTGCAAGATAGTTCGGTCGCAGATGCCTTTCCTCAATGCTGCCCTCTTTGACCGCGGATGTCACTCTTCCGTCTGGATACACAGTATATGCAATGGTTCCGCTGTCTACAAACTCATATTGTGTTATTAGTGCTGACAAGTCCACTTCTTTCACTTCGCCGTCGGAAAGGGTAATT
>JAAUZB010000002.1 GCA_014804775.1 Roseburia sp. | reverse complement strand
CTGCAGCAACAGCAATTGCAGAGCATGTTCAAGAAGAGCATACTTAAACACCAGCTCCCTGCGCTTGCATACGGTCTTTCATAGCCGCTTCCCATATTGGTGTACCATGTTCCTCCATATTCCAGATACTGCCGGAACTGACGGTATTCCGGGTTGCTCGGCTCCATCTCTACCGCACGCGCAGCATGCTCTTTTGCGGTGATGTTGTTGCCGACTCCCTGATTTGCGACAGCACTGTAATAATACCATCTTGCCTGACGCTCCCCAAACGGAATACCGTTTAGCACATTGAGCGCTTCCTTATAGCATCGGTTATAAATATAATTCGCTGCCGCCTGCATCTGAGCAGATTCGCCTCTCGACTGACTGCCGCGCCCGCTTCCGTATCCTCCCCGGTAGCCGCTGCCTCCATAGTGATAGCCATAGCTTCCACCCTGCTGCTTTTCCTTCATGATCTGGTCATATGCCTGCTGCACCTCTTTGAACTTCTCTTCCGCCTGTTCTCTGTTCGGATTGTTGACATTAGCGTCCGGATGATATTTCCTGCTCAGGTTTCGATATGCTTTTTTGATTTCCTCATCGGAGCTGTCCGGTGATACCCCAAGCACCTGGTATGGATTGCTCATAGCTATTTCCTCAATCTCTTCCTTGCTTTCTCTTCGCTCTTCTTTTTCTTCAGCTGCAGATATTCGTATTTGGACCACACACCGGAATACAGAATATTCCGCAGAATATCCGCATGCATCAGGATCGGAAGCCGCTCAAACGATTTGGCGCATTCCGCCATCATACTTGTAAGAAGCAGTTTACAGAAAATATGTCTGTCCTGCGTGTTCCCCTGCAGCTGATAAATCAGAGGGTTATACGCTTTCTTGCGCAGATCTTCATCATAATCCTCATAGGCATCCATAATGTAAATGAATTTGCCCATATAAAATCCTAACGTCCGCAGCTCATCTGTCCATTCGTCTTCCTTCCAGCAAAACACTTCGCCCAGCATTTCGCCTGTGAGACCGGCAACGGCATCCAGATTAGTCTCCCGGTTTTGCTCCAGCTCCTCTGTCTTGCGCATATATTCCTCGATCGCCCTGACCTGTCTCGGATA
Source organism: Roseburia sp. (assembly GCA_014804775.1). Taxonomy (GTDB): domain Bacteria; phylum Bacillota; class Clostridia; order Lachnospirales; family Lachnospiraceae; genus Roseburia. The sequence goes on along the minus strand of JAAUZB010000002.1, from coordinate 49,348 downwards.
CTTCTTCATAATGCGGGCATAATCTCTGTCCAGCATTCTTGCAAACGCCCTCTTGGTGTATGCCTTCTCATCCTTCCAGTCGTCTATCAGGTTATAATATGCCAGGATCAGGTTCATATCCGCCGCATAATCCGTCGCCTCATTCATCCATACAGTCCGCTTCTTTGTCGGATGCAAGGCACAGGTAAACTCAGAGGTTTCATTGGAAAGTTCATACAACCCCGTCAAAAGCACCACCAGAAATGTCATATCATAATTAAGCAGCATCTGCCCCTTCGCTCCGCAATTTGTCTTCAGTCTGCGGCACAGTCCACAATAGTATGCCTGATACGCCGCTTTGCTCTCATCCGTCAGTTCTGACCGATTGATATTAATGTAGCCAAACATAGCGTCATCCTCCATGCTTATTCAGCCTGCAAACGGTATAGGAATAAAAGTCAGCTTTTTTTCACAAATTCCTTTCGGCATTTTGGGCAGGTAATGCATATCTTTCCATGTCCTTTCGGTACTCTGACCCGCTGCCTGCATTCCGGGCACTTATAAAACCGGTATGTACTCCTCTGATCCCAGCGTTTCTTCGCGGCATCCCTTTTGACGGCAGCCTGATATGTCATATTTCTGAATTTCTGATTCTCCGCATAGCGCTTCGACACATTTTTAGAAAATATCCGAAAACAGACAAAAACAAGCAGTGCGACGGAAATCCAGTAAAAAAAGAACAGAAACGGCAGCAGGCCGGAAAACATCGACAGTATCAGACAGATCAGCGCTCCGATATTCATCACCCGCGACAACTCATCCATACCGTACCGTCCTGACATAAATCTCTGTATCTTCTCTATCATCCTCATCTTCATCCTCTCCTGTACGATTATTTAAGTGTGGTACAAAAAACGGCACCTTGGCAGCACCGTTTCACTCTTGAGACGTAATTATTCAGAACCCCACCGCATATATTCGCAAAAACATCCAGCAAAGCTGTCTGTCGCTTCTTCGAAGCTTACCTTTTGCTCATATATGGGGTGGTGGCTCTATTCGAGNCGCCTCGAAAATCGGATCAACAGCTTCTTACATGTAAACATGACGAATCAGTTGATCCGATTTTCGGGGNTTCTGAATAATTACCTTNAGACTATGTTATGACGAAAAAATATAACCGTCAACACTTCTATTTTCTTTTTAGAAACATTTAAGATTTTGATTAGAAATATCGTAACTGTTCAGCTTCTTCACAGTTACGATATACCTTAAAACAGCTGCACCTTTTTCTTCATTTCCTCNGGAAATGCGGAACAGGAAATCGCAGTATCGGACGAAATACAACTTTTCATATACAGATCATAAAGGGCATCATCCATGGTCTGCATACCTTCTCTGCGGCCATCCTGCATTGCAGTAAAAAGCTGATTCGTTTTCCCTTCCCGAATCAGTCCCCGCACCGCAGTATTTGCCAACAAAACCTCAAATGCTGCCGTAAGACCTCCGAATTTCTTCTGTAAAACGAGCTGCTGAGCAACGACCCCCTGCAGTGTCTCGGAAAGCTTGGTCCGTATCTGTGGCTGACGTTCAAGCGGAAATGTCCCNATCAGCTGTTCAACCGNCTCTGCAGTGCNGTTTGCACGCACCACNGCAAATACCAGNTGACCTGTTCCTGCNGCCTCAAGNGCCATGGATATGNCTTCCATGCTGCGAAGCTCGCCTGCCACAATAATATCCGCATCCTGCCGCATGGCGGCATCCAATCCACGGACATAAGAGCTGCTGTCGCGTCCGACCTCACGCTGTACGATCAGAGATCTCCTCTGCGGATAAAGATATTCGACCGGATGTTCAAGCGTCACAATTGTTTTTGCATGATTCGCAGAAATACAGTCAATAGCGGATGCAAGCGTAGTTGTCTTTCCGCTTCCCGCAGCTCCGGCGATCAGCACCAGTCCGCTCTTTTTTTCGGTCAGATCCATCACGACATCCGGTATCCCCAGACTCTTCGGCTGCGGTATCTCTGTCAGAAAAAGACGCACGGACATTGCATAACTTCCGTTTTGACGGAATGCGTTGACACGCAGACGGTAACGGTTTGCTGCCGTATATGTAAAATCAATGTCACCCTCCCGTCTCAGTTCCTCCGCCTGAGTTTCCGTCAGCAGATCAGACAGCAGATCATCTATCTCGGACTGCTCTATGACATCCGCAGGCATCAAAGCAAGCTGACCGTCAATGCGGAGCAAGGGCTGCCTTCCAGGTATCAGATGAAGATCGGAAGCTCCCTGTTCTCCGGCTGTTCTCACCAGTTCGTCTATATTTGAAAAAACACTGCCCTCTCTTGTCATGATATTACCTCTATCATTTATTTATCGTAACTGTTCTGAACCCCACCACATATTTTCGGGGGTTCTGAATAGTTACTAATTATCTTAAAAATAAGCAGGACGATAAGCCGGGTTATGTCACGCTTATTTGCATCATACTGCAAATAAGCGGAATGATCATCTATCTAGGATGACTGTTGCCAGCCACCTCAAGCGACCTACCTAAAGCTGGCGGGCCACGTAAGCGCTTTTGTTCGGTCTTGCTTCGGATGGGGTTTACATATGCCCTCCCTGTTACCAGTGAGGCGGTAGTCTCTTACACTGCCCTTCCAACCTTACCGCACGCCACGACAGCTATGTGTCGTGTGCCATGCGGCGGTATATTTCTGTTGCACTATCCTTGGAGTCGCCTCCACCGGACGTTATCCGGCATCCTGCCCTGTGAAGCCCGGACTTTCCTCACCCCGGCTGTAAAGCCGGGCCGCGATCATTTGTCCTACTTATTTTCAATTCTTTGTAATTATTCAGAACCCTTAAGAATCAGATAAACTGGTTCGTCATGTTTACATGTAAGAACAGTTTATCCGATTCTTAAAGTGGCTCAAATAGAGCCACCACCCCATATATGAGCAAAATGCTAGCTTCGAAGAAGCGACAGACAGCTTTGCTGGCTGATTTTGCGAATGTATGCGGTGGGGTTCTGAATAGCTTGCTTCCTTATCATACGTGGAAACACGAGCCGCCGATAAATTCCCTCAGAATGGAATTCTGTCCGATGCTCTCACTTGGCATAGGCAGAAAATAATCCAAAAACTTCAGCAGACGTTTTGCTTCCAGATACTCTGTGCACTCCTTGTCAATCGCAAACAACAGCGGCTCCGCATACATTTTGAGCACCGCAAGCTCATAGATCAACGCGGAATTGAACATCACATCCGCTCCCTCCTGAAACGGGAAAATATATCTCTCCTCCCCGCGTCTGACGGAATCCCACATAGCAATGGTATCTTTTGCACATGTGCCTCTTGTCCTTGCATCCCTTACGATCCGCCGGATCATCCTTCCGTCCGTCGTCGGCAGACAATTATGTTCGTCAATGTTCAACTGGGTCAGTGCACTGATATAAATTCTGAACTTACTCTCTGTAGGCAGAGAGTAGGAAAGTTTGTCATTTAGTCCGTGAATTCCTTCAATCACCAGCACATCTTCTTTCCCTAGCTGCATGTACCGGTCCTTGTACTCCCTCTTTCCGGTTTTAAAGTTGAAGGTTGGCAGATTGACCCGTCTTCCGGCAAGCAGCTCATTCATATCATGGTTGAACAGTTCCACATCCAGAGCCTCTAAGCATTCCAGATCGTACTCGCCGTTCTCGTCTTTGGGGCAAAGGTCTCGATTGACATAATAGTCATCCAGTGGAAACGGATGAGGCTTTAACCCTTTTGCGGAAAGCTGGATCGCCAACCGGTGTGAAAAAGTTGTCTTTCCCGAGGAAGACGGCCCTGCAATCATAATAAATTTCTTGTCGCCGGATTGCACGATAGACTGCGCCAGATTCCCGATCTTCTCCTCAAACAACGCCTCCTGCGTCAGGATCACTTCCTGCATTCTTCCTTCTGCGATCACATCATTCAGTGCCCCGATCGTGCCGATTTCCAGCATCCTTCCCCATTCCCTCGAATGCTTTAATGTCTGGAAAAGTTTGACAGACGGCTCAAACGTCGCCACCTGCCTTGTATCCTTATCCGGAAACATCAGCATAAATCCGTCCTCATATCCGATGACGTCATAATAGCGCAGATATCCGGTAGACGGAACCATAAACCCGTAGAAATAATCTTTGTAGTGATCGAGCACGTAAATATTGACTCTGGAGTTTCTGCGGTAGCGGAACAGCTTTTCTTTGTCCGTCATTCCAAGCTCCCGAAACAGGGCGATCGCATCGTCTGTATTCATATTTCTTTTCTCGATTTCAAGATCCAAAAGCACGATCCGGTACATCTCGCTCTTTAATTCGGCAAGCTGCTCCTCTGTGACGGCGATCCTCTCTACGCCCCCATCTGTCTTCTGCATCAGTTCACAGTAATATCCCTGCCCGATGGAGTGCATCACGCGCACAGTAACACCATTTTTTCCCCACAGGTTAAAGACTGCTTTCTGCATCAACAGCGTCGTACTTCTCCGATATGCCTTTTTTCCGGTCTTATCCGCAGTCGTCAGAAATTCCAGCGTACCGTCACACTGCACCGTTTTTCCAAGCTCCCGCAGTCTGTTATTGTACACTACAAGAACAATATCATCCGGGTATCTCTCCTGATATTCCTCCGCTATCTTTAAAAAACTGGTCCCGCAAGGATAGCTCCGTTCCTCCCCACAGATTGAAAGTGTTACCATATTTTCGCCCATATGAATCCTCCTGCTATTTGATCAACACCCGTAAAATGCCAGTGCCTCCGCATTTCTTTTCCTCGCTTCTTCGATCTCCTGCCTGCGCAGGCTGACAGCTTCGGTCTGGCACTGTCCTTTAAGTTCTGCATCAATCTCCCCGAAAATCCTCCGCTCCTTTTCGAGATATGCTTTTAAGACAGGATGACGCCGCTCCAAAAGCAGTCTGCCGTACGTCAGAAATACCGCCGGCCAGGCTTCTCGCCCGGCATCCGGTTCATAGGCAACGCGCATCATCGGATAATATTTTCCGTCCTCCAGCGTCATCTCCTCATCCTGTACCACATACCCCTCTTCNGCAAGAAACGTCCTGACGCGAAAGAGCTCCGACTGCGGCTGTAAGATCAGCTCTCCCGCCTTCCTACAGACNGTGCTGCCCGATGACAAAATATGTATGACAAGCCCTCCGCCCATACCTGCGATCAGAATGGCCTGCGCCTCTCCCGGAGCAAGCGCCGCTACGCCGTCCGAGAGACGGGTTTCTATGCGTCCCTCCATNTGATACTGCACAATATGCTNCTGTGCACGACAAAGAGGTCCCCTGTTGATGTCCATCGCGATCGCACTCTGTATCTTCCCTTGCTCTATCAGATAAATGGGGACATAGCCGTGATCTGTCCCTACATCTGCAAGNACACTGCATGGGCNNACCAGNGATGCTGCCGCGGTAAGACGTTTTGACAGCTTTAACATATTATTCCAGATAATCCTTTAACTTGCGGCTTCTGCTGGGATGACGNAGTTTTCGGAGCGCTTTTGCCTCAATCTGGCGGATACGCTCACGGGTCACNTTAAATTCCTTTCCGACCTCTTCNAGTGTTCTCGCCCGNCCGTCTTCGAGTCCGAAACGAAGCGTCANTACCTTCTGCTCTCTCTCTGTCAGCGTNCCAAGCACTTCCTCGAGCTGCTCTTTTAACAGAGTAAACGCTGCCGCATCTGCCGGCACCGGCACATTGTCNTCCTGNATGAAATCNCCCANATGGCTGTCCTCCTCCTCACCGATCGGAGTCTCCAAAGAAACCGGCTCCTGAGAAATTTTGAGAATTTCGCGCACGCGNTCCACCGGCATATTCATCTCCTCNGCAATCTCTTCCGGACTAGGCTCACGTCCCAGTTCCTGAAGCAGCTGTCTGCTGACNCGGATCAGTTTATTGATAGTCTCTACCATATGCACCGGNATNCGGATCGTTCTCGCCTGATCAGCGATCGCCCTTGTGATCGCCTGACGGATCCACCATGTGGCATAGGTTGAGAACTTNTACCCTTTACGGTAATCAAACTTTTCAACAGCCTTNATCAGACCCAGATTNCCNTCCTGGATCAGATCCAAAAAGAGCATACCCCGGCCTACATAACGCTTCGCAATGGATACGACCAGTCTTAAGTTGGCTTCCGCAAGACTTTTCTTTGCTTCATCCCCCTCATCGACTTCCTTCTGCAGTTTTTGACANTCCTCCATGCATTCTGCCGCTTCCTCTTCTCCNGCATCCTGNNCNCGCTTCTTTAAGATGGCGATCTTCTCTCTGGCAACCGCTCCCGCTTCCATCTTCTTGGCAAGCTCNATCTCTTCCTCTGCNGAGAGCAGAGATACCTTACCGATTTCCTTCAAATACATNCGGACAGGGTCCTCNATGGAGACGCCGTCCGGAACCGAGAGATCTATTTTCTCTACCTCGATCTCTTCCTCTTCCTCCACGTCGAGGAGAATATCGTCCTCCGCATCGTCCTCCGTGATCCGAAGCACATCTACATTGTTGGATTCCAGATAGTCAAGCACGCGGTCAAGCTGCTCCGCATCCAGAGGCATGTCCACAAAATAGTCGCTGATCTCCTGATATTCCAGCATATTCTTTTTCTTCTTNGCAAGGCTCAAAAGCCCGGCAAGCTTCTCCTGAAATTTCTCCATCGGNAAATCTGCCGCCTTCTCTTCTTCGCTGACACCTTTGTCATCTGCGGGCATTTCCTGTTCCATTTCCGGTTTTTCTTCGAAAATATCTTTCTTTTCGATGTTTTCTTTCTTTTTTGCCATTTTGTTTCATCCTCTCATAGTTCGTTACTATTTTGTCCTTAATCTGTAGATATATGCAACTTTTCCAACGCTTCCANCGCACGCTTTGCTTCCACCAGCTTCATCAACCCCTCCATATCCGTNGGNTCCATNTTNCTGGAACGGTGACTGATGCTGTTNTCCTTTACTCGGACAATGGTCTCTTTCAGCGCCTTTTCTCTGTCTTCTTTTGTCCTGACTTCACGGATTGTGGCATTAAAAATTTCTGCGATCTCGCGCTGTTCCTCCTCGCTTTGGAACATACTGACGATTTTTNCCGGNTTTGCAGCNCCAGCCTCCTCAAACTGTGCAAAAAGAATCTGNGCCGCNTTACAGTAAATNTCCTCCGTAAAATCNTCCGGNGTAATATACTGACGTATCTTATGAAATAACCCGGCATCCTCGATCAGCCATGTCANCAGCAATTTCTGNGACTGCTTCATGCCGTCCTCTTTCTTTTTTCTCNTGGCATNTTCCCTNTCATCCGCACCNGCNGCCCTCNCAGCAGACGGNTCTCCTGCTGCCAGACCGATCCGTGCACCGTGCCGGTTGACAAGCCTTCGCAGATCCTCCACCGCNATCATATANCTGGCTGCCACCGCATCGATATAGTTTTCTCTCTCAAGCTTCTCCGTAAANCCGCATAGCCTTTTGGCAGTTTCGTTATAAAATGCNGTCTTNCTCTCCGGATCTTTCATGTCATACTGCTGTTCAAGTATCCTTATTTCAAAAAGAAAGCTGTTCTCTGCCTGATCGATCCGCTCCTGATAAGCCTCGGCCCCCAACGCTTTGATAAACTCATCCGGGTCTTTATATGGCTGCATGTTAACAATTTTTGCGGTAATCCCCACTTCCTTTAAAATCGGGATTGCNCGCAGTGCGGCTTTCACGCCTGCACCGTCGCTGTCATAGGTCAGATAGACCTCCTTCGTNTAACGCTTGAGCAGGTTTGCATGACCGCCGGTCAGCGNCGTTCCCAGAGACGCCACCGCATTGTCAAACCCCGCCTGATGCAGCGCAATGACATCCATATATCCCTCGCACAAGAGAAGCTGCGGCTTTCTGGTGCTCCTNGCAAAATTCAAACCGTACAGGTTACGNCTCTTGTCAAANATCNTNGTCTCAGGTGAATTNAGGTACTTTGGTTCTCCGTCCCCCATGACTCTGCCGCCAAAGCCGATGACCTTATTATGTACATCCATGATCGGAAACATTGCCCGGTTCCAGAATTTATCATAGCCTCCCCGACGCTCGTCAATCGTGACAAGCCCGGATTCCTTCAAAATCTCATCCTCATACCCTTTTGATCTTAAATACCGGTACAGGTCGTCGCTGTATTGATCCGAATAGCCCANTCCGAATTTCCGCATCGTCTCATCGGACAGCTCCCTCTTCCGAAAGTAGGCAAGCGCATTATGTCCCCTCTCATTCCGCAGCAGTGAATAAAAATACTTTGCCGCCTCCTTGTTGATCTCCAACAGTCTCGCGCGCTTATCTGCCTCCTGTCTCTGGGCACTCGTGTATTCCTGTTTCGGCAGTTCTACGCCGGCACGCTCCGCCAGCGCCTCCATCGCTTCCGAAAACGTGAAGTTCTCATACTGCATCANAAAGGTGATCGCATTCCCTCCCGCCCCGCAGCCAAAGCAATAATACATCTGCTTGCCCTGTGACACGGAGAAAGAGCCNGTCTTCTCGTTNTGGAAAGGGCATANCCCGAAATAGGTGCTTCCCTTTTTTTGGAGACGGACATATTGCGATATCACATCCACTATGTCATTGCGCGAGCGCACCTCCTCAATGATTTCATCCGAATAATATGGCATTCTCCGCTCCTTCGTCTGTCGTGCTAATAACCCTCTCCCTGCCATGCCTGCGGCAGAAAATACTCACTGAATTTGGCAATCGCGTACTGATCCGTCATGCCGGCAATATAGTCGCTGATCACACGCTCTTCCTTNTCCCCTGCATCCAGCATACGCAGATATTTGCCTGGAAGCAGATCGATATTTTCTATGTAATGNCGAAACAGCTGACNGATCATGGCCTTCGCCTTCTTCTCTTCCCCTTTTGCCACCGGATTTTTGTATACATGCTCAAACATAAATTTNCGAAGTTCAGTCATTGCCTCTTCGACGTCCTTTGACATGACAATGTCTTCNCTTCCCTGACTGTTCATGATAATATTGTGGATCANNGTNTTCAACCTCTGCTGTGTCGTAAATCCCAGCGTCTTTTTCANCTCCAGCGGAATATCATCCTCCTGAAGAACCTGTGCGCGGATCGCATCGTCAATATCATGGTTGATATACGCTATCTTATCCGAGAGGCGCACGATCTTCCCCTCCGGCGTATGAGGCATCATTCTGGACGGATGGTTTAAAATACCGTCCCTGACCTCCCATGTCAGATTCAGGCCCTGCCCGTCCTTCTCGAGCTTCTCCACGGTACGCACGCTCTGCTCGTTGTGGCAGAAACCGTCCTCACAGAGTTCATCCAGCACGGACTCACCGGCATGTCCAAATGGGGTATGTCCCAGATCGTGTCCCAATGCGATCGCCTCGACCAGATCCTCATTCAGGCGGAGCGCCTTGGCTATCGTTCTCGCGTTCTGCGATACTTCCAGCGTATGCGACAGTCTCGTGCGGTAATGATCTCCCTTGGGAGCCAGAAATACCTGCGTTTTATTTTTTAATCTCCGAAATGCCTTGCAATGAAGAATCCGATCTCTGTCTCGCTGAAAGACCGGACGGATATCGCACTGTTCCTCCGGAACATCCCTGCCTCTGGAATTCTCGCTTAACGTGGCATAAGGACTTAGATTCTCCCGCTCCATTCGTTCTATTTCTTCACGTATCGACATATTCGTCTCCTCTGTTGGACAAAAAAATCTCTCGATGATCACATATTATATAATTCCGTACAAAATCGGACTTTCCTTTTTTTCACATAGAAAAAATTCGAAGCTCTGCTTTTTGCTTCGAATTCTGCTCTCGTCACGGCGCATCAGACGCCTTTATTTTTATAAGACATGCAGGAGATGGGACTTGAACCCACACGATATTGCTACCACAGGCACCTGAAGCCTGCGCGTCTGCCAATTCCGCCACTCCTGCATAGGTCATATCACGAGCGTTCTGCTTTCAATGCGGAAGATGGGACTTGAACCCACACGATGTAACCATCACAAGATCCTTAGTCTTGCTCGTCTGCCAGTTCCGACACTTCCGCATAGCAGTCACATTCCGTGACGACTTGATTATAATATCAAACATCTCACAAATTGTCAATGGATATTTACAAATATTTTTTTTCAAATTCCGCAATGGGCATCGGCTTTCCGTAATAATACCCCTGGATCATGTGTATCTTGGTCCTTTTGAGCACATCCACCTGCTCCTTCGCCTCGACACCCTCCACGCATACTTTGACATTGATCGCATTGGCAAGCTCTGCCACCATCCTTACAAAGGCATCAGAGAAATCGTCCTTGCCGATGTCTATAATGAAACACCTGTCAATTTTGATGACGTCGATCGGCATCTCGCGGATATGGTTCAAGGAAGAATATCCGGTTCCGAAATCATCCAGCGCCACACGCACTCCCAATTTACGGATATCTGCCAGAATCCGCTTCATCCGGCTCATATCGTTGATCGCAAGGCTTTCTGTCACCTCCAGCGTCAGGTTGGCAGGATTAATGCCGCTCTCTTTAATGACCTCGCTGACCTGTTCCACGATATCATTCTGCAAAAGCTGCACCACAGAGAGATTGACATTCACCTTATAGTTCGGACGTCCCATGTCATTCCAGTATTTGCACCGGCGGCACGCCTCCCGCAGCACATATTCTCCGATCGGATTGATGAGTCCAAGATACTCGGCGAGCGGAATAAATTCTGCCGGAGAGATCATACCCATCTCCTCGGAATTCCAACGGATCAGCGCCTCCGCACCCACACACGGGGGATCCGGCTGGGTGACATCCACGATTGGCTGATAGTACACCTCAAATTCCTCAAAGGAATTGCGGGTCGCATTTCTCATATTCTTTTCGAGATCCAGCCGTTTGGATGACGCCGCTTCCTCAGTTCCGTCATAGTACTCCACACGGTTCTTTCCTGCGCACTTGGCTTCATACAGTGCGATATCCGCCTTCTTGATCAGTTCCTCTACGGTATCTCCATCGGTGGGGAACTTGACAACACCCATACTCATGGTACAGTAATAATCCGCGCCCTTTAATACCCACGGCTTGGCAAACAGCGTCTGGATCTCATCCAGAATCTGCTGCAGCATCTCGTAATTCTGATGCACCAGTATAATGATAAATTCGTCTCCGCCCACGCGGTAGCAGTTGTTGTCTACTCCCTTTATCTTCTTGAGACTTCCTGAAATATTCTTCAGCAGAACATCTCCGTACTGGTGACCGAGTCCGTCGTTAATATATTTGAAATCATCCAGATCAATGTAAAGCAGCGCCCCTTCTGCCCTAAATTCCTGCGTCTGCTTGATGCAGCGTTCCAGATCCTGCTCACAGCGCATTCGGTTGTATAGTCCTGTCAGGAAATCGTTATTTGCCTGTTTCTCTATTTTCTGCTGATACAGCTTCTTGTCCGTCACATCGTAGACAGTGCAGAGGATCACCGTTCGTCCGTCCACCCATGTGATATCAGTTCTGTGAATATCAAACCAACGCCGCTCTTCCTCATAGTATATTTCACCGACATACCCGTTCCGGCTCTCCTGTGTGTCTTCAGGCTGCAAAAAATGTTGCTGCGGTCTGTCGTTTTTTGCATCCTTACAGAAGATATCGCGAAATCTCTGGTTCATATAGAGCACGCTTCCGTCCACCGGATTGCTGACATAAATCCCGCAGACCATATTCTCCAGAATCGCTTCCAAAGATGCATAGGAACTTGCCAGAAACTCCTGCGCGCCCCTCTTTGCGCGTATACTCTGGATCACTCTCTTTGCATCGTTGACAAATTTGATGTCATTGGCATCCCAGATCCGGTCTTTCATTTTCTCACTAAATCCAAGATACATACCGGGATGTCCCTCTACGTCAACTGGCAGGAATATTGCTGCTTTCATGCCCTCACGCTCAAAAAACAGATGAAACTCGTCAGGCATCATGGAGTTTGCTGAAATCATATAAGGCCGCCCGTTAAAAAACGGCAGATTTTCCTTTGGCACCTGTTTCCAGTGCTCCATTGCCGGAATCGTTTCCGGCGAGACATACTCACAGATCATCTCCACCGTCTCATTTGTCTCGTTCTCGCACAGCAGATAACCGGTACTGATATCCAGATATTCACATGCATTCCTTAAAATGTCTTTTGCGATCAGGTCAAAGCTCTGTTCAGACTCCAGCGTTTTCACAATAGCGGTCATGACCTCATTGCGGCGCAGCTCGGATTCCATCTGGGCCTCGGACTCACGGCTCTTTAAAAATGCCTCCTGCGCCATGAGCTCTTCCATCTTTACCGCAAACATCTGTCTTGAGAGCGTCTCTAAAAATTCGAGAGATTTATAAAAGCGCTCCGGCGTAGTGCGCATGACGCATTCCGGCACATCGGTACCGTGCACGGCGCTAACGTCCTGTTCCATGACTCCGATCACAATCCATGTTGCGATCGCCTCTCCGCTCACGCGGATCGACACACCGCACATTTTGACCAGATCTGTGCCGCACTCCTCCTCCATCACGCTTTCAATTTCGCTGTCCATCAGCTTATTCATCAGCGACACGTGCATGTCCATCGTGACCAGACTGTGAATATACCCGATTTCTTCCTTAGAGCCGTATGCTTTTGTAATGACTCCTCTCTTTTTGCTTAAACAGACAAGATACAGATTGTTTGCATCGCAAAACCGGTCCTGCAGGCTCTGCATCAATGCCGCATCCAGCAAGCCGTCGTCGTTACTGCGTTGTCTGTTCTCTCTTTTTTTTACCACAAATGCCATGTCGTATTGATCTCCATTTCTGTTTCACCTGTATGTTTATTTCCGGAATCCGATCACATAAAGAAACCTGTGTTCCTTCTTTCGGATTTCAAATTCACGTATCAGATGAAATTCCGATTGCAATCTTAACTGTTTTTTGAGGAATCCTACCTCATTCGTATATAGTATCACGGTTCCGCCCGCTTTCAAAAGCTCTTTTGCTTTTACAAAAAATCGCGCATACAATGCGTCCGTCTCTTCCCTTGACTGCTTTCCTCCTGCCGGCATGTCGGTTATGATCTCGTCAAAAAGATAATCATGCTCAAACCGGAAGAAATCGCGATTGATAAAATGAATCCGTTTTCCTGCCGCCTCGGCATTCTCCCTAGCCATCCTGACTGCCTCTCCGAACAGATCTATGCCGTATATCTCCGCTGCCGGCACACGGATATCGCGCTCGATCAACATTGTTCCCACCCCGCAGAAGGGGTCAAGAATCTGTGCATTTTCCTTTAGATACGGCTTTGCAAGCTGTACCAAAAGAGCCGCTGTCGCCGGATGAACGGATGCGGAGATCGCATGCTTCCGATAGGAAAAACGCTTCATCGGTACGGTACACAGACGCGCAAACGGAGCATAGCCGCCATCTTTTTTCTCTATCAGACGGATTTCCAGTTCATAGTCCCCCGTGGAATTTATGAGCTTCCGTCCGGATAACCGTTCAAGCTCCGAGGAAAAACGCTTTGCAAAATTGCTCTTCTGATCCAGCGGCATCGTGCCCTTCAATTCCAGACGGAAATAAAACGGCGCTCCCTCTCTGTGACACTCCAAAAGAAGCGGAAAAAGATCAGAATTCCAGACAGCAGACGCAACATCAGCTGCGGCTACAGCATCCTGTATTATACCGTCGGCTGTATGAATGGGAAACAGCAACTCACGGTAAGTCCGAAGGGATAGAAACGGCTGCAGTTCTTTTGATCTGACTGCCACGCCAAGCGGATGCTGCGATGTACTGCGGCGGACTGACGCCGCAAGCTCTCCGATCTCCGCGAGCGTCGCGTTTCTGCATTCCCGATTCGTGGTCAGCACAAATGTATGCTCCTGTTTCAGCCCGCAGAAGTGATGTCCGGTGATCCCCTCAATTCCAGTAATGATTTTCTGCAGTTCCCGCAGTTCCCCGTCAATGTGCTTCTTTTCATCTGCTGCCGGCTCGACAGCCGCAAGCTCGTCCATGCGCTGCCGGAACTCTTCCAGATAATCGGATACCTCCAACTTTCCGAGCGCTGTCAGATAAGCGCTTTTCACAAAAAGCGTCGTCTCTTTTTCGTATGCAGTCCACAGTGATCCTGCGGAGGACTGCAGCTGCAGCTCCCCCAAAAGGAGTGCTGCATTTTTTCTGGTTTTCGGATCGTCTGCACACAGTAATCCGATCAACAGTTCTCCGTCTCCGATCAGTTTTTTGAGATGTTCCTTTTCCTCCGGGGTTTTGACAATACGCCTGAGTGAGCTTAGATTTTCCCTTAGATTTTTGTTTTCTTTTAGTTCCTCGTAGCAATGCTCTGTCATATAGCGTTCCTTACCATCATTGATAATTGGTATTCTACTTTATTTTTGCTTTTTTGGCAATACCCGGCAATTACTTGAGGCAAAGAAACGCTCCCATATTTCCCCGTTTCCCGCCGGTTGCCCGATGTGAAAATAATGCGTCCGGATTGCAGCAGGTGCAGATGTTTGTCACCGCAAGATGCTTCCGTCTTACCCCCGCCTCAAGCAGCACGATCTCATTTGCCTTCCATAGATCAAGTCTGTATTTTTTCTCGCCGTCTTTTAAGGCACTTTCCCTCAAAATGGCATCCTCCCATCCTTTAAATGCTTTTCGGAATTCGTCCGCCACTTCTTCTCCGACCTCATAGCAATCCTGACATATGGACGGTCCGATGGCACAGATCAGATCATCCGGAAGTGTTCCGTACTCCCTGTGCATCGCCGCAGCAGTCACCTCCCCCATCCGTTTTACCGTCCCCCGCCAGCCGGAGTGGCTCAAACCGATGGCTCTGTGCACCGGATCAACAAAAAAGAGCGGCACACAGTCGGCAAAAAAGGCAGACAGCACCGGTCCCCGTTCATCCGTGATCAGCCCGTCTACCTCCTCGTAGTCCCTCTCACAAATCAGACCCTTCCCGCAATCATCTGCTGTCACTTTTCTCACATTTGCCGTATGTGTCTGATCCGTAAAAACAAAATTACCGTATGGAACGTCAAGCGCCTCGGAGACTCTTCTGTAATTTGTCTCCACAGCCTCTCTGTCATCCCCTCTGGTAAAGCTCAGATTCATAGTAGAAAATATTCCACTGCTTGCCCCGCCATATCTCGTCGTAAAGCAATGCTTTACCAGTCTGGTCTCCTCCAAAAGCGGATATTTCAGCAAAACAACCTCTGCGCCGTCCTTCGTACGGCACCGTTCTTCCCGCAAAATATCTCTGTCATTTTTCCTTGTCATGTCATGCAAACTCTGATTCCCCCTTACCCGCAATATTCAAACGCATGCTTCACATGTATCAGCTCATCTCCGAGTACGGCGATCACGTCAAACCGGCACGGCGTATCCGTGCCGTAGCCGTGACTTAGACAGTAATAGGCTGCAGTCCGGCTGATCGACTGCTGCTTTCTTTTTCCGACAGCCTCAAGAGGATTTCCGCATGCTGCGGTTCTCCGGTATTTTACCTCCGCAAATACCAGAGAATTCCCTTCCTCTGCTATGATGTCGATTTCACCGCTCCTGCACCGGAAATTGTACTCTAAAATCCGGTATCCCTGCTGTATCAGATAATCTCCTGCTCTTTTTTCGTATTCTCCCCCTACTGTCCGTCTGTTCAAGCAACTCCCTTTCCCTTACATAACTCCGGCTTTCTGCAGTTTTCCTTTCATCCGGTCCATATCATCCACAAACACCAGGATTTCCGCCACCACTTCATAGAGCTCCGGCGGTATGGTATCGCCGATCTCGAGCTTAGAGAGCGTCTCCGCAAGTTTATTATCCTGATAAAACGGGACGTCATTCTCTTTCGCCTTCTCTATAATACGCTCCGCAAGTTCTCCCTTTCCGGTGGCAAGAATTTTCGGTGCAACATCACCGGGCTGATAGGATAATGCAACAGCAGTTTTTTCATTTTCTCTCTTTCTCATACTCTTCTCCTCATACTACAGTCCCGTTCTACGCCTTCACGTCAAAAGAATACCGGTGAAGCTCCCCCGCCGGCGGCTGCTCCCTCTCAAGAAAATCCTGCATAAAGTCCACGTCTTTTTTTTCTTTTGCCACTGTCACCGTACAGTTGTATCCCTTGTCTTTCAGACGGTCCTGAAGCTTCGGCAGATGCTCCTTTAACAGTGCATATGCAATGTCGTCCTCCAGATAAAAATTAGCGGCAACATTCCGTTTTCTCATTTTGGCGGAAACATCTGTAGACCCGAGGTTCTCCAGATCTAAATGTAAAAAAGCGGTCAATTCGGCATCCGGATCACGCTGCTGTTTCTTATTCGTATAAACATAGAGCTCTCCGTTAGCATTTTGCCCTGTCATTTTCAGCGGAAGCTGTACATAAGTATAAATCTGATTGACCTGATTCATAAAATCAATATTACCGCGCACATCCGCTGCAGCCTGAAGGAACCCGGTCTGCGTTCCTCCGGCCTGCTTGACTGCCGCCTCCATCTGTCTGATCTGATGCTCCATCTTCTCATACAGTTCACTGATCTTATTTTCCTTTTTTAGTTCTTCCGGTGCAGTCAGCCACTGCTGAGATACCGCATGGCGGAGAACTGCCTGAAACTCTTTCCCCGCAAACAGCTTGGAAATGCCTGCATATCCGTACTGGCTGTTTTCTGCCAGCACATTTCGAAGNGTTTTTAAAAACTCTCCTGCCGTCATATCGGGATTTAAGCTGCTCNTTGTATCCATGACCTGCCCGCTTTCCANCACACCGACGCCCTTCGTCCCTGTCTCTGCATCGTTTTCGGACATGGTATCCACAAAAAAGTCTTCCTGAACAGCATCCTCAAANAGTTCCGCATTTCCGGCAATAGTCGGAATCCCCTGAAGTGCCTTGGTCAGATTGGAGAGNTGCTGATCGGTCAAAATATTACCAAGCGTCTCCCCCATTTGAGGCGGTGTGCTCTGCCCTCTGTCCGTTGCATCTGCTGCGGCNGTNTCACTGTTTGCTGCTCCCAAAGCAGCCTGGTCTGCCGCCAGATCGGCACCGGCATGCATCACTCCCTCCGCNCTGCCTTCTGGCACCGTAACATTTTCTCCGGTCATGGTTATTGCGCTGCCCGCGTTTTGTCCCNCGATGGTTTCTCCCAAAGTCTTAAAGGCNGCNTCCGGATTCACCGTGAAATTCTCCGNTTCTGCAGGCTGATCTGNCCGNACCACCGTACCGTCCGGCTCACCGCCATTCTCTGTCAAAAATATGTCTACCAGTTTACTGTAAAGCCCGAACGCCTCCTCCTCGGGCAGTCCTTTCTCTCCTAACGCTGCTGTCAGTTCTCCTACTGCTGCCTCCATCTCCCCTAAAATCATATGCCGGTCTGACATATATTTTTCGAACTGTGCAGCCAGTTCTTCCGTCACCGGAATTCCAAGNTTCGTCATCCGGACCACTGTCTCCACATTTGCCCCCGGATTGCCGCTTAAAATCCTGACCATATCCATAATTCCCTGGCGTCCGATCGGCATCTGCTCCCTCATCATCGCATCCACCATGGAAAGATTCCTCTCCGTCACAGGCACCTGCGCTGCCGTTAGCGCATTCAGCAGGATCGGATTTCCCGCATTTTGTCCCGTACCTGTATACGGCCGGATAGCAACCGTCATTCCGTCATTGGATTTGACCTGAAAAAACATGGAAGAACCCTGTTTCATGTCTACCTTTCCGTCCAGTCTCGCGACGATCGTCTGCCCGTTTCCGAGGGCAAGCGTGACCTTTCCGCCTTTCATCTGACTGACCGTTCCCTCAAACACACTTCCGACAGACAGTTCTCCCGCTGTGGATACCATTTTCTGCGTGCTCTGTGCTCCACGCAGCTCTTCCGTGCTGTTCGTCACATTTCGGCTATATTGTCCCAGCATATCTGAAATCTGCATATTTTAACCTCCATGTCAGGGTATAAAATTTCCAATAAAGCTTTTCCTATGAATAGGTGACGGGCCGAGTTCCTTCAATGCAGCAATATGTTCCGCAGAACCGTAGCCTTTGTTGGAGGCAAATCCGTATCCGGGCAGGATCCTGTCGTACTCTGCCATCAGCCGGTCTCTTGTCACCTTCGCCACAATACTCGCAGCACCGATCGAAATGCTCTTTGCATCCCCTTTTATGATCGGGATCTGCCGGATATCAATGCCAGGTATCGTCACCGCATCATTTAATAATATATCGGGTTTTTGACTTAATTTACTTATAGCTTCCCGCATTGCCTCGTAAGTCGCCTGCAGAATATTGATCTCATCAATACGCTGCGGTCCTACCATACCAATCCCCACTGCCACGGCTTTTTCCATGATGATATCATACAGTTCCTCTCTTTTTGCCGCCGTAAGTTTTTTGGAATCATTGATATAAAGAATATCGCAGTCCTGCGGCAGGATCACGGCTCCGGCAGTCACCGGACCTGCCAGCGGTCCTCTTCCCACTTCGTCAATGCCGCAGATAAAACCGCACGAGGCATACTCTCTCTCATATTTCTTGAGAGCCTCCGTCCTTGCGCGCTCAGCTTCCAGTTTTGCCATACGCCCCCGCGCCTGCTCTACAAGTTTTTGAACACCGCTGCGGACATCCGTCTCATATGTGTTGACAAAAAAAGGCAGCATCTCATCCTCTGCCGCCTTTAATTCTTCTCTGATCACTCCGATTTTCTTTTCTTCCATATGTACCCCACCTGTCTTCTATCGTTCCGGTCTCTCAAGGGTAATCCTTCCGAGCTTTCCGCTGCGGAATTCATCCAGTACAAGCGCCGCTGCCTTGCTGTAATCCAGTTCATTTCCTTTTGCAATGCATTTGCGGTTCTCCGCGATCTTTTTTAAGATTTCCACCGGATCGGCAGCATCCTCCTGCTTCTCTCCCTGAAAATATCGCTCCGCAAGGACCCCCGGATAATCCTTCTCTAAAATCCGGATCAGTTCTAAAGACAACTCGTCAATGTTTAAAATTTCATCCTTGATGGCACCGATGAGAGCAAGCCGCAGGCCGACTGTCTGATCTTCAAACTTGGGCCACAAAATTCCCGGTGTATCCAACAGTTCCACATTTTTATTCAGTCTGATCCACTGTTTTCCTTTCGTCACTCCCGGTTTATTTCCGGTTTTGGCACAGGCTCTTCCTGCATAGGAGTTGATAAATGTGGATTTCCCCACATTGGGAATGCCAGCTACCATCGCCCGCACCGGACGGTTCTTGATCCCCCGCTTCCGATCCCTCTCTATCTTCGCGCNGCAAGCCTCCATGACCGCGTCGGTCACACCCTGCATCCCTGCCCTGCTCCTCGCATCCAGACAGACAACAGAATATCCCTTTTCCCGGAAAAATTCTGCCCATTCGCGGTTTTTCCTGTCGTCTGACAAATCTGATTTGTTCATCAGGATCAGTCTCGCTTTATTCTTTCCAAGCTCGTCAATATCCGGATTCCTACTGCTTAGGGGAATCCTTGCATCCACAAGCTCAATGATCAGATCGATTAACTTTATATCCTCCTGCATCTGACGTCTTGCCTTTGTCATATGTCCCGGATACCACTGAAACTGCATGACCGTCTCCTTTCAACTGTCACAAAAACCCAAAATCTCCCCATGATGCCATGCGGAACCAGGCTTTTCCAATAATATATTCTTTTTTGATATTTCCGATATTTGCATAACGGCTGTCTTCGCTNTTATTGCGGTTGTCGCCCANCACGAAAAACTCGCCTTCTCTCAGTGTGAGTTCTTCCTCTGCCATGCCGGATTCCTCCATAGCCGACACTTCCGTCTGCTCCGTATACTGTTCTCCGTTCACATAAAGGATGCCGTCCTGAATCAGCACCGTATCTCCCGGCACCGCAACGACCCTCTTCACATAATANTGCGATTTCCGGTTGCCNTTCGGNAGAAANACGATGATATCTCCGGGCTTCGGATTCGATACNTTGTAAATAAAACGGTTGACAAAAATCGCATCTCCGCCGTTTANGGTCGGCGACATAGACTGCCCTACAGCACTGGTCCGAAGTCCTATAAAATATACAAAAGTAAATGCGAGCATCAGNGTGATCAGTATCTCCACCACCCAGGTCAGCACCTCTTTTACCACTCCAATATTTACTTTTTTCTTCTGCCTTCCAAAATTAAGACCGCTCCTTCTTCGCCTGCTCACGCCGACATTTCCCCTTTACCGAAAGCTTTTAAAAAACTGCTGCCCAGCTATATTACAGCCAATGCAGCAGTCTCTCTCTGTCATTATTTTACGATCTCTTTGACCTTCGCACGTTTGCCGACACGGTCTCTNAANTAGAACAGTTTTGCTCTTCTTACTTTACCTCTGCGGACAACTTCNACCTTCTCCACATTNGGAGAGTGAAGCGGCCATGTCTTCTCTACGCCGACACCGTTTGAAAGTTTTCTGACTGTGAATGTCTCNCGGTTGCTTCCGCCCTGTCTCTTGATCACAGTTCCCTCAAAAACCTGGATTCTCTCACGGTTTCCCTCTTTGATCTTACCGTAAACCTTAACGGTATCACCAACACGGAACTCCGGAACTTCTGCTTTCAGCTGTCCGGCTTCAATNCTCTTAATAATTTCACTTGCGTTCATCTTGTGACCTCCTACTATTTGGATGTTCTTAATACGCTCATTCGTAACAGAGGACCATCTATTTTCTCACAACTATTGCATTTTATCACAGGGNGTNCAAAAAGTAAAGCGGTATTTTAATATTTTTTTCGCTCCTGCGGTGTNAGTTCGGCTTTCTCAAACAGATCCGGTCTGCGCTCCTTTGTCCGCAGAATGGACTGTTCTCTCCGCCACTCATCCACCTTCTGATGATTTCCCGACAACAGCACTGCCGGCACCCGCTTCCCTCTCCATTCTTCCGGGCGGCTGTACTGAGGATATTCAAGCAGATTGTCCTCAAAAGATTCCGTGCATCCTGATTCACCGTTCGACAACACCCCCGGCACCATTCGCGACACGGCATCCACCATGACCATCGCCGGCAGTTCTCCGCCTGTCAGCACGTAGTCCCCGATCGAAACATAATCCGTCACGATCTCTTCAAGCACACGCTCATCAATTCCCTCATAATGACCGCACAGAAGGATCAGATCCTGCTCTTTTGCCAGCTCTTTTGCCAGCTCCTGAGTGAACACGGAACCCTGCGGCGTCAGGTATACGGTACGCGGTCGTTCTGATTCAATCCTGTCTACGACAGATTTCCATGCGTCGTACACGGGCTGTGCCTGCATCAGCATTCCTGCTCCGCCGCCGTACGGATAATCATCGACCTTTTTGTGTTTATCCGCCGTATAATCCCTGATATTTACCGCCTCGATCGTCAGCAGTCCTTTGTCTGCCGCCCGTCCGATAATGCTGGTATTCAGCCCCTGCGTTACCATCTCAGGAAATAATGTTAGAATGTGAAAGTTCATGCTGCTCTCCATCCACTTTAACTCATCAAAAGAAGAAAGTTCAGAACCCACATAATGATCGATATCACAACGCCAATGATCCCGATCACAAATGCTGCGGTTGCCATTCCCTTTTTCGGAGAATTCATTGCTTTCTTTCCGTATGTAATCCCCAGGGCACCCAGAATCACACCTAAGATCGGACTAAGGAATGCGAGCACCAGACCGATAATGGCAAACACCAATGACATCGACGCATACTTGGACATATCCGTTGCCTGAACATATATCGTCTGCCCTCCGCCCGGATTTGCCCCTGGCGCCATTCCCTGATTCGGCGAAACTCCCTGATTTGGAGATGTATTGTTTAACGGCTGATGCAAAAGCCGGATCAATGATTCAATATCTGTTTTGTATGCCTCTTTCGGGATACAGCCCATAAAGCCTGTCATCGCATTTTCTTTTCCGTACACACCCGGAAGCCACACAGTTCTCGTCCATGCTTCCACATGAAATACACCGTTTTGATATCCCCACACCAGGAATTTGGGAATTTCTATCAGCCCACCTCCTGAACGGTACACCTGCTCACCTTTAAAATTTACCAGATTAAATCCATGCTTGCTCAAAAAGTCAGACATAATATACTGTACAAAATCGTCCGGCTGATTAAGCGTTACCTCCTTGATATACCTTGCCATTTTCTGTTTACTCTCCCTTTTGATTTATTTCCCGAAGTCCGGGCAAAAGATGCACCTGCATGCATCCGTTTTCAATATCCACATGCTTCACACAGTCCCTGATCGCCGGCAGCAGAATATCGGGACATCCGTCCCTGCTTATGATATAGACATCATTCGCTCCCGTCTGCAGCACGTCCGTGATATGCCCCAGTTCTTCCCCCTCGTCGGAGGTGACTGCAAGCCCGATCAGATCCGCGATAAAATATTCGTCTGCTTTCAATTTTACCGCATTTTCCCTTGTGACATAAAGACTCTTCTGCCTGTACTGTTCTGCCGTATTCATGTCGTCTATCCCCCGGAATTTGAGGATGACCTGATTTTTAAAAAATTTGACCCCCTCAATTTCCAGCTCTGTCATTTCTTTTCCCGTATCCAGTATCACGTTCTTTAGCTTCTTGAATCGCTGTACATCATCGGTCGTCGGAAATACCTTGACTTCTCCCCGCACACCGTGCGTTGTTGTAATGATGCCAACCTGCAGTAGATTCTCCATATTCCTCTCCGTTCCAAAACAGAAGATAAAAAGGTGCCGAAAATATGCCTAATATTGACAATAGGCTTTCGGACACCCTCTTCCCGTGTTACTGCATGATCTCAACAATAACCTTTTTCTCTTCTTTTGAGGCAGCGGCTTTCACAACGGAACGGATCGCCTTTGCAATGCGTCCCTGCTTACCGATCACCTTGCCCATATCGGACTGCGCTACTCGTAATTCCAAAACAATGGCTTTTTCGTTCTCCGTCCGGGTAACCAAAACCTCCTCAGGATGATCGACTAGCGATTTGGCAATTACTTCTACTAATTCTTTCATAGTTTAACCATGCTCCTTCTCGCAAATCCTATTTTACGATGCCGGCTTTCTTAAAAATGCTGGCTACGGTATCGGTTGGCTGAGCTCCGTTTGCTAACCACTTCTTAGCCAACTCTTCATTTACATGATACGCGCTTGGGTTTTGGGTTGGATCATAAGTTCCGATCTCTTCGATGCATTTTCCGTCTCTCGGGGATCTGGAATCTGCAACGACAATTCTATAGAAAGGAGCCTTTTTCTGTCCCATTCTTCTCAATCTGATTTTTACTGCCATTTCTTTCACCTCCTTGCATTTTTCACCTGTTAATACATGACCTGTGTCAAAAGAACACAGATATATTTAGAAAGCGCTGTTGTACTGCGCTGTTTCTAACCTCTTAAAACGGAAAACCCTGAAACATTCCGCGTTTGCCCCGTTTTTTCATCCCCGACATCTGCTTCATCATCTTCTTCATCTGATCAAACTGTTTGACCATCCGGTTGACCTCAGAGATGTCCACACCGGCTCCCTGTGCGATCCTGTGCTTTCTGCTGGGGTTGAGCAGAGAAGGATTCTGTCTCTCCTTCGGTGTCATGGAATATATGATCGCTTCCGTACGTGCGAGACTCTTTTCCGCCTGACCTTCGTCAATTTCAGGCATCTTTCCTTTGCCAAGTCCGGGCATCATGCCAAGAATACCGGAAAATCCTCCCATTTTGCGCATCTGACTCATAGATTCCAAATACATCTCAAAGTCAAATTCATTCTTGCGCATCTTAGCTTCCAGCTTCTTTGCCTGCTCTTCGTCAATCTCAGCTTCTGCCTTCTCGATCAATGTCAGCACATCGCCCATTCCCAGAATCCGGGACGCCATACGGTCCGGATGAAACTGCTCCAAGTCAGACAGCTTCTCTCCCATTCCGGCATACAGGATCGGCTTTCCTGTCACGGCACGGATGGAAAGCGCCGCACCGCCTCTCGTGTCACCGTCCAGCTTTGTCAACACGACGCCGTCTATGCCGATTTTCTCATCAAACAGCTTTGCCACATTGACTGCATCCTGACCCGTCATGGAATCCACCACAAGAACGGTCTGATGCACGGAAACATTCTCCTTTATCTGGATCAACTCTTCCATCATATCTTCATCAATATGAAGACGTCCGGCAGTGTCAAGGATCACAATGTTATACTCGTTCTTCACCGCATGCTCCACGGCTGCTTTCGCGATATTTACCGGGCTGTTCTTGTCACCCATGGCAAATACTTCCACGCCCTGCTTCTCGCCGTTGATCTGCAGCTGTTCGATCGCAGCCGGACGGTACACATCACATGCAGTAAGAAGAACCTTCTTGCCTTTCAGCTTGAATTTTCCGGCAATCTTTGCCGCGGTCGTCGTCTTACCGGCTCCCTGCAGACCAGCCATCATAATGACAGTAAGCGCTTTGCCCGGCAACAGCTGTATCTCAGTCGTCTCGGCTCCCATGAGCTTTACCATCTCTTCGTTTACGATTTTGATGACCATCTGCCCGGGATTGAGTCCGTTCATAACATCCTGTCCTACGGCACGTTCCTGAACATCCTTTACGAACTGTTTTACGACTTTGAAGTTGACATCCGCCTCTAAGAGTGCCATCTTGACCTCTTTTAAGGCTGTTTTGACATCATCCTCTGTCAGGCGGCCTTTACTTCTTAAGTTTTTAAATACGTTTTGAAGTTTTTCCGACAAGCTGTCAAATGCCATTTATAACTCCTCTAATATCCGATTTGAAATCTGCTCGATTTTGTCTATGATCGCTTCCTCGTGACTCTCATGGAATCTGCCCGCCAGCTCATGGATCTGCTCCACACTCTGCTTGGCAGCCCGGAACTTTGCGATCAAATGAAGCTTTTCTTCGTATCCCTCCAGCGCTTTGGTACATCTTCGGATCAGATCATGTACCCCCTGCCGGCTGATGCCTTCCTCGTCTGCGATCTCTCCAAGCGAAAGATCATTGAAAACAAAGTCCTCGTATATTCTTCTCTGATGCTCGTTCAGCAGCTCACCGTAAAAATCATAGAGATATGCCTGCTCGATTTTCTCTTCCATCTCAAATCACCTACTGTAAGTTATCACAAAAAAAACACGGTGTCAAGTATTTTTTCTTGACACCGCATCCAATTTACGCACATATTTAAAAAATAATCGCCAGCTGAACCAACCCGCACGCCGCACTGACTACCGAACAGACCAGGTACAGTGCTTCCGTCCCTTTCTCCGTCGTAAAAAATCCCACCGTCGTAAACAAAAACAGAACAACGCAGACCATGAACGGCCATGTATAAAGTCCGAACGGCTCCCCGTTCAGACGCGCAGCAAGATAGGCGGCAAAAATGCCGCATGCAGCTATGACTCCCGCAAAACAGATGACGCGCAGGACAGAAAAACGTTTTTTTCTCTTTTCTTTTGCAGGTTCCGCGTTCATATTCCAAGTCCCCTTTGCCGCATGCTGTACTTACAGACTCGCTCTTACCAGCTTCGGTTTGTATCCGTTATTCTCCAATGCCTTCATGATCTGTTTCTTATGCTCCGTTCCGAAGCTTTCCATCGTGATCCGGAGCTCCACTGCCGCATTGCGGTTTGTCGTAACGAACTGATTGTGATCCAGTTTGATCACATTTCCCTGTTCCTCCGCAATAATGGAAGACACTTTGGAAAGCTCGCCCGGCTTGTCGGGCAAAAGCACGGACACGGTAAAGATCCTGTCTCTGAAAATCAGTCCCTGCTGCACCACGGAAGACATTGTGATGACATCCATATTGCCGCCGCTCATGATAGCGACAACTCGCTTATCCTTTACATCCAGATGCTTTAAGGCCGCAACTGTCAGAAGACCGGAATTTTCCACGATCATTTTGTGATTCTCCACCATATCAAGAAATGCCACGACCAGCTCATCGTCTTCCACCGTGACGATTTCATCAAGATTCTTCTGAATATACGGGAAAATCGTACTTCCCGGCGTCTTGACCGCCGTTCCGTCAGCAATCGTATTGACATTAGGAAGCGTCGTCACCTTTCCCGACGCAAAAGACGCCTGCATACAGTTCGCCCCTGCCGGTTCCACACCGATCACCTTGATCTTCGGATTTAGAAGCTTCGCAAGAGTCGAGACGCCTGTCGCCAGTCCGCCTCCTCCGATCGGCACGAGAATATATTCCACCAGCGGAAGCTCTTTGAAAATCTCCATGGCGATCGTTCCCTGTCCGGTAGCGACTGCCAGATCGTCAAACGGGTGGATGAATGTATATCCCTCTTTCTCTGCCAGTTCGTATGCTTTCTGGCATGCCTCGTCGTAGACATCTCCGTACAAGATGACCTCTGCGCCATAGCTTTTTGTCCGGTTCACCTTGATGAGCGGCGTGGTCGTAGGCATGACAATGACCGCCTTGCAGCCATAGCATTTTGCCGCATAAGCCACCCCCTGTGCATGGTTGCCGGCGGATGCAGTGATCAGCCCTTTCTCCCTCTCTTCTTCGCTAAGAGTGCTGATCTTGTAATACGCTCCTCTGACCTTATAGGCACCGGTGAACTGCAGATTTTCCGGCTTTAAGTATACCTTATTGCCAGTCTGTCCGCTTAAATAGTCGCTGTAAACCAGCTTCGTCTCCAGAATGACTTCTTTTACTTTCTCACTTGCTTCCTCAAACTTGTCTAAAGTCAGCATTTCTCCTCATTTCTCCCCTTCAAACAATATGTCGCACGCCTACAAACCGGTTTAATTCTCAACAGTCGTAAACAATGCATTTACAAATTCTTCCGCATTAAATTTCTGCAGATCCTCTATGCTCTCTCCCACTCCGATATATTTGACCGGAATGCCAAGCTCGGAATGGATCGCCACTGCGATCCCTCCCTTTGCCGTGCCGTCCAGCTTCGTCAGGATGATTCCCGTAATGTCTGCCACCTCCGCGAACTGTCTTGCCTGGCTTAATGCATTCTGTCCTGTCGTGGCATCCAGCACCACCAGCGTCTCCCGATATGCATCCGGGTATTCCTTTTCCAGAATGCGGTTAATCTTCTTTAATTCTTCCATAAGATTCTTCTTGTTGTGAAGCCGTCCCGCAGTGTCACAGAGCAGGACGTCAGCCTTCCTCGCCTTTGCAGCTGCTACAGCATCATACACGACAGCTGCCGGATCTGCACCTTCCTGCCCGCCGATCATCTCCACACCGGCGCGGTTTGCCCACTCTAAAAGCTGATTGCCCGCTGCCGCGCGGAAAGTATCCGCCGCTGCAAGTACAACCCTTCTGCCCTGATCTTTCAGCTTTCCCGCCAGCTTTCCGACCGATGTTGTCTTGCCGACACCGTTGACACCGATGACGAGCACGACAGATTTCTCGTGCTCAAAACGGTATGCCGTCTCGCCCACGTCCATCTGTTCTCTGATACTGTTGATCAAAAATTCCTTGCATTCCGCCGGCTCTTTGATCTTGTTTTCTTTGACCTTTAATTTGAGATTTTCAATAATGGACTCCGTTGCATTTACACCCAGATCTCCCATGATCAGAATCTCTTCGATCTCCTCATAAAAGTCATCGTCAATATTGGAAAAACCGTTAAAAATCGCATCAATTCCCGACACGATATTATCTCTTGTCTTGCCAAGCCCGGAAACCAGCCTGCTCCAAAATCCCTTCTTTTCCTGTGATTTTTCATTGCTCATTTTAATTCAGATCTCCTTCAATCAGATTCACGGAAACCAGCGTAGAAACGCCCTTTTCCTGCATGGTGATACCGTACAGGCGGTCTGCCGCTGCCATGGTTCCGCGGCGGTGCGTGATAACGATAAACTGTGTGCTCTTCGTCAGTTTATGCAAATATTTGGCAAAACGCCCTACGTTGGAATCATCCAGCGCCGCCTCGATCTCATCCAACAGACAGAACGGTGACGGCTTCAGATTCTGGATCGCAAACAACAGTGCGATAGCTGTCAGCGCTTTCTCTCCACCGGACATCTGCATCATATTCTGCAGCTTCTTTCCCGGCGGCTGTGCGATGATACGGATGCCGCACTCTAAGATATCTTCATCCTCAACCAGCTCTAAGGTACCTTTGCCCCCGCCAAACAATTCTTTAAACACCTGATCGAACTCGTGCTGAATTTCGGCAAATTTCTCCATAAACTGCTTGCGCATACCGGTATCAAGTTCCTCAATGATCCCGATCAGCGTCGCCTCCGCTTCTACCAGATCGTCATGCTGTGTTTTCAGGAAACTGTAGCGCTCCGAAACCTCCCTGTAATCCTCAATGGCATTGACATTGACATCGCCAAGTCCTTTTATGTCATCCTTGATGGAGACGATCATTTTCTTCATGGCTGAAAGATCCTGATACTCTTCATTTCGCAATTCCATTGCAGCGTGCAGCGTCAGTTCATACTCTTCCCACATGTAATTGCTCTGATATTCACGGCCTTCTTCCAGCTTTTCACGTTGTCCATCCAGACGCAGCACCTCTTTTTCCAGATCCGCGATCTGCCTGGAAATATCCTCCCGCTTCTGGAAATACCCCTTGTATGTCACCTGCATTTCGTCCCTGCGCTTGGTGCTCTCCCGCAGTTCCTCTTCCAGTTTGGCATAATGTTCATCCGATGCCAGAATCGTCTTTTTTATTTCTTCAATATCATGACGCTTCTTCTCGGCATCTGCCTTTGCACTCTCAACATCCTTTATAAATCCCTCTCGTTCCTCTTCGTAACGTTTGATCTCTCCGTTCAAACGATTGAGATTTACAAGTACAAACTCTATTTTCTGACGGATTTCCGCCTCTTTCAACTGTATCTCGGAGACAGCTTTCTGAGCCTGTTCTTCCTCTTTCGCGCTCGTATCCAGTATTTCCTGAAATCCGGCATTTTCTGCCTCAATTTCTTTTTCACGTTTGCCTGCAAACACAATCTCCTGCGCAATTTTCTCTTTGTTTTCAGCAATCTCGCGCAGCTGTCCCTCGATCTGTCTGCTTTCTGCGGTAAGACCTTCATACACGCTCTCACTCTCATTCTTCTGCTCCGTCGCGCGTTCCACATTGATCTTCGCCGTATTCTGGATAATATACTGCTCCTGAAGATCTGCCTTGTTCTGTTCGATATCCTCGGCGAGCAGGCTTTCCGCCGTCTTGATATCCTCCTGACGGCTCTTGTGTTCTCCGATTTCTTTCTCTAACGCAATGACCTTCTTCTCCAACTCCTCGATCTCACGCTTTCTCGCCAGAAGATTACTGCTGTTTCGGAACGCTCCTCCAGTCATGGAACCGCCCGGACTTAAGTACTCTCCCTCCAGAGTTACTATGTGGAGGGAATAGTGATTCTTTCTTGCCAGAGCAATGGCATCGTCTATCTTTTCCGCCACAATTACCCTGCCCAGAAGATAAGCGGTCACTCCCTCGTATTTCGCGTCCGTCTTTACCAGCGTATTGGCAAGTCCGATCACGCCGGGTTCATTTAACGCTTCCTGATTCTTAAAGTTACCCTTTCCGTTCACGCTTGTCAAAGGCAGGAACGTGGCACGGCCGTATTTGTTCTGTTTTAAGAAGGCGATCATCTGCTTCGCCGTCTCCTCATCCTCCGTCACAATGTTCTGGATATTTCCACCAAGTGCAGTCTCAATGGCGGTCTCGTATTTCTTTTCCACCTGGATCAAGTCGGATACCACGCCAAGGATCCCTCTGTTCTGCGATTTCTGTTCCATCACGCGGCGGATGCTGCTCCCGTAACCGTCATAGCGCTCCGCAATATTTTTTAAAGACTCCAGTCTGGACTGCTCCTTGTGATACTGTGTCACAGCCTGCTCAAGCTTCTGGCTCGTCTCAATGGATTTACGCTTCCACTCCCTGCGGCGCTCCTCCATCTCTATCGCTTCCCGCTTTTTCTCCTCAATGGCTGCATTTACATCGTTCAGCTCCTTCTGATATCCGCTGAGAACGGCTTCCAGATCCGCTTCCTCCGTCTTGCGTGCCAATAACCGCTTGGTCAGCTCAGCCTTTCGAATGTTCACCTGCTCCTGCATCGTATCATAGCGCTGCTGTCTCGCCTTGATCGATGCCTTGCTGTTCAGCAATTGGATGATCTCATTCTTTCCCTTTTCAATCCCCTCATTGCAGCGTGCAATCTCAGCCTGAATCGCATTCAGACGGTCTGTCGCCTCCTTTTTTTGGAGTTCTACAGCAGAAATAGTCTCTTCC
Organism: Roseburia sp.; assembly: GCA_014804775.1. GTDB lineage: Bacteria > Bacillota > Clostridia > Lachnospirales > Lachnospiraceae > Roseburia. The sequence goes on along the minus strand of JAAUZB010000002.1, from coordinate 19,201 downwards.
AGTTCAGCTTTCTCATCCTCACTTGCCTTTTTGGATGTCAGACGCTCCTCTTTTTCCCTGTCAATCGCGTCCAGACGGCTCTGCAAATGCTCGTCCGTCATCTCCGCAGAGTGGATCTGCTCATTTAAAACATTGATCTGTCCCTCAAGTTTCCCTTTCATCACGGTGGAGTTACTGATATTCTCGCGGACGGATTCCAGCTTCTCGTCCATGCGCTCCATATCCTGCTCCATCTTTTCATATTCGGACTTGACACTCTCATAGGAGCTGTTTGCATCCTGAAGTTGCTGGTCAGCGATGCGATACTTTTGCCCTACCTCCGTAAGCTGTGCCTCTATCCGCTCCACTTCAAGAAGAAACATGTTGACATCATAAGTCTTAAGCTCTTCTTTTTTCTTTATGTAAATACGCGCCTTTTCCGCCTGTTTTTCCAGCGGACCGACCTGACGCTCAAGCTCTGTTAAGATATCGTTGACACGAACCAGATTCTCCCGCTCGTGCTCCAGCTTTTTCTGGGCAGCCGCTTTACGTTTTTTGTATTTCACGATCCCCGCAGCNTCNTCAAAAAGNTCCCGGCGNTCCTCCGGCTTTCCGCTTAAGATCCTCTCGATCTGTCCCTGTCCGATAATGGAATANCCTTCCTTGCCNATACCGGTNTCNTANAATAATTCNGTCACATCCTTCAACCGGCACGGACTGCCGTTGATAAGATACTCNCTTTCGCCGGAACGGTAGACACGGCGCGCCACCGTGACCTCCTCAAAATCNACCGCAAGCTGATGATCTGCATTGTCCATCGTGATCGCNACATACGCATAGCTTAAGGGTTTNCGATTCTCTGTCCCCGCAAAAATAACATCCTGCATGCTGGCTCCGCGGAGCTGTTTTGCGCTCTGTTCTCCNAGCACCCANCGCACCGCGTCCGCAACATTNCTCTTGCCGCTGCCGTTTGGTCCCACAATTCCTGTAATTCCGTTGTGAAAATCAAATAGGATTTTATTCGCAAACGATTTAAATCCCTGCACTTCAATACTCTTAAGATACATATTTAAAACTCCGNTTTCTATTGTTTCGGCTTAAGAGCAAGCAATGCCTGATACGCCGCNTCCTGCTCTGCCGCTTTCTTGGTCCGTCCTCTTCCTTCTCCGACTGCCCGCTCCCCGATCCNTGCTTCCACACGNAACTGTTTGTTNTGATCCGGNCCTTCCTCTCCAAGCAGCTCATAGTGCANNGNTTCCTCATATTGNGCCTGTACTATCTCCTGTANCAGNGTTTTNCTGTCGAAGAAAAGCTTTTTGTGCTCTATATCCGTTAANATAAAGCGNTCCACGAACCGCTTTGCAGCTTCAAATCCGCCATCCAGATAAATGGCTCCGATCACTGCCTCAAGCGCATCCGAAAGTATGGANTTGCGCTCTCTTCCCCCTGTCTGTTCCTCTCCNTTTCCAAGATAGAGATAATCNCCAAGCTTCATCTCTTTGGTACAAAATGCCAGAGTCGGCTCGCAGACAAGGCTCGCCCTGAATTTCGTCANATCGCCCTCCGGCAGNGTCGGATGATTCCGGTACAGAAATTCGCTGGAAGTCACTTCAAGTACTGCATCTCCCAGAAATTCCAGCCGCTCATTGTCCGACANTTTCTTCATNTGTTTCTCATTGGCATAAGAGCTGTGAGTCAGNGCCTGCCGCAGCAGCCGCTCCTCNCGAAACTGATAACCGATCCGTTCCTGCAATTCTTTTAAATCAGACATCCTTTTTTCTCCCATAACCTTTTATTTCATAGGAAAATCAAATACTTTGTAATTTCATCGCAACATGGTCTTTCCTATGAAATAAAAAAAGAGACAGTCACACCTCCTTGACCGCATGGCTGGTTCGCAGTATGATTGTCTCTTATCTGCTTTACTAAAATGNTCTGAGCACCNAACTATTATGAGTTTATCGCATTCTTGATCTTCTCAACGGCATCCGATACGGTTACGATATGCTCCGCTTCNTCGTTTGCGATCTCAATGTCAAACTCCTCTTCAATGCCCATAATAATCTGAAAAACATCAAGAGAATCCGCTCCAAGATCGTCAACAAAGGTGGATTCCATTGTAATTTCTTCCTCATCCACATTCAAAACTTCTGCAATGATTTTTTTCAGTTTTCCAAATTCCATAACTACTTTCCTTCCTGTTCTGCCGAACCTATAATATTTTTCTTGATCTTTCCGTTAATGTCCTGCTCCTTAAATGTCACACACTGNTAAATGGAATTGGTGATCTCTTTTGCCTTCGCACTTCCGTGNGTCTTCACCACAAGACCGTTCAGACCCAGAAGCGGCGCTCCTCCGTACTGTGTAGCGTCAAAAGCCTTCAGCGTATTCTTGAGCGCAGGCAATGCCAGCGCTGCACCAAGCTTGCTCTTTAAGGTGCTCATCATCCCCTTCTTGATCGCGTCAATCAGAGTCCCGCTCAGACCCTCATACAGCTTTAGAATAACATTCCCGACAAAAGCTTCACAGACAATAACGTCCGCNCCNCCGTGAGGAATTTCTCTCGCTTCAATGCTTCCGACAAAATTCAGATCCGTGCATTCTTTCANCAGCGGAAACGTCTCTTTGACCAGCGCATTTCCCTTCTCTTCCTCNGCTCCGATATTGACGATCGCAACTCTCGGATTAGAGATGCCGACGACATGCTCCATATANATNGAGCCCATCCTTGCAAACTGTATCAGATGNTCCGGTCTTGCATCTACATTGGCCCCGCAGTCAATCAAAAGAGATACNCCCTTTTCNGTCGGAATCAACGGNGCCAACGGTGGTCTTGCAATTCCCGCAATTCTNCCAACGATAACCTGACCGCCCACAAGAACAGCTCCGGAGCTTCCCGCAGAAACAAATGCATCCGCTTCTTTTTGNTTCACCATNTTCATCCCTANCACAAGCGATGACTGNTTTTTCCTTCGAATCGCATTCACNGGCGGCTCTGCTGTCTCAATCACTTCCTCTGCATGCACTACCTCAATCTGATCCTCAGGATATGAATACTTCTTCAGCTCCTCGTTTACTGCTTCTTTCTGTCCGACCAGAAAAATCTTGATATCCTTTCGGGACAAAACCGCGTCTACCGCTCCTTTGACCGGCTCTGCCGGCGCATAGTCCCCGCCCATCGCATCTAAAGCAACCCTTGTCATTGCCTCTGCATGCTCCGACGATGATGCGCTCTGCTGCGTCTCATTCTGCTGCATATCCAAACTCCATTCTGACCCGCACAGGTTTTCCTCTGCGTCTATAACAAAATATACTATAAGTCTTTCTATAAATCAATAAAAAATTCAGTTCAAAGTTCATTCCGCTCATCTTCTGCCGCAAGGTCCTCCTCGGACATGTATTTACGNAAAATCTTCTCCATCAAAAAATTGATGCAAAGCATATAAAGTGCCGGCAAAATCAGTAAAAGATAAGTCGNCAGATAAGCCAGAAGCANCACTCCCGCCAGCAGAAGNAACATCACGACTGTCTTCCCAAGATTTCCGATTGCGATAAGCGCCGTATTTTTCAAAANCANCTTTACCGTATTTTCAAAACGCGCNATATANGGAAAAACATAAATCCCCCACATCACGAGGAGTGCCATCATGATGAGGAATACAATATAAAATGCTCCGGCCGGTTCTCCGCTNANGGCATACTGGTACATAATATAAANNTCTGCNGCCATCACNATCGCNGCCGTCGTCAAAATCACAGATANCNCCGCACACTGCTTAAANTTGCGGACAAAGGACNGNCTGAATTCTCTCCACACATANCCTCTTTCGTGAACAACAGACTTNTTGACCGCATAATAGAGCGCGGTCGTGGCAGCTCCCGCCGGAATACCCAACAGTATACACGGCAGNGNAAANAGAAGCGACTCTGCANCCATGGCAAAATAAAGCATCAGACCTGTCGGCACAAAACAGATCAGCCACAGCACNCTCAGTCCCACACAGTCGAGGATTTTACTGATCGCATAAAAAAATTTGTTATCCGTATTAAAAAACGAATTCATAGCTCTTCTCCTAAAGTATAAAAAAGAACTTTCCTNTTAAGATGAAAAANGGAGTGTTATCTCTAACACTCCCNAATCNGACTTCTAATCCTGAGGAATAATCTCCTTCTTGTTGTATGAGCCACAGTTCTTGCATACTCTGTGCGGCATCATCAACTCTCCACACTTACTGCATTTTACCAATGCAGGAGCGCTCATTTTCCAATTCGCTCTTCTTTTATCTCTTCTTCCCTTGGAAGATTTGTTCTTTGGACAGATGGACATTTATCTACACCTCCTTAAATTTGTTAAAGATATCCTGAATCGCTGCCATTCTTGGATCCGGTTCTGTTTTCTGGCAATCGCAGTCCCCATGGTTCAGGTTCTTTCCACACACACTGCAGATCCCTCTGCAATCCTCTCTGCACAGAACCTTCATCGGCCAATTCACCAAAATCTCTCCATAGATAAGTCTATCTATATCCAGATTGAATCCAATCAGGTAATCCGTATGCTCCGCTTCCTCATCACTGACTGTGGAATCCTCCAGCTTCAGTTCCTTGTCAACGGAAAAATGAATGTCTGTCGGGACCTCCTCCAGACAACGGCTGCACGGAATCACCGCTGTCAGATCTATATCTCCCCGGATAAGCAGCCGCTTGTTCTCCCGGTTCGCGATCTGCAGCTCAATCGGCGCACACCTTGTGATCGGAAAATCTCCCAAGCGTGTTGAAAAGGATGTCAATTCAAGCGAAACCTGTACGGTCTCTTCTCTGTTCTCACTGGACACAACATCCGAAATATCAATCAGCATGGTCTACTCCCTACCTTATTTATAAGGTGTACCTTAAATATAAGGCTTTTCACACCTAAATGATTATACATAGGAAACGCCTGTTTGTCAACATGTTTTTTTCTTTTTCCATTTTTTGCGCTTCTTCTTCGATATCTGCCTTCCCCCCGGAGTCTTCGCCGTCTGTTCCGCTTTCGGGGGCTCGTCCGCCTTTTCCACTTCTTCCACTGTTTCCGAGCTCTCAGTTACCGGCTCTTCCTCTTTCACTTCCTCCACTGTTTCCGTGCTCTCAGTTACCGGCTCTTCCTCTTTCACTTCTTCCACTGTTTCCATGCTCTCAGTTACCGGCTCTTCTTCTTTCACTTCTTCCGCTTTCGGAGGCTCCTCTGTCTTTTCTGCGCTCTCAACAACAGCTTCTTCCACCGGCTCTGCTTTTTGAACATCAATTGTTCTCAACAAACCGGCCTTCTCGAAGTTGCCTTCTGCGCGGAGTCTTCCGCTCTCTGCCGCTTCCGCACCTGTGATTCTGCCTTCTGCAATTTCTATCAATGTCGCTGCACTTGTTGTGATCAAAANATCTCTGTCACGNTAATCGTACGGTTCTACCTTTACGCTTCCGTCCGCCACTTCCAGATAAAAAATNCCTTCTGCCTCTCCCTCAACATTAATCTGAACTGCCACATGCTCTGTAATTTCATGGGCATCTGCTTTCTCAAATACGCTCTTAACTTTTGCAACTAAATCATGATATGTCATATGTGTCCTCCTAATCTTTCATTCTTCCCAAGTATTCTTCGGATCAACGGTTTGTATTCTATTATAATTTCTATTCCTNNTTTTTGCAACANAATTAANNNCNAGATTTGAATATTAAGAAAAGGGATGACCGTAAAGTCATCCCTTNCTCTTTCTATATTACTTTATACTGTTCCNCTCAAACCAAGCTTTTTTTGCCTGATTTGCGTTTTTTGCCNACAGCTCCTATCACGACAACAGCTCCTNCCATCATAANCCCGATCACCATTGCAATCGGTGCATTGTCGTCTGTCTTCGGTGCAGTAACCGCTGCATTCTGNGCAAGAGACTCACGCATTAATTTTGCTTTCTGCTCTGCACTGACNCCTGCCCATCCGTCGTACCAGCNCGANTNTGTNGGTTNNTCGGGATNTNCCGGANNCACCGGNNNTTCCGGAACAACTACATNCTGAGCCTTTTCNGCTACCAGAACAACGGTTCCGCCNTCTTTTGCNGCAGGGATCGTTACGGTAACCTTTCCGTCTGCCGCTGCCGTATACTGCTTTCCGTCATAAAGGTTGGTGTATACGCTTCCTGCCGCTGCATTCANCGGAATNGCAACTTCTTTTGCNGCATCCTTGATGTTCATGCCGACGTACANTGTCACACCGCCGTAGCTTCTCGACATAATATCGTATCCNNCANCATCGTTAGCATCNATCGTGGTTCTGTTTCCTCTTGCAAATACNTCNNNATACNNNTTGCGGATTGCAAGCATTTTCTTGTAATGCTGATAAGTCACATTATTTTCATTTGCCAATGTCCAGTCAAAGTCATAACGGTTGGTCTGATACGGATAATTATTCTCACCTGTCAGTCCGATTTCCTCACCGTAGTAGATGACAGGCTGACCCTTTGCTGTAATCTGTAAGGTTGCTGCAACCAGAGCTGCCGCCGTTGCAGCCTCCGTCGTCATACCTTTTCCGTTGATCAGATTCTGTTTGAAGCCTGTCTCATCGTGGCTTCCCAGGAAATGTCCTGTCATATAAGTATTGTTCAGCGCTGCATTCCTTGCGGCCATAAAGCTTTCTACCGCAGAGATGTTACCGGAAACAAGATTTGTTGCCTGATCGTTGAAATCGAAATCCAGATCTGAATCCATCTGACCGCTTCCAAGTGTACCGCCATTCGCCGCATAACCCGCGCCATAATACTCGCCGATCATCTTAAAGGACGGATCTATCTCTGTCAACGCATTCTTTAATGCTGCCCATGTCGTTCCTTCGACGTGTTTTACAGTATCCACCCGGAAATAGTCAACTCCGTAATCCTTTACCCACTGTGTCTGCCATTCAACAAGCTTTGCTCTTACTGACGGATCTTCTGTTTTGAAGTCCGGCATTCCTGACTGTTCAGACTTCTGATCGTCACCGGCAATAATATCCTCGCCGGAACGGAACATACCGTCAAAGTCCGAATTATAATTTGCCTGACCGGTTTTCGTATCATATCCTGCGTGGTTCACCACGATGTCAACCATGATCCTGATCCCGCGTTTATGCGCCTCTGCGATCATAGTCTCAAACTCAGCCTCTGTTCCGAGCGTCGGATTCAGCTTTGTAAAATCACTCGCCCAGTAACCGTGATATGCTGCGTTATAAGGAACATCTGCGCTTCCTGTACCGGTAACGGTAACACCCGGAATATTCTCCACGATCGGGGTGATCCAGATCGTATTGATTCCCAGATCAGCAAGATAGTCTAATTTTGCGGTAACACCTGCAAAATCGCCGCCGTGATAAAGNCCCTCGTTGTCTCCGTAGGTCCCTGCTCCACTGGCTGTATTATTTGCCGTATTGCCGTCAAAGAACCGGTCCGTCACCATGAAATANATCACAGCCTCATCCCAGTCAAAGTCTTTTTCATTGGCTTTTGTTCTCGCCGTCACTTCTACGTCTACGCTCGTTGTGTACTCGTTTCCGTACTGGTCTGTCACAACGATCGGCAGAGTCTTTGTCCCTAATGTTGTATTCACTGTCGCAGAAATGCTGACTGCACACAGTTCCGGCTCAATCGCCAGTGCACTGCTTCCGCCCAGAGAAGAAACATCGATCGTAGCCCTTGCCACCTCCAGCTCCGTCTGGCCTTCTTCCTGTGACACCGTAAATTTCACCACATTGTTCTCATTGTAGTTAAAGGACGGATTCATAACCTCAGCCACAATGTTCGCCTCTAACTTTTCGTATTCCACATAGGAATAATCGGTTGCATCAACTGCTTCTGAATTTGTATTAAACTTGTCTAATACATACTCACTTCCAACCTTATAGCGATAATGCGTACGACCATTCTTTAAGTCACCGGTATACTCGAAGCGTTTATTTGCTGCATTGTAAACCATAGGATGCTCTGTTCCGTCCACATCGACAGACACTGTCATGCCAGCCAGAGTTCCCGCCTTCAGTGCGCTATCATCACGGTAGTAGAAGGAAACCTTTCCGTCCTTCGGCTGTAATTCATAGCCGCTATTGTACGGAGCACCAAGTGTCGGCTCTCCGCCTTCCTTCATACTTGCACATACGATTGTCTGGTCTGCCGGGAATTCAATGGAGTGATCTCCACCGTCCTTCACCCACGGGTCCGCAGAATCGTCGTAAACAAGCACATAATCCACCTTTGTGCAGGATGCCTTTACCGGAACCCAGATCTCCCACAAGCCATCTCCTATAGGTGTAAACGAAAGTGATGTCTGAGCATAACCTGTCGTCCATGATGAAAATTTCGGTGTAAAGTCGATTGTATGATTCTCATACAGCATATATAAATATCTCTGCTCCGTAGCAACAATAGTAGGTTTTACCGTCGTAGGATTTTTGCCATACTCATACCAAAGTGTAACTTCAGTCACATCTTCATCAATCGTGTAGGACCTATCGCCGTCCTGTCCTCCACCCCAAGAGTCTGCCACATCTCTGGCGATGATTCCAAGAGTATTATATGGCAATTTGATCGTTCCTTTTACCCATGTGACGTTATTGTCCGTATCTTCATATGTCTCCGTAAGCGACACCACTGTATTTCTGCTGCCGCCAACTTCAAAGATATAGATGTCGGAAACGCCCGGCCTCATCTCTAAATCCGGTGAATACATATAAATCGTTACATTGTATTCCTTACTCACAACAGGAATCGTAATATCCTGGCTGAACGTGTCGTAAGTTACAGTCAGCGCAACCTCTGTCAGTGTCGATGTCTCAGCAACGGTAACCTTGTTGCCATTTAAAGTCACGCCTGCCTGTGTACCCTTTAATGCATAAGTGACCGTTACCTCCTGCGGAGTCGCAGATACACCGTCATAATATTGTGCAGTGGTATTTAACTCAGTCTCCTTGCCCTTTACAATATTGCCATTTTCAACAACAAGCGACTTTATTCCTTCCACGCTCACATCAACACTCTTTGATGNATCCGTCACATCAATCGTAAACGTGACATTACTCGGAGCTGTCACAGTAACACTGCGGTTGTTTCCGTCAGGTCCCCACGGCAGATCCCAACCTTTATTTTCCGGATCCTGCAAAATTTTATATTCGTAGGTTCCTGCCGCAACGTTATTGTATGTAATGCTGTACTTATTAGAATCAGTTGCATCCTGTACAAGTCGATTCTTCGTACTGTCCTTATTCCAGCTTTCACCGGTCAACTCTTCAGCTCCGGCAAGAACAAAGATATTCCGGACTTCTGCCTCTTTGATCTCCGTGGTCTTAGACGCTTCCTTGTACCATTTCTGTGATGCCGGATCAAAATATGCCTCTGTGAGACCCTGTGCTGCAATCTGCGCATTCCAACAACTATATGCAGTCGGTGCTGTTGTTGTATCACTCGCATCTTTGATCCATTTTACAAACTGAAACCCCTCAACCTTTCCGGATACATCTACATATCCCCATCCACTATCGCCTGCAATCAGAGATGGCTTCATTTGATCATTCCAGGTGCCCCCAACTCTGACATCAGAACCTCCTGATAATGCGGCACCGCCCCAGCAATTGGCAGCCCAGTCACCTGCGCTTGTCCCATCCGGCAATTCGAGGTACAGTCTCACTGTCCCGTCATCTGCCTTTGCAGTAACGCCTCCCGGCGCAAACTGTGTCATCGTGATGACCATGGCAAATGCCAGGATCAAACTAAACACACGTTTCACAACGCCGTGCCGCTTTTGCAAGATTTTTTTCTTTTCCATGCGTTCTCTCCTTTTCTCATCTTTTACAGAACCCCAAAGCCCTGGCCTTGCGATTCTGCTTTTTTCGACATTTTCATTTCGAAAANTTTCGTAANANTATTATATCCTCTTTCGAGGGATTGNACAATANAGAAAAAGCGCACAAAAACNNCNCATGATTTTTGTGTATTTTTTCATTGTTNAAATGATNCTTTTTCAATCTGCACTTGCATTNTTNTCTTTTTTCTGTGATATCTTTCTATCGGCATAAGGACATACATCAGGAGAGCACAAATGTTTATTGAATTGATCAAAAATAACGGCATCGACTATCTGCGGCTTGTNTCCAGCAGACGNATCACNGACGTTCACGGNAACCGNGTCGCACGCAAACGGGTCGTGCTCAACATCGGACCNCTCTCCCGNTTTGANGACGGAGAGCCGGATTATCTGCTTCGTCTNCGNGCTTCTTTCCGCGACGGACATCCCCTGATNGATTCNCTGTTCTCTTATGTTCCCNCTTTCTACCATCCGACATCACACGCGCTTGACTTNCGGATTGGCGCCGCAGACTGTGTCGCTCATCCAAGATTTTTCTCNTCCTGNCTGTTGAACAGACTTTTTNCCGATCTNGGACTNTCCTCTTTTTTTGCNTCACTCAAACACGAAGGNANTATTTCCTANGAACTCTCGGGTTTTGTTCGTCTGCTGGTGTATGACCGGATCTTAGGTTCCTCTTCCGCAGATGCCCCCGTACCGCAGGGGCAGGCTTATATGCCGCCGCTTGTGAAACANGATTCCGCACACCGCATATATGATACCTTAGATATCCTCTATGAAAACAGGNCGAAGATCATCCGNAGAATGACTTCATCTGCCAGAAACCGTCTNGNCCTTTGTCTTCCCGCCATGCTGGAAGAACAGGCAGCATTGATCAAAAACCTTTTCCCCGTCAGGCCAAACTATATAAAGAAGCGTGAGCACTTCGAGTCCTATCTGCTCACCGNNATCATTGCGTTTACAATGATCTTCATCATCCTGCGAAAGCTGCATCAGNATTTTGGAATTNGNNNCTGGACNCCGGAGCGNGTCTGCAGATGTCTNCGNAAATGGAAAGTGGAGAGNCTTCCCGANGAATATTACCGNTTTTGNGANATTGACGANCCNGATTTGNAAATGATTCTGGANGCNTTTGATATNCATATCATACCAAAGCTGTACTCCCGCGGNGAATTGCGGAAGATCAAATGAAAAACCGGAGCAATGCCCCGGCTTTTCTATTTAGCGTAATTCGATTCGATTTTATTATATCAGCGCCACCGTTTCTCTCGCNATNGCAAGTTCCTCATTGGTCGGGATCACACATACCTTNACCTTGGAATCNTCCGTGGANATCACCCTATCNTCGCCGCGTACCGTNTTCGCTTCCTCATCCATCGTGATTCCGAGATATCCNAGATATGCAAGGATCTTTTTGCGGATAAACGANGTATTCTCNCCGATTCCCGCGGTAAACGCGATCGCATCTACTCCGTTCATNGCAGCCGTGTACGCTCCGATATATTTTGCAACGCGGTATGCNAACACCTCGCAGGCATCGATNGCNCTCTCATTTCCNGCATCGTAAGCAGCCTCCAGATCNCGGAAATCACTTGACACACCGGAGATTCCCTCCACNCCGGATTTCTTGTTCAGAACATTCAGCACGCCTTCAATGTCAAGATTTTCCTTCTTGGCAATATATTCCATGATCGCCGGATCAATATCACCGGAACGGGTTCCCATNACAAGACCCTCGAGCGGGGTAAGACCCATAGAAGTATCTATACATTTGCCGTCCTGCACCGCACTGATAGATGCTCCGTTTCCAAGGTGCGCCACAATGATTTTGGAATGGTTTAAATCCATTCCAAGAAATTCAGCTGTGTGCTTTGACACAAAACTGTGACTTGTCCCGTGAAAACCGTATCTTCTCACCTTGTATTTCTCATAATATTCATATGGGAGTCCGTACAGATATGCCTTTCTCGGCATNGTCTNATGAAATGCCGTGTCAAACACTCCCACCATNGGCACCTCCGGCATCANTTCCCTGCACGCATGGATTCCGATCAGGTTCGCCGGATTGTGAAGCGGCGCCAGTTCGTTGCACTCTTCAATTGCCTCTAACACCTCTGTCGTCAGTATCACAGATGCTGCAAATTTCTCGCCACCATGCACTACACGGTGTCCCACTGCGTCAATTTCGGAAAGGCTTTTGAGCGCTCCCGTCTTCTCATTGATCAGCGCATCCAGCACCATCTGGATCGCCTGCTTATGTGTCGGCATAGCCGCCTCTGTCATTTCCTTTTCAAGACCTGCTTTCTGATATACCAGTCTTCCGTCAATNCCNATCCTCTCGCACAGTCCNTTCGCCAATACNGCNTCACTCTTCGAATCAATNAGCTGGTATTTGAGAGACGAACTGCCGCAATTAATTACTAATACGTTCATATTTTCCTCCATCTGCGCATTTTAGCATANAGCATTAGTATACGCCGAAATGANCAGAGAAACAAGTCTTTTAAAGCTTGAATTTCAAGCATNAATTTCAAACAGAAAGATCGANCCCGCCGAGTTCCGTCATCGGAGGCATCGGNGNTTCCTCNACCGGCATCTCATATCCGCCGAGCTGCAGAGAAACACCGCNNGACAGCGCCTGTTTTTCCTTCTGCAGCTGNTTGAAAAACGCNCGCAGATATTTCATNTCCGCTTCCGCGATCTCACGCANTTCNTCTGACCTGTGCTTTTTCTTCAGCCGNTCCAGTTCTTCAGGATCGACGCTTTCTTTTACGCCTTTCGTAANNTCTTNCGACAGTTCATCAAGTCCCGTCTCATCNGTCANCTCNTCCATGGAAGACTGCATTTCTTCCATCATAAGCTCCTGCATCTCGCGCATCAGNTCCTGCATTTCCTCCGCACTGTATTCNGTCTCGGAATCAATCTCTTTTTTCTCATCAAAAAGCTCNNCCNNATCNATCTCCTCAAGACCGGCATCCTTCCGTTTGCGTTCCGCATCTTCTTCCTGCTCAAGATTTGCCATCCGCTTGCGGGCGATCCGCTCCATTTTTTTTGCNTGGATGATCGCACGCCTCAGTTCATTCTCGTTATANNCGCCGGTNCGCTGCTTTNTCAACAGCTCCGCAACCTTACCCTTTGCCTTTGTCACAGCCTTGCCTGCNCTGTTCGACGTCTTCGACATCATGATCTGATTTGAGATCTGCTTGAAATTATACTGCAGACGTTTTGTCGTCTTTTTTGACGGCTTTGAAATCGANATCGTTGCCGCAACGGTTCCGTCCGGATTTTTTATCTCAATCCTTCGCTTATTNGACCCNTACNTGCTNCCAATGACCATACCCATACGCCTTATCCTCCCTGATATCAGCAATACGCATTTTGCAGCATCGAATCCGTTCACCGCTGCAAACATTTATACTATTATTTATAATATCGGCAGATTTCGCTTCAAACTTTAACTTTCACTGCTGTATAACACCAAATCACAAACAGCTCAGATTCTGTGACGCAATCCNTTTTGATGCAATACATCAGACAAACAGCTCCGGAACACCCGTCCATGTCAGCTCCGGCATTTCTTCTATCNGGTTCAAATAAATATAAATCTCCTGACGGTCCCCCCACAATCCCGACTTTGGTTTTGCAGTCATCACAGTTAAGTGATAAATACCGTCTTCCACCTCAATTTGCTGCTCCGGTGGACAATCGCTGCTCCATTCCATCAGCCAGAACAAATCGATGATTGATATTTTCCCTCCCTTCACATCAATTGCCAACCGGATTGAAACCGGATACTTCCTGCTCATCTCCGTATTCGGATACCCACTCCTGAATTTAATATGGTATATACCGCCGGAACCCGCGTTAAATCCGATAATATCTCCCTTTTTTATATGTGATGCAACCTGTATGGGGTCAGCATACTCCCTGCCGAAAAAATTTTCCCCCTCTTCGATATCTTTTACCGCACCGTCAGAGTATAAGACAAATCCCATACCTTCAATCTCAATCGTCACATCATAACATACATCTGTTTGTTTCATTCTGTTTGTCTCCCTTTCTGTCAAGTGCTGTCACCTGACCCCTGCTGTTGTTGTCCCCACTTCATCAGTTTTTTCCACGCCTTAGCCGGCGTAACATTTTTTGCAATGACTACAGAACTATCTGGCGTCCGCAGATCACCTCTGATTCCATCCAGACTTGGATCACTATAGGCATCATTGTACTTCGCTTCCAATTCTGCCGCTGTCAGTTCGGGGTTGCCACCCCTTAACTTTATTCCGACTCCTCTTGTAGCCGCATGCATCCTGATATGAGCCTGTCCCGCATTTTCTGGCGTACCGTACGGATAATATCTCGGGGTATTCTCTCTATCATACATGGCAAACTCCGATCTGCCTTTCACATTCGACAGCTCTAACAAATGTGCGCCCATTCCTTCCGGCGTCAATCTCCAACTGCCTGCCGGGATTTTTCCGGTGTAATCCGCATCCCCCGGAATCGGGACCCGTGGCGGGTTCTTAGAACCGCCACATCTCTGAACTACATTATAATCTCCTCCGCCACGGACATCAACCCTTTTCCCTGCCCCAATCTCATCCGCCTGTCGCTCCAACGCCCGGTCCGTATTCATCAAGGCGCCGCTCTCATGCCTCTCGGTCGGACGCACGATCCCCTGCTTCTGCTGTACCACATGCCCCAGTTCATGGGGCAGATGACGCTCCTGTCCCGGTCCGAGATACACCTCAGTCCCTTGTGTGTACGCAAGCGCATCCAGTTTTTTCGGCCGGTCAGAATTATAGTGTACCCGGACATCGTCAAAGGGAAATCCTGATGCCTGTTCCATGCGCTGCTTTAGCTGTGCCGGAATCCCCGTGCGGTTTTGTTTAGGTGAAGATTTCTTTTCTTTTTTCCTTTCATGCTGTAAAAACTCAGACATTGCTACCACCCCTTTTATAATAGATGTCCGTACGCTCCCCATGCTTCCTCGCTGAAGCTTCGCTCCATTTTCCTGTACTCCGTCCGAATGGCGAGAAGCATCTGGCGCATCCCAAGCACGGTATCCTCACGCAGCGCGAGCACGCATGCGTTTAAGACGACATTTTTGATCATTCCTCCGGTAAGATCAAACTGCCTTGCGAGAAAGTCCAAATCGAGCTCTTCTCTCGGAAGCTCCGGCGGCAGACAGCTTTCCCATATCTCACGTCTGACTTTCTCATCCGGCTCCTGGTATTTCAAAACGTATTTCATCCTCCGCAGGAATGCCCGGTCGATGTTGTTGTAAAAATTTGTTGCAAGTACAACGATCCCCTCGAACTGCTCAATGCGCTGCAATATGTAAGATACCTCCATATTTGCATACCGGTCTTTTCCCTCTGTAACCTCACCTCTCTTTCCGAACAGGGAATCCGCTTCGTCAAAGAAAAGAACCATATTCATCTTTTCTGCAAAAGAAAACGCCTGCTCCAAATGCTTTTCTGTTTCACCGATATACTTGTCCATGATATTCGACAGGCTCACCTGATACAGAGGGATTCCAAGTTCTTTTGCAAGTACGTGCGCCGTCATCGTCTTTCCGGTTCCCGGCGCACCTGCAAGCAGCACCGTCACAGCTCTTCCGTACGGATATTGATGCCCCAGATTCCACTGCTCAAAAATACGGTATCCCTCTCTGACACTGCAGCAGATCTGTTCTAAGCTCTCCATGGTATCCTGAGGCACCTTCAAATCCGAGAATCCGACGGACGGTCTTAACACACTTCCCAAACGCCTCTCCTGACTGTCGGAGAGAATCTGATAGCAGATCATCGAGAATCGCTCTTCCTTCCCCGACCGAAAAAGTTCCACTGCGCGCCCGATCTCACTTGCCGAGAGACGGTAACGGACCGAGCAGCAGACAGGATCGATCGGAAGCTTATAATATCCGGCAAATCCGCGGAATAGAATTTCTCTTTCTTCTCTTGTAATCACGCCGAGCTCCCTTCGGAGCACGGCAGCGAGCTGCTTTCGGCGCACGGCAACTCCGTTCACAATACTCACCTCCGATGAAGTACACAGTACAATCGGGATTGCAGCTTCCAGAAACGGGCGGATCATGTTTTCCACCAAAAACTCCTCTTTTCCAAAAATCTCTTTTACCGTGTCCTCCGTGATACCGTAGACGCAGACCATGCCCTTCCACAAAAAAGCCTGACGNCGCCAAAGTTCCTGCTGCNGCNCCCTCTCATCNGCNGGCATCTCCTTCCACTCCCCTGCATCTACNAGAAGAAGATCTCTGTGCATCCGCCTTGCGATATGTTTNGCAAGAAACCGTCTGCCTCCGCTTCCCGCGATCTGCAGCGCGCCGCATCCCTCCTGCAGATACTCCGCACACTCCTCCGCCATCTTCTGACGAAGAAACATCGGAAAAAGCTCCTCGTCCCGCTGAAACCATTTCACTGTTCCGAAGGGGTCCATATCCGGTCTGTCCGCTCCAAGCAGATATGCGAGCAGTCCGTTGTCCGCTTCGATCACCGCGTGCCAGANCGGTATTTTTTGCTGTTCCACCCGNCATATTCTCTGAAGCTGNCTTACNGTTCNGCAGATATCCGCATATTCCGGGCANAATGTTCTTTCAAGCTCAAACGCGAGCTGAACCGTCACCGNATTTCCGGTGTAATANTTCAGATAAGCTNCAAATTCCGGCACATATGCCGCGGCAAGGCTAAGATCGAGTGCATTCTGCACCACACAAGATGTGTGTACACCGCTGAAAGCTGTGTATGTACCTTCAATATCCTCCAGTTCTCTTATGAGTCCCCGGTAGCGTNTCGCCTGTATTCCNGTATTATCCTCCNATNNTTCCAGCGACTGTTCACTTACTCCCTCCGCCAGATACTGCAGATAGGGAAAGCGNTCAAAGCTGTTNCTNCTNCCNGTCTCCTCCAGATAGAAATAGGTTTTTAAAATGATCATGCCNACTACTGTTTCCAGAAACTCCATGTNCANCCTCCATTCCGTCACAAAACTTCAATCCACACNTCTCCCACGCACNTCTCCNGCAGATANCTGCTGCACAGCGCAACNTANTCTCTTGCCGCCGCATCCCGCCGGTACTGNCTTAAGACCTCAATNAATGCCTGCCTCGCCTCGCTGTAATTTGCTGTGCAGAAAAAATTGACTCCCTGCTCAAACTGCTCCTTTGTCATCCTCTTAAATTTCCGATCCTCCGCNTTNTCNGCNTCATAGACGTCATAGATTCCCTCCACGCCTGCAGACGACGCCATCTTGATATANCCCAGNAAACGGCAGTGATACGATTTTGACAGATGCACNATCTGTNCNGCCGCACTTTTGGTCAGCAANATAGATGCGTTATATTTTGGCGCAATCCGCATCAGNAATTCCGACAGTTTGATCTGCTCCGAAATCCTGACAACATCCATCCGNTCNCTCTGTCCTGCGATGCCCATCATGACCGTNCCCNGCGCAATTCCCGCAGAAAACTGCTGTCCGCACGCTCTTATCTCCTCNCCGGCAAGCACCGCNGTGACAAGCGCCGACTCCGTATTTTTTCGGTATAGAGAACGGATTCCCGCTTTTCGAAATTGTACAACGGTTCCTCCATTNCCATGCACTGCAGGTATNAGCCGTTCTANGATACTGTTGATATAGCAGAACGTTTCCTCGGAAGACATCCGTTTTGTCTGTTCGTTAAAATCACAGGGTTCCATNGAAAGCACCGTGACCCTGACCTCCGCCTGATCTCCCGGNCTAANCTCCACGACNCTGCCCTTGCCGAGAATTNCGAATGTTTCCTGTGGGACAANTTTCTGATATGCCTGATTTAACTCCTCCATCTCCCGGATATGTCCGTGGATNGACTCAGACATACGGTTAAANACCCTTGTGATNTCNCCGATCTCGTCCCTTCTTTTCGAAGCGATCTGCACGCCNAGTTCTCCGTCTGCCAGCCTCTGCACACCGTTTTTCAGNTTTCTGACGGAACGGATCACAGTCAGNTGCAGAAAGAGTAAAAGCANNAAAAGCANCGCTGCGATCAGAACAGTGATTTTCGCTAAAATTTCTATCACATTATCAAGTATCGNATCTGACAGTTTTTCTTGCAGCACATCTGCTCCCAGCACGGCATACGGCTTATTCTGACTGTCCGTCAGNAGATAGTAAATTGAGATNACATCGCCTGCATCTGTTTCCACAGTATCAAAATANNNCNCTGANTCTTTCTTCTCTGTCAAATCGGCNTNCGACTGTTNCTGANTCTCGGCATACANTTCCCTTACCNTGCTGTATTTTTCCGTATTATAGTCATNNATNGNATCACCGGGNTTTTGGNNACCTTTTTTATCATAATCAGTATCCACCGTATAAAACACCCACACNGCTTCATCCTCTTCTGTTGGATACAANATATATAAGTATGCCAGTCCNAACAGTTCCCTNATNTGATCCATCCTNTCTAACGCACTGCGGTACTGTTCATCCTCCTCNCCCGTTTCTGCATAATGCCTGATCTGCGTCTCACTGTTGTTCAGGATATCCGCCGTCTCACTCACAACATTCTCCAGATTATTTTGACAATTCTCCAGATATACTTCACAGGCAAACAAAAAGACCATCACAACCATCGCACAGAGCATGATGCTCCCAAAAAATAAAAAGAATACCGTAAATTTTGCCCGAAGTCCTATCTTTATTTTCCGTCTTCCCATAAAACAATGTACTCTCCTTGCCAGTTGTTCACAGTACCCCAAAAGCTTACGGCACCATAATGTTCGTACATCCCGGATTCGTGATCTGGATCATGCCTCCCCATGTACAGATTGCCTTGCAATTTTGATTCAGTGCTGGCTTATTCGCCACAAGAACAGTAGGCGATCCCGGCGCCCACGGCGCTGTGACCACCGGCATACAGGGCATCGGCGTGAGCACGCCAAGCGCCGCGGCTGTCGCGGCGGCAACCTGCGGATTTGACAGCGTCTGGCACATCCCGAATGGCATGATATTTTTCAACGGGACATAATCCATGATTGTCGCCATCGGCACGCCTCCCGAGAGAACCCGGTTTTCCGGCGTCACTACCAGCGCCGACGGCGCCATTCCAAAGCTGCAGGCGCACATCGCGCCCATACATGCACATAATCCCATCTTATCTTCCTTTCTGCGCGCTTTTCCGGCGCATTTTTCATTTATGATTCGGGTGGCAAAATCTCTGGTAAAAAAATGTTGACCAGCAAATTGCACAAAAGAAAATTGGGCAAACGACTTTTGCACCATGGAAATGAGACTCAAAAATCGTGGAAGCCTTTGCTGAACACGATTTTTGCTCTAAGAGGCTCATTGGAATGTCCGGTGCAATGGAGTGCGCACA
>JAAUZB010000001.1 GCA_014804775.1 Roseburia sp. | reverse complement strand
CGGCTCGCCCTGAAACAGGGAATCGGCAGAATCCGCATCCAGGATCGCCACCTTGCGGAAGTTGGCAAAATCATCCTCCGTAAAGCCTCTTCCCTCTTTCATGATATAGTTACATGTTGAAAAATAGTTCTGATCGATTCCCTTCACATATCCGCCGGACAGTGTTGTATTTAGGTGGTATATTCCGTTGTAATCCTGTCTGCTGGTATAGCAGGACACATTTTCTACCGCTTCGATATCCTTCAGCTGCTGTACAACCTCATCCGTGATCACCGGCACGCCGCTCGGAATGCCGTTATAAGACATTTCATACTGCCACTCTCCCTGATACAGGGATACTTCCACCGTATTTTCTCCGGAGCCGACCAGATTCTGTTTGATCTGCTCGTTTGTTCCCCGAATGGTGGATACGATCGCTATAATGGCGGCAATACCGATAATAATACCGAGCATGGTCAGGAAAGAACGCATCTTATGTGACCAGATCCCCTGGAAAGATAATCTTATATTTTCAAACATATTCTGCGCCTCCCTACCAATACATATTGGACGATTCTTCAACTGCTGCTCCCTCTACTGCATTTTTGCCGTAGGGGAATGCAATGCGGTCATCCTCTGTCAGTCCCGATTTTATTTCAACTGCAGAGCCGTAAATTGTTTTTCCTGTCACAACATACTGCTTTTTCAGCTGGTCATTTTCATCTGCGATCATACAGTAGGATTTTCCGTCTTCCTGCCGCACATAGGCCTTCTCAATGTAAAGTCCGCCGGTCTCCGACTGATTCGTGGATATCGTCAGATCCAGATATTCTCCGTTGCGAAGTCCCGAACTGTCCTCGATATATGCGGTATATGCATAATAAGACGCATTTGGGTTTCCTTCTCCCCAGCCGTTATTGTTGACCGGATAATCTGAAATCTCAGTGATCGTAGCATCAAAAGTCATTCCACTCTCCCATGAATTTGCCGACACCACCGTACCGACCGCCACGTCACCTAACAGCAGTTCGCTGATGGTTCCGCTCACATAGAGTCCCTCATCACCGCTCACGACCAGAAACGCTGTCCCGTCGTTCTGATACTCATCCGGGTCCCCGGCTGTTTTTACCACACCGGCGACCTCGGCATACACCATACCGTCCGATGCCGTGCCCTGCATGTTCTGTAGCTGCAGTTCCTGCTGTCTTCTCTGGATATCCAGAGTCTTAATTTCCATCTCTTTCTCCCAAATAGCCTGTGCAAGCTCTTCCTTGGTATAACCGACAGGCTCTTCCCACTCCATTGCGGAATTAAAAAAATCATCGAGGTAATTATCCGCCGCGGAATCCGGCACATATTCCTCACCGGTAAAAATATACCACATACGCTCCGAATCATATATGATTGGCATATTGTTTCCGTCGAAGGAAACCGTATTCGGGCTGACGCTGCCATCAAGAACCGGCTGCGATGACGACGCTCTGCCGTTCTGTGCATTTTCAGTATTCTCAACCGTTTCCGTGCTCTCGGTATCCTGCGAATCGCCCGGCGTACCGGTATTGTCTCCGGAGACCGGAACGGTCGCAAATACCATTTTACCGGAAGAATCCTTCTTGCATACATAAAATACAGCGTATTTTCCGTCGCCGCCATTCTCCGTTGCGCGGATCGAGTTAAAGAAACTTCCGTAAACATAGGCGTCCTTATTGCAATAGAAAATATACGGATCGTCCTTCGTTCCTTTCGGATTATCCGCAGCATTATAGGGCAAGGATGTCTCCGTGATGTAATTGTAGATCCGGCTGTCATTGACATCCTTCTCCGGCATGCGGTTCTGCGTGGCATTGATTTCTTCGTATTTCTGTTGGAGATCGGTGTCGAGGAACGGCGGCGTCTTATCCACCGGCTTCGTCACCTTCAGCGTCTCCAACGCATGGGTCGCAATCGCAATGTCATTTTGTATATTGCTAAGCTCCAGCTTCTTGCGCTCAATCTCAATGCGCAGCTCCGCCGTATCATACTCTAAAAGCGGATCTCCGACCTCCACTGTGTCTCCCTCTTCCACATAGACCTTTTTTACGGTCTTGGAATCGGCAAGATAAATCTCCTGTGAGGAATCGTTCGTCACCATACCGTAGCTGGTCGCAGAATCTCCCCAGTATCCCCAGCTGATGTTGCCTACCCGCTGCACCTCTGCCACAAGCTGATTCTGCTGGTATGATTTATATGCATAGACACCTCCGGCAGCAGCCGCGCCTACCACTGCAACTACCGCCACTGTAATGATCACTTTCTTAATCTTCATGACTGTGCCGCCTCCCCGTCTCCTTCATAGATGACGCCATCGATGATCCTGATGACACGCTTAGCATTTGCCGCGATTTTAGGGTCATGGGTAATCATGACAATCGTCACGCCCTCCTCATTCAGTGTGTGGAACAGTTCCATGATCTGTTCGC
Organism: Roseburia sp.; assembly: GCA_014804775.1. Taxonomy (GTDB): domain Bacteria; phylum Bacillota; class Clostridia; order Lachnospirales; family Lachnospiraceae; genus Roseburia. The sequence goes on along the minus strand of JAAUZB010000001.1, from coordinate 53,630 downwards.
CGGATTTGGAATCCAACGCTCCTGTCGGCTCATCTGCCAGAAGGATCTTAGGATTATTCACCATTGCGCGGGCGATCGCCACCCTCTGCTTCTGTCCTCCGGAAAGCTGCGTCGGTTTAAAATTGATACGTTCTCCAAGCCCTACCCGCTCCAATGCTTTTGCCGCCCTGATCTTGCGTTCTTTCTTTCTGACTCCTGCATAGCTGAGCGGAAGGGAAACGTTCTCCGCCGCACTCTCCCTCGGCATCAGGTGAAAGCTCTGAAATACAAATCCGATGCTTCTAAGGCGCAGGTCTGACAGTTCCTTGTCTTTCAGTTTCAAAACATCCTCACCTGCCAGCTCATAGACTCCGCTGGTAGGCTTATCTAAGCATCCGACGATATTCATCAATGTCGTCTTGCCAGATCCGGACGGTCCCATAATGGCAACATATTCGCCTTCATCCACTGTCAGACAGATATCTTTTAAAACCGGAACCACCAGTTTATCCTGCTGATAGTCTTTATAGATATTCTGCAGTTTTAAAATCATTCGTCTACCTCCGGTTCTCCGTCATCGTAATATTCAGTNCCNNNGNCCANCNTCCATNCCNTCGTCCATCATCATGCCGTCGTCCATCATCATGCCGTCGTCCATCATCATGCCGTCGTCCATCATCATGTCGTCGTCCGTCANTTCCTGATTATACANTGGAGAAGAATAATCCACCTCATCTGCATTTGTCACGGTAGTCACACCCTCATACAGTCCCGGCATCGGCCATGTAATATAATCGTCGATCGTCAGTCCTGAAAGGATCTGGTACTCATCCAGGTTCTCATCGTAATCTCCCAGCTCCACATAACGTTTTTCCAGGCGGTTCTTTGAATTGGCAGCCCACACATACGGTCTGTCTTCATCCTGCACGATGTAAGAACCGTAAAGCCAGAGTCCTTCCTTTTCTTCCTCCTGTCCTTCATCCATCTCTATATAGACATGCTGTCCAAGAATCAGTCCCTCCGCGGTCTCGAGCTCAATATAGAACGGATATTTCGATGCACTTTCGGACCCGCTGTCATAATAGTAATATCCATTGTTATTGCCGTTGTCTGTATTTTCCGTGTCAACCTCGGCTATGATGCCGTTCCATGTCTGCGTCTCATCGACTCTTGAACGGATCACCACACTCTGCCCCTCTGATACCATCCAGATATTCTGCTCATCGATCCTTCCCTTAATGCGGTACTCACCGGTCTGCAGGATTGTCATAAATGCTGCCGGGTTTCCGTTGGAGTCCATGCCATTCTCGTTGATCTCCCGGACCACACCTGCCACTTTGCTGGTCACAGTGGAGTTATCGATCTGTGTCCTGAACTTGGAAATTTCCAGCTGCTTGCTTTCCAGATCAAACCCCCTCTGTCTGATATTATTTTCCAGAGACTGGATCTGNGTNGTATATGAAAACTTATCCGCTTCCGGCGCCTTACTGCGCTCCGCGTCAAGCGCTTCAATCTGCTTTCTGTAATTTTCAATATCGTTGTTAATACTCTCGATTTCCAGGTTTGCCTGCTGTATCTGCATCCTGATATCATCGGTGTCATAAGTAACCAGCTCCTGTCCCTCTGTCACCTCGTCTCCCACCTCAACCAGGATCTTATCGACGGTACGGGCAGAATCCACATTCACCTCAAACGTATCCTGTGATTCCACAGTACCGTTATAACGGTTAGAAATTCCTGTATACTGGTTCATCACTTTGGAAACCTTTTCCACATAAACCTTGTCAGCAGAATTTCCTCCCTGTCCAAAAGGCAGTACTGACGCAATATTATCCCGGAACATGTATCCGGCTCCTCCTAACGCCGCAATTACTACGACTGTGACAACTAAGATCACGATTGTTTTTTTACTCATAAATCCTCCTTGTTATGCATACCATCATATGCTGCACATCAGCCATTCCAATAGACCTATTGTATCACTTTTGGGACACGATATATAGAAATTTATTCTTAATCTATTCTTAATATTTTCATTACGTTTGAAGTATATTTTCTCCAAAAAAACGCAAGCCGGACGGCTTACGTTTTTTATGTATTTATTTCAGCGGATATTTACCGGTCAGGTTCTTCACNATCTCCATTGCACGAGGTGCAGCCGCTTCGCCTTCCNTGATCATCATTGCTATCGCATCTGCGATCTGATCCATATCCCCCGTATTCATCCCGCGGGAAGTGACTGCAGGCGTACCCAGACGCACACCGCTGGTCACGAACGGTGATTTCGGATCGTTCGGGATCGTGTTCTTGTTGCAGGTAATGTTTACAGAATCAAGCAATTTCTCCACAGCCTTTCCTGTCTGGTNAAAATTGGTCAGATCCACCAGCATCAGATGATTATCCGTGCCGCCGGATACGATCTTAATCCCACGGTTCATCAGCCCCTTGCAGAGCGCCTGCGCATTGTCAATGACATTCTTCTGATATACCTTAAATTCCGGCTGCAGCGCCTCTTTAAAGCAGACAGCTTTCGCCGCGATGACATGCATCAGCGGTCCTCCCTGGATCCCCGGGAAAATTGCCTTGTTAAAGTTATATTTATCGGCAGCCTCCTGATTACAGAGGATCATGCCTCCACGCGGTCCGCGCAGCGTTTTGTGCGTGGTTGTCGTGACCACATCCGCATACGGAATAGGACTTGGATGAAATCCTGCAGCCACAAGTCCTGCGATATGTGCCATATCAACCATCAGAACAGCGCCGCATGCGTCTGCGATCTCACGGAATTTCGCAAAATCAATCGTTCTCGCATATGCGGAAGCGCCAGCGATGATCATTTTGGGTTTGCACTCCATTGCGATCTCCATCACCTTGTCGTAATCAATGAATCCTTCGTCATTGACACCGTAAGGTACAATGTTGAAATATGTTCCGGAAAAATTAACCGGTGAGCCGTGTGTCAGGTGTCCGCCGTGATCAAGATTCATTCCCATCACCGTATCCCCCGGCTTCAAAATCGCAAACTGCACTGCCATATTTGCCTGTGCGCCAGAATGCGGCTGAACATTTGCATAGTCACAGCCAAACAGTTCCTTCGCGCGCTCACGCGCCAGTTCCTCCACCACATCTACGCAGTCACATCCGCCGTAATACCGCTTGCCCGGATACCCTTCTGCATATTTGTTCGTCATCACACTTCCCATAGCTGACATGACAGCCGGACTTACCCAGTTTTCGGATGCGATCAGCTCAATGTGGCTGCTCTGTCTCTCAAATTCGTCTGTAATGGCCTGTGCCACTTCCATATCCACTGCCTGAATATCTTCCAGTGTGTACATATTCTCATTCCCCTTTCGATTTCCTGTTTATTTTATCTGACATAACACAAACAACGCAATCTGCAAAAAAAGGATCAGCGGCATTCCGATCACGAAGTACCAGTGCCTCGTCTTATGGCGAAACAGATACATGCCTGCCCATGTTCCGATGCTTCCGCCCAATATACTGCACAGAAAAAGTGTTTTCTCCGATATACGCCAAAGATGCCGCTTTGCCCTTCTTTTGTCGGAATGCATCAGTGCCAGACCGATAATATTCATGACCGTCACATAGATCAGAAATAAAATCTTCTCCACTGCTCTCAAACCTCTTTCCGATTTTGCCCTACCGCGGTTCTTTTATTTTTTTGCTTTGCCTAAATACACCTTCATGACATACCACAACTCCGTCGCGATACAGATAGAAGAATATGCACCGCAGATAAGACCTGCCATAAGAGGAAGCGCAAATTCACGGATGCTCGCCACGCCAAGCAGGAACAGCATAAATACCATGATAAAGGTAGTGATCGAGGTATAAATGCTTCGTGACAAAGTCTGTGTCAGACTTCGGTTCGCGATCTCCTTTAACTTCTCAGGTGTGATCTTCTCACTTGTTTTTCCGATATTCTCACGGATACGGTCAAATATAACGATCGTATCGTTTACTGAGTAACCGATGATGGTCAGCATACATGCTATAAAGGTATTGCCCACCGAGATCCGAAGCAGCGCATACACCGCCAATACAACCAGCACGTCATGCAGCAGTGCAATGATCGCACTTGCACCAAACCGGATATCCTTGAACCGGAACCAGATATAGATCAGCATACAGATCGATGACACGATCACCGCGACCACTGCGTCAGAGCGCATCTCACCGCTGATCGTGGAACTGATGCTCTGGGAATCGACGGTTCCCTTCTCAATGCCGAACTGTTCTTCCAGCATCTCATCCACCAGTGTTCTCTCATCCGAAGTCAGTGTACGTGTCTTGATCGTGATCTGTGTGGTTCCCTCTACTCTGTTTGCCGCAATATTATTGTCGCCAATAATCTCCGCCACAAGCGGGATGATGTCACTTTCGATCTCTTCAATGGTATAGTCCTTTCCGAAATCTGCTGTCATTGAGGTTCCACCCGCAAAATCAATACCGTAGTTGAGTGCTCCTGCGCCCATTCCCTTGTGAACTGCCATGCCGATAAATCCTGCCACAATTACCACTATGGAAATTACAAAGAAGATCGCTTTCTTCCCGAGGAAGTCAATCGTCTTTCTCTCTTTTGTGCGTCCGTAGAATTTCTCATTCTTCACTCCAAGTCCATAGAGCGCATACAAAATCCACCGTGTCACGGCAAGCGCACTGAACATGGAAAGGATAATACTGATCATAAGGGTATACGCAAACCCTTTCACTGTACCGGTGCCGAGCGCCATCAGCACAATGGCCGCGATCAGCGTCGTGATATTACCGTCCAAAATTGCGGACAGAGCTTTTTTGAATCCGATCTGCATGGAAACATTTACGGTCTTTCCCGATGCGATCTCCTCACGGATACGTGCGAAAATGATGACGTTCGCATCCACCGCCATACCGATACCAAGGATGATACCTGCGATACCCGGCAAAGTCAGAGTGATCTCAAACAGATACAGCGTCGCGATCACAAGCGCCGTGTAGATCGCCAGTGCAACAGATGCCGCCACACCGGGCACTGCATACATAATGATCATGAACAGCATCACCAGCACCAGCCCGATGGCTGCCGCCTTTAAGCTGGTAGAGATTGCCTGACTTCCAAGCTGTGCTCCAACCACGCTTGATTCCAGCTCCTGCAGTTCAAGGGAAAGTGAACCGATACGGATCTGTGTCGCAAGAAGTTCTGCCTCCTCAAAGGTCTTTTGCCCGGAAATTTCCGCAGAACCTCCGGTGATCGCCTGTTTTACCTGCGGATAACTGATAACCTCCCCGTCATAGACGATCGGAAGATATCCTCCCACATTCTCCGTAGTCACCTCGCCAAATATTCGACTTCCCTCATCGGTCAGCGTCAAATTTACAACAAACTCTTTGTTACCGTATGTGTCCGTCCGGGTAGTAGCCTGTGCGCTTGCCACCTGATCGCCAGTCATAAATACGGTACCGTCGGAAAGCTGAAATTCCAGTGAACCCGGATTTCCAAGTTCTTCTAAAATCGCGTTTGCGTCGGAAACACCCGGAATCTCGACTGTGATCCGGTCATCTCCCACCTGATATACGGAAGCTTCCGTGCTGTAACCCTCCACACGCTTCTGAAGCTTGTAGATCGTATCTCTCATGTCCTCTGCACTCGGGTTCTCATCCACCACCTGGTAGGTAATGGATACACCGCCGGAAAGGTCAAGTCCGAGCGGGATACTCATTTCCTCTCCTATTCCTGTTGACGAGAGAATAAGTGATGCATAATATGCCAGTCCTGCCAGTGCAGCCAGAATTACAATTAAAATGACCGCTGCTTTACTTTTTTTCATTTCTGTTTTCCTTTCTGTTTTTTATCATGTAAGGCTTTCCGCCGCCTTGAGCATAATCGCGCATTCGATGCGCTTTTTCTGCAATTCACAGCCGATATCGTATGCCCCGCAGATATCACCTGTAAAATTGTATGCATTTGCTGCACAGCCTCCGCTGCAGTAAAATCTCGCAAAGCAGCTCCGGCATTTCTCTTTCGCATAGACATTGCAGCATTTGAATTCATCTACCGTGTCCTGCTCCTTGATCCCCTCATCCACATTTCCCAACAGGAATGCCTCGTTTCCTACGAACTGATGGCACGGATAGAGGTCACCCCAGGGAGTCACCGCAAGGTACTCCGTTCCGGAACCGCAGCCTGAAAGACGTTTTGCCACACAGGGACCGCCCTCCAGATCTATCATAAAATGGAAAAAATTAAAATCATTTCCGTTTTTATGCCGTTCTGCCATTTCCTTTGCAAGTCTGTCGTACTCTTCAAAGAGCTTCGGCAGATCCTCTTCCCGGATCGCATAATCCTCAGACGGAGGAGCGACCACCGGCTCCACAGAAATCTGTTTAAATCCAAGATCCGCCAGATGGAGGACATCCTCGGAAAAATCAAGATTGTAATGTGTAAATGTGCCTCTCACATAATACTTGTCCTGATTTCGGCTCTCTGCAAACTTCTGGAATTTTGGCACGATAAGATCATAGCTGCCTGCGCCTTTACGGAACGGACGCATGCGGTCATGAACCTCTTTTCGCCCGTCTATGCTGAGCACAACATTCGCCATTTCCCGATTGCAGAACTCCATTACCTCGTCGTCGAGCAGCACTCCGTTGGTCGTCAGCGTAAAGCGGAAGTTCTTGTCATGTATCTTTTCCTGCTCTCTGCCGTATGCGACCAGGTCTTTGACCACCTGCCAGTTCATCAACGGCTCTCCTCCGAAAAAGTCCACTTCCAGATTGCGCCTGCTGCCGGAATTGGCGATCAAAAAGTCCAATGCTTTCTTTCCCACCTCAAATGACATCAATGCTCTTCTTCCGTGGTATTCACCCTCCTCCGCAAAACAGTAGCGGCATGCAAGATTACAGTCATGCGCCAGATGCAGGCAGAGCGCCTTTACCACCGTGGGGCGTTTTTTGAAATCCGCGATATAGCCCTCATAGGTATCTTCTGTGAACAGCTCTCCGCTGTCAGCCAATACCTGAATCTCATGGAGGGCTTCCTCAATCTCTTGTCTTTCATAGCTGGAAGCCAGAGCCTCCACAATTTCATCCCTTGTGTGTGTTTCATACATGGCGACCACATCATAGCATATGTCATCCACCACATGAATCGCACCGCTGTTTACATCCAGAACAATATTATAGCCATTGTTCTTATACTGATGAACCACTGTCGTTTCTCCTTTTTATCTGAACCTGTTGCGTAGTTACGCAGACACAACGCACAAATGACCGTACGCAATGCGGACGGTCGTTTATACTCTCAGCTTACACATACCGGCATGATACATGCGGCTGCCAAAATCTGCGGATTTATTTGTTCTCACAGCTCTGATTTCCTACTGTACAGGAAGTCTTGCAGGCTGACTGACATGATGTCTGGCACTCGCCGCATCCGCCTTTTTTTACTGTATTCTGTAATCTCTTGGTATTTAATGTCTTTACGTGCTTCATAATCATTCTCTCCTTTATACTTGTATATCGTAACTGTACTTAAATAGTTACTGTATTTCTACTAACCCGTACAGTATAACACAATGTTTTTCATAAGGAAAGTATTTTTTGTGCTGATTCGTCAATATTTCAGAGCTGCTTTTCCATGCTCCATCTCCCACACGTGATCGCACAGTTTATCAATATCCTCCGCATTGTGACTTGCGATAATGATAGTCTTTCCTTTTTTCTTTAAGTCAAGAAACAGTGTCCTCATGTCCGCCACGCCCTCTTTATCCAGACCGTTCATCGGTTCATCCAGGATCAAAATGTCGGGATCTTCCATAATTGCCTGTGCAATTCCAAGCCGCTGCTTCATTCCCAGAGAATATTTCTGCACATGCCGCTTCATCTGCGGGTCAAGTCCCACGAACCTTATTGTCTCCTCTATTTGCTGCCGGTTGATTTTTCGGTTCAGCTCTGCAAGCATCTTTAAATTTTTTATTCCGCTGTAATGCGGAATAAAACCCGGATTCTCGATCAGAATTCCCATATTTTCAGGAAAATCAATCTCCTTTCCTACCACCTGATTCCTTACGGTGATCTTCCCATGGGTAGGTTTTACAAAACCGCAGATGCATTTCATCAGCATTGTTTTGCCTGAACCGTTCCTTCCGATCAGTCCGTATATTTTCCCCTGCTCCATCTCCATGCACACGTCATCCAGTATCGTTGTCTTGTCCAAAACCAATCCCACATTTTCGATATTAATAATCTTTTCTTCACCCATAACTGTCCCTCTATCGTTGCTCTACATATCCAAAATTATATCGTTCTACCAAAGTAATGCTGACAAAAATGAATACAAGGCTTATCCCCGCAAAATACACATAAGACTGCCCGAGGGAAACCGTCATATAACGGAACACCTCATCGCAGTGCTGCCATTCAACCGCATGGGACAGTGGAAAGATCCATTTCATTTTCAGTTCCAGCACGCAGAACACCCATCCAAATCCGATCAGACAACCGCCGACCGCCACTCCCACGGTCGGTTTCTCCAACAGGAAAAACAGCAGCTTAAGCATCGCAAGAAAAAACAGCAGACAAAACAGCAGACTGAAAGAATACCCAAATGCCTGATACGGACTAAAGTTGTTATATAAACGCTCCGTGATCAATCTCGACACAGACGCCTCCACATCTTCCGGAAAAAGCGTTTTATATTTTGTCACCACATCACTCCACCTGTTCCCGACAAAGCAGTGTCCAACTCCCATAAGAGTACATCCCGCCAAAATTGCCCCTAAATAGGTAACGATGCTGAAAACGGACGTCAGGATCTGTCCCAACAGCCAGTTGTACTTTCCTGCACGGTGTACATAAAGCAGCGTGTTTCCGTCCCTTCTGGGAAAGTCCCCGATCAGCAGCAGATAGACTGCCGGAATCAGGACACACAGCTCTACGCTGTTGGCAACCGCAATGAATATCTCCAAAACGCCAAACGGCTGCCCCATCTTTTCGCTGTACGTGTACATTCCCTCCGCCACATAAGTTTCGACAAAAAGCATCATCCCAAAGAACAGTATCATCCTTGGATTGCAGATCCACCTGACATATTCATTCCGTACAATATTCCAGATCACTGCACAACTGCTCCGTGTTTTTTCCCTTTTATGCTCCACAGTCTGTCCTCCTTTGCATCACAGCTATATGCAGCAGAATCACCAATACCCCGACGACGGCGTAGATCGCGACTGTCTGAAGCATATAGTTCAGACCCGAAAATACGAAGTTCGCTCCAAACATCTGCGCATACAGACGCAGTCCCAAATTCTCCATCATACTTTCCCACTGGATCCTGCTGGCAAATCTTTGTAAAAACCAGAGCAGAATATAAGGGATACTTGCCAGCATATATCTGTTACGCACAAANGCAGANACCAGATACGTCCACACGGCNCACATCATCCCNTATGTAAAAACTNCCGCCGTCTGGATAAGCACNATTCCCCCTGTNTCTTTGATCACCNGTATTCCGGCGCTGCCAAAAAGCACATAGGAATGCACNCCCAGAATCCCTGCAAACAACAGGTGTCCTGCCGCCATCAGCACCCCNCCGCAAAACACACACGCCAGNAAGCTTCCGATCACCTCCTGCTTTTTGCCGGTCCNAAACAGTATNNTCCGAAACGCTCCGCTNTCTTTCTCCTCACACAGAATCGGCAGTACACTGATGCTCACGAACATCGGTGTNAGCAGCACGAAATANCCGGCAAGAAGCTGCCGCATGATCTCNCCCACGCTNAAGCGATACTCCNNCTNNAGCTCCTCTTTGGACATCGTCAAAAAGGCNGACAGNCAATTNGTCTGCGTATTGTCACTCANNGCCATCGGNATCANAAANCACATTGCCACNACTGCTAAGATCAGCAGNAAAAAAGAAGCGCTGTTCATTGTCTTTTTTNTTTCTGCCCNGAATAAATTCCACGTTTTTTTCATACTCTCCCTAATTCGTATCCTTTCTTATGTCAACTTCTCCTGTCACAACATCCACATAAAATCGGGTTTCCTTGCCGTTCGTCTCATTGGTAGTGAAAAAAATCCATTTCGGCGTCCATATCTCGTAATAGCTTTCGCCCTCCGTCCATTCCTCTTTTCCCTTATAGGACAGTTCAATCTTATTCACAGTATAAACTGTATTATCTGCAACCTTCCGGGAAATGTACTCCGTCGCACGCTCAAGCGGTATCACCTCTGAAATCTCCTGTATTTCCTCCACCTCGTTATTGCACAGAAGCCTGAAATATAAAATATGATTCTCTGCGTCCAATACTCCATCACCCAGATCAGACGTATCGCCTTCTTCAAATACCATGAGTTCGGACGGCAAGGTTTCTAAGGGAACNCCTCCGCAGAACCGTCTCATTATAAACTCAAACCCGTATGTTCCGCCCGGCATCTTTAAAATATATACGCGGAACACCCGGTACACCATCTCTTTTGATATTGATATAGGGATTGGAAATTCATGATTAATATAATTTTCCGCCTGTTCGATCGCCTCTTCTACGGACATCTCGCTGCTTGCAGTCTCATAAACATCTTTCAAGCTTCCGTCCGTCGCCCCTGCATCATAGAACTGATCCAGTCTATCTTCCTCCGACGTACCCGTGCCTTTAAATCCCCGGTCTATCCACAGATAACTCAGGTTACTGTCGATCTGTGTACACGTATCCAGATCGTCATTGAGATAAAAAAGAAAGTATCTGTCCTCTAAATATTCCTTATCCTGCTCCCTGATCTTCTCCCGCATTTCATCTACGCTAATGCGCTCCGCCGTAACCACCGTTATAAGATTCTCATCAATCGGTTCCTCCGTCAATGCCTGCATCAGATCAAGCCCGTTCTGTAGGGTTTCCTCCGTTATTGGAATATGCGGAACAGATATTTTGATCTGATAGATCCGGTCTTCCTCTGTGATCAGAGGACAAATCTCATCAAACTGCAGGTTGCGGTACGCCCCGTTTCTGCCCGCTTCAATCACAGCAGCCGCCTCTTTCCTTGCCTCTTCCAGAGAAACCAACGCTACCGTCTCCGCCTCACTGTCATCCTGTAAGGTCTGCTCGATCTGCCGTTTTTTTTCTGAGTTTTGATTTGTTATCACAATTCCCGCGATCACAACAGCCGCGATCATGCATGCAATTATGATCAATAATTTCTTCTGCATTTCTCACCACCAAAATACTGTTCTAATAATATATTCTCCCACTTACGTATGCGATCGACACACCATCGCTAATTAATGTGATTTTGAAAGTTACTGTTGCCTGCCCTGCGTTCTGTGGTACACATGTAAAGCTCGTAGTGCCGATGCTTGTCATCTGAATTGTAGACATATTTACATCGACTCCTGTACATGTAACAATCTTCACAGACGAACTTCCTGAGAAACTGTCTACAGTGAAATAAATCTTTCCACCATAATAAGGAATCTGGCATATGGCGGATGTTACATTAGCTGAGTTCGGCGAATTAAAATACAGCGAATAGGAGTGCGACTTAATATCTGCTGTAAATACCGCGCTCGGATTGAATCCAATCAATATAGATACAGCTAGCGTTAAGCCCAGTAGCATCCTCACAATTTTCTTAGATGCTTTCATCACAATATTCTTCTCTTAAAAATAATCTCTTAACCCTTAATCTCTGATTTCTCTCGTTTCAACTTCTCCTGTCATCACATCGACATAAAAGCGAACATCCTTACCGCTTGTTCCATTGGTTGTGAAAAAGATCCATTTCGGCGTCCATAACTCGTAATAATTTCCGTCTTCATCCGTTCCCTTTTTTCCCATATACGACAGTTCAATTTCTTTCACAGTATAAACCGTATTATCTGCGATCTTTTGGGAAATGTATTCCGTTGCCCTCTCAAGAGATATTACCTTCGAGATCTCTTCTATTTTTTCCACGTTACGATTGCACGCAATCCCATTAAAAAATAGTACATGCTCTTCTCTATCCAGCACCGCTTTTGCCAATTCATGCACGTCATCTCTTTCCTGTATCGCCGTTCCACTGTTTGCATGTTCGAAAGGAACTCCTTTATAAGACCGTCTCATCGCGCAATCAAATCCATATTTTCCGTCAGGCATCTTTAAAATGTATATACGGGCAACCTGATACTCCATATCTCCTAATAAATGGGTTGGAAATTCATCGCCAAAATAGCTCTCCACCTGTTCAATGGCCTCTGCCACTGACATTCTCCCACCTACAGTCTCATAAACATCTTGAAGGCTTTCATCGGTCATTCCTATATAATAGACTTGATCCAGTTCATTCTCTCGCATCGGAGACGTACCCTCCATTCCCCTGTCGATCCATAGCGAATTTATAGCACTGTCAATCTGCGCACATTGCTCCAGTTCCTCATTGAGATAAAAAAGAGTATACCACCCCTCCATATAGTCCTCATTTTGATTTTGTATCTCCTCCCGCAGTTTCTCCACTGAAATACGACCAAGACCAACCGGCGACATAATCACTTCAACACGTTTCTCATCAATCGGTTCTTTCAAAAGTGTTTCCAGCATATCTAGCGCTTTCTGCAAATTTTCCTCTGTAACCGGAACACTCGAAGAGTAAACTTTAATCTGATAAATTTGGTCTTCTTCCGTAATCAAGGGACGAATTTCATCGAACTGCAAATTTCGGTACTCTCCGTTCCTTCCTGCTTCAATTACAACATCNGCCTCTTTTCTAACCTCTTCTAGAGAAACAAGTGCTGTCTTCTCCTCACTGTTCTCCTGTAGAATCTGAGCAATCTGACTGCGGTTTTCTGATGTCTGGCTCGTCACAGCAATACCTACAACCACAAGAATTGCAATCATACATGCTGCTACTATTAATAACTTTTTCTGCATCGTTTCTCCCCTATAACACATCCCTGAGATATGAAATTTCATACCTCAGGGATTCGTCAAAAATTCACATGCTAATTATAAATTCTTCCATTTGCATATGCGGTTGCCTTGCCATCATTCGTTAGTGTAGTATTGAGCAATGCCGATATCTGTCCTGCGAACCTTCCCATGTATTTGAAACTTGTGGTACCCACGCTTGTTCTCTGAACTGTTCTCATATCTACATCACTACCTGTACATGTGACAATCTTTATATTCGAGCTTCCTGAAAGACCGTCTACCACAAAATAGTTTGTTCCACCATAATAAATGATTTCAATCTCTAAAGAAGTGCCATTGGGTCCTTGAGGAGAATTAAAGTACAGTGAATATGTTTTCGAATCTCCCGCAAACACCGCACTTGGATTAAGTCCAATCACTGTTGATACCANCAACATAAAAGCCAGCAACATTTTTGCAATTTTTTTAGATTTGCTTTTCATCATAGCAATCTCCTTTCGCATAAAACGAATTTNCAAGTTACATGATAAGCTTATCAACNTTANCCTATCACATTTGACGTATATTCGTCAAGTATCATTTATTACAATCANAAAATCTTGATTATGACATATAAATTGATTTGACATCAAAACCTCTGCCCAAAAAGTTGACCNACAAATTGCACAGGAGAAGATTGGGCAAACGACTTTTGCACCATGGAAATGAGACTCAAAAATCGTGGAAGCNTATGCTGAACACGATTTTCGTTCTAAGAGGCTCATTGGAATGTCCGGTGCAACGGAGTGCGCACAACTTCTCCTGTGTAATTTGTCCCCCATCACTTTGNGGCAGAGNTTTTAACANCCAAATCANNGAAATAAAAAATCACCTNCCCATTGCAATAGNNCCTAAACAACTCTATCGCAACAGAAAGGTGATTTATCGTATCAGCTTACCATACCCCCTGCCATTCCGGAAGCCGCACACAAGATAAATGTCGTGATCACCTTCGCCAGCTCCATGTCAAACCCTCTCTTTACCACTGCCGACGCCACAAACAGTATCACAAAATAGATCACTCCCGCCGCAAGCCCCCAGAGGAACTTCTGCTCCCTCATCAATTTTCCCATCAAGAGTCCCCCCAGGAATCCTGCAATGATATAGATTGCCACAATCCCGATCTTGACCACGGACTCTGACGGCTCCGCCTTGTAAAGAACCGCTGCAAGAATCAGCAGCAATATCCCGCTCACAACGAACATGGCAAAAACAACTGCCAGAATGGCGGTGAGAGGATTCCCCTTCGCGTTCCTTGTCTTCATTTTGGAATGTAAATTCATAGTATATGAACCTGCCTGCTATCAATATATCACAATATATGCAGGCAGTCGGACATCTATGCCTTGCTTCCGAAGCAAATTCGATATTCTGCCTCAAACACTTTTCCCGGCTCGAGCGCATTTCCGTATTCCCGCTCCTCTAGACTCCCCTCAAAATCTGCCGTATCACACCTTCCGTACCACGGCTCAATGCAGACAAACGGTGCATTCGCTCCCTCCTTCGACCAGAGTCCAAAAAGAGGCGCATCAAATGTCACTGTCACATACGGATTTCGGTTCCGATCGAGCAGAGAAACCTCGCCCGTCTGCTTTCCCTCCACCATATAGGTGCAGGAATCAAAAAAATCCTTGGTGAAAGTAACGGTCCCGTCCTCAAGCGCAAGTACCTTATCGTCCATGACTGCCATACCGTCCGCACTGTTTCCGTGATGATGCAGTTCTCCCGTCAACCCTCCAAATCGCAGTCCGTATCCCTCCTTGTCCGGCTCTCCGTGTATCGGACAAAGAAACGCCGGGTGCGCACCNATGGAAAAANNCATNGTCTTCTNATCTGTATTTTCCACNTTCCACAAAACCGTNACCNCATTTTCTTTCANCANATAGCCGATAGAAAGCCGGAACTCAAACGGATAGTTNNCACGGGTCTCTNCCGTTGCTTCCAGNNCAAACCAGATGCTGTCNTTTGTCTGCGATTCCANTGAAAATTCCATGTCCCTTGCAAANCCGTGCTGNCCCATCCGGTANGTCTTGCCCTCATACCGGTACTCCTTATTTTTTAGGGAGCCCACGATTGGAAACAGCACCGGCGATGTGCGTCCCCAGTATGCCGGATCTGCATACCACATATATTCGCGGCCGTCTTCTTTTCTTTTGACAGACTTAANCTCCGCACCGAAGGATTCTATCTCCANCTTCAAAATCTCATTTTCTAATACATATCTCATAACTCTCCCTCTTTCTTTTACTCAGATACAAAATGCCGCATAAAGCGGAACCGTCTTTTTTCCGTCCTCAAAACTAAAGTTCTTCGCAGAAAGCTTGATGGCATAATCGGGTCTGAAGCGTTCGATATAGACATTGAGGCTCTTAGCTCTGGTGTTATCGGCAGCTTTGACCTCAATCGGGATCAGTCTTCCGTTCCGCTGAATGACAAAATCAATTTCCGCCTCGCGCTCAGACTCCCAATAATATGTCTGATAGCCGTTTACCGTAAGCTGCACATTGACATAATTTTCTGCCATTCCGCCCTTAAAGTCGTTCAGCTCCTCCGCCGCATAAAGGACATCGTTTGCAGCTAAATCCTTTTTGGCGCAAAGCAGACCCAGATCAGAAACATAGACCTTGAACGCATTGATATCACGGTAATTCTCTAACGGTTTCTTAATCTGTTCCACCTTATATATCTGCGACACGATCCCTGACAGGCAGAGCCATTCGATGGCGTTCTCAAATTCCGAAGCACGTCCCCCTTTTTTGATCAGCTTATACTGAAAACGGGTATTTTTCTTTGAAAGCTGTACGGTGATATTGTCGTAAACGAGCCTTGTTTTCTTGATTTCATTCAGATTATTGTACTTACTCATATCGTTAAGGTAACTCGCAAGGATAGTGTCCTGCGTATGCCGGATCAGGATATAGTCCTTTGTCTCTGCAAACTGCACCACGCATTCCGGCATACCTCCCACAACAAGATACTGGCGGTAAAGCTGCATCGCGGCTTCGTGCAAAGCAGAAGGCATCGGCGTGTCGGTCCTAAAGCTCTCCTTGATCTGCTCCACCAGATCATTCTCTCCCAGAGCGAGCATAAACTCCTCCATATCCATCGGATAGAGGGTTTTCATATCCACCTTGCCCACGGGAAAAGAGAACTTTGCCCTGTTCACTGCAACGCCGAGCAGACTGCCCGCCACAATGACATGATAATCAGGAGCATTCTCGCAAAAATACTTCAGCGAAGTCAACGCCCTTTCACAAAGCTGCACCTCATCAAATACGATCAGCGTTTTTTCCTTTACTATAGTCTGTCCTGCAATTCGCGAAAGAATAGGGATCAGATACTCCGGGGTAATGTTTTCCTCAAAAGTCTCGTTCAGCTTGGGATTTGTCTCAAAGTTGAAATAAGCCACATTTTCATAATGTGTGCGCCCAAACTCCAAAATGGAATAGGTCTTGCCGACCTGTCTTGCCCCCTGCAGAATAAGCGGCTTGCGGTATTCATTTTCCTTCCAGTTTTCTAAAAATCCCATTATTTTACGGTACATGAGCGCCTCCCATAAAAGATCACACTCACAGTCTAACAGACTTTCATGTATTTTTCAACATATTTTATCGATATTTTAACACTAAAACACATGAATATTTTCGTTTTTTCTACATTATTCTGCATGAATCACACGGTATAAATGATCCCTCCTGCCAAAAACCAGAGGAACGCGCAAGGCGCACTAGAAAACCCCTTCACGGCCCTTTACGGTCAATGAAGGGGTTGCAGCTGTCCCTCTTTCATTTCATAGGTGACATCGCACAGTGTTTCAATATCTTCTTTATAATGGCTTGCCACAAATACGGTAGCCCCTCTTTTTTTAGCATCTTCCACTACCTTATAGAGCATATCGACTCCACCTGCATCCAGCGAGTTAGTCGGTTCATCCAAGACAAGAATATCAGGGGCTTCCATGATCGCCTGTGCGATCAAAAGGCGTTTTCTCATACCCAGCGAATATTTCTTTATTCTCCTTTTATCCTCCGGGTCAAGACCGACCTGACGCAATGTCTCATAGATTTTCTCCTTCCCGATCACCCTTCGAAGGTTTGCAAGATAGGTCAGATTCTGCACCGCCGTAAGATCCATATACAGATCACTGCCGTCGATCACTGCCCCGATCAGCGGCGCACCTCCTGCTCCGTTTAAGATGACCGTTCCTTCCGTCGGCTTTAATACACCGATCAAAAGCTTTAAAAATACGCTTTTTCCGGCTCCGTTCCTTCCGATGATCCCATATGACTTTCCCTCATCAAACTCCATGCTGATCTCGTTTATCACGCGGTTTCCCTGATATGTTTTGACAAGGTGGTCAACTGTTATTTTTTCCATACTGTTTTCTCTCACCGTTCCTTTTACTGTTCTCTCTCACGCTTCCCATACATGTTCTGTCCTAACACAAAAGCAAGCCAAAATCCATGATAATAACAGCGATACCGTGACGCAGGCACCAATTCCCGCAATCACCATCCTTGCATCGTTACAGTCCGCCATTGACATGGATGTGATCGGGTTGCTATACATAAGCAGCGGATTTCTTCCGAGGAAATCACTCCCCGCCATAGACAGAAATGCCAGAAGGATCATACATACATATCCCAAAACCATCGCATTCTTTGCCTTAATGAAAAATGATGTCCCATTTACTATGATGGCAAAAATGCTCCCCATATAGGAAAAAGCAAACAGACTCATAAGTACAATCCATATGTCCGATACTACAGGAAACTCTCTGCATCCAACAGCGCAAATCCCAAATGTCACAGCCGCATATATTCCAAAAAACAGAAGTGCATCACACCACACCTGCATAAACTGTCCAAACATCCAGCGTTCCTTATTTCGCAGCCGAAGAAAGGTATAGACCGTGTATTTTTTTCTGATCTGTACGCCATACAGAAAGCAGAATACGAATGCTACAAACAGCAGCTTTATCGAAACCAGAAACTGTTTGTGACTCAGAAAATAGTCTAATGAAAATGTAAGTGATGTGTATGTATTACTGACCTGTATTCCGCCAAGATAAAGCGGCTCTGCGTTTAAAATGATTGCGCACAGTCCACCCAACAGGAACCGCCATCTCTGCCCCCGCTTATTCATCGTCTGTCTCCCTGCATTTCAACCGTAAAATCACCACCCCTGTGATCAGAAAAAAACATCCCAGGATCACGGTCGGGATTCCGCTCTGCCTTGATGCACGCGACACAACAATGTCCCCGTAAATCTCATATCCCGTGTGATCGTAAAACCGCTTGATGGCGAAAGACATTGCGGCAGCGAGCAGCAGCATCCATAGCTTTTCCTTTTTTATCAAGGTAGCGCAGGCATAAAAGAAAAGTGCAGCCACAGCGCACCCTGTCGAAAACAGCACGGACGACAGCAAAACGTACAGCCACGGATGCTCCGTGTGAAGCATCTGAAAATGGGAGCCATGGTCACTCACATTGCGCCAGTATGAACTGCTGTACTTTGCCCCCTCATAAGTCACCCCTGTCTCCTCGAACGTAAATCCGTACAATGCCATACAAAGCAGGGCAGGAACTTCCGTGATAAGAAATGTCCCCACCATACTACAGAGTGCACCGGAAATATAGTATTCGCGCTTATTCATTCTCGACACAGTACAGTAGTCTATATGGCTTTCCCGATCCTCGATCGGCTGCATGCCGAACGCAAACACGCACAAAAACGGAATCACCAAAGAAAACGCATCCCAGAGCGGATGGTTCGTACTGTATAAAAACAGTTCGCTCGCCGCAAGCGTCGCGCCTGAATCGTACCCCCAATATCTGTTACAATCGTTTAGAAACGCGATAACTGCATATCCACCTGCAATTAGCATTCCAATCCAAAAAGAACTCTGCCGCAACGCAAGGTACATCTGATTTTGAAATAGCTTCAGTATTCTTTTCATCTGTCTGCCCCCTCCGGATAATAGGTATTCAACAGATCTTCTTTTATTCCATACAACCATCCCAGCGTTTCGGCGGAATCTGCAAAAAATTCGCATTCGGAAAGTTCTCCGTATGTATATATCTTTTCATCATCGAGTGTCATATCATCTACTTGACATGTAAGACGAAGACCTCCCGTATAAAATTTGTTATAGTAAAAACCCGGTGCCCAACTATATTGCCTTAAAAAAACAAGATATTCCCATTCTGGGTAGAGAATATTGGATATTCCAAAATTAAACAGGGTATCCATCCGCTTATTGGGCTGATAATCAAATCCACAATTACTCTCAATCCAGATTTTATCCGACACATTTTCTTTTGCATCAACAATGTGAGTTACCTCAACCTCCTGAAGTACTGCATAGGAATGCAATTGTATCTGTCCTGTCGGTCTTACAACAAGAATCAAGTCTGCTTCTTCTGCCAATTCATAAAATTCCTCCTCTCGTTCCATCCAGTCATCATCAAATATGCCGTAAAACTGAAAGGGAACCTTCTGAATATCTTCGATTGAACGAACTGAGACAGCGCCGCTGTCATGCATAGATGCTTTTGTGCAGACAGCGACTGCCATACAGATGCATACAAGAAAAACCGATGTTATTGTTCCGCGTTTGAGCATATCTGCCCCTCTTTCGTAATAAGTTCAAGTTTAATATCAGAGGCATAATTTAGTAATTACATGCCATAAATGATCCCGTTATTTGACAGTCCAGTGATGGATCATTGCCCATAGCATATAATTTATATGTAGTTCCTGATGCACCATAGCCTACTGGAACTTCATAACTCACTGTTGTGTTAAGCTGTGCGATCTTAGTGCTAAAATCATAGCCGCCCCCAGAACAATATACTTTTACCTTCTTATAGTTTGAATCACTGCCATCTGCCTTATATATCTTAGAAATCTTAACCTCTAAATCCGTTGTCCTTGATGACCGGATTGAATAACAGATATATGTCCATTCGTTACTATCAACATACTCTTTGGAAAACATTGCAATTGCTCCGTCGTAGACCACCGTAGCAAACACCGTACTGTCTGCCCCCAAAAGCATCAGCACCGTAACAAGTAAAATCCCCATCTTCTTCATTTTTCTCATATCAAACGTCCTCCTTCTTATAAAAGTAATTTTATAATCTATTCATAACATATATCTCTTCATGTGTAAATACCTAATTTCGTAATTTTAACTTATTCTATAATTCGTATCCAACTTTTAGTCATATAACATTCAAAAAACCGATGGTTTCGACCAAATCCAGTCTGCACCATCGGTTTGCTACGCTCTATTTTCTATATAAGATTTAGATGCCAAAAGTCTTGAAGAAAAATCGGAGTCGGCAAATTACACAAAAAGAGATTGGGCAAACGACTTCAGGCTGTCAATCGTTTAGAGTACATACCGGTACATAAAGATAAAGTGGCACACGCTCCCCGCCATCACAAACAGATGGAAGATCTCGTGGCTTCCGAAGTTGGCATGTCTGGAATTAAAGATCGGAAGCTTGAGGGCATAGATCACACCTCCCACGGTATATATGATCCCCCCTGCCAAAAGCCAGAGAAAAGCGCTTGTCGAGAGCGTCTGAAGAAGCTGGCCGAATACAAATACGCAGACCCATCCCATGGCAATATAGATCACAGAAGAAAACCATTTGGGGCAGTTGATCCACAGCATCTTGATCAGCATCCCCCCTGCCGCGATCCCCCATACCGCCGCGAGAAGCATATAGCCTGCCTTTCCGCCCAGCACGATCATACAGACCGGCGTATACGAACCGGCGATCAGCACAAATATCATCATGTGATCCACCTTGCGGAATACCTTTAATACGCGCTCGGATACCGAGACAGAATGATAGATCGTGCTCGCCGCATACAAAAGCACCATGCTCCCCATAAAGACCATCATTGCTTCCACCGCTGTTTGGCTTCCGGAAAGCCCTGCCTTTGCCAAAAGCGGCATTGCGGCAAGTACCGCCAAAAGCATGCCCACAAAATGTGTGATCGCACTTCCCGGCTCTCTGATCGTAATCTGCATAAAACCAATCCTCCATTCTAACACTCAATCCAAGAATTTATACTTCATTTCATAGTTTTTCTTTCTTTTTTACATAGTTTTCAAAACCACTTATTGAAGCTATACTACTCCTATTCTATGAAAATGTCAATAAATATATTCTTAAAAAATTATGAATCGGGTGCCAAAAGCCTTAAAGAAAATATTGGGCGGCAAATTACACAAAAAGAGATTGGGCAAACGACTTTTGCACCATGGAAATGAGACTCAAAAATCGTGGAAGCCTTTGCTGAACACGATTTTCGGTCTAAGAGGCTCATTGGAATGCCCGGTGCAATGGAGTGCGCACAACTCTTTTTGTGCAATTTGCCGTCAATTACTTTGAAACAAGGCTTTTGGCACACGAATCAAAATTATAAAACAANAAAACAGCAGGACATGCATGAAACACATCCTGCTGCTTACATTTTCTACAGCTCACAATTATTGACCGTGCGCGGGAACGGAATGACATCACGGATATTTGACATACCGGTCAGATACATNACGCATCTCTCGAATCCCAGACCGAATCCTGCATGTCTGGCAGAACCGTACTTGCGCAGATCCAGATAAAAATCGTAGTCCTTTTCGTTCAGTCCAAGCTCCCGGATTCTCTCCAACAGNTTTTCATAGTCATCCTCTCTCTGGCTTCCNCCGATGATCTCACCGATTCCGGGCACCAGACAGTCCACGGCTGCAACGGTTTTACCNTCCTCATTNAGCTTCATGTAAAACGCCTTGATCTCCTTCGGGTAATCCGTCACAAATACCGGNCGCTTAAATACCTCCTCNGTCAGATAGCGCTCATGCTCCGTCTGCAGATCCGCACCCCAGGATACCTTATACTCGAACTTATCGTTATTCTTCTGCAAAATTTCTATCGCCTCTGTATAAGTCACNCGGGCAAAATCNGAGTTCCTCACATTCTCNAGNCGCTCCAGCAGACCCTTGTCAATAAAATTGTTAAAAAATGCCATCTCCTCNGGCGCATGTTCAAGCACATAGCTGATGATATACTTTAACATACTCTCCGCAAGCATCATGTCATCGTTCAAATCCGCAAACGCGATTTCAGGCTCGATCATCCAGAACTCTGCCGCATGTCTCGTGGTGTTGGAGTTCTCGGCACGGAANGTCGGTCCGAAGGTGTANATATTTTTNAATGCCATCGCGTAAGTCTCACCGTTCANCTGACCGCTNACCGTAAGATTCGTCGGCTTGTTAAAGAAATCCTTTGTATAGTCGATNCTTCCGTCCTCATTTTGCGGCAGATTGTTAAGATCCAGTGTAGTAACCTGNAACATCTCGCCGGCACCNTCGCAGTCGCTTCCGGTGATCAGCGGCGTATGCACATACACAAAGTCTCTCTCCTGAAAAAATTTGTGGATGGCATAGGCGATCAGTGAACGCACGCGGAAGACCGCCTCAAATGTATTAGTTCTCGGTCTCAAATGGGAAATCGTCCTAAGGTATTCAAAACTGTGTTTCTTTTTCTGGAGCGGATAATCCGGTGTCGATGCTCCTTCCACCTCAATCTCCGATGCCTGGATCTCAAACGGCTGCTTCATCTCAGGTGTTGCGACAAGCTTACCGGTAACGATGATCGCCGCGCCCACATTCAGTTTCTCCACCTCGGCAAAATTTTCAAGCACATCGGAGAATACCACCTGAACCGGTTCAAAAAAAGTTCCGTCATTTACGACAATAAATCCAAAATTCTTAGAGTTGCGGATACTTCTGACCCACCCGCCGATCGTCACCGTCTGGTTGATATATTCCTCCTGTCTGTGAAACAGTTCCCGTACATTGATCAAATCCATAATCCTTTCCCCTTTCCGTATCAATCACCGCTATTTTTCTGTATCATTTACCGTCTCAGTGCCTTCTGTGCCATCTGTATCCCCGGCGTCTTCCGCAATATTCTCATGAACATTGGCATTCTCCATTACCGTCTCCAGAGCCTGATTGTAAGTGTAGAGCTGTCTGACATACTTTTCGCCGTAAGCAACATCTCCATAGCCGTACAGACCGTACATAGTCTCCCTCGTCCCGTATCCTTCGCTGCTCACCATCGCGTCAACAAAGGCCTCGAACTCTTCCTCCACCAGCTCTGTGCCTTCTTTTTCCGCGATCGCGCTCATGATAAGCTCCCATTGGATGCCCTCTGTCATACTCTCACGCCAGCTCTCTTCCATCTCCTCCAGCGAAATCCCGAAATTCTGACTGACATAATCCGCAAGCATTGTCTCATCTCCGTCACAGTAGCTGCGCACAAACTGTCCCTTATAATCTGTGATACGCGCCTCCACATAATCCTGAGGAATATCAACCGTACAGTTTGCTATAAGGTACTCACGGGTGGCATCGTAAAGCTCCATGTATCTGTTCTCATCGGCTACCTGTTCCAGATAAGAGCGAATCTGCTCATACATCTCCTCTACCGTATCTACCCCGAACTGTTCCTGCGCAAAAGCATCGTCCACATCGTCTATATCCATCACTTTCTGGATGGAATTGACGGTAAAGGTAAAAACTGCCGGCTGGCCTGCAAGCTCTGCATTTCCGTAATCTTCCGGAAAAGTCACATCCCAGTCGATCACATCTCCGACCGATGCTCCCTTTAATCCGTCAGTAAAACCAGCAATAAAACCGCTCGTCTGTGCCGCATCACAGTTATTGTATACGTCAATATTCTGATTCTCCGCACTTCCCCGGTCAAACGCCACCCCGTCACGCTTTCCTACATAATCCACGTTGACAATATCGCCTTCTTCAACGACGGTCTTATCCGGGTCTGCTGTGTAAAACGGTCCGAAATTCTCAAATATCTGCTCAAAGTACTGCAAAACATCCTCGTCATCCACCGTGTAATCCCCGGTAAGCGTGACATCTATGGCACTGTAATCACACAGCGTTACATAGTCGCTGCCTTTAATATCAAATTTTCCGCTCTCGCTGACGATCGTATCCCCTGTATCTGTCAGTTCTGTCCCGTCCGCTGTACCGGTTCCGTTATTGTCTCCACATCCTGCCATCAAAGCTGCCGCCAAGACTGCCGTCAGTGCAAGCAGCAGAATACTCATTCTTTTTTTCATAAGATTTGTTCCTTTCTGTTCTCTCCAAAGCGCTTTTGCACCCAACTTTTTATAACATATCACAATTCCCTCAAAAATAAAAGCCATACATCCCATATTTTCAAAATGTTTTAAATACTCGATTGCTTTTTTGTAGAATCAATGCTACAATTAAATGCAAATTTGATTGATATTGGAGGATTTTGGGATGAGCCCTGTTACGATTGTTTTATTGGTTGTTCTGGCCGTTATGGTAATCGGTCTGATCGTTTTATATTTTCTCGGAAAAAAGGCGCAGAAGAAAAAGGCAGAGCAGGACGAACAGCTTGCCGCAGTTGCCCAGACCGTACCTATGCTGATCATCGACAANAAACGGATGCGCATCACGGAGTCAGGACTTCCTCAGGCTGTCATTGACCAGACGCCGAAGCTGATGCGCCGCTCTAAGCTTCCCATTGTNAAAGCNAAAGTAGGTCCTAAGGTGATGTCACTGATCGCGGACGAATCCGTTTTTGATATGATCCCTGTCAAAAAAGAAGTGAAAGCCACCGTGAGCGGCATCTATATCACNAAAGTTACCGGTGTGCGCGGTGCTCTGGAGAAACCGGAAGGCAAGAAGAACTGGAGAGCCCGTCTAAAGGACAAGGCTGCCAAGGCAAGTGCCGACTATGAGAGAGAAAAACAGGCACTGTCCAAAGAAAAGAAAAAGAAAAAATAGTCCTCAAATGTGAAAGTCTCCGGCTTCCTTTGACTTGATGCTCATGCTGATGGAGCAGTCTGCCATGTGCTGATAATTGACTTCAAGCGCGTAATCTACCTTNACGTTGATGTCATGCTCCGTCTCAAGCACCTTGATATCCGTAGCATCAATTCCAACCAGAAGACTGCCGTANGGAGTATAATAATAGGTCACATTTTTCTTATCTTTCTCAAACATCATATGTACATTGGTGACGCCNCGTTTCGTGATATCCAANGATTCCTCTCCCAGCTTGATNATATTCTTTGTGGTATCCGAAAAGCCTTCCGTCACTTCATCATACACAATATAATGCTTTCCGTTCTTTTTATAGTAATTTGCAGAGGTGATCATCTCCACAGGTTCATTTTGATCCTCCGCGGAAAACTGCAGTCCGCTGATCGATACTAATACATCTTTCGTCATAGTCATTCTCCATGCCGTTTCTTGTTTTTCTTTCTCTATCTTATACACTTTTCCAATTTTCTTCAAGTGTTTTTAAGAATTCCCATAATTTCTGAGACTTGAAACGTATCTCACAGTTTCCGGATGCAAATACCTTTTCATACTCTTCCTCAGTCAGCACGGCGCGCAGTTCCTGTTTCGCCTCTTCGTCCACGATTTCATAGACGCTGCCCGAGAAACACATATTCGGATACATGACACACCACCAGTTCTGCCCTTTTCCCTCTCCGATGACAATTTCAAGCGCTTCGTAACGCCCCGCCGGAAACGTGTAATCGCCATATTCCTTGACCGGGAAATCGACTTCCGCCAGATAAGCCTGTACACTGTAATCGTATCCCTCCTCTGCAATGACCCTCTCGGCCTCTGCAACGATCTCATCCATCTGTGAATTCACGATCGTCTCGCACGCTGCTTTGTCCCCTGCCTCGGAGAGCAGGACGCTCATCTGGGAACCGACGGCGTCCCGCACCGCAAGCTTTAGGTCCTGATCTTCCGGACTGTCACTGTTGGCAAGAACGTGAAAACGCAGTATTTTATCGGCAATTCCCTGTTGGAGCACAAACCTCTGCCTGTATTGGGTTCCGATCAATACGCCAAGCACTGCGGCGGGCAAAAGCAGCAGACAACAAACTATTTTTCGTTTTAACATAATATATTCTCCTCTTTTTTCGGGCTGCAGAATCAGAACAGCCCGTACTCTATCAGAGAATATAACCCATTTTCTACCACTTTATACAGCTACATACCATNCCCCTCACGAAAGCGTGACCCATGTAATGTGAACCCGGTATAAAATATCCATGTCTTCTTCGTATGCCGCGTCCCGCTCAAGATACTCACCNTAGCGGTCTCTGGCATAACCGCCAAGTTTGCGGTAACTGTTTGTCACATCGGCATTCCTGCTGCTCTGCACTTCGGCGGCGCATTCATTCATATAATCNCCNGCCTGCTGTTCCAGCAGAGCGGCNGTCACCGTGNTTCCTCCCTCACGGTAAAGAACCTCACCGCTGCAATANATATCCACATCAATCCGGTTTTCCCCNTCNGGAAACGAGATCTCATTGTGNGCGTCAAACAGTTTGATNCCCCCGCTTTCCANCAGCAGTGTATAGGTATCCGTCTCGTTCTGCGTGAAAAAAGAAAGCAGTGCGGCATCGCTGTCCACCGTTCCNGACGCCTGNCCCCTCTTCCACACGAGNTAACTTGCTANCACCGGCTGCTCATCCTCTGCCTCAACCACAGGAATCATNAGCGTCTCCTGNCTGTTCTGNCTTTCCTGATACANTGTTCCCAGNGTCGGATAAGCNGTTTTTTTGATNTCAGAGACATTTTCAAATAGCTGNTCCAGGTAATTTCCGATGGATTCTCCCCCGCTTTCGAGNGAAAGAATCTCTTCCGGCTCTTNGGCCGCCACTACATANGTGCTGCGCGGCACGTCNGTCTTTTGCTCNAACAGNGTCAAAAGCTCCTGCGTGGCNTCCGGGTCCTCCAAAAGACTTTGGCTTATGATCATNACCTTCAGATGATTGTAATCAATCACACGGTTTCCCCCTTCGGCCGCCTCCAGCCATGCCTGCNCAAACAGATCNGTATCTTTCACTGCCACCTCGATNGGGAANCTTCTNTCCTGCAGCTCTGCCGTACCGCATCCCTCGANCAGCATTCCCGCCCCAAGAATTAAAAACAGCATTCCGACNGCTTTTCCTTTCNCGCCGGNCTTTTCGTTTTCCCCNCGCTTTCTGCAAAGGGAACAGCATCTTGCCAGCANCGGCNCCAACACCACAAAAGGTGTTCCCACATACCACAGAAACGCCTCATANTCNTTTAAGATCACTGCGTTCGTGTAAAAAAGTCCNGCAACAGCCAGCACCGCGATCANCACGACAACAGTCGCCACNCGTTCTGCCNTTTTTTCTTTTTGCTCGTCCTTTTGTCCGGTCATTCCCTTTAAGGTCATTNCGCCGTAATANGCCATGCTNTTCAGCAGAGCNTAGAGCGTGAAAAACCATACGGCAAACATGAATGCGTCTGTCCTCTTCAAAAATCCTCCTGAGATCCTCACTGTACTCATCAGCGTCACGGCGGGAAATTTCATAGTTCCAAGCGCATTTGCACCGAAAATCCCAAGCAGGATCAGGTAAAGCACGGCATGCACTCCACCCGCAAACAGCAGTGCTCGCCGGCTTGCCGCTGTCAAACTTTCATTCTCTTTTACATGACCGCCCAGAAAAAGCATCAGAAAAATCAGCGCCAGTAACAGAAATACATAGTAGCTGCCAAAAGCCACTCCGACAGGGTCCGCGGAAAACACCGGTGTCCAGTAATCGACCCTGATCTCGTCCAGTGCAGAAAAGAGCATGAGAAAAAACGGTATCATGATGATCCAGAATAAAANCTCATAAACCCTTGCACGTCCTTCCAGTCCCTGCCACAGACTATAGCCGGACAGCAGTAAGATCAGAACGAGAACCAGCCAGAAAGATTCTTCCCTCAGCAGATTCGTAAGTACCAGATTTGCAAACATATAAGCCGTATAAGCCGCCATCAGGACAAAATAGANCAGATATCCCGTCAACACCAGATTCCCGCCGAACCTGCCCAGCTGTTTTCGCAGATAAGCGGCATAATCCTCTTTCATATCTCCCAATATCCCGGACAGCAGCTTTAGGTAAAGCATTGCCGCCGCCAAACCGACCGCAATACAGAAAATNCCGTCCCTGCCCGCTGTNCTCCCTAGCGCGGTCGGCACAAGCAGCGTTCCCAAGCCGAGCAGATCATAAGTGAGAAGCCGAAACGCCTGACGTCCGGAAATTTTTTTATTGTCTGAAAACATTGCCTCATCCTCACTTTCCCTTATTTTTAATTGCAAGCTTNGTCCGCTCCCTGCGTTTTGCATANATCGGACGCTTCGTCAGCTTAAAAAGAGGCTGNCGTAAAAGCGTATCCCGCTCATCCTCATAATCNTTTAAATCTGCNCCCACAAACGGCATAAGATATGGGATTCCGAAACTCTTTAGTCCCGCAAGGTGAATGAGTACGGCAAAAAGTCCTAAAAGCATGCCGAAAAATCCCAGCCATGCACAGACAGCGATAAAGAAAAACTTNAAGACACGAAAGGCTGTNGCGAACTCCTCATTCGGAATCGCAAACGAGCAAAGNGCGGTAAACGAAATGACGATAACCACGATCGGGCTCACAAGATTTGCCTCCACAGCAGCCTGNCCGATGATAAGACCACCCACAATACCTATCGTATTTCCCATGGCTCCGGGCAGCCGCACCCCGGCCTCCCTCAAAAGCTCGAACGAAATCTCCATNATCAGCACTTCAATCACTGCAGGGAACGGCACTCCCTTTCTGGCATCCGCAAAAGACAAAAGGAGCGTCGTCGGCAGGATCTGAGTATGAAAATTTGTCACTGCCAGATATAATCCCGGAAGCGTCATTGCAAAAAAAGACGCTATATAGCGCAGAATGCGCTCAAACGTCGCAATCTCCCATCGGTTGTAGTAATCGTCACTGGTACGGATAAAGGAATTGTAATCTGTCGGCAAAATCAGTCCNGTCGGAGAGTTATCCGACAGCAAAACGACNCTTCCCTCNAGAATCGACATCGCTGCCCGGTCCGGTCTCTCTGTCGTCTGAAACTGCGGGAACGGCGAATACCACTTTTCCTCTGTCAGCTGCTCGATCACACCGCTGTCCAACACTCCGTCAATCTCAAATCCCTCCATCCTTTTCTCAATTTCCTTCAATAGCTTGGGATATACGAGGTCTTCGACATACACAAGATAGACATTTGTCTTGGAGCGCACTCCCGCTTTTAGCTGCTTTACCTTTACCTTGGAAGAACGGATGCGCTTTCGGATCAGCGCTGCATTCTGCTTTACGGAATCGGTAAATCCCTCATTGGAACCGCGGATGACCTTCTCCGAGTCTGCCTCGCTCACCCCCATGTTAGGATATCCGTCATCGGGTATTTTGACCGCTTTGTCAAAGCCATCCACAAAAAGTATTGCTTCCCCCGTCAAAAGTCCGTCTCCGGTCTCCTCGATGGTTTCAAAAAATGTGGCGTCCGAAATTCCCAGAGCATTCTGCTCTAAAGCTGCATAGATTTCTTCACGGCTTGCCGAGCGCAGATATTTCAGCAGCTCTCCTAACGTCGAGTTTCCCATGTCCACCGCCACCTCGATAAAAGTCAGATAGCATGCCACATCTTTATCTTTTCCCAAATTCATCTGTTTCTTCTTGATGTCATCACAGACGCAAAACAGTTCCTCCATATGTGCAATATTGTCACTCAGATTTTTACTGACCGGTGTCTTTTCCGCCATACCGTAACCGTACCTTTCTCTCCTCTCAGTCTTTACGCTTTTTGAGCTTTTTTATATGAAAAACTTTCCTATAAGGATTCGGGTGGCAAAAGCCTTAAAAAAAATATTGGTCGGCAAATTGTACAGAAGGAGATTGGGCAAACGACTTTTGCACCATGGAAATGAGACTCAAAAATCGTGGAAGCCTTTGCTGAACACGATTTTCGTTCTAAGAGGCTCATTGAAATGTTCGGTGCAATGGAGTGCGCACAACTCCTTTTGTGCAATTTGCCGTCAATCACTTTGAAACAAGGCTTTTGACACCCGAATCCTATAAGATGAAAAAATAGGGATAAGCATATGCTTATCCCTTTCCCTTCCATTCTATCCAATTTTATGAAAACTATGCGTCTATTCCTGCTCCCGTATAATCTCTTTGACTGCGGCTGCCTGATTCATCACATGACGGTGCATCGCCGCCGTCACTCTATCCCTGTCCTTCTCCGACAGACCGTCCACGATCTCGCTGTGTTCTTTTATGAGGATCGGGTAGTTTTTCTCATCCTTCAGATACTCTACCCTGTAACGGTACATCTGCTCTCTGAGATTGTTCAGCATATTCACCAGCTTACTGTTGCCGGTGGCACGGTAAATAATATCGTGAAAACGGACATCTGCCTCAGCGATCATTTTCAGGTTGCCGCTCTTTGTATATTCCTCAAACTCATGCATGGTATGTCTAAGCTCCGCCAGCTCGTCCTCGGAAATCCGCTCACATGCCCTCGACGCCGCCAACTCATCCAATGCCTCACGGATCTGCAGAACATCCTCCATATCCTTTTCCGTCATTTTGGCGACTTCTGCTCCTTTTCTGGGAACCGTGACGGCAAGCCCCTCCTGTTCGAGCATCCGGATNGCCTCNCNNATGGGCGTCCTGCTCACTCCGAGCTTTGCAGCAAGCTGCAGCTCCATCAGCCGTTCCCCNGGCTTTANCTCTCCCTTTAAAATTGCCTCACGGAGAGTATTAAAAACGACATCTCTCAGCGGAAGATATGCATTCATATTCAAAGTCAAATTATCCGTCATTCTCTACCTCCATATCCCTCTTTTCATGAATCAGTGTTCTTCTGTGAAGATTCGTGCGCTTCAGAATATCTTCGGGCAGTATTGTAGATGTCAGTCAGATACACCTGTTTTGCCAAACCTGATTTCTGCATTGCCTCATAAGCTGTCTCCGCGGTCTTTCTACTGTCAAACAGTCCAAACACAGTCGGACCGCTTCCGCTCATCATAGAAAGGACAGCCCCATATTCCATCATATGCTCTTTTATCTCTGCGATAACCGGATAATTTGGAATTGTGACCGTTTCAAGGACATTTCCCATGTTTTCTGCAATTTTATGCAGATCATTCTCCTTGATGCCCTCTACCAGACGGTCGATGTCGGGATGTCTTGTAGTGTCATCCAGCTTCAAATTTTCATACACAAATTTGGTAGAAACACTGACTGCGGGCTTAGCGATCAGTACCGGACATTTTACCATGGGAGGAAGCGGTGTGAGCTTCTCCCCGATCCCCTCCGCAAGCACAGTCCCGCGCATCACGCAGTACGGCACATCAGCGCCGAGTTTCACCCCTCGCCGCATCAGTTCTTCTCTCGTAAGCCCCAACTCAAAGATCCGGTTCATCCCGTAGAGAACCGCCGCCGCATCGGTGCTCCCGCCCGCCATTCCGGCCGCAACCGGAATATGCTTGCGCAGCTTGACGTCGATTCCGTCCGCAATTCCAAATTCGTCGATCAAAAGTTTTGCCGCCTTATACACCAGATTATTTTCATTGACCGGCAGGAATGGGAGATTCGTAGATATGGTAATCGCTCCTGAATCATTGCGCGCAATTTCCAGCCGGTCGAACAGATGGATCGTCTGCATAACCATCTTCACCTCATGATATCCGTCCTCCCGTCTTCGCACCACGTCCAGTCCCAGATTTATCTTTGCCAAGGCCTTTACCGAAATATCCCTCATATTAATAACCGTACCTTTCCATAACCTGCAAAATTTATTTTTCACGCTATCTGCAATCAAATTGTATCTATATGTATTTTGTATACAATGTTTATATAGCATACCATAGTTGTCAAAAAAAGTCAATTTAGGCTTTGATCCGTGATGCATCACAGATCAAAAAGTCAGGAAAATATTACCGGAGGCCCTAAACAAATGATATAGACAGACCGATATATCAGATAGGAGAGACCCCACGCAAGGACGCGTACAATTTTTTATCCAAAGGAATGGAGGAGAAGACACATGGCTATTAATTCTGTAAGCAATTACACCACCACCACACCACAAACAACGTCTTATACCAAAAAGGCTGAGACGAAGGAAGAAACTTCCTCGAAAGCAGCAAGCGAAAGCGGCGTAGTTTATGAGAAAAGTTCTGACACCGCTGCAAAGACTACGGGCAAGACTTCAAATTCCGCTATCGTTTCAAAATTAAAAGCAGATGCTGAGCAGCGTACATCACAGATGCGCAGCCTGGTAGAGAAAATGATGACCCAGCAGGGTTCTACCATCGGCAAGGCTGACGACATGTGGAGTTTCTTAGCAAGCGGTAAGTTCACTGTAGATGCGGCGACCAAAGCACAGGCACAGGCTGACATTGCAGANGANGGTTACTGGGGAGTAAATCANACCTCAGACCGTATTCTTGATTTCGCAAANGCNCTTTCAGGCAANGATCCTTCTAAAGCTGACGAATTACTGGAAGCTTTCAAAAAAGGTTATCAGAANGCGACNGGANCATGGGGCANGCAGCTTCCGGATATTTCAAGCCGCACTTACGATGCCGTNGTAAAGAAATTTGACGATTGGAAAAACAGCACCACAACAGAAGGCGTAGATCCTTCACAGGCATAATGNCGAAAACCTTATATTTTCAGGAAACGGCGTAGCTTCGGTCACGCCGTTTCCTTTTGCACCAATTGNAAAAGACCGCCTACGTTNCGGTAGACGGTCAAAGNTACGATGCCATATCATAATCNCGTTCAGACNANTCTCTAAACAGCGCGTCATCTTATTATTCAAACTCTACGAGAGATAACGTATCGAANAAAAAGCTCATCTTTGAATACATTCCATCAGGNTATACAAACAACGCANCTGAAAGCAACTGATTTGAATCTACTGGTTCTGCGACTCCACCCGTTTTTGGAACTTGTTGAATTTGTCCTGAACCAACCATCGCCAAAGCGTATGCAAAATAATTGCTCTCATCCATCAATTTTGCAAGCTCAGTTATTTCATCTGCATCAAGCATTTGAATGTAATAAATATTATCACCATCAACCACAAAGTTGCCAACCGCACTGTCCTTAACAATCCTTTGGGCNGCTGCATCTCCNNTTGATGACACACTGTAAATACCATTGTCATTTTTGAAGTANATNATTCCGTCATCAAAGACAAGACTNCTTGCATTGGAACTGCAAATTTCGATGCTTTGTGCCTTTTTAATGTCATAAGAAAAAATTGACTTCNCNGTAGCATAGTAGATCGTATTNCCGACNATTATAAATTCTTCAACACTGTCAAGCAGCANAGNGTCATCNGTACCATCCATAGAGCAAGTNCTCAACTCNTCATTGTATAAATAGTACAGNNCCGAAGATGATACATCAAAATCACCNAAGTAATCATCGGAACCCTTAGCCAACTCAATGATCACAGAATTATTTGNCCCATCCTTATCCATGACACCTATGCTATAAGTGTCATCTNCANAGATTTNGTATAANATTTTCCCATTTGCAATTCGGATTTTGCTAATATCAGAGTTATCGGANATGAGAGTTTTANTCGTCCCGGTATATGATGTCGANTAGACGCAAGTATCGCTATCGTCATCATCATAAAGCCCGATAAAGTACAGCGTTTTATCGTCATAAGCCAATTCCGCCCCGTTATTAAAGTTGCTTTGAGCTTGGGGATCAGNGCNNCNGACGCTNGANGANCCAACCNTCAAAAACAGAACAGCAGCAANGGCTACNACCACGACAGCAGCGATAGCAGCAAATAATGCGATCGGACGTTTCTTGCCCGAANNAGCATCTGTTGAAGCTGTATTTTCCACNATANCATCGTTTACTGTTGCNCCTTCAGAACNTATTGTTTGAGCAGGCGCAGTCTCATTTGAGTTAATATCTTTTTTGATNGCTGTGCCACACTTTTCACAAAATANGGCATCATCATCAAGTTTCGCTCCACAGTTTTTACAAAACATAATTGTATATTATTCCTTTCTCAGTAGTCAAAATCNAGTATTGTCACAGTNCAATTNTTAATCGAACGNTCCTTAGAAACTGACATNCTCCACTTACAGGATTCACCGGGATCAAGNCCTTCAGATCCNACCGCATACGTCCAGTCNGTATCTATAACTGAACCCGAACTTGTTTCAAATGACCCTTTAATTTTAACATAGCTTACGGTTTGATCGCTGTTATTTGTTATCGTGCCCTCTGCAATGGTATAGCTGCTATTGGAAGAAAGCGTGACATTTGAAATNTTCAATTCATAAGAATATACACGATTGGTATATGTGTCAGCATCGTCATCATAAAGCAGATAATGAGAATAACAGTAATTGCTATAACTGAATCGACTGTTGTTGCATGTAGATACGGCGCATTTATGGGAATAACANTANCNGCTACCCGAAACAGNCTTGTTACTACACCCACTGAATTTGCATTTGCCGAAATTCATAGTAATCAGAACNACNGCAANACAGACGACAGTAATNGCTATACCCGCTAAGANTTTAGGNTATTTCCCAACTTTTTTTGTNNTATCTCNAANGCGCATGGCNATGGTCTTTTCTTGAATCCCATCGGCATCGGCAGCGGCACGCCCCAATTCTTTTCCACAGTTAGGGCATGTNCTATCNGTTTCTAAAATCTGCGTTCCACAATATTTGCAAAACCTCATGGGCATATCCTCTTAGCGGCGCAATGAGCTGACATCTATGGCTGCTCCGATAGCTACGATTACCCAACCAAGCGACACTTCAATNGAAGCCAGTATTTCAGAGACTGCTACAATTCCCTGGTATGTGTANGTGTAGAAATCGCCGCCAAAAGAAGTGGATGAAATGCTCGTCCCGGCGGACACAATTCTACTAAANCCAATAACAATAATGAGNGTTCCNATAATCAGCCCTATNAAATTTACCTTTTGNTTTTTAGTNTCTTCNGAAACNTTNGTGTCANAAATCACTGTNCTTNGTTCTTGANNACCATCAAGNTGCGCTCCACACGAAANGCAAAANTTTGAATCTTCTTCTAAAACNGCNCCACATTTAGGACAATTCATTGATNTTTCTCCTTTGTAATTAGTAATGCTTCATTTGCAGAAAAGATGCATTTTTCTGCAAATTGCTCAGATTATGCGAACGTTATGAGTATAGCATATGGCAATAGAGATTTCCATATTTATTTTATATCCTCTTTTATTATTCCATGCCCTTTAAAATCTTTTCCAGACTTGCCAGCTTCACGCAGACCACAAAAATCTGTGTCGCCGTCGTGAGATCCTCNAGCGTCGGNAAAGANGGNGAAATGCGGATNACNGANTCTTTCGGNTCNTTTCCGTACGGGAACGGTGCGCCCGCCGGNGTCATGACAACCCCCGCCTTTTTCGCCTTATCCACTACATTCTTTGCACATCCCTCCAGCGTCTCATATGTGATAAAATATCCGCCTTTNGGACTGTACCAGCTCCCCACGCCAAGNTCTTTTAATTCCCTGTCGAACATGTCGAGAATCATTTCGAANTTCGGGCGCATGGATNGNGCGTGCTTTCTCATGTGCTCCGTGATTCCGTAAATATCTTTGAAAAANCGCACGTGACGCAGCTGATTTACCTTATCGTGCCCGATCGTCTGTATTTTGAGCTGCTGNCTGATATCCTCCAGATTATTCGGCGACGCCGCNATCGCTGCAACGCCGGAACCCGGAAAGCTGATCTTACTGGTAGATGCAAATTTATAGACGATATCCGGATTTCCCGCCCTCTTACANTCNGCAAGAATTTCAATGAGGTGATCCTGATCAATGTCATACAGATGATGTACACAGTAAGCGTTATCCCAGTAGATACGGAAATCCTTTGCCGCCGGCTTAAGTCTCGCGAAACGGCGCACCGTCTCGTCAGAATAGGTGATCCCCTGCGGATTGGAGTATTTCGGCACACACCAGATACCCTTGATCGCATCATCACTGCTGACCAGCTCTTCCACCATATCCATATCCGGTCCGGTCGGCAGCATNGGAACATTGATCATCTCAATACCAAAATATTGTGTGATCGCAAAATGCCTGTCATACCCGGGAACAGGACATAAAAATTTAACCTTGTCCAACTTGCACCACGGTGTGTTACCCATCACGCCGTTTGTCATGGAACGGGCTACCGTGTCGTACATGATATTCAGACTGGAATTCCCGTAGATAATAATATTGTCCGGGTTGCACTCCATCATATCCCCCAACAGAACCTTTGCCTCNGAAATGCCGTCCAGCACGCCGTAATTGCGGCAGTCTGTTCCGTCATCACAGGCAAGATCGCATTCAGAAGAAAGCACATCCATCATTCCCATAGAAAGATCAAGCTGCTCCTGCGACGGCTTTCCTCTGGACATGTCCAACTGTAACCCTCTCTGCTGGAACTTCTTATACTCCGCTTCCAGCGCTTTCTTCTCTTTTAACAATTCATCCTTCGTCATTTCCTGATAAGCCTGCATCTTTCATTCCTCCTGTTTTGTCAGATAAATTCTTTATTGTTTGAAAATATGCTCGGATCGTCTGTTCATATCCGTTATTGGACGGCCGGTAAAACACTTTGTCTGTCAGTCCGTCCGGAAGATACTGCTGCTCCACATAGTGGTTCGGATAATCATGCGCATACCGATACCCTACACCNTGNCCCAGNTTTCCCGATGACCGGTAATGTGAATCCTGTAAATGAACCGGNACAGGCGCTGTCACAGTTGTCCCCACCGTCTCCATCGCCTCACCGATCGCCATTACGGCAGAATTGCTTTTGGGNGCGCTCGCCACATANGTCACCGCCTGCGCCAGNATAATCTGNGCCTCCGGCATTCCGATGCGCTCCACCGCCTGTGCNGCGGACGTGGCGACCACAAGCGCCATCGGGTCTGCATTGCTGACATCCTCCGCCGCGCAGATCATAATCCTGCGTGCAATAAATCGGATATCCTCNCCNGCATANAGCATCCGCGCNAGATAATAAACCGCAGCATCCGGGTCAGATCCCCGCATNCTNTTAATGAACGCGGANACNGTATCATANTGATTGTCTCCNGATTTGTCATATCTGACAACACGCTTCTGTATACATTCACTGGCAACNGAAAGNGTNATATGTATCTTNCCGTCTTCNCCCCGGTCTGTCGTAAGNACNCCGAGTTCAATGGCTGTCAGTGCCGCCCTCGCATCGCCGTTTGCCATATCTGCAAGGAAGTCCAGCGCATCCTCATCAATCTGAGCCTGATAGGCGCCCANTCCNTTCTCATAATCCTCCAATGCCCGCAAGATCAGCGTCTTGATATCATCTTNGGACAGGTTTTTCAGNTCAAAAATAATCGAGCGGGAAAGCAGCGCGCCNTTTACCTCAAANTACGGATTCTCGGTCGTCGCACCGATCAGAATAACAGTTCCGTCCTCCACATACGGGAGCAGATAGTCCTGCTGTCCTTTGTTGAAGCGGTGAATCTCATCGATAAAGAGGATTGTCTTTTTTCCATACATGCCCTGATTATTCTTCGCCTGGGTGATAACCTCCTCCATATCCTTCTTTCCGGCTGCCGTGGCATTGATCTGCAGAAACTCTGCGCTGGTCGTATTTGCAATGACCTTCGCAAGTGTTGTCTTNCCGGTTCCCGGAGGTCCNTAGAGAATGATAGAGCTTAGCTTGTCGGCACGGATCGCNCGGTACAGCAGCTTATCTTTNCCTATAATNTGNTGCTGCCCCACCATCTCCTCTAANGTCGCCGGNCGCAGCCGCGAAGCNAGCGGTGATTCNGTCTCCTTATTCTGTTCTCTCATATATTCAAATAAATCCATGGTAAAACCTGCCTTTTGACACTATTACTACCATACATGAAATGACCGNTTTTTACAAGTNGATTTTGTGATTTTAAGTTCCGTCAAAGTCCTTGAAATGTNTCTGCCGCATATTCGTTCGTATATACATCCAANCAAAACCANACAACCCNGTCTTCNGATGCTAACAGACAATTTGTCAGCGAAGANTATGCATAAATTTCCTGCACCTTCCAACTCCCGACATATTCCATTTCCTGCTCGTATGCAGTTACTGCNGCATCTATTGCNGTATCTATAGATGATTCATAGATTTCAGAAAANGGATTGTCCACCGCTGCAGATNNTTCCTCCCAAATGTATGGCTTCCANTCATATTGGCTCATATAGCTCACCCCATTATAAGAAGNGTGCTCTCCGTNNTCACAGGTTACATACANGACTTTGTACTCNNCTTCAGTGGGATTAAACAGNAAATCTGCTCTTACCTCATTCTCCTTTTGATGCANCANAGCATTGTAATACCCGCTGCCAANAGGCGTAATNCTCTCAACCACCCANCCGTCTGACAGAANATTCTGATTTATNCATTGGCTNTAAGCATATAAAATATNGGNTAGTTCAGAATACCAGTACATATGGATATACTGATTCCCNCTATNCATGAAATCATGNNTATTTGCTTTTTCNTAACCCTCTCCAAAAAAATCAATCAACACATAAGGATACCACTCAGAATAATGCGCTAAATGGGTCTCCTCATTTATCGGCACATACTGTTCCTGTTCATAAGNAGACAGNAGACTGTCACTTGCACTCTCTTGGTCCTCAGAAGTTTCGNTTGCNCTGCATCCCGCNAAGGATAATGCTGTCAATACAATNATCCAAGNCACAAATTTTTTCATATTNAAACTAAAGATATCATTCANAATCTTTTCTATCCTTCATAAAAAAAGATGTACCTATAGAAAAAGTATAAACAATCTCTCCTCTATATTCAATTGTTTTCCCTCTTCAAAACATCCTGATATCTATTTCAGTCAAACAATATCTCATCCACCGTCACAAACACATAGCCTTCCTTCTGCAGTGCATCGANNATCTTAAACGCNGCTTTCACAGACGANTCCGACGCATCGTGCAGTAAAATAATATCATTCTCCTGCACTTTTGAAATGACCCTCTTTGCAATCACATCTGAGTTGCTTGTTTTCCAGTCAAGCGGGTCCACATCCCACAATACCTCGATCATTTTCGTCTCATAGTCCAGATTACTCTTCCAACAGCCAAAGGGCGGTCGGATATATTCCGGGTATGTCCCTGTAATGTTAAAAATTGCCGTATTGGTCCGGTCTACCTGCTCAATCGCCGCCTTGTCGCTCAGATTATTCAGGTTGACATGCTCATAAGAATGAGTTCCGATCAGATGCCCCTCCTCATAGATTTCTTTTACGATTTCCGGATACTTTTCCACCTCTTTTCCCAGCAAAAAAAACGTGGCCCTCACACCACGCTCTTTTAACCCTGCAAGCAATTCCTCCGTATAATCCGAATTCGGACCGTCGTCAAAGGTAATTGCAACCTTCTTTGCATCCTCATCCGCATTCCCCATTGCCTCCGCTGCCGGTCGCCCGGCCAGTCCTTCCCGTTCCCGGATATGCTGACAAAATGCTGCAATACAAAGCAGCATCACCAAAAGAAACATATCTCTTCTGGGACGCTGCTTTTTTCTATTGTGAAACCGAACCACCGCTATCTGCAAATCTTTTCCTCACAACATACTGTCACTAAAATATATGCAGATAAGCCGAGAAAATACCAGTTCTACCTCCATGCCAAAGCTTTCCTTCAGTCCATGACACTCAGCGGCTTGAAATCGGAATCGTAATTATATTCGTAATACCCNTCCTGATCATATGAGTCTTCAAAGTAATCATCATAATCATAGTCGTCGTAATCGTAGGTATCATAATGTAAGTCGTCAAAGTAATCGTCAAAGTAATCACTATAATCATAATCATCATAATCATAATTATAATCATCACTGTAATCATAATAATCATAAAGATAGTCGAGCTGATCAGCTGATGCACCTACCATGTAAAAAAATATGTACAGGATGATGCAAAGCAGCATNGAAAGTCCTGCCGTTATGATTCCGCCAATCGCCATGCCCTTCTGCTTATTGTTGATCATCTGGAGAATTCCGAAAATAATCGCGAGAATTCCGGTCAGCCAGTTGATNCAGGTACAAAACAGCAACAGCGAAATGATACCCAATACCAGTGACGCGATACCGAATCCGACCGAGTCTCCTTTTTGTGACTGCTGACTGTAATCCGTGGCGTAATAGTTCCCGCTGCTTCCATAACCGTTTCCGGCTCCGTAGCCGCCCTGCTGACCTGTCTGTCCGTAGCCGCCCTGCCATACTGTCTGTCCGTAATTTCCCTGATTCGGCTGACCGTAGCTGCCCTGCTGNCCTGTCTGTCCGTAACTTCCCTGATTCGGCTGGCTGTAACTTCCCTGCTGACCGTAGCTGCCTTGATTCGACTGGCTATAGTTATCCTGCCCCTGTTGACCGTAGCCGCCCTGATATGTCTGGNTATAGTTATCCTGTCCCTGCTGNNCGTAGCTTCCACTTCCCNGATTTCCCGAANCCTGNCCTNNTTCCGNTGCGGCNNTCTCCGGCTTTACACTGTCCGGCTCCGGTTCTGTNGTCTTATTTTGATCTGTTCCAAACTGATTCCACTCATCCATATGTTCTTCTCTCCCTCATCCTTCCGACTGATTTTTCATTTTCACAGTATTCTGAGCATTATAATATATTGTAACAAAGCTGCTCTGCTTTTACAACNGAATTTACCTTTTTTCCTCTATTCCGGCGGATTCTCCTCTATATAGCGTTCCAAAATCTCCGCAGCATGCCCGATCAGCTCCTTGCAGGGGCGCTTCTTATAATATTCCGGTGTTCTTTCCTCCGGTGTGGGCGGTTCCCTCTTTACCGTCAGTCCGAGCAGTTCCCTGCATACGATAGAGCCGTGCTCTTTCTCGTAAGCTGCCGCAAGCTCCTGTATCCGCGCATAATGTTTGGCCTTCTCCTCCCGTGCTTTTGGATCNTCATAGCCATATATCATGCCNGCAGCCAGAAACATACCGCTGACCGCTCCGCAGACTTCCCGCAGCCTTCCCATTCCGGCGCCAAAAGATGAACTCAGCGATGCTGCCGTGCTCCGATCTATTTCATACAGATCNTCAAATGCCAGAAAAACTGACTGTGCACAGTTATAGCCCTCCTCAAACAGCTTCATTGCTTTTTCTTTTCTCATATTCTCCGCCTCATTTTATTCATTTATAAATAATATACTTCTTTTCTTGCATTTTCACAATGCTTTTGATACCTTATAAATAATATAATATCCGTGTTTCGGAGAAAGGACACAATTATGAGTACACAAAACCTGACACTACTGACAGATCTCTATGAGCTGACTATGATGCAGGGCTACTTCAAGAGCGACAATCAAAGCGTCGTTGTATTCGATGCNTTTTACCGTAATAATCCCTGCGCCGGCGGTTACTCCGTCTGTGCCGGTCTTGCCCAGGTCATCGACTACATAGAAAATCTGCATTTTGACGAAGACGACATCAACTACCTGNGAAGCCTGAACATATTTGGGGAAGACTTTCTTTCTTACCTGAGCAGCTTTCGTTTTTCCGGCGATATCTACGCCGTACCCGAGGGAAGTGTCATNTTTCCGCGGGAACCGTTGGTGAAGGTCATTGCGCCGATCATGGAGGCTCAGCTGATCGAGACTGCCATATTAAATATCATCAATCACCAGTCACTGATCGCAACCAAAGCGGCGAGAGTCTGCTATGCNGCAAAAGGCGACGGCGTCATGGAATTCGGTCTNCGCAGGGCNCAGGGNCCCGACTCCGGCATCTACGGCGCAAGGGCTGCTGTCATCGGTGGATGTAAAGGAACCTCCAACGTGTTGGCAGGTCAGATGTTTGACGTNCCCGTGCTTGGCACCCACGCGCACAGCTGGATCATGAGCTTTCCGGACGAATATACAGCATTCAAAAAATACGCCGAGCTGTATCCGACTGCGTGTATCCTCCTTGTTGATACCTATGACACCTTAAAATCCGGCATTCCAAATGCAATCCGCGTATTTACCGAAATGCGNGAGGCAGGGATNCCCCTGACCTACTACGGTATCCGCATGGACAGCGGCGACCTNGCGTATCTCTCCAAAAAGGTNCGTGATCTTCTGGACCGTGCCGGTTTTCCCGATGCCGTCATATCTGCCTCCAACGATCTCGATGAATACCTGATNGAGAGTCTGAAGCTTCAGGGCGCAGCCATCACCTCGTGGGGTGTGGGAACCAACCTGATCACAGCAAAGGACAATCCGGCTTTCGGCGGTGTCTATAAGCTTGCCGCCATTCTCGACGAGAACGGTGTTTTTCAGCCTAAGATCAAGCTGTCCGAAAATGTTGAGAAAGTGACAAATCCCGGAAACAAGACGTTTTACCGCGTCTATGATAAAGAGACGGGAAAGATAAAAGCAGATTTGATCTGTCTTGCCGACGAACATTTCGACGAGCAGGAACCCATGAAACTCTTTGATCCCAACGCTCCGTGGAAAAAGACCCGTCTTCCCGGCGGCAGCTACACACTCCGTGAGATGCTCATCCCGGTGATCCAAAACGGTAAAACTGTCTACTCCTCGCCAAGCGTAATGGAAATTCAGGCANTCTGCAACAAAGAAAAGGAAACCATCTGGGATGAGACAAAACGNTTTGCCAACCCGCAGGAAATCCATGTTGATCTCTCTCAAAAGCTGTATGACATGAAGACGGCGCTCTTCAATCAGATGAGCGCCGACTGACAGCTGATAAATACAGCAGTTAATTAAATCCNATTACCTTCTGTGACAGTTTGTACGCCGCCACGGAAATTTTTCTTCCGCCTCTGCCCGGCAGATTCATGGTATTACCCATAATGCCGGTCCGCAGGCGGTGGAACAGACGGATATCCTTTTCTTTGATATATTTCCAGAGTTCTCTTTTTTTCTCCAGATTCTCCTNCGTGCCGGANCGGATCAGCATTATCGTTGANANCACCGTGATGATCTCCAGATAGTTAAACATNTAGCGGCGCAGNCGGCGATTCTGGANCTTCCACAGATCAAACTCGTCCACCATAAGCTTATTGACNCGTATCTGCTGATCGATCCTGCTGATCATAACNCTTTCATTGACNGACTGGTCTTCCCTTCCGATAAAGTAGCGNTAAAAATCNACNTCCATATAATAAATNTTGNGAACNCTCGGCAGCGGCTTATANACATANATATTNTCCACATAAAACGTATGCTTCGGAAGCTTCAANCCGCATTCCNTNAGCAGNCTGGTCCGGTAAATAACGGAATGCATCAAGATATACTGNCCCTTGTGAAATCTGCAGTCATTCCAGGTGATCANCTGGTCTTTCGGCACTGCGGAATAGCGCATGACTTTTTTTCGCTTGGCGCCTTCCTTCTCATAAACATAATTTGACAGAAGCATGTCAAGCGGCNTNTCCCCTCCNACCAGCTCCCTNAGCTTATCNAGGATCTGCATATANGCATCATGNTCTACCCAGTCATCACTGTCAACCACCTTAAAATACAACCCCGTTGCATTCTTAANNCCGGTATTGACTGCCTCGCCGTGTCCTCCGTTTTCCTGATGGATNGCCCGGATGATTCCCGGATATTTNGCCTCATAGGCGTCGGCGATCNCNGCCGTACGGTCCTTTGACCCGTCGTCCACGATCAGGATCTCAACATCTTCGCCTCCCTGCAGAAGCGTTTCGATGCAGTGCTCCATATATTCCTCCGAGTTGTAACACGGAATCGCAAATGTCAACAATTTCATTATTCTATCTCCTTTACAGCTGCGCGACCAGCTCCATAGCCTTTTTNGTCATCGCATCAATATTNTAATATTTATACTCTGCCAGTCTGCCGAGCAGGTGGAATTTTTTCATTNCCCGGGTCAATTCCTTATATTTTTCATACANTGCTTCATTGTCCTCATTTAAAATAGCATAATACGGAATTTCGNCCNCTGCTCCGGTATAGGCAAACGGATATTCTTTTACAATGGTTGATCCGTTTGTATTCTCCTGCCCTGTCAGGAATTTAAATTCTGTTATCCTCGTAAANTCTTCGCTGACCGTATAATTAACCACACTGTGTCCCTGATAGGAGGGNANATCATAATGCTCAAACCGGAAATCCAGAGAGCGATACGGCAGTCTGCCNAACCTGCAGTNNAACAGTTCATCCAACGCTCCGGTATAAATGACNTCTCCNTCNAACTTNTCNCCTTCAAAATAAATGTCATCACNCTGAAACTGCAGNACTTCNTTNCAGTCCACACCGGTACGGACCGTGATATTCTCATGATCGAGCATACGCACAAACATCGGNGTAAANCCTTCTTTTGGCACTCCCTGATACTTATCCTGAAAATAGCGGTTATCGTAAGATATCAGAACCGGCACNCGCCCTGTCACTTCCGGGCTGATCTCCTCCGGTGTCTGCCCCCACTGCTTCATCGTATAATGCAGAAAAACATTTTCATAGACATAGCGTGCNATCTCCCGGATATCCGGATCGTCATTCTCACGCAGCTTCATGATNGGGACTCTGCTGCCCTCTCCGTACGCGGCGATCAGCTTCTTTTCCAGCTCGTCTGCCTTCTCCCGCCCCATACTGCGGTCATACACCATATGCAATGTGTTCAGGTTAAACGGAATCGGGATNAATTCCCCGTNCACCTTTGCCACNACCTCATGCCCAAACAGATACCAGTCAGTAAAGCGGGACAAGAANGNAAAGACATCCTCCATCCCTGTATGAAAAATGTGCGGACCGTAATTGTGAATGAGAATACCGTACNCATCNTTCTCATCATAACAGTTTCCGCCAATATGTTCCCTTCGCTCAAGCACAAGNACCTTTCTNTTCTTTTCCTCTGCCAGCTTTCTTGCTGCAACAGCGCCTGCAATCCCGGCTCCTATCACTATGGCATCGTACATTGTCATACCC
Organism: Roseburia sp.; assembly: GCA_014804775.1. Taxonomy (GTDB): domain Bacteria; phylum Bacillota; class Clostridia; order Lachnospirales; family Lachnospiraceae; genus Roseburia. The sequence goes on along the minus strand of JAAUZB010000001.1, from coordinate 8,817 downwards.
CCTTCTCTTCATCACATCTGTTTCATTATACACGTTTTGTATTTATCCGCCAATTTATTTTTTCTTAGGACTTTCTAAAGATTGTCTCCTTTGGAATTTTCCCCTTTTGTTCACATTTTATTTACAGAACTATCATAAACTTGGCATATAGTGGTCACAATTAATGAGTATACTAGATATAGTAAAAATAGTTGTCTACATGCAAAAATCTTTTTCATATAAAAGCCAGTGCAATGCACTGGCTCCCTCTTTGTCATCTTTCATCTGCAAAACGCTCGCTTCCAAGCCTGATCGTCAAATATTTTGCATAGACTGCAAATGCCGCCGGTATCGCATAACGCTCCGCCGCCTCTCCTGCATCTACAAAAATAAGGTTTTTCTCCGCCGTCTCTCCTGACAGCTCCACCTCCTCAACCCGAATGGCATACGCCTTCATATGCCACTCCACATGGGAAAAAATATGTTTTGCATCCACAAGTCTTTGTATCCTGATGGGTGTAAAATGCATCNCTTTTACCAGTTCCAGAGCCTCCTCCTGATCCAATTCGCCTTCCACATTCGGCAGTTCATACAGTCCCGCCAAAAGTCCCTTTTGNGGACGCTTACGGATGGCGACCCTGTCCCCATCCCGGATGATGAACACCGTACGCTTTTCGATCCTGCGGGCTTTTTCCCTGCTCTTAACCGGAAGCTCCCCGATGCGGTCTTCTTTTTTCGCCAAACACAGTTCACTCCACGGACATTCCCCGCAGAGAGGCACGCCGTTTGGCAGACATACCGTCGCCCCAAGCTCCATCAGCGCCTGATTAAAAGCGCCGGCAGGATTTTTGCCGCCGACAGATTTTCCGTCACTGTCCCTGATGTCCCCAAACACCTCACCATTTGCTCCCGGGCGCATCACTTCCGCCAGTTTCTCTTCCATTCTTGTCCGAAAGGACTGTTTCGCAATATCTGTATCGTCTGCCGTCACCCTTGCGATCACACGCAATACATTTCCGTCCACCGCAGGCACAGGAATTCCATACGCGATTGAGGCGATCGCACCGGCAGTGTAATGACCGATGCCCTTTAACTTCAGCAATTCTCCGTAATCGGCGGGAAGCTCTCCTCCATAGCTCTCCATTATCTGAACCGCTGCTTTCTGCATATTTCTGACACGGTTATAATAGCCGAGTCCTTCCCACAGTTTCATCAAAGCATCCTCCGGGCACTCTGCCAACGACTTTATATCAGGAAGTTCACGGATGAAACGGTCAAAGTACGGCTTCACCGCCTCAACGCGCGTCTGTTGCAGCATGATCTCCGAGATCCAGACGCGGTAAGGTGTCACATCCTCCCGCCACGGCAGCTTGCGTGCATGTCCGGCAAACCAATGCAGCAGCGGCTTTACAAGTTGTCTCAGATCCGAATCCGTTAGCATATCTCTTTCCTCCACTTTGCTCCCTGTGTGAACAGCAGCATCTGCTTCATTATATGGGCAGGCTCCTCAAAAAATCTATTGACAAATCCTACCAAAAGCGTTACCTTAGAAATAGCTATATTGTTAATTATTTATCAAACCATACAGGAGGGTTTTCAGACGATGAGCGAATTTAACAATTTAACATTGGAAACAGCTGATGAGATCGCCGTTCTCACCATTTCCAGACCAGGCGCATTAAACGCATTAAACAGCGAGACATTGGACGAGTTAAACACTGCTTTGAGCGAGATCGAAGTTCGTGACGACATTAAGGTAGTGATCCTGACCGGCGGTCCTGACAAGAAAGGCAATGCATTCAAATCTTTCGTAGCCGGCGCTGATATTGCTGAGATGGTTAATTTCTCTGCAGCAGAGGCAAGAGAGTTTGGCATGAAAGCATCCGTTCCGTTTTTCAAACTGATGAACATGCGTCAGGTTACGATTGCAGCTGTCAACGGCTTTGCACTTGGCGGCGGATGTGAAATTTCTATGGCATGCGATATCCGCATCGCATCCGACAATGCAACTTTCGCTCAGCCGGAAACAGGTCTTGGCATTATCCCAGGATTCGGCGGCACACAGAGACTTGCCCGTCTGGTAGGTATGGGACGCGCGAAAGAGCTGATCTTCACCTGTGATTCCATCGATGCTGCAGAAGCTTACCGCATCGGTCTGGTAAACAAAGTCGTAGCTCCGGAAGAGTTAATGGACACTGCAAAAGCGATGGCGAAGAAGATCATCTCCAAAGGAAGCTATGCTGTTTCTATCGCAAAGGCTGCTATCAACAACGGATATGATATGGACATCAAGAACGCTGTCGAGATGGAGGCAAACCTCTTCGGCGTTACCTGCTCCACCAATGACAAGAAAGAAGGTATGACGGCATTCTTAGAGAGAAGAGCTGCAAACCTCACAGATTTCTAGGAACCCTATAAACTGCCGGAGCCATACGGCAAATGCACGAACAGCGATACCTGGCGACATGTGTTGCCGTGTATCGCTGTTTTTGATTGAACTGTTAAGGAGATTATATGTTTGATAAAACAATCGGTTTTATCGGTGCAGGCAATATGGGACGCGCCATGATCGGCGGCATCCTGTCCTCATCACTGGCATCCGCAGACCGGGTGATCGCAAGCGCCCACTCGTCTGCCACTTTAGAAAAGATCGGATCCGCTTTTTCCATTCGAACCACGCTTTCCAACGAAGAGGTCGCAGACAACAGTGACATCCTGTTTCTTGCTGTAAAGCCTGGCAAATTCTGTGATATTATTCCACAAATTGCGGATCACATNAAAGATGACTGTATTGTCGTTTCAATCGCTGCGGGCAAGACTATTCGCGAAATTGAGGCATCTTTTGGCAAGACAATCAAGCTGGTACGCGCCATGCCGAACACTCCGGCTCTGGTGAACGAATCCATGAGCGCGCTCTGCGCCAACAATGCTGTCACCGAAGAGGAACTCACTCTNGTACGGGAAATTTTTGACAGCTTCGGACGCTCTGAAGTAGTCACTGAAAGTTTAATGGATGCCGTGGTCGGCGTTTCCGGTTCTTCTCCCGCCTATGTCTACCTGCTGATCGAAGCCATGGCAGACGCTGCTGTCGCTGACGGCATGCCGAGAGCNCAGGCATACAAATTTGCCGCTCAATCNGTATACGGTGCGGCTAAGATGGTTTTAGANACCGGCGAACACCCCGGTGTGTTAAAGGACGCTGTCTGCTCCCCCGGCGGCACTACNATTGAGGCNGTAGCTGCACTCGAAAANNGCGGTTTCCGCTCTTCCGTAATCACAGCNCAGAGGGCATGTTCCCAAAAGTCACGGGATATGAGCCANAGCTGACATTTTTGCTGTCTGTNCCGGTNACNGNCTNNNNAATNNACAATAANACAAAAAATGAAATGGAGATTTAATTATGTGGGCTTANGAAAGTGTTTTCTATCAGATTTATCCGCTTGGTTTTTGCGGTGCACCTTTTGAGAATGACGGTGTNTTAGAGCACCGTATCTTAAAAGTCAACGANTGGATTCCNCANATCAAAAAACTNGGGGCAGACGCNATCTATTTTTCTCCGNTATTNGAGTCCGATACCCACGGCTANAATACCAGAGATTACAGNACGATCGANACACGCCTCGGCACNAATGCNGACTTTAAGGANNTGTGCNGCAATCTTCANGCAGAAGGTATCCATGTCGTGCTGGACGGNGTATTNAANCATGTNGGACGCGGATTCTGGGCTTTTAAAGATGTGCTGGAAAAACGTTGGGATTCTCCCTATAAAGANTGGTTCCACATCAATTTTGANGGAAATTCCAANTATAATGACGGNCTCTGGTACGAAGGCTGGGAAGGCAATTACGATCTGGTCAANCTTAATCTGCGCAATGAAGANGTCGTACANCATATCTTCTCCNNTATNAAAGGCTGGGTGGAGGAATTCGACATTGACGGACTCCGCCTCGATGTGGCATACTGTCTCGACCGCGACTTTGTNCGCCGGCTGCGTGGCTACTGTGACAGCTTAAANCCNGACTTNTTCCTNGTCGGTGANACGCTGCACGGCGACTATAATCAGCTGATGAACGATTCCATGCTTCACTCNGTGACGAACTACGAATGCTACAAGGGNCTTTATTCCAGCTTCAACAGCATGAATATGTTTGAGATCAACCACTCTCTGCTCCGTCAGTTCGGACCGGAAAACTGGACNCTNTACCGCGGCAAACATCTGCTCGCCTTNGTTGACAACCACGATGTGACACGTGTTGCCAGCATCCTTTCCAATAAGAATCATCTGCCTCTGATCTACGCACTGGCATTCGGNATGCCCGGNATTCCNTGCGTATANTACGGCAGNGANTGGGGCGCTACNGCNAGAAAAGANGAGGGCGATCCCGCCCTGCGCGCCTGCTTNGAAGCTCCGGAGTGGAATGAACTGACCGATTTCATCAGTAAGCTCGCCGAGGCAAAGAAGAACTCTCCNGCCTTGAACTANGGTNANTTCCGTTCTGTCCTGCTGACCAANAAGCAATGTATTTTTGAGCGGAAATGNGACGGAGAACGCGTACTGGTNGCAATCAATGCCGACGAANNNCCGTTTGATGCNCACTTTGATGCCGGATGCGGAACTGCCGTTGATCTGATTTCCGGTNAAGGACANGACTTTGGCGGCGGAAGCACNCTGCCNGCATACTCTGCNGCATTCTGGAAAATGGANCGGTAATAAGATTTTTNAAGCAAANNNANTCGGACGCTGTCANCANANNATNTGTTGCAGCGTCCNTTTTAAATTAAANNCTAATTTNATANTACNAANTCCACACANCCCATATATCCGGGNGCAACTTCATATTCATCAAAACAGATGACNACNTTNCCNTCNGCATTTACGTAGAAGTCCTGATCTTCCGCTATAGAAGTAAAATTCCACTCCGGTANATCCTCGTAATCAATCCANTAGANCACNTTCTCNTCNTCAGCCATNCTCTGNCGCATCTGACTGCTGACTTCTTCACTGATGATNTCAATATAGTCNTCTCCAAAGAATTCGGAGAGTTCTGCCTGTTTACCNGTAGTCTTATCNACAGTATAGTGNCGGTGACGCTCGTACCCGCTGCCGGCGCCCTGATAAAGNGTCAGTGCNAGGGAGAACCAACGNTCATCATCTGTCAGAACCTCGCTGTCNACCANAATGTCNCCATAGCCGTCCTCAAACTCCTCCATGTCACTCTTAAACTCNTCNANNAATTCGTCTGTCACTTTCTGAATNTCAATATTGATNGCATCTGCCGTCTCCTTTGCCTGCTGTGCNGTNTCATCCGANACGCCGCCAACATCGTCNAAAATCACNTCCGGCACCTTNACATCNGCNGNATACCGTTCTTCATCCACCTGNTATTCNCGGATTGTCACTACTTTAAAAAANTNACCNAAAACCGGAATCTGCTGCATGGCAGCNGCCACNGTCTGACTGGTNTTCGGAAGGATCAGTATTGCNGCAAATACTGCNGCCGCACTTCCCACNCATCGAAATGTNCGCANTCTTCTGNTCTTTCTCTTGCTTTCTTTTGCNCTCATCACNGCNTCCTCTATCTTTTCTTTCNCATTTTCCGGCACCACGATCTNNTCATACTCCTTCTTCCATTTCACCATATCCNACTCCTCCNGTCTCCATATATTTTTTTAACTTCTCCACNGCGCGGTATAGGCGGCTCTTCACNGTGCTCACTTTCATATCCATCGTCTTTGCAATCGTCTGGANTTTTTCTTCTTCNAAATACCGAAGCACGACAATCCTCCGCTCNTCCTCATTCANTTTCAAAAGAGCCTGCCGCAGATCCAGNTCNCTCATCTCATCCTGCGCNCCNTCCTCCGGCACTTCCTCCATAGCGACNGTACGTCCTCTGTTCTTCTCCAAAAATCGGACTGNCTCATTCATCATNATCCTGCAGATCCATGTATCCACATATTCCGGATTCTTCAGGGAACCGCTCTTTAAGATNGCCCGATAGGCCCCTTCCTGCACGATGTCCANGGCATCCTGCTCCTGAAANGTATAGCTGTATGCAATCCGGTANTATTTCTCATANTTTTTNACCAGATATTCATGGACNAGTGTCTCTTTATCGACACCTCTCATCCAAANCTCCTCCTTTCTNANCNGTTCTGACAGTTAGACCNTTCATCCTNACNAAAAGTTTCATTCAAAATCATATTTTTTNCNGTCNCNGTTACGCCTTTTTCCTATAAGAAAAAGCCNGCCGNANGGCAGGCTTTTTCTTAAGTTATGATTTAATTAATTCTTTTTCCCAAGTGTTGCCGNGAGNGTCAACTCTACATACTCTCCGTCAGATGCGCGCCGGATCGTAACATCCACTGTCTCGCCTGCCTTATANTACTGCAGTNTGGAAGACAGCTCTTCCATNGAAGAGATTGCNGTNCCGTCAAATTCNGTGACGATATCCCCCTTCTGGATGCCCGCCTNCTGTGCCGCNGAGCCTTCCGTCACCTGAGCCACNAAAATACCTGTGGGCATTCCGTATTTGCGNGCCACATCATCCGTCACNTCAACNCCTGAGATTCCCAAAAATGCGCTTTCCGATTCGTCCACTTTCTCTTTGGTGATCAAATCTTCTATGATCGGTATCGCAGTGCTGATCGGAATGGCATAGCCGATTCCCTCCACCGAAGTATCAGCATATTTNACGGAATTGATACCNATGACCTCNCCTGCCGCATTCAGCAGCGCNCCGCCNCTGTTTCCGGGATTGATCGCCGCATCTGTCTGNATCANCTCTGCCGTATAATTCGTATTGCTGNTCACATCNGATACNGATACCTCGCGGTNGAGNGCNCTNATGCACCCNGTCGTCACGGACTGTCCGTANCCCANNGCATTTCCAATCGCAATNGACGCCTCTCCNACCCTGAGTTCTTCGGAGTTTCCGAGTGTNGCAACTTTNATCGCATCCATCGTCGTACTCTCTANGCTGCTNNTNGCNACNCGGATCACNGCAAGATCCGTGGATGGATCNGTTCCNTTGATCTCTGCGCTGACCGTAGATTTATCGTTAAAAGTAACAGTCAGGCTTGTGGCNCCCTCCACAACATGATTNTTCGTCACAATNTANAGNTTNTCCCCGTCCTGGCTCACAATAATGCCGGAACCGGCGCTGGTATTCTCATAGGTNTGCGTNCCGCCTCCCCAAAAGCTTCGGTATTCGTTNAGACTCACATTGGTGATCGCGACAATAGANGGCATTGTCTCTTCNACNATATCGGAAACNTCCGTCGCCGCATAGGTNNTCGAAATTTTAGTCGTCTGAACCTTACCGCCGTCCGACTGTGTCAGCACATTTTCTTCGCTGCGCTCCTGCACGATCGGCTTTGCCCCAAACATTGCATTTGAAGTCAGATGTACGCCCTCAAAAACCACACCGGTAACCAGTCCGAAGACAACTGCATACGCTGCACATTTGGCGAGCTTCATGCCAAAGCCGCCAGACTTATTTTCCTTTTTTGGCTCTGGATTTCCGTTCTGCTGATAGCCTCCGTTCCCGTTCCCGTAATAACCGCCATTCTGCGGCTGATTATATGAATGGATGGAATCGGAAAACTGCTCCTGATAGTTAAAATTATTCTGATCCATGATCATTACCCCTTTCCTGATGCTGTCACAGCATCTGTTTACAGATTCTGCCACAGCATCTGTTTAGCAGATTCTGTGTATATTCTATCGTCAAGATGTGTTCAAATTGTGACCAAACTATCAAAAAACTATGTTCTATAGATGTGACAGAAATACCGGCACCTGAAATAGCACATTCAGAATTCCCAGTGCGGCCATCCCTGCACAAAATCTGTTTCGCATCTTTTTTTTCATCCTAAATGAAAGACAGAGGATCAAAAAAAGATATAAAAGATCGGTGAGATAATAAACCCTTGCTCCCGAAGCATACATCGTCGGTGAGAAAAACAGGATCGCTTCGCTGGCAATTCCCGCCAAATAGACAAGCAGAAGCGTCACGTCAAACTCCGAGACCTTCCAAAGGAAGGCAAAAGTGAATACCAAAGCCAAAATCCACCAGCATATGGCAAATAGATTGCCTCCCGTCAGATCAGAAACGGCAGGAACACGGTCAATTTTTTCTGTGATATCCGGCAGATTCATTCCAAGGTCTGAGCATACGGTGATTCCGAGATAGGGCAAAAGCGCTGCAAGTGCAAAAAGAACTGCCGTCCCCTCCCATATCAAATTTTTCTCCCCATGTTTCTGTCTAAGGAGCAACATACCGACAATCCAGATTCCGCACAAAAAAAGTCTGTTCTCATTCGCAAAGGAAGAAAGCAGCCACTGCACCGTAATGAACAGATGCTGTCCGAAGCTCATCGTCGCATATTCCGGCATCCATGTCACAACCTCCTGCGCGGAGCGGATCGCATTTCCCGGCGCTGCGAACAGTATCGCATAGGAAATGGCGCTGCAGAGCGTCTGAACCGCCAGAAGCACGGGTATGCGGCGCTGTTTCCATGCGCAGTAGAAAAGGGCAAGCAGTTCAAATACCAGAAGCACCGCTCCCATCTGTTCGATCGACATGGAAGCGATCACGGCACAGGGAATTCCGTATAAAAAGCTCTGCCATCCCGCGATCTTTCCCTGCAGCCGAAAGCCGCATCTTTCCTGCCCGTCAGCATCCTCATGCTCGAAGACACACCGTGCCACTGGGAACAGCGCCCATATCCCACAGGTAAATGTCCATGTATAAAAAATGGAACCATTGACCCAGACTGCCGCATACCCCAAAGTCATCGCGTCCATCATAAGATATCCCGAAACAGCCGCCACCGCAG